>NZ_JBVHVI010000008.1:94947-407131 GCF_055564915.1 Streptomyces sp. NPDC028928
GACCTACACCCACACCCCCCCCCCCTGTCCGCCCGCCTGTACGAGGCCCCTCCCCCCTCCCCCCCCCCCCCTCCCCCCCCCCCTTCCCCCCCCCCCCCCCCCCCCCCCCCCCCCCCCCCCCGGGCCGGTCTCATACGACCACTTTGTCAGACTTTGCAGGGAGAAAACGGGATGGGACTGACCGCGAAGATCCGTACGCGGGACGGGTGGGCCGTGTCGCACGCGGTCGTCACGGTGACCGACATGACCGGGACGCAGGTGCTGCGGGCCGAGGCGGACACCGAGGGAGCCGTACGGGACACCACCGCGCTGGCGCCGGGCGCGTACACCGTGATCGTGACCGCCGTCGGCTACGCGCCGGCCGCGTCCAGCGCCATCGTCACCGCGAGCGGCCGGGCCGAGGTCGGCACGGTGACGCTGGCCCGGCAGGGCGGCACCGAGCTGCCGCCGCCCGGGCCCTGGACCATCGACCCGGTGCACTCCTCCGTCGCCGCGGTCGCCCAGCACCTCGGGATCTCCAGCGTGCACGGCCGGTTCACGGAGTTCGGCGGCACGATCGAGATCGCACCGGACGACGTCACCAAGTCCCGGGTGGAGGCGGTGATCAAGGCCGCGTCCGTCGACACGGGCAACGGCATGCGCGACACGCACCTGAAGTCCGGGGACTTCCTCGACGTGGAGCGCCACCCGGAGATCACCTACCGCTCGACGGGCGTGACAGCGGCCGGCTCGGACCGCTGGACGGTCCACGGCGAGCTGTCCATGCACGGGGTCGTACGACCGGTGGACCTCGACCTGGCCTACCTCGGCACCGGCGCCGACCCCTGGGGCGGCACGCGCGCCGCGTTCCGGGCCACCGCCGAACTGCACCGCGAGGACTTCGCGATGAACTACAACCAGGTCCTCCAGGCGGGCATCGCGGCCATCGGCACCACGCTGAAGGTGGAGCTGGACATCCAGGCGGTCCAGGGCGACTCGCTCCCCCAGGCGTAGGCACAGCAGGGTCACCCACAGGGGCACCCGCTGCCCCTAGGGTGCTGCCATGGCACCGAACATCGCTACCAACACCCGTGTATCGCTGGACGAGCTGCTGGACTTCGTACGACCCCGCCACCGCGCCCTGCTGATCACCCGCCGGGCCGACGGCTCCCCGCAGGCGTCCCCGCTGACCTGCGGGGTGGACGACTCCGGCCGGATCGTCGTCTCCACCTACCCGGAGCGGGCCAAGACCCGCAACGCCAAGCGGGACCCCCGGGTCAGCCTGGTCGTCCTGAGCGACGACTGGAACGGCCCCTGGGTCCAGATCGACGGCACGGCCGAGGTCGTCGACCCACCCCACTCCGTGGAACCCCTGGTCGAGTACTACCGCAACATCGCCGGCGAACACCCCGACTGGGACGAGTACCGCCAGGCGATGCTGAAGCAGGGCAAGTCCATCATCCGGGTGACACCGCAGCGGTGGGGGCCGGTGGCCACCGGGGGGTTTCCGGCGCGGCTGGTCGCGGGGGAGTAGTCAGCCGCGGGCGACCATCGCCTCGATGCCGGCGATCAGCAGGTCCAGGGCGAACGTGAAGTCGCGGTCCAGCATCTCGGCCACCGTGTCGCCGCCGCGCGCCGCCATCAGGTCCTTGGACTCCTTCATGACGTCGGCGGTCCCGGGCACCTCGTCCACCACGGACATGGCCTGCTCGAAGTACTCGTCGGGGCTCAGCCCGGTGTCCGCGATCCGGGCGAAGAAGTGCCCCTCGATCGTCCCGAAGCCGTACACGAACTGGAAGACGGCCGAGATCGCCCCGGTCACCCCGTGCACCGGCAGCCCCGCCCGCCGGACGACCTGCTGGACCACCCGGGAGAACGCCAGCGCGTTCGGACCGACGTTGAGGAAGCGGCCGGCCAGCGGGGACAGCCAGGAGTGCCGGGCCAGCAGCTCCCGGTACGCCGTGGCCAGCGCCCGCAGCTGCTCCCGCCAGTCCTCGTCCGCGTTCTCCGGGTCGGGCAGCCGCAGCTCGGCGAAGGCCGCGTCCAGGGCGAGTTCGAGCAGGTCGTCCTTGGTGTCGACGTACCAGTACAGGGACATCGCGGTGACGTCCAGCTCCGCCGCCAGCCGCCGCATGGAGAACTTGGCGAGCCCCTCGGCGTCCAGCAGCCGCACGGACGCCTCGGTGATCCGCTCCCGGTCCAGCCCGGACGGCTGCCCACTGCGCCCGCCACGGCGGGGCCTGCCCTCCCGCCACACGCTGTCCCGCGCCGACCGCCCTGCCTGCTTCGTCACCGGCGCACCTTTCTCGATACCGGCCACTGTCCCCACCTTAGGGCCGTCAGGCGGACGCCCGTTCCGCCCGCCGCAACAGACCCGCTGCCACGAACCCGCCCAGCAGAACCGCGACGGCCCCTACCAACTGCCCGGTCCCCAGCCCATGGGCCAGCGACTGCCCGGACGCCAGGGAAGAGCTGAGCACAGCACCCAGAACGGCCACACCGAGCCCGTTGCCGAACTCGGCCAGTGTGCCGTTGATCCCGGCCCCCACGCCCGCCTTCTCCGGGGGAATCGCGCTCATGATGGCGTGCGCCATCGCCGGGTTCGCCACCGCGCACCCCGCGCCGATCAGCAGCAGCCCGAGCAGTGTCCCCGCATAGCCCCCGTTGTCCACCTCCGCGATGGACACCAGCCCACCGGCCATACAGACCATCCCCAGCGCGATCGACACCGGCGTGCCCAGCCGCGCCGACCACTTCGCCGACAGCCCGCTGAAGTTGAGCACGACCACCGTCAGCGCCAGCGGAGCGGTCCGCAGACCGGCCTCCAGCGGCTCGTAGCCGAGCACGAACTGCAGGTGCTGCGTCAGCAGGAACAGCGCGCCGCCCATGCCGAACACGATGAGCACGGCCCCGGCGACCGCACCCGTGAAGCGCCGGTCCCGGAAGAAGTGGATGTCGAGCATCGGCTCGTCGGCCCTGCTCTCCCACCAGGCGAAGGCGCCCAGCACCAGCACGGCCACGGCGGCCGTGCCCAGCACCCGCCCCGAGGTCCAGCCGTGCCCCGGCCCGGAGATGATCGCGTAGACGAGCGAGGCCATGCCGATGGTGGACAGCACCGCGCCCGGCAGGTCCGGCCGGTCGCCGCGCGGGTTCTTGGACTCGGGCACGAGGATGACCACCGCGACCAGGCCCAGCGCCGCGACCGGCAGGTTGATCAGGAAGATCGCACCCCACCAGAAGTGGTCGAGGACGAAACCGCCGATCAGCGGCCCGCCGGCGAAGCCGAGCGCGTTGACCGCGCTCCAGATGCCGATCGCCTTCGGCTGCTCCTCGGAGGCGAAGATCTGCATCGCCACGGCCAGCGTGGTGGTCATCAGCAGCGCGCCGCCGATGCCCATGCCGGCCCGCGCGGCGATCAGCTGGCCGGTGCTGCCGGCGAGTCCGGCCACGAGCGAACCGACGCCGAACAGGGCGAGCCCGGTGATCAGCATCTTCTTGCGGCCGTAGCGGTCGGCGGCGCTGCCCGCGGTGAGCAGCAGGCCGGACTGCACCAGGGAGTACGCGTTGATCATCCACTGGATGTCGGAGGTCTTCGCGTGCAGCTCGCGGGTGAGCGAGGGGATGGCCACGTTCAGGACGGTGTTGTCGAGCAGCACGGTGAGCTGCGCGAGACATATGACGCCGAGTATCAGCCAGCGCTGGGGATGGCCGTGGGAAGCGGGTGCGGACATGCCGTACACCGTATAGCTGTCGCTATACGGTGTACAACGCGTTTTCCGGTCAGGCCTTCCGCGTGAGGTCGTAGAAGGTCGCCGACCCCACCGTCACCTTCTTGAAGGTGCTCTGGACCCACGAGCTGATCTGGGAGGCGGTCCCGCTGTCGCCGCCGCCCATGCCGCCGCCGGCGATGAAGTAGTGGATCTTCCCTTCCTCGACGTACTTCTTGAACTGGGCCGGCGTCGGGGACGGGTCGGTGCCGTTGAAGCCGCCGATCGCCATGACCGGTTCACCCGTGGCGAGCTGGTAGCCGGCCGCGTTCTGGGAGCCGACGGACGCGGCGGCCCAGGTGTACTTCCCGGCGTCCTGCTCCAGCAGCTTCTTCGCCTCGGACGACACGCTCGCGCCGTTCAGCAGGCCGCCGACGCCACCGGCGCCACCGCCCATGGCGCCCTCGCCCGTACGACCGCCACCCGGGAAGCCGAAGCCGTTGCCGTTCTGCTGACCCTGCTGACCTTGCCGGCCCTGCTGGCCCTGCCCGCCGTTCTGCCCCGGCATCCCGCCACCGAAGCCACCGGCGCCCGGGAAACCGTTGCCCTGCTGAGTCTGCCCACCCTGCTGGTTCTGCTGCCCCTGCTGCCCGGGCATCCCGCCACCGAAGCCGCCCCGCATCGCGCCGGCGCCACCGCCGCCGGGACCTCCGCCCCGGCCGCCCATCATGCTCGCGCCCGCCGGGCCGGCCGTGACGATCGAGCCGGTGTGGCCCTCCTGGAGGGTGCTCAGGGTGTACGCCGTGGGTCCGGCCAGCGCGGCCACGAGACCGGCCGCCGCCGCCCCGAGGGCGAGCTGCCGGGAGAGCCGGCCGGCGAAGACCAAGCCGAGCGCGGCGGTCATGCCGCCGATCAGGACCAGCCACTTCAGCCAGGGCAGGTAGTCGGAGGTGCGGTTGAGCAGGACGTACCCCCAGGCCGCCGCCGCGACCACGGACGCGGCGAGCGTGATCGACGCCCACAGCTCCCGCCGCCTCTCCCACAGCAGTCCGGCCCCCATGCCGACGACGGCGGCGAGGTAGGGGGCGAGGGCCACGGTGTAGTACTGGTGGAAGATGCCCGCCATGTAGCTGAAGACCGCCATGGTCGTCAGCAGCGAGCCGCCCCAGACCAGGAACGAGGCGCGCGTGACGGACGTACGGCGGAGCCTCCGCGTGGCGACCAGGCCGGCGGCGAGCAGGATCAGGGCGGCGGGCAGCAGCCAGGAGATCTGGCCGCCGACCTCGGAGTCGAACATCCGGTCCCAGCCGGTCTCGCCCCACATGCCGGTGCCGCCCCCGCCACCGCCGCCGCCCACGCTGCCGGTCTCCTCGCCGTTGAGCCGGCCGAGTCCGTTGTAACCGAAGGTCAGCTCCAGGAAGCTGTTGTTCTGCGAGCCGCCGATGTACGGGCGGGACGAGGCCGGCCACAGCTCGACGACCGCCACCCACCAGCCACCGGAGACGACCAGCGCGAGCGTCGCCGCGGCCAGCTGCGCGAACCGCTTCTTCAGCGGCACCGGGGCGCACACCGCGTACACGACCGTCAGCGGCGGCAGGATCAGGAACGCCTGGAGCGTCTTGGCGAGGAACGCGAAACCGATCGCGACCCCGGCCCACACCAGCCACTTCGTACGGCCGTCCGCCACCGCCCGGACGACGAGGTAGCAGGCCACGGACATCAGCAGGGCCAGCATGGCGTCCGGGTTGTTGAACCGGAACATCAGCGCCGCCACGGGCGTGAGCGCGAGCACCGCGCCCGCGATCAGACCGGCCACCGGGCTGAACCGGCGGCGCACGGCCGCGTACACGACGGCGACGGTCGCCACGCCCATCAGCACCTCGGGCGCCAGGATCGACCAGGAGTGGAGGCCGAAGATCCGCACCGACAGCTCCATCGGCCACAGCGAGGCCGGGGGCTTGTCGACGGTGATGGCGTTGCCCGCGTCCAGCGAGCCGAAGAAGAACGCCTTCCAGGACGTGCTGCCCGCCTGGACGGCCGCCGAGTAGAAGGAGTTGGCGTAGCCGGAGGCGCTGAGGTTGTACAGGTAGAGCAGGAGGGTGACGG
Source organism: Streptomyces sp. NPDC028928 (assembly GCF_055564915.1). Lineage (NCBI taxonomy): Bacteria > Bacillati > Actinomycetota > Actinomycetes > Kitasatosporales > Streptomycetaceae > Streptomyces > Streptomyces sp. NPDC028928. The sequence goes on from NZ_JBVHVI010000008.1 coordinate 100,740, forward strand.
CCAGCAGGCCGAGGAGGGCCGGGCGGGCCCAGCGGGGGTCCTCGGGCCGGCCGCGCCACAGTCCGCGCACCAACGGCTGCCTGGGCTGATCGGCCCCGGGGGCCTGCGGTGGTGCGGCCGGGGGCGGTCCCCAGACGGTCGTACTGGTCATCGGGCGTCCTCCGGGTCGGTGTCGTGAGGGCGTACCGGCTGCAACCGCATGGTCGCGTCGCCGGCCCCCGGCCGGCTGCCGCTCTCGTACGCCTGCCGCTCGTACGACCGCGGGTACGGCTGCTGCTCGTACGACTGCTGGTACGGCACCGGGCGCTGCGGCAGCGGTGTGTACGGATCCGGTGTGCGGTACGCCGGCGCGGGCGGGGTGTGCGCGGCGACGACCGTGAACGGGGCGGGCGGTGCGGCGGGGCCGGTCTCGCCGCGGTCCGGGAAGACCCAGGCGCGGAAGAGCAGGAACCGCAGCACGGTCGCCGCGAGGTTGGCCGCGATGAGCACCGCCAGCTCGGTCGAGTGCGCCGGGCTGTCGGTGGCCGCGCCCAGGGCGGCGAGGGAGCCGCTGGTCAGCGCGAGGCCGATACCGAAGACGACCAGGCCCTGCGCCTGGTGCCGTACCGCGCCGCCCCGGCCGCGCACGCCGAAGGTGAGCCGGCGGTTGGCGGCCGTGTTGGCGACGGCGGAGACCAGCAGCGCGAGCGCGTTGGCGAGCTGCGAGCCGGAGAACTGCCGGAAGACGCTGTACAGCAGCAGGTAGAACAGCGTGGACAGCACGCCGACCACGCAGAAGCCGACCAGCTGGCGGGCCAGTCCCTTGGGCACGTCGGTCAGTTCGCGGTCGCGCGGGTCGTCGCCGAAGGGCCGGGTCAGCCGGTCCAGCGGCAGCGAACCGGTGGCCAGGGCCCTGCCGACCCGCCACACGCCCTTGAGGTCGTCGGTGGCCGTCTTCACGATGTGCACGGTGGAGTCCGGGTCGTCGACCCAGTCGACCGGCACCTCGTGGATCCGCAGGCCCGCCCGCTCGGCCAGCACCAGCATCTCGGTGTCGAAGAACCAGCCGGTGTCCTCGACCAGCGGCAGCAGCACCTGGGCCACATCGCGCCGGATCGCCTTGAAGCCGCACTGCGCGTCCGAGAAGCGGGCCTGGAGCGAACCGCGCAGGATCAGGTTGTAGGCCCGGCTGATGAACTCCCGCTTGGGGCCGCGTACGACCCGGGAGGAGCGGGCGAGCCGGGAGCCGATCGCCAGGTCGGAATGACCGGAGATCAGCGGCGCCACCAGCGGCAGCAGGGCGTTGAGGTCGGTGGACAGGTCGACGTCCATGTAGGCGAGGATCGGCGCCTCGGACGCGGACCACACGGTCCTCAGGGCCCGTCCCCGGCCCTTCTGCTCCAGGCGGAAGTTGGTGACCTCGGGGATCTCCGCCTCCAGCCGCGCCGCCACCAGCGGAGTGGTGTCCGTGGACGCGTTGTCCGCGATCGTGATGCGGAACGCGTACGGGAAGGTGCGCGCGAGGTGCTCGTGCAGTCTGCGGACGCACGGCTGGAGGTCCTTCTCCTCGTTGTAGACGGGGATCACTACGTCCAGGACAGGCGTACCGGCGTCTCCGGCCGGGAGGTGCTCCCGCGCCGGCAGGGTGCCGGGAGAAGAGTCGGTTCGCATGGGACCGACTCTCGTCAGGCGCCCTGTCGCACCCATGTGGTGGCACTGTGCTGTGCCTGTGAGTGCGATTGCCAGTTCATTTCGGGCTCCGGCCGGGGAACGGCCGGGCCGAGCGCGGGCAGGTGCACGGTGAACACCGTCCGCCCCGGCACGCTGTCCACGGTCACGGCACCGCCGTGCGCGGCGGCCACGGCCTGCACGATGGCGAGCCCGAGCCCCGTGGACCCGGTGGCCCGGGACCGCGCGGAGTCACCCCGGGCGAACCGCTCGAAGACGTGCGGCAGCAGCTCCGCCGGAATCCCCGGCCCGTTGTCCTCCACGTCGACGCACATCCACGTCCCGCGCCGCTGCACGCGCGCGGTGACCGTCGTACCGGGCGGTGTGTGGTTGCGGGCGTTGCCCAGCAGGTTGACCAGCACCTGCTGGAGGCGGGCCGCGTCCGCCGACACCAGGGCCGGTTCGTCGGGCAGGTCGAGCCGCCAGGTGTGGTCCATGCCGGCCGCGCGGGCGTCGCTGATGGTGTCCACGACGAGCGGGATGAGATCGGTCTGCTCGAACTGCAGCGGCCGCCCCGCGTCCAGCCGGGCGAGCAGCAGCAGATCCTCGACCAGCAGGGTCATCCGTCCCGCCTCGGACTCGATCCGGCCGAGCGCGTGCCGGGTGTCGGGCCCGACCTGCTCCCGTCCCCGCCGGGTGAGTTCCGCGTAGCCCCGGATGGAGGCGAGCGGTGTGCGCAGCTCGTGGCTGGCGTCGGCGACGAACTGCCGTACCCGTGTCTCGCTCTGCTGCCGGGCGTGCAGGGCGCCGTGGACGTGGTCCAGCATGCGGTTGAGCGCGGCGCCGACCCGGCCGACCTCGGTGTGCGGGTCGCACTCCGACTCCGGCACCCGCTCGCTGAGCTGCACCTCGCCGGTGTGCAGCGGCAGCTCGGAGACCCGGGTCGCGGTGGCGGCGACCCTGCGCAGCGGGCGGGTGGCGACGCCGACGAGCACGTACCCGGCGATACCGGCGGCGACGAGACCGGCGGCGGTGACACTGACCTCGACCAGGATCAGGGTGTTGATGTTGTCGTCGGTGTCCTTGGTGGGCAGGCCGACGTAGAAGGCGTCGCTGCTGTCCCGGCTCGCGATGTACTTGACGAGGTAGTTCCCGAGCCCGGGGATCTCCACGGTGTGCGCGCCGCCGTCCTTGGGCACCGTGTTGAGCGCCGTCTTCTGCGCGGTGTTCAGGCTGTCGGCACGGGACTGCTTGAAGAAGCCGTTGTCGTCGTTCTGCTGCCGGGCGACGGCCGCGCTGGTGATCGAGGAGTCCTGCACATAGCCGGCGATGGCACCGAACGGGGTCGGCCCCTTCGTCAGCAGGTTCTCCACCTTGCTGCTCGGGGTGGTGGTGAGCGGCACGCGGGGCGCATCCGGGTCGTCACCGCCGCCCGGCGCCTGCATGTGCCCGACCGCGCGCATGGCGACCTCGGTGACCTTGCCCTCCAACTGGTCGTAGAGATGCGTGCGCAGGGCGAGGGTGGTCACCGTGCCGATCACCGCGCAGACCACGGCGATCAGCGTCACGGACGCGACGACGAGCCGGGTCCGCAGGGTGCGCGGCTGTCCCGCGCGTCGCTTCTGCCGCTTCTGTCCTTGCTGCGGACGCCTCTGCGGACCCGGCCGTCGCCGCCCGCTCATGACGCGGCGGGCTTGATCAGGTAGCCGGCCCCACGCCGCGTGTGGATCATCGGCTCACGACCCGCGTCGATCTTCCGCCGCAGGTAGGAGATGTACAGCTCCACCACGTTGGCCTGCCCGCCGAAGTCGTACGACCACACCCGGTCCAGGATCTGCGCCTTGCTCAGCACCCGCCGGGGGTTGCGCATGAGAAAGCGCAGCAGCTCGAACTCGGTGGCGGTGAGGTGGATGGACTGCCCGGCCCGCGACACCTCGTGGCTGTCCTCGTCCAGGGTCAGGTCGCCGACGACGAGCACAGAGTCGGACCGCCGGTCGGCGGCCCCGGACCTGCGGATCAGCCCGCGCAGCCGCGCCACGACCTCCTCCAGGCTGAACGGCTTGGTGACGTAGTCGTCGCCACCCGCGGTGAGCCCGGCGATACGGTCCTCCACCGCGTCCTTGGCGGTGAGGAAGAGGACCGGCACGTCCGGCAGCTCGCGCCGCAGCCGGCCGAGGACGGTCAGCCCGTCCATGTCCGGCAGCATCATGTCGAGCACGACGGCGTCGGGCCGGAACTCACGGGCCGTCTGGATGGCTCCCTGCCCGTCCCCCGCACTCCTGATCTGCCAGCCCTCGTAACGAAGAGCCATGCTCAGCAGTTCGGTGATCGACAGCTCGTCGTCCACCACAAGCACTCGGACGGGGCTCCCGTCCGGCCTCAGCAGTTCGGTGCGCCCCTGGGGCGAGGTCGTGGTCATGGTGGACACCTTGTCGGGGCCCTCTGAGAAGACGCTTTCTGCAGTCTGTGATTTCCCTGAGAAACACACAGGCATCTCTCAGGCGACACCCACGTCAGAACAACCCGTCCGGCTCCCTCCTGAACTCCCGTACGGGAAAGGTGCATCCACCGGCCGCCGGCCCCGGCGCCACCAGCTCCCAGCCGGCCATCAGCCGGGTGTCCAGGACGACGGCCCCGCGCCCGCCGACCGCCAGATGGAGATCGGGCCCGGCGACGGCGAGCAGCTCACCACCGACACCCCCGCCCGGAACAAGCTCCACCACCTCACCGAACACCTCCAACCCCCCTCCGATCCCGAAATCCCCCACATGGTCGACGACTTGGCAGGGCTCGGGCCGCAGGGACTCCGGCCACCCGGGGAGGGCGACGGCCCGCCCGTGCAGCTCCCGCACCTCGGCGGCGCGCTCCTCCTCCGTCGCGGGCAGCGCCGACCGCACCGCCCGCTTCGCGGTGTACGGAATCCGGTCCGGCACCCGCAGCGCGGCCCGCAGCAGCTCCTCGGCGCGCCGCGCGGCCATCAGCGGACCGGTGCCGAGCCAGCTGAAACAGACGGCACCCTGCTCCAGCAGCCGGGCCGACCCGCGCTCCTCAGCGGTGATCCCGACCTTCACCATCCCCGGCCCGAACCACGCCAGATACACCCGGTACGGCCGTGGATCGTCGGCGAGCGTGTCGGCGGCCACGGAGTGCGCCCGGTCCAGCCGCGCGCACTCCTCGCACCGGGCCCCCGTACTCCGGCCCGGCACGACCGCCCGCACCGCACAGGCATGCCCCCGCGCCCCCACACACCTGCGCACGCCCCCCTCCGGCACGGCGAAGGCGACCCGCTTCCCCCGGGGCAGCGCACTACGCCGCCCACCGTCCCACTCCAGCACCGGACCGCCATCGGCCGACCAGCGCAGCCCGGAGCATTTCCACACCTGTGCCATCACTCGTGAGGGTAGAGGGTGGGTCTGACAACGGCCGGGGCGGCGGAGGCAGGGTACGGTGAGGGAAGGCCCGAAGCCGCAATTTCGGTTTGCGACTTCGGGCCTTCTTGCGGTCCTGCTGGGCCTACATCAGCACGAACACCGGCACGCCGCCCGCCCCGAGTCCCGTCTGCCGCATGCAGCCCCGCTTGATCAGCATGCGCACGCAGTCATGGACCCGGTCGAGCGTGAGCCCCGTGCGGTCCGCGACCTCCTCCATCCGGCAGTGCACCGGCCCGCGCACCAGCGCCGGGGCGAGGTAGGCGGCCACGGCGTGCACGTCGTCGGTGACGACGAGGTTCTTCGCCCGCCAGGTCGCGAGGAGTTGCCGGGGGGTCATCGTGGGTTGCGCGGTGCCCGGCGGCCGCAGCCGGTCGGCGATGAGATCGAGCGAGTCGGCGATCCGGCCGAGCACGTCGTGCACACCGCCGACGCGTTCGGTGAGGCTGCCGAGGCGGTCGTCGATCCGGCCGAGGCGGTCATTGGTCCGGCCCAGATGCTCGTTGGTCCGGCCCAGATGCTCGTTGGTCCGGCGCATCTGCTCGATGCGCTCGATCTGCGCGACCGCCAGTTCCTCGTCCGCCCGGATGTTCCGCTCCTCCAGCCGGACGATCGCGTCGGCGACCTGTCGGGGCATGAGGTAGGCGGTGGTGCCGTCCGGGGCGGGTTGTACGGGGGCGGGATCGAGGCTGTAGGAACCGTCGCGGTGGATGGTCTCGATGACCTCGCCGACCCAGGCCTTGAAGGGTGCGCACTCGGGCTTGGTGCAGGCGTTGACGAGTTGGATGAGCCCTTTCAGGTTCACCATCTTCATCGATCGTTGAAGCCTGTGACCTGCAAGTTTGCTCAAGGTGTCTGCTGTACAGACGCCTTGTGCAATCTCACGCAGGGTGCTCTGCCAGTTTGCAGAGACGTGCATACTCAGGGCCTGCCGCGTGTTTGCGTACCCCAGGTTGCTCGCCACGTCCGCCGCCGGAAACCAGTGCTCCCCGTCCGGCAGCGTCAGCCTCCGTACCCGCGCCCCCGTGGCCGCGAACACGAAGTCGTTGATGTCGATCGCGTCCTGCTTGCGTCCCGTCGGCTGTTCCGGCGGGGTGTCGTTCTGCTCGTTCATCGAGCATCACCTCCACGCCGGAAGCTAGGGTCAGCGGGGCGCAACTGCCGTTCGAAGAAAGCTCGTTCACTCGATAGGGGACAGAGGGATCGATTCGGCAGGAATCACCCCCGGCGTCGAGGCCGGCACCTCGGCCCGCCGCCCCCGCCCCGCGAGCCGGCAGCTGACGCATCCCGCGTGCCCCTCACGTGCCTGCGGGTCCCGGACGCGCATCCCCCACTGCCCGCGCGGCCGTACCCCGGGCGGCTTGCCCCAGCCGGACAGGTGCAGGGCCCAGGTGACCAGAACGCTCACGGCGGCAATGGCCAGTCCGCCGGCGACCAGCGGCAGCGAGGCCGCGCACACCCCCCATCCGACCACAGCACTGCCCACGGTCGCGATACCGAAGCCGGTCCAGCCGGCGATCGTGTGACCCTCGTCGTACAGACTCATGGAGCCGCCTCCAGGGACGAAACCAGTTCTCTCACAGGCTAAGAAATTTACGACCCCGAATATCTCACGAGCTAAGGGATTACGAAAGATGCACGGCACGCCGCGCCCGCCCGCCACCCCGGCCCAGGCGCTGTCGGCGATGGACCACCTCATCGCCGCCCACCTCATCGGACAGCAGGAGCTGGCCCGGCGGCTGGGACTGAACGTCACCGACCTGACCTGTTTCGGCTTCGTGCTGGAGGCCGGCGACGACCTGCTGACGGCGGGCGACCTCGCGGCCCGCGCCCACGTCACCACGGGGGCGGTGACCGGCATCCTCAACCGCCTCGAACGCGCCGGCTACGTCACCCGCCGCCCCGACCCCACGGACCGCCGCCGGGTCCGTGTGGCCGCCGTCCCGGACGCCGTCACCCGCGTCGAGGCGGTGTTCGCCGGCCACTACAAGCGCCTGACGGCCCTGTTCTCCGACTACTCCCCGGAGGAACTGGCGATCATCACCGACTGGTTCACCCGCGCCACGGCCCTGGCCCACGAATACCTGGAGAAGCTGAACCGGAACGACCCGGACGAGGAGTGCTGAGCCACTCCGGAAAACGCCGAAGGCCCCGGAGTGATCCGGGGCCTTCGTTCTGTGCGCACTCGGCAGGATTCGAACCTGCAACCTTCTGATCCGTAGTCAGATGCTCTATCCGTTAAGCTACGAGTGCTTGTTCTTTTGTTTCGCCCCCGCTCCCGGTCCTTTCGGCCCGCTCGCGGCGACAGGAAGAACATTACATGACTGCCGCCGTCATGTGAAATCCGATCCGCACACCCCTTGTGACCTGCGAAAACACCCAGAGCATCGAGGAGCGGGGGGGAGCCGGGGAACGCCGAAGCCCCGGTCCTGGGGACCGGGGCTTCGGGATCGGGGCGGAGGCGGAGGGATTTGAACCCTCGATGGGCTTTAAGGCCCAAACCGCATTAGCAGTGCGGCGCCATAGACCGGACTAGGCGACGCCTCCAGCACAACCGCTCACGCGAGCGCGCGAGTGGTGCGTGCAGATGATGACACAGTCGAGCACCGCGTCACCAATCGCCCCCCACGGTACTAGGCAGTCGGGCCACAGGGCAAAGGGCTTCGCCCGGCGGGGCGGAAGAGACGGGAGGGGAACGGGAGGGAGGGGAACGGGGGGCGACGAGAGGGGGAGGGGGCCGAGGGAGGGCATGGGCGCAACGTCTCTGCGGGATCGGCGTTGGACCGGGCATGGTCTCTGTGCTGCCGCGCGCCGGACGGCGCCTCCTGCTGGCGTCCCTGTCCGCCGTCGCGTCCCTCGCCCCGCTCACCGCCGTACCCGCCGCCGCGGCCGGTGCCCTGCCGCCGCCCGTGCGGCCCGAGGACCGGGGTGATCACCTCACCGTCGTGGTCCGGCACGCCGGAGCGGGCCGGGACGGGACGTACCAGGTGTACTGCCACCCCAGCTCCGGCCGGCACCCGGATGCCGACGGGGCCTGCCGGGCGCTCGACGCGAACACGCGGTGGGGCCGGGATCCCTTCGCGCCGGTGGCCCCCGGCACCGCCTGCACCATGCTCTACGGCGGCCCGGCCACCGCCCGGGTGACCGGGACCTGGGCCGGACGCCCGGTCGACGCCTCGTACGACCGCGGCAACGGGTGCGAGATCGGACGGTGGGACCGGATGGTGCCGCTGCTGCCGAAGATGGGCCCCTCGGCCGCGTCGGCCGCGTCGCCCGCGTCCGCTCAGGGCGCTGCGGGAACCTGGGCGGACGCATTGGTTCCGTAAAGGTCCCGGGGAGGTCTCGGGGATCCGGAGCATACGGTCATGCGTTCGCCGTCACTTCGTCGTGGGACCTCCCCCTCATCCGGCGCCGCGAGCACAACCCGTGCCCTTAGACTCCCTCGCGTGACACGTCGCGGGCCGGTTGGCAAGATGGCCCGAGCGGTCGGCAAGGTGCGGTAACAGGGAGGAAGGCGTCTCGTGAGCAGCAGGCCATCCCGAGGCGCTGCTCGCCTCGCAGCCATACTCGACGCGCTGCCGGACGCGTTGGTCCTGGTCAACGCCAACGGAACCGTCGTCAACGCCAACACCATCGCGCTGGAGGCCTTCGAGGCGCCTGGTACGGCTCTCGTGGGGCGCGGGCTGCTCGATCTGCTGCCCGAGTTCGACTCCCGGCTGATCCCCGGGTCCATGCGGCGGCCCGATCACATGGATCCCACGGGACGGACCAAGCCGACCCGGATGGTCGCCCGGCGGACCGACGGGAGCGAGTTCCCGGTCGAGGTCACCAGCGCGAACCTGGAGAACGGGCAGCAGGCGTACGACGGTTACGGCTACACCGGCGACGAGCTGCTGATGATCGTGGTCCGGGACCTGTCCGGGACCGTCGACACCGAGGCGGAGCTGGCCCGCTCGCAGCGGCAGACCGAGATGATCCTGCGGGCGGCAGCGGAAGGTGTCGTGGGCACCGACACCGACGGGCGGATCGTGCTCGTCAATCCGGCCGCCGCCCAGATACTGGGGTACCGGGCCGGTGAGCTGGGGGGCAAGGAGCTGCACACCCTGGTGCTGCACTCCCGCGCCGACGGCTCGCCCTTCCCGTACGAGGAGTCGCCGCTCGCCGACACCCTGCGCTCCGGACGCAAGCACCGGGTGCGCGGGCAGGTGCTGTGGTCCAAGGGCGACAAGAAGGTGCCGGTCGACCTGACCACCGCGCCGGTGCGCGACGGGGACCAGCTCGTCGGCGCCGTGATGACCTTCACCGACCGGCGGCCGTACGACGCCCTGGTCGAGGAGAAGGCCGCGCTGGAGCAGGCGCACGCCGACGAGCTGGAGCGGCTCTCCGAGGAGCACGCCTCCGACCTGACCGCGCTGCGCCAGCAGCACGTCACCGAGGTCGAGGAGCTGCGCGAGAAGCACGCGGAGGAGCTGGCGGCCGGCGAGGAGCGGTACGCCGCGCTGGCCGAGCGGGAGAAGGACCGGTACGAGGCCCTCGCCGGGCGGCACGAGCAGCTGCTCACGCTGCTCGGCCGGTCGCTGCGCGGGCCGCTGGACGAGCTGCGCCGCGAGCTGTCCGCCCTCGCCGCCGACGACGCGGGGCAGCTGTGGCCCGAGGCCAACCAGGTGCTCCACCACCTCTCGGCCGGCTACTCCCGCATCACGACCCTGATCGACAACGTCCTCGGGTACCAGCGGCTGGACGCGGGCAGCGAGGACATCACCCGTACGAAGGTGATGCTGGACGCCGTCGTCGCCGCCGGTGTGGACGGCGCCGTCGAGCTGGTCGGGCCGGGGCGCCTGCAGTTCGCCGTCCACGCGCCGCCCATCGAGGCCGAGGTCGACCCGCAGCGGCTGGCCACCGCGCTCGCACATCTCGTGGCCGACGTCGCCGGGGTCGACGCGACCGGCAACACGCCCGTGTCGGCGGGCGGTTACCTGGACAACACCGTCGTCGTGGCCGCGGCGCAGCGTGGTGAGGTCGCGCGCATCGAGGTGCGCGGGCCGTACGCCGGCGGCGACCCGGTGCACGAGCCGATCGTGCGCGGGATCGTCCGCGCCCACGGCGGTGTGCTGCAGACGCACGAGGTGCCGGGCATGAGCGGCAGCGCGTACGTCCTCGAAGTGCCGCTCGGCGGCGGGGCGGGCGCGGTCGCCGCCGGTGCCCCGGCCGGTGCCGCGGCGCAGGCTCCCGACTCCGGTGAGGCCGCCGCGGACGACTCCGGTACGGCCGGGCAGAGTGGCGGCCGACGGCGGAGCCGGCGGGCCTCGACGGACGCCTTCCTGGAGAGTGACGTGGCCGGCGCGGGTGACGCCGGTGAGGCGGAGGCGCCCGTACCGACCGGGCGGCGCCGTCGGCGTGCCGCGGCGCCCGCCGAGGAGGCCGCCGTGGCCGTGGCCGAGGCCGCGGAGACCGCGTCCGGCGGGACCGGACGGCGCCGCGGACGGCCCGCCGACGGCGCCGGTACGGGCGAGGGTGTGGCCGAGGGTGCCGTGGTGACCTCGGCCGAGCAGGGCGTGGCGGCCGCCGCCTCGAACACGGGGCTCGGTGGCACGGTGCCGCCGCAGGGCGTGCCCGCGCCGACCGGCCGGCGTGCCCGCCGCGACTCCGACGCCCCGCAGGCCGCCCTGCCACCGGCACGTCCGGCGGCCGGCGGGGAGCCGGCCGCGGGGGTGCAGGCCGTTCCGGGTGCGCAGGCCACACCCGCGATTGCCGGTGCGCAGGCCGTTCCGGCCGAGGGTGCCTCGGTGGTTCCCGCGCAGGGTGGCGAGGCGGCTCAGGGCGCCCAGCCGACCGGACGGCGCCGGCGGGCGCTGGCCGCCGCGGCCGAGCGGGCCGCGGCCCAGGAGGCGAGCGGCGCGCGTACGGTCTTCGCCCTGCCGCCGGCCGAGGCGGACCGGTCCCCGGACCCTACGGCTCCGCCGAACGGCGTGGCCCCCGCCATGGGTGCGGCCGTGCCGGTGCCGCCGGGTGCGGCCGTGCCGGTGCCGCCGGGTGCGAGTGCGCCCGTGGCGCCGGGTGCCGGGGCCCCCCTGGCGCCGGATGCCGGAGTCCCCCTGGCGCCGGATGCCGGGGCCCCCGTGGCTCCGGATGCCGGAAACCCGGCCGTTCCCAACGCCCAGCCTCAGGCAGGTGCCGCCCCGGTGCCCGCCCAGGTGCAGGTGCCCGCCCAGATGCCGGTGTCCGTGGAGGCCGTCCCGGGTGACGACGGCCGGCACGACGCCGTACCGCTCGACCAGGCCGAGGACCACACCCCGCCGCAGCCGCATCCGACCAGTGCCCCGACCGGCCGCCGGCGCCGGGCCGTGGCCCAGCCGGTGGCGCCGGGGACCGCGCCCGTGCAGACCCCGCCGCAGCCCCTTCCGGCACCGGCCGCTCCTGGCCAGGCCCCGCAGGCCACGGCCGTACCGCCGGCTCCCGCCCAGACGCCGCACGGCGTTCCGGCGCAGGGCACGGCCGGGCAGGGCGTCCCCGTCCAGGCCGCTCCCGTCCAGGCCGGTCCCGTACCGTCGGCGGGGCAGCCGTCCGCACCGGCCCAGCCGACGGTTCCCGGTGCCCGGCCCCGTGCCGCGGACCAGCAGGCCTCGGTGGCCCGTCCCGCCGTTCCCGCCCAGGCCGCACCCGCCCCGGTGGCGCCCTCCCCGGCCGCCCCTGCCCAGGGCACGCCCGCACAGACCACGCCCGCGCACGGCACGGTGGCGCAGCCCGCGCCCCCCGCGCCGGCCCAGCAGCCCTCGGCCGTACCCGCCCAGGCGTCGCAGCCCCCGGCCGCCGCCCAGCCGGGTACTCCGCCGACCGGTACTCCGCCGACCGGTACTCCGCTGCCGCCCCCCGGTGCGCTCCCGCTGCCGGCCGAGGCCGGAACCGGGCAGGTGCCCCCCGGCGGCGGTCCGGCGGCCGGTGTCCCGCAGCAGTGGCCCGGTGCCGGTGAGACCGCCGGTGCCGCGACGCCGACCCCGGCTGCCGGCACTCCCGCGCCCGGCACCCCGGCCCATGGCACTCCCGCGCCCGGCACCCCGCTGCGGGCCGCGCAGCCGTTGCCCGCGGAGGCCGCGGGCGGTGTGCCGGTCGACCCGGACTCGACGCAGGGGCGGGCGATCAGCGTCCGTACGCTCGGGCAGGGCGTGCCGTTCGCGCGGCAGGCCGCCCAGGTGCAGCAGCCGACGGCGACTCCGCCGCCGCACGCGCCGGGCGGTTCGGGTCGGCGGCGCAAGCTGGGCACGCCCCCCGACCCGGCCACCCGCCCGGAGCCGCAGCCGGACCAGGCGGCCCGGCCGCACCCGCCGGCCGAACCGGCGCCCGCGCAGCCGTCGCCCGCGGGACAGCCGTCCGTACCGCAGACCACCCCGGCACCCGGCCCGGCGCCCATGCCGCAGCCCTCGCTCGGCGGGCAGTCCTCGCTCGGCGGGCAGTCCCGGCCGGCCGCCGGTACCGAGGGGGCCGGGCGGTCGTACGCCATAGGCGCCCCGGAGCCCGACGCCGCCGAGGGGCCGGAGCCGCTGGACGGTCCGGGTGGGGCCGTCGAGGTGGCGGACACCCCGCGTCCGCAGCCGCTGGACGACGAGCTGCCCCCGGAGCCGCTGGACAACCCGCGCCGGCTGCTGGTGTGGCCCGCGCCGGACGTGACGACCCAGCAGGCGCTCAGCGACCGTGGCTACCGGCCGGTGATCGTGCACTCGCGTGAGGAGGTCGACGCGCAGATCGCGGCCTTCCCCGCCGCGCTGTTCGTGGACCCGCTGACCGGGCCGATCACGCGGACGGCACTGCAGTCGCTGCGCCAGGCCGCGGTGGCCGCCGAGGTGCCGGTGCTGGTCACGGCCGGGCTGGGGCAGGCGACGCGCGAGGCGGCGTACGGCGCCGATCCCGCCGTACTGCTGAAGGCGCTGGCTCCCCGGGACAGTGAGCAGCATCCGCCGCGGGTGCTGCTCATCGAGGAGCACGCGGAGATCGCGCTGGCGCTGACCTCGACGCTGGAGCGGCGCGGGATGCAGGTGGCGCGGGCCGCGAACGACAACGACGCGGTGACGCTGGCGGGGCAGTTCCGGCCGAACCTGGTGGTGATGGACCTGATGCAGGTGCACCGCCGACGGGCCGGCATCGTGGACTGGCTGCGCGCGAACGGGCAGCTCAACCGCACCCCGCTGGTCGTCTACACGGCCGCCGTCGACCAGGCCGACCTGCCGCGGCTGGCCTCGGGCGAGACGGTGCTGTTCCTCGCCGAGCGGTCCACCAGCGCCGAGGTGCAGAGCAGGATCGTGGATCTGCTGGCCAGGATCGGCACGAACTAGCGGGCGACCAGCCTGCGCGCCGCCTCCTTCACCGAGGCGCGCAGGCGGTCGCGGTCGGCGGGCTCCGCGCCCACCAGGATGCGCTTCATCTGCGGGAGGACCGCCGCCCAGTTGGCCACGGCGATCAGCAGGAACAGCAGGTCGCGGGCCGGGAGGGCGTCGGTGACGACACCGCGGTCCTGACCGTCCTGGAGGGTGGCGACCTTCCGGCGGTAGTGCTCCTGGCGTTCGGCCTCGTCGGGCAGCTCGGTGGTGGCGCCGTACTCCAGGCCCTCCCAGAAGAGCAGGCGCAGCACCTCGGGGTGGGCCTCGTGGTAGTCCATGAGGCGGTCGATCCAGCCCTCGATGTCGTCGGGGTCGACGGGGACGGCGGCGGCCAGGTCGAGCATGACCTTGCCCAGGACCTTGCCGAACAGCTCCGCCTTGTTGCCGAAGTACGCGTAGATCAGCTGCTTGTTGGCCTTGGCCGCGGCGGCGATGCGGTCGATGCGGGCGCCCGCGATGCCGTGCCGGGCGAACTCGGCGACCGCCGCCTCGAAGATGCGGGCCTTGGTGGCCTCGGGGTCCCTCACTGCTGCCATGGGGACAGGGTAGGGCGCGCGGGACCGGTAACCAACTGTTTGGTTGACGGGGAATGCGGCGGCGGTGCACGCTGTTGACCGCTTACAACCAACCAGTTAGTTGTGTGAGTCGGCTCTAAGGAGTACCTCCGCTCATGCCGTCAGCCACCACCACCCGCCAGGCACCCGGAGTCCGCGCCCCCGCCCCCGAGCGGTCCGCCTCCGGCTCCCTGTTCCTCCTGCTCATCGCCGTCTGCACCGCAGTCACGGCCGCCAACATCTATCTCGCGGCCCCGCTGCTGCCCCTGATCGCCCACGACTTCGGCACCGTCCCCTCGGCCGTGGCCTGGATCGCCTCGGTCGCCCAGCTCGGCTATGCGGCCGGCCTGCTCTTCTTCGCCCCGCTCGGCGACCGCGTCGACCGCCGCCGGCTCGTCGGCCGGCTCTCCGTGGCCACCGCGGCGGCGCTGCTCCTCGCGGCCGTCGCCCCGAACACCGCGGCCCTGGCCGCCGCCGTGTTCGCCGCCGCCGCGGCCACCGTCGTACCGCAGCTGCTCGTCCCGCTGGTCGCCGCGCGCGCCCCGGCCGACCGGCGCGCCCGGCATGTCGCGGCCGTCATCGCCGGGCTGTTCACCGGCATCGTCGCGGCCCGGGTCGTCGGCGGTCTCGCCGGGCAGGCCTTCGGCTGGCGCTGGGTGTTCGGCGGGTCCGCCGTGCTGACCCTCGCCCTGGGACTGGCCACCGCGCTGGCCCTGCCGGCCGAGCGGCGGGAGCGGCGCGGCGGGCTGTTCTCCGGCATGGCCGAGCTGCCGGGGCTGCTGCGCCGCTCGCCCGACCTGTGGCGGGCGTGCGTGCGGCAGGCGGGGATGTTCGGCGCGTGGAGCGCCCTGTGGACCTCCCTCGCGCTGCTGCTGACCGGACCGGGCTACGGCCTGTCCACCGCGACCGCCGGCCTCTTCGGCCTCTTCGGCCTGACCGCCAGCGCGGTGGCGCCGCTGGCGGGCGGGCTGGTGGACCGGTTCGGCGCGGCGAAGGTCGTCGGCGCCGCGTACCTGCTGGCCGCCGTCGCCGTACCGCTGTTCTGGCTCGGCGGGCAGGTGCTGCCGGCGCTGTTCGCCGCCGCGGTCGCGATCCACGCGGCCCTGGTCGCCTCCCATGTCGCCAACCAGACCCTGGCCCTGACCACGACGTCCACGCCGGCCACCGCCAACACGGCCTACGTCGTCTCCGGCTTCGCCGGCGGCGCCCTCGCCTCGGCCGTCGCGGGCCCCGCCTTCGGCCACTGGGGCTGGGGCGGGGTGTGCGCGGTGGCGGGGGTGTGGCTGGTGCTGGGGTGGACGACGACGGTGCGGGGCGGGCGGAGGTGACCGCGGGGGCGGTCAGAGACGGGTGACGTCCAGCCGGCCCTCCGCGTACTCCCGGCGCAGCACCTTCTTGTCGAACTTGCCCACGCTGGTCTTCGGCACCGACTCGATGACCGTCCAGCGCTCGGGCAGCTGCCACTTGGCGATGCGGCACTCCTCGGCGAGGAAGGCGCGCAGGGCCTCGAAGCCGGCGGTCGCGCCGGGCCGCAGGACGACCGTGGCCAGCGGGCGCTCGCCCCACTTCTCGTCCGGTACGGCGACCACGGCGGCCTCGGCGACGTCCGGGTGGGACATCAGCGCGTTCTCCAGCTCGACCGAGGAGATCCACTCGCCGCCGGACTTGATGACGTCCTTGGCGCGGTCGGTGAGGGTGAGGAAGCCCTCGGGGGAGATGGTGCCGACGTCACCGGTCCTCAGCCAGCCGTCCTCGCTGAACTTGTCGGCGGGGCGCAGCGGTTCGGCGTCCGGGCCGTTGTAGTAGGCGCCCGCGATCCACGGGCCGCGCACCTCCAGCTCGCCCGCCGACTCGCCGTCCCAGGGCAGGCGCTCCCCGTCCGGGCCGGCGAGCCGGGCCTCGACGGAGGCGGGGAAGCGGCCCTGGGTGACGCGGTAGGCGAACTCCTGGTCCGTGCCGACGGCGTGGGCCGGCGGGCGGGCCACCGTGCCCAGCGGGGAGGTCTCCGTCATGCCCCAGGCGTGACAGACCCGCATGCCCAGCTCGTCGAAGGCCGCCATCAGCGACGGCGGGCAGGCCGCGCCGCCGATGGTGACCTGGTTGAGGGAGGAGACGTCACGCGGCCTGGCCTGCAGCTCGCCGAGCAGCCCCTGCCAGATGGTCGGGACGGCCGCCGCGTGGGTGGGCCGCTCGCGCTCGATCATTTCGGCGAGCGGGGCCGGCTGCAGGAACCGGTCCGGCATCAGCATGTTGACGCCGGTCATGAAGGTGGCGTGCGGCAGCCCCCAGGCGTTGACGTGGAACTGCGGCACGACGACGAGCGAGGTGTCCTGGTCGGTCAGGCCCATCGACTGGGCCATGTTGACCTGCATCGAGTGCAGGTAGATGGAACGGTGGCTGTACACCACGCCCTTGGGATCGCCGGTCGTGCCGGAGGTGTAGCACATGGCGGCGGCCTGGCGTTCGTCCAGCTCCGGCCAGTCGTAGTGGGCGGGCCGGCCGGCGATCAGCTCCTCGTACTCGTGCACCTGGGCGGTGGCGCCCTGGAGCGGGGCGCGGTCGCCGGGCCCGGTGACGACGATGTGCTCGACCGTCGTCAGCTTCGGCAGCAGCGGTGCGAGCAGCGGGACGAGGGAGCCGTTGACGATGACGACCTTGTCGGCCGCGTGCTGGACGATCCACACCAGCTGCTCGGCGGGCAGCCGCAGGTTCAGCGTGTGCAGGACGGCGCCCATGGAGGGGATCGCGAAGTACGCCTCGACGTGCTCGGCGTTGTTCCACATGAGGGTGGCCACCCGGTCGTCGCCGGTCACCCCCAGCTCGTCCCGCAGCGCGTGCGCCAGCTGGGCGGCGCGGGCGCCGACCTCGGCGAAGGTGCGCCGGTGTGGTTCCGGATCCCCGGTCCAGGTGGTCACCTGCGACGAGCCGTGGACCGTCGACCCGTGGGTCAGGATCCTGGAGATCAGCAGCGGTACGTCCTGCATGGTGGCCAGCACGGCGTCCTCCCGGGCGACATTGCCTACGCGGTGGTCCTACACGGGGGTAGGGGTGCGCTGATTCTGCGCACATACCACGCGGTATGTCACTAGGGGGTACGTCACTGAGGTGACGGAAACCTCGGCTAGCGGGCCGGCACCAGCTCCGGATCCTCCCGCAGTTTGCCCAGCGCGCGCGACACGGCCGACTTCACCGTGCCCACCGACACGCCGAGCGCCTCGGCGGTCTGGGCCTCGCTGAGGTCCTCGTAGTACCGCAGGACGACCATCGCCCGCTGGCGCGCCGGCAGCCGCAGGACCGCCCGCCACATCGCGTCGTGCAGCGCCTGCCGCTCGGCCGGATCGTCGTGGCCGGGCACGGGCTCCGGCTCGGGCAGCTCGTCGCAGGCGAACTCGTCCACTCTGCGCTTGCGCCACTGTGAGGTCCGGGTGTTCAGCAGCGCCCGGCGCACATAGCCGTCGAGCGCCCCCTGGTCCTCGATGCGCTCCCAGGCCACATAGGTCTTGGCGAGCGCGGTCTGCAGCAGATCCTCGGCATCGCAGGGGTTCGCGGTCAGGGAGCGGGCGGTGCGCAGCAGGACCGGCCGGCGGGCCCGCACGTAGGACGCGAACGAGGGGTAGTGGGTGCGGGTCTGCCGCGCGGGTGCGGCGGCGGCCGAGGCGCTGGTGCAGACGGGTGTGGTCATGGCTCCACGCTAGGAGCGGGACCCACCCCCCGGGATCGGCCGCAGGTCCCGAAGCGGAGTCCCCCTCAGGTTGTAGGGGTGGGGCTGGCCGCACCTCCTGAAGGTGGAGCGCGGGCTCGTCCCGTCTGCGGGTACGACCCTGAGGTCCACGGGTACGACCCCGAAGGCCACGGGTACGACCCCGGGGGCTACCGGTACGACCGGGCCACGGGGCACTGCCTCTGCGGAGGTCAGCCGTCCGCCGTCAGGACCAGGCCCGACGTCGGCACCCCGGTGCCGGCCGTCACCAGGGTGCGGGCCGCGCCCGGGACCTGGTTCACGGCCGTGCCCCGCAGCTGGCGGACCGCCTCCGCTATGCCGTTCATGCCGTGCAGGTACGCCTCCCCGAGCTGGCCCCCGTGGGTGTTCAGCGGCAGCCGCCGCTCCGCCACGAAGTCCGCCGCCTCCCCCCGGCCGCAGAACCCGAACTCCTCCAGCTGCATCAGCACGAACGGGGTGAAGTGGTCGTAGAGGATCCCCACGTCGATGTCGTCCGGGCCGAGGCCGCAGGTGCGCCACAGCTGGCGGGCCACCGCGCTCATCTCCGGCAGGCCGGTCAGGTCGTCCCGGTGGAAGCTGGTCATCTGCTCCTGGGCCCGGCCCGCGCCCTGGGCCGCCGCCGCGATCACGGCGGGCGGGCGGGGCAGGTCCCGGGCCCGCTCCAGGGAGGTGACGACGACCGCCTGCCCCCCGTCGGTCTCCTGGCAGCAGTCCAGCAGCCGCAGCGGCTCGGCGATCCAGCGGGAGGCGGCATGCTCGGCGAGGGTGATCGGGCGGCCGTGGAACCAGGCGGCCGGGTTGGTCGCCGCGTACGCCCGGTCCACCACGGCCACGTGCCCGAACGCCTCCGGCGTCAGGCCGTGGGCGTGCAGATAGCGCTGGGCCGCCATCGCCACCCAGGAGGCCGGGGTGAGCAGCCCGAACGGCAGCACCCAGCCGAGCGCCGCGCCCTCCGCCGAGGGCTCCCGGTGCTGCACCCCCGCGCCGAACCTGCGGCCCGACCGCTCGTTGAACGCCCGGTAGCAGACCACCACCTCAGCCACGCCCGTCGCCACCGCGAGCGCCGCCTGCTGGACGGTGGCGCAGGCCGCCCCGCCGCCGTAGTGCACCCGGGAGAAGAAGGACAGCTCGCCCATCCCGCAGGCCTGGGCCACGGTGATCTCCGGGCTGGTGTCCATCGTGAACGTCACCAGACCGTCCACGTCGGCCGGAGTGAGCCCGGCGTCGTCGAGCGCGGCCCGTACCGCCTCCACCGCGAGGCGCAGCTCGCTGCGGCCGGAGTCCTTGGAGAACTCGGTGGCCCCGATGCCGGCGACCGCCGCGCGCCCGCCGAGGGTGTCGCGGCGGCGCAGGCTCATCGGGCGGCCTCCGGGACCGTGACCGTCACCGTGCCCGTCACATGGGTGCCGAGGCCGTTGGCCCCGACGACCCGGACCACGGCCGTGTCGCCGTCGACCTCCTCGACGCTGCCGGTCAGCACCATGGTGTCCCCCGGATGGTTGGGCGCCCCCAGCCTGATGGCGACCTTGCGGAGCACCGCCGTGGGGCCGAAGTGATCGGTGACGTACCGGCCGACCAGGCCGTTCGTCGTGAGGATGTTCATGAAGACGTCCGGCGCGCCCTTCTGCCGGGCCAGCTCGGGGTCGTGGTGCACGTCCTGGTAGTCCCGGGAGGCGATGGCGCCGGCCACGATCAGGGTGCGGGTCACCGGGATCTCCAGCGGCGGCAGCCGGTCCCCGGCCCTCACCGGTCCACCACCCGGAACACCGGCAGCGTCAGCTCCTCGTCGCACCGCTGGAACTCCAGCCGCACCGGCAGCCCGATGCGCACCTTGTCGTACGGCACCCCCACCACGTTGCTCACCATCCGCACCCCCTCGGCGAGTTCGATCAGGCCCACCGCGTAGGGAGGGTCGAACGCCGGGAAGGGCGGGTGGTGCATCACCACGTACGAGTGGACCGTGCCCTCGCCGCTCGCCTCCACCGTGTCCCACTCGGGGCTGCCGCAGGCGTTGCAGCCCGGAAGCCAGGGGTGGCGCGGTGTGCCGCAGTCCGTGCAGCGCTGGATGAGCAGCCGGCGCTCGGCCACGCCCTGCCAGAAGCCGGCGTTGTCCCGGTTGACCACGGGGCGGGGGCGGCGCGCCCGGGGTGTCCTGGGGGCGGGGGCGTACTTGAGGATGCGGAAGCGGTGGGTGCCGGCCGGCTCGCCGTCCACCCGGACGTCCGTCCGGGTCGTGACGAAGTAGCCCGTGCCGAGCTTCGTCGTCTTGCGGCCGGAGACCTCCTCGATGACCGTGTCGAACACGATCTCGTCGCCCGGCCGCAGCGGCCGCAGGTACTCCTGCTCGCAGTCGGTGGCCACCACGGCGGTGCAGCCCGCCGCGTCCAGCAGGCCGAGGAGTTCGTCGTACGCCCCGGTGCGGCCCTGGTGTCCGCTCAGGCCGCCCATCGTCCAGACCTGGAGCATGGTGGGCGGGGCGATGGCGTCCGGGCCGGTGTAGGCGGGATTGGTGTCGCCCAGCGCCTCGCACCAGTGCCGGATCATCGGGGCGTTCACCGGATCCTTGCCGGCACCGGAGGCGGCGGCCGGCCGCCCTTCGAACCCCTTGAGCCGCGCGCCCAGTTCGTCGTGCACCTGCTCGTCGCGCACCGCCACCCCCTGACCTCGGGAACAGTTCCTGACTGTCCGTCAGATTCTCGGGAGTGTCAAGGTCACCGCCGCCCCCCCGCCTCCGGTCCGGAAAACGCCGACGCGGCGGCACCGGAGCACCGCCGCGCAGACGTGTTGCGACCCTGAAGCACACCCCACGAGCACCCTCGTCAGGAGGGCCCTCGCCCGAGGCTCACCACAGGTGGGTGAAGTCGACGTGGACGTTGTGGTTGCCCTGCTGGATGGCCGTGAACGCGGAACCGTCGACCTGCGCGGTGTTGCTCTGGTTCGAGGCGCCGGAGCCGACCGCGTTCTGGTTCGTGGTCGACGAGTTGCCGGTGTTGACGCCGCCGACCCCGCTGCCGAGGACGGCCGCCACGCCCGCGTTCGATCCGTCGTCCGCGATGGCGCCGTTGTCCGCCGCCGCGACACCGGCGAAGAGGGCGGCTGCGAGCGGGAGAGCGGATGCGGCGGCGAGAACGCGGGCGGTACGGGTACGTGCCATGTGTTCCTCCAGAACCAAGCACTCAGCGGCCCGAAGGCCGGGAGTTCGTGAACTGTGGCTGGTGTCAGGGCGGTTGGCCGACCGCCTTGACTGTCGTGGACGACGTCGCGCAACCAGAGGTGCCCACCGAATCCCCGGCGAACCCCCACGGAAGCCGCGATTCGCACGCAAGCGTGATGACAAGTCGATAAACCCCTATCGCCATCTTTGATCACGTCCCTACCCCGAGCGGACCGATATGCGCGTCCGTCACTCAAGCAACACAAAAGGTGAATCGTTCCGGCACCTTTCCGGCCATTCCCGTCCACCCCGGCGCGTCACGCCGGACCACCCTTCCCTTTTTCGAACATGCGTACGAACATGAAGTCATGGCCACCACCGACCGGCAGGCCAGGACGCTGGCCCTCGCACATGCCCTGTCAGCCGCCGAACGCGGCCTGGCCGTCATCCCCCTGTCCCGGACGAAGCTCCCGGCCCTGCCCTCCCCCCACCGCACCGACCCGGCCCCGGCCGGACGCCCCTGCCACGGCGAGTGCGGCCGCTTCGGCCACGGCGTGTACGACGCCTCCACCGATCCGGCCCGCATCCGCGAACTCTTCGCCGCCGCGCCCTGGGCCACCGGCTACGGCATCGCCTGCGGGCTCCCGCCGTACCACCTGATCGGCGTCGACCTGGACACCAAGTCCGGCACGGACTCTTCGGCCGCCCTGCGCGAGCTGGCCCTGCGCCACCTGTTCACGATCCCGGAGACGGTCGTCGTCCTCACCCCGAGCGGAGGCCGGCACCTGTGGCTGACCGGCCCGCCGGACACCGTCGTACCGAACTCGGCCGGCCGGCTCGCCCCCGGCATCGACATCCGGGGCGCCGGCGGCTACCTCGTGGGCCCCGGCTCCCGCACCGACCACGGCGTCTACACCGCCGCGCCCGGCACCGCCCACCTGGCCCCGGCCCCCTGCCCGCCGTCCCTGCTCCGCCTGCTGCTGCCCCCGCCCCGGGCCCCGCATCCCGCCCATCCACCGACGGACGGCCACGGACAGGGGCTGGTCCAGTTCGTCCTCGCCGCGCACGAGGGTCAGCGCAACACCCGTCTGTTCTGGGCGGCTTGCCGCGCCTACGAGAACGGCATCGGGCCCGCCCTCGTCGCCCCGCTCGTGGCCGCCGCGTGCGACACGGGGCTGACCGAACGCGAGGCCCGCGCCACCATCGCCTCGGCGGCACGGCTGACCGGGCACCGGCCCTGAGCATGCCAGTGGGGTGAAGGCCCGGAAGGCCTTCACCCCAGAGGAAGCGGATTGGCGGATCACTCGCCGGCGTCGACAGCCCCGGCGTCGACGGAACCGGAGTCGACAGACCCGGCATCGACGGCACCGGCGTCCTCGGCCGGCTGCTCGGCGGGCACCTCGGCGGGCTCCTCCTGAACCTCCTCGGCGGGCTGCTCGGCCGGCTGCTCGGCGGGCACCTCGGCGGGCTGGTCCGCGTTCTCGTCGGCGGGCTGCTCGGCAGGCGCCTCCGCGTTCTCGTCGGCGGGCT
Source organism: Streptomyces sp. NPDC028928 (assembly GCF_055564915.1). NCBI lineage: Bacteria > Bacillati > Actinomycetota > Actinomycetes > Kitasatosporales > Streptomycetaceae > Streptomyces > Streptomyces sp. NPDC028928. The sequence goes on from NZ_JBVHVI010000008.1 coordinate 123,146, forward strand.
GGTCCGCGTTCTCGTCGGCGGGCTGGTCCGCGTTCTCGTCGGCGGGCTGCTCGGCGTTCTCCTGGGCCGCGGCCTGCTCGTCCTGCGCCTTCTGCTCCTCCTCAGCCTTCTTCTGCTCTTCGTCGGCCTTCTTCTGCTCTTCGTCGGCCTTCTTCTGCTCCTCCTCCTGGGCCTTCTGCTCGTCCTCGGCCTTCTTCTGCTCCTCCTCCTGAGCCTTCTGCTCGTCCTCGGCCTTCTTCTGCTCCTCCTCCTGAGCCTTCTGCTCGTCCTCGGCCTTCTTCTGCTCCTCCTCCTGCTGCTTCTGCTCGTCAGCCTTCTTCTGGTCCTCCTCAGCCTTCTTCTGCTCGTCGGCCTTCTTCTGCTCCTCCTCCTTCTTCTTCTGTTCCTCCAGCTTCTCTATGCCCTTCTCGTCCTTGAACTGGTTGCCGTTGTTGATATTGATGCCACCGTTGATGGTGCCGTTGTTGGTGATGTTGTTGGTTTGGTTGTTCGTGATGTTGATGTTCTGGAAGAAATTGATGTTGTTGAGGCTCGGGGCGAGGAAGCGCGGCTTGTTGTCCTTCTCCACGAAGAACGCCTTGTGGTGCTTGTCCCAGAAGAACTGCTGATTCTTGTACCAGCAGGAGTACTTCGAGTCCTTGGAGTGCTTCTTGTGCCACTTCTTGTCCGTGCACAGGTGCTTGTGGCCGCCCTTGCCCGGTACGGAGCTGACCACCGCGGAATCCGGCATCGGAGCCGCTCCGGCCGCGCCGGCCGGGATCACGACGCCGCCGACAATGGCGGCCGAAGCGGTGATCGTCGCCAGACCCAGAACGCGGTTGCTGCGGACTCGGTTCTGCTTGCGGATGCTGCGGTTCATGGCTCTCCTAGTGAAGTGAACGACGCTTTTCACGCCCCGGTGCCTCGTGTTCCTCGGTGGTTTCCGGTGAGGCCCGCACTTCAAGTAGGCCGGAATCCGGCAGCAGGGTCACGCTCCGAGGATTCGGGACTTGACGGAGCGGAAAACGACGGGTAAAAGAACGGCGCAGCACAACGGCCCCTGACCGTCTCGCCTGGTCAGGGGCCGTTCTTCACGCGGTGGGTGTGGGATTTGAACCCACGGTGGCTCGCGCCACGACGGTTTTCAAGACCGTTCCCTTAGGCCGCTCGGGCAACCCACCTCCGCGCCCGCCCACCAGGGGCGGAGCGGGTACAGCGTACCGGGACCGGGCGACGGGCGGGGGCGGTGGTCCACACAAGGTCCACTGGGTGGTGATCACCAGCGTCTGTGTGCCGTCGTTGCCGTCAGGGTTGCCGTGCGTGGCAGTGCGGCGCGCAACGCACGTGACCACACCGGAACCACGGAGAGCCGGGCTCCCTCGCATGGGCGACCCGCGTGGACGGCCGGCTGTTCAAGGAGCGGATCACGGGCGGGTCCGTCGGGGCGAAGGAGATCCGCGGAGCGTGTACGCACGAGTGGCCCGTCATCTGATGCTCGGGCTGGTGGTCGTTGTCTTCAAGGTAGCCAGCAAGCGCTGACGCCGAAGTGGCCAGCGCCGCAGATCAGCGCACCTGCTCAGCAGGCGCGTCCCGGCGCCTGGTGTGACGCTGGAAGTGGTCCGTCCCGGCCTCCGGAACAGTGAGGAGCGGACATGGAGATCAAGCCGCAGGCGGCCGTCATCCCCAAGGAGACCGACCATCTGGAACAGGGAAAGTACGGCCCCGTTTTTCCGAGGACCCCGGCGTGCTACGGGTTCACGATCGTCGCGAAGGTCAAGCCGGGCAGGGCCGACACGATGCGGGAGTACGGGTACACCCTGGCCAAGGCGCTGGAACAGGACCCGTACCTGCTCGCGCCGCTGAAACTGCACTACCTGCGCTGGGTTCTCTTCGATGACGACACGCGCTTCATGTACCAGGGGATCTTCGACACCGACTTCGACAAGTACACCGAGGACGCCGTCGCGCTTTTCAGCAAGGCGGGCGTGAGCACGGCCTTCGAGAACCTCGAAGGGTTTCCCGAGGACTGGCGGACGAATCCCGAAGCATTCGTGCGCTTCGTACGCGAGCACCACTGTCCGAGCTTCATCGAGTACGGAGAGTATCCGTACGTGACGGCGGACGAGATCAAGAAGGCTCTGCGGATCAAGAGTGCCCTGTCGGAGATGCTCGACCAGATGCAGTGAGACGATCAGGTGCAGTGAGACGATCGACATGAGCGAGATCAGGACCGCGCGCACGTACAACCAGCGGCACATTCCGCGGAAGTACACCCCTGGCGGGCGGCGGGTGAGCATCTACGTGTCGTGGAGCTACCCGGCCGAGGCCGGTCGCAACGCAGCCGAGCTGGACAACCGGTTCTCCACGATGACCGAGGTCAGGCGGGTGGCGTGGCCCGCGTACGAGGACCCGAAGTGGTCGGACCCGTATCGGTTCCAGCAGGGCATCGCCGGGTCGCTGGAGCTGTTCTTCTGGGCCTGGGTGCCGTTCCAGGACTACGTCGAAGAGGTCACGGGGCATCCCGTCCCGGTCTACCAGCGCATCGACCAGGCGGGTTTCTTCACCCCGCTCGACGAGCGGGTGCTCGACGACACGGACGTGATGTTCGTGTTCGGGCTGGACCACGCGGTCACCGAGCAGGAGGCCCAGCCGGGCGAGATCGAGGCGCTGCGGGCGTTCCTCGCCCGGGAGGACGCCTGCCTCGTCCTGGGACCCCACCACGATGTCGGCTCCTCGGACGACCTGAAGGTCCGCGAGATGGAATACCGCCATCACGGTGATCCACTGGTGCCCCGGCAGCAGCGGTTCGCGACCTACGTGAGGGACCTGATGAAGGGTCTCGACGTGCCGGTCATGAACCGGTACGGGCTGCGTCCGGCGACGCTCGAGAACAGCCAGATCGCCCCGCTGTCCAGGGTCCGGGACCTGGACCCGAAGGGCTGGCTCGACGGGGTGACGAACTTCAACTTCCACATGCACCTGCCGCACTACGACGTGACGACCGACGACCCGGACGCCGTCCGTGTGCTGGCCAGGCAACCGATCGACATGTCCCGGCCGCATCCGTTCACCGAGGCCGGCAACGCGGAGTTCAACATGTTCCTGTGGATGCCGCCCAGCGGTGACCGGGCGGCCGATCTGCTGCTGGCGGACTCGACGATCTTCAGTTCCTTGTTCGGCGGCGACGACAGCCTGCGGAACTTCTGGCGGAACGTCGTCTCCAAGTAAGGCCGGCGCGGAGGTCAACCGTGAGCCTGCACACGGACATCGCTTTGCAACTCGACGACATCCAGCGCGGGGTTCTCAGTGCCCGGCCGACGCCTTACGCGGCGACCTACCTCGTCTTCCGCATCGACGACCAAGCGCACGGGCGGGAGTTGATGCGTCGCGCGAGTACGGCCGTGACCTCCGCGGCGGAGTCGGTCAGCCCTCTGGGGGAGACCTGGGTGAGTGTGGCCGTCACCTGTCGCGGCCTGGAGGTGCTGGGGGTGCCGCGCGCCTCGCTGGACACGTTCGCCTGGGAGTTCCGGCAGGGCATGGTGGCGCGTGCAAGGGCGCTGGGCGATGTGGGCGAGAGCAGCCCGGAGCACTGGGAAGCGCCGCTGGGCAGTCCCGATGCGCATGTGGTGATCACAGCCGTCGCACCCGACCCCGCCCGCCTTGAGGAGGCTGTCGACCGGGCCCGCCCGGCGTACGACCGGCTTTCCGGGGTGACGGCGACATGGCGGCAGGACTGCTACGCGCTGCCCACCGAGACCGAGCACTTCGGCTACCGCGACGGGGTCAGCCATCCGGCCGTCGAAGGCAGCGGCATACCGGGATCCAACCAGTTGGAGGTGCCGTTGAAGGCTGGTGAGTTCGTCCTCGGCTACCGGGACGAGATCGGCGGCATGCAGAGCCCCGAGCCAGCCGTCCTGGGTCGCAACGGCAGTTACGCGGTCTTCCGCAAGCTCCATCAGAAGGTCGCCGAGTTCCGCCGCTATCTGAAGGACAACTCGACCGGGCCCCAGGACGAGGAGCTGATCGCCGCGAAGATCATGGGGCGCTGGCGCAGCGGAGCTCCCCTGGCGCTGGCGCCGCAGCAGGACGATCCCGCCCTCGGTGCCGACCCGTTCCGCCGCAACACGTTCCTGTACGAGAGCGACGACCCGATGGGGTTCAAGACACCCGGCGGCTGCCACATCCGCCGGGCCAACCCCCGTGACGCCGCGGTGGCGGGAGAGGTGCGACTGCACCGCATGATCCGGCGCGGCGCCGTCTACGGTCCGCCGCTGCCCGAGGGGGTGCTTGAGGACGACGGGGTCGACCGCGGCCTGATGTTCGCGTTCATCGGCGCGCATCTGGGGCGGCAATTCGAGTTCGTCCAGTCCCAGTGGATGAACGACGGCGTCTTCTTCGGCGCGAACAACGCCCAGGACCCCGTGACCGGATCCCGCGCCGGATCCACCGACTTCACCATCCCCCGGCGGCCGCTGCGCCGGCGCCTTGCCTCACTGCCGCATTTCGTCGTCACCCGAGGAGGCGAGTACTGCTTCCTGCCGAGCCTGACCGCCCTGCGCTGGCTCGGCGACCTGCACGACTGACAGCGGGACGGCGAGCCGTCCCAGCGCCGTCCCCGCGCACCGCCGGCCGAGGGAAACCAGATGAACACGAGGGAAACCCGATGGAGACCCTGCACCTGGTGCTCAACGCCGTCACCGTCATCTTCATCGCCGCGACCATGTTCGCCGCCGGACTGGGCGCCACCGTGCCGGCACTGCGCGGGGTCTTCACCGACATCCCGCTCCTGCTGCTGGCACTGATCGCCAACTTGGTGGTCGTCCCCCTGCTCGGCTGGGGCATCGGCGCGCTGTTCAGCCTTCCCTCGGCCTCCTTCATCGCGCTCGTCCTGGTCGCCTCCTCCCCGGGAGGCCCCTTCGGGGCAAAACTCGCCATGGTGCAGAGCGGTGACGTCGTCAGCGGCGCGGCGATGCAGGTGCTGCTCGCCTCCATCGGCAGCATCACGTTCGCCCCCACCGTCAACGGCCTCCTCACCGCCGCCGATGCCGGCGCCAATGTCTCCCTCGACGTCGGGACGCTGGTCCGGACCGTGGCCCTGCTCCAGCTCGTACCGTTCGCCATCGGCCTGCTGATACGCCACTACGCCGAACCCACCGCAAGGTCATGGCATCCCCCGGCAGCGACCGTCTCCAACGTCACGTTCCTGATCGTGCTGGCAGGCATGCTGCTCGGAAACTGGCGGGGCGTCGTCGCACTCCTCGGCTCCCTCGCCCTCCTGGCCGGGTTCCTGCTCTCCGCCGCCGCCTTCGCCCTAGGAACGCTGCTGGCCACGGGTCCAGCCGTACGACGCACCACCATGGGCGGCGTCAGCTCGGTACGCAACGCCGGCCCCGCACTGGCTGCGATCGGCATCGCCTTCAACGACCAGCCCGCCGTCCTCGGCGCACTCGCCGCCATCCTGCTCAGCGGCCTGGCAGCAGCCCTGCCGATTGCCACACTGCTCAGCCGCCGACGAAGTGCTCCCACCGCAGTGGAGACGGAAACGCGTACGGAAGGCCGGTCCTGAGTGGTCGCCGGCTCGCGGACGGGGCGGGTCAGTTGTCGCCCTGGCGCGACCCCAGTGTGAGGTCCACCGTGTGCTCCTGGCCGCCCCGCTTGTAGGTGATCGTCACCTTGTCGCCCGGCTTGTGGGTCCAGATCTCGCCGATCAGGGTGGGACCGCTGTCGATCACGTGGTCGTCGAGCTTGATGATGACGTCGCCGGGCTTGAGGCCGGCCCTGTCCGCGGGGCCGCCCGACTCGACCGCGGCGGAGCCGCTCGTGCCCTGGTCGGTGATCTGGGCGCCGTCGGTGGACTCCTCCAGGGAGACGGACGCGCCGATCTTGGCGTACACCGGCTTGCCGGTCTTGATGAGCTGCTGGGCGACGTACTTGGCCTGGTTGATCGGGATGGCGAAGCCCAGGCCGATCGAGCCGGACTGGCCGGAGCCGAAGCCGCCGCTGCCGCTGGACTGGATCGCGGAGTTGATGCCGATGACCGCGCCGGAGGCGTCCAGCAGCGGGCCGCCGGAGTTGCCGGGGTTGATGGACGCGTCGGTCTGCAGCGCGCTCATGTACGACGCCTTGCTGGTGGAGCTGCCGTCGCTGGAGGCCACCGGGCGGTTCTTGGCGCTGATGATGCCCGTGGTCACCGTGTTGGACAGGCCGAAGGGGGCACCGATGGCGATGGTCTCGTCGCCGACGGCCACCTTGTCGGAGTCGCCGAGGGCGAGCGGCTTGAGGTCGGAGGGGGCGTTCTTGAGCTTGATGACCGCGACGTCGTAGCCCTGCGCGTGGCCGACGACCTCGGCGTCGTACTTCTTGCCGTCCGGGAACGTGGCCGTGAGCTTGCCGCCGTCCACGGCGTCGGCCACCACGTGGTTGTTGGTGACGATGTGGCCCTGGGTGTCGAAGACGAACCCGGTGCCCGTGCCGCCCTCGCCGTTGTTGCTCTCCGCCTCGATGGTCACCGTGCTGGGCAGCGCCCTGGCGGCCACGTTGGCGATGGTGCCGGGCGCGCGCTTGACCTGCGTGGCGCTGTCCGTGGCGGAGACCGTGGTGGAGCCGCGGTCGTCCCGGTCCTTGGCCAGGGTGTAACCGAGGCCGCCGCCCAGGCCGCCCGCGACCAGCGCGGCCACCAGGACCGCCGCCACCAGTCCGCCGCGTCCGCTGCGCGGCTTGGGGGCGGGCTGCTGGTACGAGGCACCCCATCCGGCGCCCGGGCCGCCGGCTCCGCCGTCGCCGTAGGCCGGGCCGGCCGGCGGCGGCGGCCAGGAGCCGTCGGGAGCCTCCGGGGGCACGGGCGGGAGCGGAGCCGTCGGTGCGTTCCCCTCGGGCGCGGAGCCTTGCGGGGAGGCGGCGGGAGAGGCCATCGGCACGGGAGGTGCGGACGGCGCCGGGGGTACCGCGTTGCCCTCGTTCTCGGTGCTCACAGGTCTTCTCCTCGGTCCACGCCTGTTGTCGTCGATAGCACTGGTCTGCAGTCAAGCACTGGTCTGCACTCAGCTTTTCCCACGAGCCGTCAGAGCACGATAAGCGGTTGCTGTGGGTCCGACGGTCTTCTTTATATCGGTTTATATAGGATCTTCCGAGCAAAGGTCTTAGGAACGAGCGCAGTGCCGTCCCGTGTACCCGGCGACGGTGGCACCATGACGCGGTGACCCACGCACGACAGCACGCCATCCAGGTCGTCGCCCACCGAGGCGCCTCGGAAGACGCACCCGAGCACACCCTCGCCGCCTACCGGAAGGCCATCGAGGACGGCGCGGACGCCCTGGAGTGCGACGTACGGCTGACCGCGGACGGACATCTGGTCTGCGTCCACGACCGGCGGGTGAACCGTACCTCCAACGGCCGCGGCGCGGTCTCCGCGCTGGAACTGGCCGATCTCGCCGCCCTGGACTTCGGCTCCTGGAAGACGCGCGAGGCCTGGCGCGGGCGGGACGAGGAGCCCGACTGGGAGCACCGGCCGGAGGACCGCGAGGAGACCTCCGTCCTCACCCTGGAGCGGCTGCTGGAGCTGGTCGCGGACGCCGGGCGGCGGGTGGAGCTGGCCATCGAGACCAAGCACCCCACGCGCTGGGCGGGCCAGGTCGAGGAGCGGCTGCTGATGCTGCTGAAGCGGTTCGGCCTGGACGCGCCGGCCTCCGCCGCCGAGTCGCCGGTCCGGATCATGAGCTTCTCGGCGCGTTCGCTGCACCGCGTGCGTGCCGCGGCGCCGACGCTGCCGACGGTCTATCTGATGCAGTTCGTCTCGCCCCGGCTGCGCGACGGCCGGCTGCCCGCGGGCGTGCGCGTGGCGGGCCCCTCGATCCGCATCGTGCGCAGCCACCCCGCCTATGTGGAGCGGCTGAAGAGGTCCGGCCACCAGGTCCACGTGTGGACCGTGAACGACCCCGAGGACGTCGATCTCTGCGTCGAACTGGGCGTCGACGCCATCATCACCAACCGCCCGCGCGCGGTGCTGCGGCAACTGGGCCGCTGAGCCGGGCAGTCCGCCACCCGTCACATTCCGGCCATACCGGCCACTGTCCGGCACCTTCCGTCACGGGGAGTGCTCCGGCGCGTTCGGCGCGTGTTCGTCCGTGTCGAATGCGTCACCGGAAGGGGATTGGCCGGTTTCCGGTACAGGCCAAGGGGGCATCCACACCGTGGCGTGGGGCGAAGGAGGTCTCGGGGGTGGCGTTGGTGGTGGCACAGGAGGTGCCCACGTCGTCGAGCATGGCCGTACCCCATGGCCCTGCGGGCGTGGGGAAGGCGCGGCACCGGATGCGAGCGCAGCTGCGCAGCGGTGGCGTATCGGAATCGGTCATCGACGACGCCGTACTGATCCTTTCCGAACTTTTGAGCAACGCCTGTAAACACGGGCGGCCCCTGGGGGACGCGCAGGCCGGGGACGGGGACGTCCGCGCCGCCTGGCGGGTCGACGCGCGCGGGCGGCTCATCGTGGAGGTCACGGACGGCGGCGGCCCGACCCGCCCGGCGCCGGCCACTCCGTCGGTGACCGCGCACGGCGGCCGGGGACTGAACATCATCACGGCGCTCGCCGACGACTGGGGCGTCCGGGACGACGTCCAGGGTGAGGTGACGGTCTGGGTGGTGGTCCACGCGGACGTCCACGATCCCGACGCGGGGTGCCACCGCGACGCTTTCGCTACGCGCGTCACGCGTCCCGCGCTTCCGGAGCTGACCGCTCCGGGCGTGCCCGGCCTGGCGGAACTGCCCGACCTGGCCGCCCTGCCGGACCTGCCCCACCTGCCCGACCTGTCCGACCTGTCCGGGCTGGACTTCGCGGACGCCTTCGACGACCTGGACTGAACCGGCTGGACCGGCCGGACCGGACTGGCCCCCGGCGCGGCCGGCGGGTCCCGGTGTTCACACCACCGGCGTCGAGCGCGCGTGCGTTGTCCACAGGTTCCCGTTGGTTGTGGCGTGAACGGCTAGGCTCCCGCCGTACGAGAAGCGCCGTAACCGGGAGACACCCACCATGGCCAAGAAGCGACCCCAGACGAAGGCCAAGCCGCAGCTGATCGACGGGGAGATCCCGGTTGTCGGCGCCCGCGAACCCTGCCCGTGCGGCAGCGGCCGACGCTACAAGGCCTGTCACGGCCGGGCCGCCGCGCACGCCGCGACCGAGCTGGTGCAGCGCCCGTTCGAGGGGCTGTCCGGCGAGTGCGACTGGGTGGCGCTGCGGGAGCTGGTCCCGGCGGCGACGGCCGAGCTGACCCTGAAGGACGGCCTGCCCGAGGGCGTCCCGTCGGTCACCCTGGCCACGGTGCTGCCGATGGCCTGGCCCGCGCTGCGCCGCGACGACGGCTCGGTCCTGATCGGCCTGCAGAACGACACGGCGTCCGGCGACATCAGCCGCGATCTCGCCGACACGCTGCAGCGGGCGCTGGAGGCCGAGCCCGGCACCCCGGTGCAGGGCCGCCGCGCCCCGGCCGAGGGGCCCCGGCTGCAGGACCTGCTCGACCCGGAGGCCGCCTTCGAGCCGGTCGTGCACAGCGGCTTCGAGTTCTGGGTGCCGGACGCGGAGAACGCCACCCCGGAGGTGGCCGCCTCCCTGGAGCGGGCCAACGCCGCCGCCATCCCGACCGTGAAGCTGGCCGGCGTCGACGCGGCCTACTGGTGCGAGACCCCGGACAAGAACCACCTGCGCTGGGTCATGCCGCACCCGGAGGAGCAGCTTCTGGACGCCCTCGCGCGGCTGCACGCGGCGGGCCGCTCCAGCCTCGGCGAGGGCACCCGGCTCGTGGGCTCCTTCCGTGCTCACGGCCTCACCGTGCCGGTCTGGGACCTGCCGAGCGGGGTCGGTGCCGAGGACGTGGAGAAGCCGGCCGCCGAGTTCGCCGAGCGCCTCGCCGCCGCCCTCGCCGTCCAGGAGCCGCTCACTCCGGAGGAGCGCCGGGCGCGCGGCGGGCTGACCAACCGGCAGGTCACGCTCAGCTGACGCCCCCGCGCGCGTGTCACGGCTGACCGGTCGGTCAGCCGTGGCACCGGGCCGCAGGGCAGGTGACTCCTGTCACAACTCCCGGTTCCGGCAGGGAAATCGGTGTCCGAATAGGCAACCCGGAATTTGCGAACCGCCGATCTCTTGTTACCGTTCCAGTAGCCCGGTTGCTGGTGCATCCCCCGTCGCCAGCAACCGGGTCTTTCCATGTCCGCGCCCGCCGCCCCGACAGCGGCCCGCGTCGACTCCCGACCGCCCCCGCGCGAAGCCCCCGCATCCCCGCGTGAAACCCCCGCTTCCCCGCGTGAAGGCCCCCGCATCCCGGCGCCACCTCACCCGACACACCGGCACCGGCTCCCCTGCCGCCCCCGCGTGCCGACCCCCGCATCCCCGCGTGAAGCCCCCCGCTTCCCGGCGCCACCTCACCCGACACACCGGCACCAACGCCCCGACCGCCCCGCGTCAACGTCCCCGACGGCCCGGCGCCGCCCCTCCCCGGCCCCCGGCCCCACAGCCCCCGACGCCACCGCGCTTCGCGCCCCGCACCCCGCACCCCGTGCCCAGCGTCAACTCACCTGAATCCCTCAGGAGTTGCTCCCCGACCGCAACAGCAGCGCCCCGTCCGCCCCGCGCTCCGCGAACTCGGTGACGGCCGTGTAGGCGTCCGGTCCGCCCCGCCTGCGCTCGCGGGGGGTCTCGCAGGTGGCGGGCTCGTCGTCGGCCCCGGTGACGCAGCGCATCTGCACGCTCCGGCCGCCCGGCCCCATCAGGCTCAGCACGGAGTCCAGCGACTCGCCGGTGGCGTTGCGGTAGTAGGTGCGCGCCCAGGTGTCCTCGCCCTGCGTCAGCACACAGGTCTGCGCCTCGATGCCGTCGGGCGAGGTCAGTTCGGGGCCGCAGCGCACGGCGGTGGCGAGCCCGACGCCGAGCAGGAAGGGGGAGCGGCGGGCGGTGTCCGGGCGGTCGTCGGCCGCACCGCGAGCGGTGGCCGGCGCGGCGGCCGGGCCTGCGTCGCCCACCTGCCCGGCGGACGCCACGGCCAGCGGCAGCCCGACCACACCCCCCACGACGCCCACGAGGGCGAGCAGACGAAGCCGTCGGGGGCCCCGCCCGCCCAGCGGCCGCGGGGCACGGTGGCCACCGGACCGACGCCCGGAATGACGCCTGGAACGACGCCTGGAACAGAGCCCGGCATGACGCCCGGAATGACGCAACATGTGCGGAAGATAACGAGCGGGCGGCGCTCTGCCGCCCCGCCCGCGCCCGACACCCCTACAACTCGGGCGCGCTCACACCCGTACGAGTGAGGGCGTCGACCACGGCGTCCACCACGGCCTCCACGTCGGGCACCCAGGGCGCGGCCGAGCCGGGCAGCGGTGCCCGCTCCCAGCGGACGGCGCCCTGGCCGGTCTCGGACGGGGGCAGCGCGAGATAGCCGCCCTCGCCGTGGAAGCGCAGGGAACCGGGGACGAAGTCCTTGGCGTACAGCAGCTCGCCGAGCTGCTCCATGGAGTACGGCTTCACGAGCAGCGCCCAGCGGGTGGGCGAGGCGATGACCGGGCCGAGCCGCATGCCGCGCCGGTCGAGCAGGGCGAGGGCGCGGGAGGCGGCGAGCGCCGGGAGACTGACCGCGCAGGGCGCATTGCCTCCGGTGGCCAGGATGATCGGGGCGGCCGGCCGGTTGGTCCACCACCAGCGCACCATGCGCGCGTCGGTGGTGGCCGCGAGCAGGCCGGGGTCGAAGGGGTGCGCACCGGGCACCGTGCAGTCGGGGTCGGGGCAGGCGCAGCGGGCTCGCCCCTGCGGGTCCGGTGCCACACCGGGCAGTACCGGCCACTGCCATTCCGTGGCGAAGGTCAGGGCCGCGCCGATCAGCTCAGGCCTCCCGTCGTTCCGCCTGGACAGAAGCCTGCGTCGCCTTCCGAGGATCTCGCGCATGAGCGCTCGTTCCTTTCCGTTGCACCGCTGGCAACACCGTGGGCCACATCACACCATGAGTCGATCACTTCACTGTGCGTACCTGTTGGCGCATCACACCCCTGCGCACGCATGGGGGACCCCAAGGGGTCGAGCGTCGGCCGCGTCCATAGTGCGTCTATCAAAAGCACGGCTGCGGCGCGGGGGTGGCGAAGTCTGGCGTTTTGCCGTCGCGCGTATTTCTCTCCGCCTCCGCCACGGGAGGATGGGGCTCGGCCGTCGGTGGCTATGACGCCCGGGTCCGTCGCCAGGTTCCGGGCGGCCCCCAACCACCCCTGGCCTTCACCGAGTACGTACCCATCACGACCGCTGTGACGCTCCGTCGAGCAAGGCCAGTCGACCGCAATGAGGCGATACCTGAGGCAGTTTTTAGCCAACTTGGCAGTAAGGCAAGGGGTTCGGAAAAAATCCTCTCCCGGCCCATGGACACCAGGAATCCCCGCAGGACAATGCTGGACATCCCCTCACGAGTGCGTGTACATGTGGAGACACTGCTAGCGGCGCAGAATGACATGGGGGTTCGCGATGCTTTTGCGCAATACGCACCGGTCTGAGAGCCGGACGCCATGAACGCCCCGCACCCTCCGAAAGTGGCCGGAATCGATCCTACGGTTCCCACCCCCGCCCACACTGTCGCGCCCGCTCCCCCCACCTCCGGCGCCGCCGTCCCCGCTCCCCCCGCCCCCGCCCCCGGCGCCCTCCTCCAGGACCGGCTGGCCGGCTGGGTCTCCGATCTCACGACCCTCCACGAACTCACCGAGCGCCTCTCCCGCACCCACGCCCTCGACCCCGCCCTGCACGAGCTGCTGCGCGCCGGAGCCACGCTGGTCGGAGCCCGCCGCGGCCTGGTCGTCCTGGAACCCGCCGACGGCCTCGGCCCCCGCACCATGCTCGGCCTGGGCCTCGGCCGCGCCGACCTCGGCCACATCGAGACCGTGCCGCCCGGCGCCCTGCCGTACGACACCGGCGCCGCCGCCGAGATCGTCCACCCCGACCTGTTCGCCGAGGACGGCCTGGACCCGCGCCACCGCGAGGTCGCCGCCCGCCTCGGCTACGCCGCCAGCTACGCCCTCCCGCTCGCCTCCGAGACCGCCGGCCGCCTCGGCGCCGCCGTCTGGCTCTACGACGAACCGGCCGAGCCGGACGAACGCCGGCGCCACCTCGCCGGGCTGTACGTCCGGCACGCCACCGAACACCTCGCCCGGCTGCTGGAGGTGGAGCACACGCGCGCGTGCGTGGCGACCATCACCGAGGAGCTGCTGCCCTCCCGGCTGCCCCGGGTGGGCGGCGTCCAGCTCGCCGCCCGGCACCGCACCGGCCCGCGCGGCGGCGGCGACTGGTACGACGCCCTGCCGCTGCCGGAGGCCGCGCTCGGCCTGTCCGTCGGCTCGGTCACCGGCTCCGGGCCCAGCGCGGTGGCCGCCATGGGCCGGCTGCGCGCCTCCCTGCGCGCGTACGCCGTGATGGAGGGCGAGGACCCGGTCGCCGTCCTGTCGGACCTGGAGCTGCTGCTGCGGCTGACCGAGCCCGCCCGCTCCGCCACCGCCCTGTTCGCCTACTGCGAGCCCGCCCTGCGCAAGATCACCCTGGCCGGGGCCGGGCACAGCCCGCCGCTGCTGACCGGCGAGCGGCGCACCGAGTTCGCCGAGACCTCCGTCTCCGCCCCGCTCGGCATGCTCGCCTGCTGGGAGGCGCCCAGCGCGGAGATCCAGGCGGAGGCCGGGGAGACGGTCCTGCTCTACACCGACGGGCTGCTGCACCGTACCGGCGACCCGATGGACCGGGCCTTCGCCCGGCTGCACGCCGCCGCGGCGGGCCTCCCGCGCGCGGTGCGGCACGATCCGGGAGCCGTCGCCGACCACGTCCTGCGCGCGGTCCTGCCGGACGGCCTGGACGCCGCCGACAGCGAGGAGGACGTGGTCCTGCTCGCGGCCCGCTTCGACTGATCCCCCGCCTTCGGGGCGGCTGGCATGACCGGGCATAACAGGTCATCCGCCCCCGCCCGCTCCCGGTACGACCGTACGATGATGGAGGTCCCCGCTCGGCCACAAGCAGGAGCGTCGCGGGCCCCGGGGGAGATCAATGGCGTATCGAGGAGGATCACGTGTCCGACGAGCTCAACCCGGCTGTGCCCGACTCCGCTACCGCGGAGGGCCCGGAGACCGAGTCCGAGGAGACCGTCAAGCAGCGGAAGAACGGCCTGTACCCGGGCGTCTCCGACGAGCTGGCCGAGAACATGAAGTCCGGCTGGGCCGACACGGAGCTGCGTGACCTGAAGCCGATCGAGCAGGCCGGACACACCGCGCGCCGCCGCGCCGCGCTCTCCGCCCGCTTCCCGGGCGAGCGCCTGGTGATCCCGGCGGGCAACCTGAAGACCCGCTCGAACGACACCGAGTACCCCTTCCGCGCCTCCGTCGAGTACGCGTACCTCACCGGCAACCAGACCGAGGACGGCGTCCTGGTCCTGGAGCCGAAGGGCGACGGCCACGAGGCGACGATCTACCTCCTGCCCCGCTCGGACCGCGAGAACGGCGAGTTCTGGCTCTCCGGCCAGGGCGAGCTGTGGGTCGGCCGCCGGCACTCCCTCACCGAGTCCGAGGCGCTCTACGGCATCCCGGCCGCCGACGTGCGCGAGCTGGCCGACACGCTCCGCGAGGCGACCGGCCCGGTCCGCGTGGTGCGCGGCTACGACGCCGGCATCGAGGCGGCCCTGACCGACAAGGTCACCGCCGAGCGCGACGAGGAGCTGCGCGTCTTCCTCTCCGAGATGCGGCTGGTCAAGGACGAGTTCGAGATCGGCGAACTGCAGAAGGCCGTCGACTCCACCGTGCGCGGCTTCGAGGACGTGGTGAAGGTCCTCGACAAGGCCGAGGCCACGTCCGAGCGCTACATCGAGGGCACGTTCTTCCTCCGCGCGCGCGTGGAGGGCAACGACGTGGGCTACGGCTCCATCTGCGCGGCCGGCCCGCACGCCTGCACCCTGCACTGGGTCCGCAACGACGGCCCGGTCCGCTCCGGCGACCTGCTCCTGCTGGACGCGGGCGTGGAGACCCACACCCTGTACACCGCCGACGTCACGCGCACGCTGCCCGTCAACGGCACGTACAGCGAGATCCAGAAGAAGATCTACGACGCCGTGTACGACGCCCAGGAGGCCGGTATCGCGGCCGTGAAGCCGGGCGCCAAGTACCGCGACTTCCACGACGCCGCGCAGCGCGTGCTGGCCGAGAGGCTCGTCGAGTGGGGCCTGGTCGAGGGCCCGGTCGAGCGCGTCCTGGAGCTGGGCCTGCAGCGCCGCTGGACCCTGCACGGCACGGGACACATGCTCGGCATGGACGTCCACGACTGCGCTGCCGCGCGGACCGAGACGTACGTGGACGGCACGCTGGAGCCGGGCATGGTCCTCACCGTCGAGCCCGGGCTGTACTTCCAGGCCGACGACCTGACCGTGCCGGAGGAGTACCGGGGTATCGGCGTCCGGATCGAGGACGACATCCTGGTGACGGAGGACGGCAACCGGAATCTCTCCGCCGGGCTGCCGCGTCGCTCCGACGAGGTAGAGGCGTGGATGGCTTCACTGACGAGCTGACGTCAGACTGAGTGGCCGGGTGCCGGTGGGCACCCGGCCATTTCACGTGTGGGGGGATCGTGAACGACTTCTGGTCCGGCTTCGGTGTCGACCTGCATCTCGAACCCGACTCGGCCGACGGGCGCCGGGTCGGGCTCGAGCGGGCCCTCAGGGACGCCGTACGCGACGGGCGGCTCGCGCCCGGTACGCGGTTGCCCGCCACCCGGCGGCTCGCGGCCGATCTCGGCATCTCGCGCGGCACCGCGAAGGCGGCGTACGACCAGCTGGTGGCCGAGGGGTATCTGACGGCCCGGCAGGGTTCCGGTACCCGGGTCGCCGAGCTGCCCGTCGTGGACGCCGAGGCGCCGCAGGCACACGCACGCGCGCGTGCCCCCCGTCACGATCTGCGCCCCGGCAGCCCGGACGTCGGCGCGTTCCCGGCGGCGGCCTGGCTGCGCGCGCTGCGCCGCGCCATAGCGACGGCCCCCTCGCTGGCGTACGACTACGGCGACCCGCGCGGCCGGATCGAGCTGCGCACCGCGCTCTCCGGCTACCTGGGCCGGGCGCGCGGCGTGCTCGCGCCGCCGGAGCGGATCGTCGTCACCTCCGGGTACGTGCAGGGGCTCGCGCTGCTCACGCGCGTGCTGGGCGGTGCCGCCGTCGCCATGGAGGACCCGGGGCTGCCCTTCCACCGGGAGGTGGTGCGGCACAACGGCGGAACGGTCCTGCCGGTCCCGGTCGACACGCGCGGGGTGCGCCCCGAGGAGCTGGGCGAGGCGGCGGCCGTGGTGGTCACACCGGCCCACCAGTACCCGACCGGGGTGACCCTCCACCCCGAGCGGCGCCGGGCGCTCACCGACTGGGCCCGCGCGCGGGGCGGGCTGATCGTCGAGGACGACTACGACGGGGAGTTCCGCTACGACCGGCAGCCGGTGGGCGCGGTGCAGGGCATGGCGCCCGGCCAGGTCGTCTACCTGGGCACCGCCTCCAAGACGCTCGGCCCCGCGCTCCGCCTCGGCTGGATGGTGCTGCCCCCGCACCTGGTCGACGCGGTCGCCGAGGCCAAGCTGCACAGCGACCACCACACCGAGACCATCGGCCAGCTGGCCCTCGCCGAGCTGATCGACAGCCACGCCTACGACCGCCACGTGCGCGCGTGCCGGCTGCGTTACCGGCGGCGCCGGGACCAGCTGCTGGACCGGCTGGGGGCGCGCAGGAGCGTGCGCGGGATCGCGGCGGGGCTGCACGCGCTGATCGAGGTGCCGGACGAGGCCGAGGTACTGGCCCGCGCGGAGGCGGAGGGCCTGGCGCTGGGCACCCTCGGCGAGCACTGGCACACCCCGGGCACCGGCCGGCCGCAGGGCCTGGTCGTGGGCTACGGCACCCCGCGCGAGCGGGCGTACCCGGAGGCCCTGGAGGCACTGGCGGCGGTGCTGGAGCAGCCCCGCCGAGCCACCGCCCCCGTCACGCCGTGAGCAGCGAAGGATCCTTCTTCCACTTGAGGATCTTGTCGAAGCTGACCACCGTCCCGCCCCGGCCGGGCCTGGCCCCGATGTGGACGTGGTCGGCGAGTTCGCGGATCAGGCAGAGGCCGCGGCCGTGCTCGGCGTCCGGGCGGACCGGCCGGAGGTCGAGGGGGCAGGCGAGGCCGGGACCGGAATCGGCCACCTCGATACGGCACTTCTCACCGTCGAGATACGCGGTCACCCGGTACGCCTCCGAGGCGCCGAGCGTGGCGTCGCCGCCGTGCTCGACGGCGTTCGCGCACGCCTCGCTCAGGGCGACGGACAGGTCGTAGGAGATCTCCGGATCGACGCCCGCCGTCTCCATCGTGCCGATCAGCAGCCGCCGGGCGAGCGGCACGCTGGCGGCCTCGCGCCGCAGATGGAGTGACCACCAGATGCTCATGCTCCAGCCTCCTGGCCGCGGCTCGACATACCGTTACGTATTGCCGCGTGTAGCTTTCCGTAAGCACTCCGTTGACGTGACTGAGCCCATACGGCCGATGCGCGTCGGGAGGAATCGGTGTATGAGGGGCGGTGCGCCGGGGCCGGCTCGGGCACCTGGCGTAGGCCTCCGGTAAGGGCAGTGCGATGATGAGGCCGCCATGACTGCCCCCCACCCGCGCACGGCGCGTCCCGGAGCCGGGCTCCGGATCCTGCGGGCCGCGGTGTTCGCCGCGGTCTGCGTCGCGCTGGCCGCGTGCGGGCACACCCTGGCCTCCTGCGCGGGCGTGCCGCTGTGGACGCTCTGCGCGGGCTTCCTCGGCTCGCTGCTGCTCGTGGCACCGCTCGCCGGGCGGGCCCGCTCGCTGCCGGGCATCGCCGCGCTCCTCGCCCTCGGCCAGACCGTGCTGCACACGCTGTTCGGGCTGGGCCAGCACGGGGCCGCGGTGGCCTCCGGCGGGATACCGACGGCGTCGATGACGGGCGGCGGGACGACGGGCGTGCTGAGCGACAGCGCGCTGGTCGAGCGGGCCGCCCAACTGCTGTGCGGGTCGGCTCCGGCGTCGCTCACCCCGGGGCATGCCTTCCGGCTGCTGCTCGACGCGCGGCTCATCGACCGCGCCGGCCGGCCGACGGCAGCCCTGGGCACCATGGAGCACGCGCACGACGCGACCGGCGCCTCGGCCGGCCTGCTGCCCTCGCTGCCGATGCTGCTCGGCCATGTACTCGCGGCCCTCGCCGTGGGCTGGCTGCTGCGCCGCGGGGACCTGGCCGTGCTGCGGCTGATCGAGCTGTCGGCGCATGGAGTCGCAGAGGGGGCGCTCGTACGGTCCCTGCGCGCCGCTCTCGCGCTGGCGCGCGCCCTGTGCGCCGGGCTGCCGCCCGCCACCGGGCCCGGCCCCCGTGGCCCGCGCGCCGACCGGGACGAGGCACCTGCCCCGCACACCGCCGTACTCCAGCACACGGTGATCCGGCGCGGACCGCCCGCCGCCGCCTTCCTCCTCGCCGCCTGACGCGGCCACCGCTCCACTTCACGAACAGGGGCTCCGGTGCGCCGCCGTCGAGCGGCACGCGCGCGTGCGCGTATTCCTCTTGACCACCGGATCGACCACCGGACCTCACTCAGAGTGGAGTGCTTCCTTCCATGAAGACTTCTCGTATCGCCGCCGCCGCTGCCGTCGCGGGTACGGCCGTCCTCACGCTGTCCGCCCCCGCCTTCGCGCACGTCTCCGTGCAGCCGGAGGGCACCGCGGCCAAGGGCGGCTACGCGGTCGTCGACTTCAAGGTCCCGAACGAGCGCGACAACGCCTCGACCACCAAGGTCGAGGTCAGCCTCCCGGCCGACCACCCGATCGCCTCCGTGATGCCGCAGCCGGTCCCCGGCTGGAAGGCCGAGGTCACCAAGTCCAAGCTGGACAAGCCGCTGACCATGCACGGCGAGAAGATCGACGAGGCCGTCACCAAGGTCACCTGGACCGCCGACGGCAAGGGCATCGAACCCGGCTACTTCCAGAAGTTCCCGCTCTCCCTCGGCGCCCTGCCCGAGAACACCGACGAACTGGTCTTCAAGGCGATCCAGACGTACTCCAACAAGGAGGTCGTGCGCTGGATCGAGGTGCCGCAGGAGGGACAGGACGAGCCGGAGAACCCGGCCCCCGTCCTGGAGCTGTCCGCCGCCACCGACGACCACCACGGCTCGGCGACCGCCGAGAAGACCGCCGGGAAGACCGAGAAGACGGCCGCCGCCGACTCCGGCAGCGGCAGTGACACCACCGCACGCGTGCTCGGCGTGGTCGGCATCGTCATCGGTGTCGCCGGCGTGGCCTACGGCGTCCTCGCGGGCCGCCGCCGGACCGCCTGAGCCCTTCCTTCCGCAGCGCGTACCGGGCGTCGTGCGGGACCGTCCTCGTGACGCCCGCACGACCCCGGTGCGCGCCGGAGTTCACACATCTGGGACATTTCTCTATGCGCAAGAAGACGTTCACCGCGGCCGTCCTGCTCGCCGCCGCCACCCTGACCCTCTCCGCCTGCGGCTCCGGAGACGACGCCGGCTCGTCGGTCGCCGTGGTGGAGGGAGGGTCCGACGCGGGCAAGGCAGCCACCGTCCTCGACCAGCCGTTCGACAAGCCGGAGCTGGTCCTCACCGACACCCACGGCAAGACGTACGACCTCCGCAAGGAGACCAAGGGCCACCCGACCCTCGTCTACTTCGGCTACACCCACTGCCCCGACGTCTGCCCGACGACGATGAGCAACATCGCCGTCGCCAAGAAGGCCCTGCCCAAGGCCGAGCAGGACGACCTCCGGGTCGTGTTCGTCACCACCGACCCCGGCCGCGACACCCCCGCCGAGATGGGCAAGTGGCTCAAGGGAATCGACCCCCAGTTCATCGGCCTGACCGGCGACTTCGC
Source organism: Streptomyces sp. NPDC028928 (assembly GCF_055564915.1). Lineage (NCBI taxonomy): Bacteria > Bacillati > Actinomycetota > Actinomycetes > Kitasatosporales > Streptomycetaceae > Streptomyces > Streptomyces sp. NPDC028928. The sequence continues at coordinate 143,015 of NZ_JBVHVI010000008.1, forward strand.
CAAGATCCAGGCCGGCGCCAAGTCCGTCGGCATCGCCGTGGAGCCGACGAGCAAGGACAAGAACGGCAAGCTCGTCTCGGTGCACGGCACCCAGGTCATCGCCTTCTCCCCGAAGACCGACGCCGGCTACGTCCTCTACGGCGAGAGGGCCACGGTCGACGACTACACCAAGGACCTGCCCAAGCTCGTCAAGGGAGCCACCCCGTGAGGCGTCGTACCGCCGCGCTGACCGCGGGCGCGCTCACCGGTGCCCTCGCCCTCACCGGCTGCTCCGGTTCCGGCTCGGGGCCGGAGAAGGCCGAGCTGTCCGTCAGCGCCTCCTACATGCCCCAGCCCGTCTCCGCCGACATGGCCGCCGGCTTCCTGACCATCACCAACAAGGGCGGGTCCGGGGACGAGCTGACCTCGGTCACCAGTGACGCCGCCGGCCAGGTCACCATGCACAGCACGACCGGCGGCGCCATGGCGGAGCAGTCCTCCTTCGCCATACCGGCCCACGGGAAGCTCGTCTTCCGCAGCGGTGGCAACCATCTGATGTTCGAGAAGCTGAAGCACGCGCCGAAGCAGGGCCAGACGGTCACCGTGAAGCTCGGCTTCGCCAAGTCCGGGCCGCTCACCGTCGAGATGCCGGTGAAGTCCACCACGTACAACCCGTCGACCGGCCACTGAGGGAGGGACCACCGTGACCCGGACCATCACCCCCCGCCTGCGGATCCTGGTGCTGCTGTTCGTCGCCGTCACCGGCGCGCTGCTGGCCGGCGCCGGACCGGCCTCCGCGCACGCGGCACTGACCGGCAGCGACCCCGCGCAGGGGGTGGTGGCCGACAAGGCGCCCACCCAGGTGTCGCTCACCTTCTCCGAGAAGGTGGCGATGAACGACGACTCCCTGCGCGTCCTCGACCCCCGGGGCAAGCCGGTCCAGACGGGCAGCCCCGTGGGCGTGAGCGGCACGACGTACGCCGTGAAGCTCAAGAGCGGCCTGGCCAAGGGCACCTACACCGTCACCTACCAGGTGGTCTCGGCGGACAGCCACCCCGTCGCCGGCGCCTACACCTTCTCCATCGGGGCGCCCTCGCAGACCGTCGTCTCCGGCACCGGGCCGGCCGCGGGCGGCGGAGTCGTGGGCGGGCTCTACGCCTTCGGGCGGTACGTGTCCTACGCCGGCTTCCTCGTGCTCGCCGGCGGAGCGGCCTTCGTGCTCGCCTGCTGGCAGCGCGGCGCGGGCGTACGGCCCCTGCAGCGGCTGGTGGTCGGCGGCTGGGTCGCGCTGACCGCGGCCACCCTGTGGCTGCTGCTCCTGCGCGGCTCGTACACCGGCTCGGGGAAGTTCGCCGACGTCTTCGACCTCGATCTGCTCGGCCAGGTGCTCCAGACCAAGACCGGTGCCGCCCTGGTCTCCCGGCTGCTGCTGCTCGCCGCCGCCGCGCTGTTCGTCGCCGTCCTCTTCGGCGCGTACACCCGGCGGGAGGAGGGCCAGGAGAAGCGCGACCTGACCTTCGGGCTCGCCGTCGGCGGGGTCGTCGTCGCGGCCGGGCTCGCGGCCAGCTGGGCCATGGCCGAGCACGCCTCCACCGGGCTGCAGCCGGGCCTCGCCATGCCCGTCGACGTCGTCCACCTGCTGGCCGTCGCCGCCTGGCTCGGCGGCCTCACCGCCCTGCTGACCGCGCTGTACCGGGCGCCCGCCGAGACCCCGGTCGAGGCCACCGCCGTACACCGCTTCTCCCGGGTGGCCTTCGGGTCCGTCCTCGCGCTCGTCGCCACCGGCGTCTACCAGTCCTGGCGGCAGCTCGGCTCCTGGTCGGCGTTCACCGAGACCCGGTACGGGCAGCTGCTGCTGGTCAAGATCGGGCTGGTGGCGGTGCTCGTCGGCATCGCGGCCGTGTCCCGGAGGTGGACCGGCCGGCTCACGGACCCGGTCGCCCGGGGCGGGAAGGCGAAGAAGGCGCAGGCTCAGGTCGCCGTGTCGAAGGCATCCGGTGACGGCAAGGGCAGCGGCACCGGGTCCGCCGACTCCCAGCGTGCCGCCCAGCTCGCCCGGCAGCGCGCGGCCGTCGACGCCGCCCGGGAGAAGCGGCTGCGCGACGCCGACCCGAACCGCTTCGGCCTGCGCCGCTCGGTGCTCGCCGAGGCCGGCGTCGCCCTCGTGCTGCTCGCCGTCACCACCGCGCTGACCCAGACCGAGCCGGGCCGCACCGAGCAGGAGGCCAAGGCGGCCACCTCCGCGTCGGCCGGCTCCGGCACCTCGGCGGCGTCCGGCGCGCTCACCCTGGACATGCCGTTCGACACCGGCGGCACCGACGGCAAGGGCGTCGTCAGCATCGACCTCGACCCCGCGCGCGCGGGCGGCAACGAGATGCACGTGTACGTCCAGCGGCCCAACGGCCGGGCCTTCGACGTCCCCGAGGTGAAGGTCGCCTTCACCCTGGAGGCGAAGAGGATCGGCCCGCTCCCCGTGAACCCCGACCACATCGCCACCGGCCACTGGTCGGCGAAGGACGTGCAGATCCCCATGGCCGGCGACTGGAAGATCGCCGTCACGGTCCGCACCTCCGACATCGACCAGGTGACCGTCTCCAAGAACGCGCAGATCGGCTGAACCGCACCATGCCCGAGAAGTCCCTCCCCCAGGCCCGCAGGCCCGACGCGCCGGTGGCACAGCCCGTCTCCGGCGCGAGCGGCGTCTCCCGGCGCGCCCTGCTCGGCACCGCCGGCGCCACCGGCCTCGTGCTCGGCGCGGCCGGCGGTGCGGTGGGGTACGCCGCCGCACCCGCCGGGGCCGTCCCGCTGACCTCGGTGGGTTCCGACCGGGCGATGTTTCACGGGAAACATCAGCCCGGCATCACCGAGGGCCTCCAGGCGCGCGGCCATCTCGTCGCCTTCGACCTGGCGGCGGGCGCGGGCCGCAAGGAGGCGGCGGCCCTGCTGCGCCGCTGGTCGGCGACGGCCGAGCGGCTGATGGCGGGCGAGGCGGCCCCGCACGACGACACCGATGTGGCCCGGGACGCGGGCCCGTCCTCGCTGACCCTCACCTTCGGCTTCGGCCACAGCTTCTTCAGCCGGACCGGCCTGGAGAAGCAGCGGCCGACCGCCCTGGACCCGCTGCCGGACTTCTCCTCCGACCGGCTCGACAAGTCCCGCAGCGACGGCGACCTGTGGGTGCAGATCGGTGCGAACGACGCCCTGGTCGCCTTCCACGCCCTGCGCGCGATCCAGAAGGACGCCGGCTCGGCCGCGCGGGTGCGCTGGCAGATGAACGGCTTCAACCGCAGCCCGGGCGCCACCGCCCACCCCATGACGGCCCGCAACCTCATGGGCCAGCTCGACGGCACCCGCAACCCGAAGCCCGCCGACGCCGACTTCGACCGGCGGATCTTCGTGCCCGCCTCGGGCGAGCCCGCCTGGATGGCGAACGGCTCCTACGCCGTCGTGCGCCGGATCCGGATGCTCCTGGACGACTGGGAGAAACTGTCGCTGCCGGCCCAGGAGGCGGTCATCGGGCGCCGCAAGGCCGACGGGGCGCCGTTGTCCGGCGGCGGCGAGACGACGCCGATGGACCTGGAGAAGGCGGACGCCAAGGGCGACTACGTCGTCCCGCTGAACGCGCACGCGCGGATCACCCGGCCCGACCAGAACGGCGGCGCGGCCATGCTGCGGCGCCCCTTCTCCTATCACGACGGCATCGACGCGGACGGTACGCCGGACGCCGGTCTCCTCTTCATCTGCTGGCAGGCGGACCCGCTGCGCGGCTTCGTCCCGGTGCAGCGCAAGCTCGACCGGGGCGACGCGCTGTCGAAGTACATCCGGCACGAGTCGAGCGGTCTGTTCGCGGTGCCGGGCGGGGCGGCGGAGGGCGAGTACGTGGGGCAGCGGCTGCTGGAGGGCTGAACCCGGTTGCCGAAGGGTGAATCGGGTTCAAACCACCCGGTCGAGTGATTGCCGTGAGACGCCTCAGCCGACCGGGCCCGCGGCCATTAGGGTGAGGGACATGCCAGCGAGCTATGCCTATCTCGGCCCGGAGGGCACCTTCACGGAGGTCGCCCTGCGCACGCTTCCTGAGGCGGCCACCCGGGAGCTGATCCCGTACGTGTCGGTGCAGTCCGCGCTGGACGCGGTGCGGGCCGGCGAGGCCGAGGCCGCGTTCGTGCCGATCGAGAACTCCGTCGAGGGCGGCATCACCACCACCCTGGACGAGCTGGTCGCGGGCGAACCGCTGATGATCTACCGCGAGGTGCTGCTGTCGATCACCTTCGCGCTGCTGGTCCGCCCCGGCACCCAGCTCGCGGACATCAAGACGGTCTCCGCCCACCCGGCGGCCCAGCCGCAGGTGCGCAACTGGCTGCGCACCCACCTCCCGGACGCCATCTGGGAGTCGGCCGCCTCCAACGCGGACGCCGCCCGTCTGGTCCAGGAGGGCCGCTACGACGCCGCCTTCGCGGGCGAGTTCGCCGCCGCCCGGTACGGCCTCGAGGCGCTGGAGACCGGGATCCACGACGCGGAGAACGCGCAGACCAGGTTCGTGCTGGTCGGCCGCCCGGCCCGGCCGGCCGCGCCCACCGGTGCCGACAAGACCTCGGTGGTGCTGTGGCAGCGCGACGACCACCCCGGCGCCCTGCGCGACCTGCTCGGCGAGTTCGCCTCGCGCGGCATCAACCTCATGCTGCTGCAGTCCCGGCCGACCGGTGCCGGCATCGGCAACTACTGCTTCTGCATCGACGCCGAGGGCCATATCGCCGACCGGCGGATGGCGGAGGCGCTGATGGGGCTGCGGCGGATCTGCCTGCAGGTGCGCTTCCTCGGTTCCTATCCGCGCGCGGACATCGCACCGGGCGAGGCCCGTCCGGTGCTGCCGGGGACCTCGGACGAGGAGTTCATGGCGGCTGCGGACTGGGTGGCGCGCTGCCAGGACGGCCGCTTCTAGCCAGTCGTACCTGCATACGAACGTTATCCACAGAAGTTATCCACAGGTCCGCTTCTCGACCTGGGGACAAGTCGACAGGGCGGGGCGACAGCGTCGACAAATCGCCCTGGAGGCTCCGGTCCGGGCCCTCAGCACGTGGATCACCCTTCGTCCACCCGTTTCCTTCGGTTCATCTTTTGGGGCGACCGTTTTCCACCCGAACGTGGGTGTCGAGGACGTTTGACCCGGGAATTCTTTCGCCTGCGGACAGTTTCCGGAGTGATCAATTCCGACATCCACAGTCCATCCACACAGCCTGTGGATAACTTTGCGGACGGTGTGGATTCCTGTGGACAACCCGCCTGCGACCCGCCTCCCAAATCCCGTTGCCCACAAGGGAATCCGGTCAACCGGGTGCGCCCGGCACCCGCCCCGTCCCAGGGGGTGAGACACTTTTCCCTTGACGGACGGGAACATGATCCGCAATTACCGCACAACGGAACGTATGCCGCGAATCCGAACACCCCGGAATAGTGATTCGTGAGCCGCGACCCCGCACCGGTAGCCTTGGTCACGTGATTGACCTTCGCCTGCTCCGTGAGGACCCCGACCGTGTGCGCGCTTCCCAGCGCGCCCGTGGAGAGGACGTCGCGCTCGTCGACGCCCTCCTGTCTGCCGACGAGCGGCGCAGGTCCTCCGGCGTCCGCTTCGACGAGCTGCGCGCCGAACAGAAGCAGCTCGGCAAGCAGATCCCCAAGGCCACCGGCGACGAGAAGGCCGAACTGCTCAAGCGCGCCGAGCAGCTGAAGGCCGACGTCAAGGCCGCCGACGCCGAGCGCGACGCGGCCGACGCCGAGACCCAGGAGCTGCTCCTCAAGCTCGGCAACCTCGTCCACCCCGACGTGCCCGTCGGCGGCGAGGAGGACTTCGTCACCCTGGAGACGCACGGCACGATCCGCGACTTCGGTGCCGAGGGCTTCGAGCCCAAGGACCACCTGGAGCTGGGCCAGCTGCTCGGCGCCATCGACGTCGAGCGCGGCGCGAAGGTCTCCGGCTCCCGCTTCTACTTCCTCACCGGTGTCGGCGCCCTGCTGGAGCTGGCCCTGGTGAACGCGGCGATCGCCCAGGCCACCGCCGCCGGCTTCACGCCGATGCTCACCCCGGCGCTGGTCCGCCCGCAGTCCATGGCCGGCACCGGCTTCCTCGGCCAGGCCTCGCAGGACGTGTACCACCTCGACAAGGACGACCTGTACCTGGTCGGCACCTCCGAGGTCCCGCTGGCGGCCTACCACATGGACGAGATCATCGACGCCGACCGGCTGCCGCTGCGGTACGCGGGCTTCTCCCCGTGCTTCCGCCGCGAGGCCGGCTCGCACGGCAAGGACACGCGGGGGATCTTCCGCGTGCACCAGTTCGACAAGGTCGAGATGTTCTCGTACGTCGCCCCCGAGGACTCCCAGGCCGAGCACCAGCGCCTGCTGGAGTGGGAGAAGCAGTGGCTGACCTCGCTGGAGCTGCCGTTCCGCGTCATCGACGTCGCCTCCGGTGACCTCGGCGCCTCGGCCGCCCGCAAGTACGACTGCGAGGCGTGGATCCCGACCCAGGGCAAGTACCGCGAGCTGACCTCGACCTCGGACTGCACCGAGTTCCAGTCCCGCCGGCTGTCCATCCGGGTGCGTGACGGCAAGCAGGTCAAGCCGCTGGCCACCCTCAACGGCACGCTGTGCGCCGTACCGCGCACGATCGTGGCGATCCTGGAGAACCACCAGCAGGCCGACGGCTCCGTCCGGGTCCCCGAGGTGCTGCGCCCGTACCTGGGCGGCCGCGAGGTCCTGGAGCCGGTGTCCCGGTGAGCTTCCCCTACGGGCTCATCGCCACCGACCTGGACGGAACGCTGCTGCGCTCCGACGAGTCGATCTCGCAGCGCACCCGTGACGCGCTCGCCGCGGCCACCGCGGCGGGCGCCGCGCACATCGTCGTCACCGGCCGCGCGGTCCCCTGGACCCGGCACATCCTGGACGACCTCGGCTACGACGGCCTCGCCGTCTGCGGCCAGGGCGCCCAGGTCTACGACGCCGGGTCGCACCGCCTGCTGACCTCGGTCACCCTGGACCGGCAGCTGGCGGGCGTGGCCCTGGCCAAGATCGAGGCCGAGGTGGGGCCGCTGTACCTGGCGGCCAGCCGGGACGGCCTCGACGGCGAGGTGCTGGTGGGCCCGGGCTACGCGGTCACCGGCGCGCTGCCCGCGACCCCGTTCACGGACGCCTCCGACCTCTGGTCGGCCCCGCTGAACAAGATCTACATCCAGCATCCGACGCTCGGCGACGACGAGCTGGCGGAAGCGGCCCGGCAGACGGCCGGCGGATTCGTCACGGTGGCCCTGTCGGGTGCGGGCATCGTGGAGCTGCTGCCCCTCGGCCTGTCCAAGGCCACGGGTCTGTCCCTGGCCGCCCGCCGGCTGGGTCTGAAGGCCGCCGACACCATCGCCTTCGGCGACATGCCCAACGACATCCCGATGTTCGCCTGGGCGGCCCGGGGAGTGGCCATGGCCAACGCCCACGAGGAGCTGAAGGCCGTGGCCGACGAGGTGACCTCGTCCCACGAGGAGGACGGGATCGCGGTGGTGCTGGAGCGGCTGCTCGGCTAGCGGGCCGCCGCGTCCAGGGGTGCCGCGTCAGGGGTGCCGCGTCAGGGCAGGTAACGGGCCAGGGCCAGGTAGGTCTCGGCGTCCCCGGCGGCCACGATCCTGCCGTCGGACTGCACCGCGACGTCGCGCGCGTGGTCGGACACCCCGGGGGTGAAGTCGGTGACCACCTTGCCGTCGCCGGAGAACCCGGTGTCCAGGCTGCCGTCCGCGTTGTAGCGCGCCAGGGCCCAGTCACCACCACGGCTGCCGGCGGCGACCAGCTTGCCGTCGGACTGGAGTGCCAGGTCATGAGCGCGTGCGCTCGCCGCGAACGTCGTCGTCACCTTGCCGTCGCCGTCGAACCCGGTGTCCAGGGAGCCGTCGGAGTTGAGCCGGGCCAGCGCGAACCGGCTGCTGCCGCCGGAGGGAGTGACGTACCCGGCGACCGCCATGTCACCGCCCGGGATGAGCACCAGCCCGTACCCCTGGGCCTCTCCGCTGAAGCTGACGACCCGCTTGCCGTCACCGTCGAAACCGGTGTCCAGGCTGCCGTTCGTGTTGTAGCGGACCAGGGCGAAGCTCGGCCTGTAGCCGGGGTTGCCGAGTCCGACACCGCCGGCGACGACGATCCTGCCGTCGGACTGCAGCGCCACGTCCTGGGCGATGGAGATGTCGCCCCCGGAGAAGTGCGTGGTCAACTGGCCGTCCCCGCTGAAGGTGGGGTCAGGGCTGCCGCCGGAGTCGTACCGGGCCACCGCGATGTCACCGCCGGACTGGCCGACGGCGACGATCCGGCCGTCGGACTGCACGGTGACCGCGTAGGCGTCGGCGGCGCCGTCGTCGCCGAAGTCGGTGATCGTACGACCGCCGTCGCCGAAGCCGGTGTCCAGCTCCCCGTCGGGCTGGTAGCGGGCCACCGTGAACCAGCAGCAGCCCTCGGACCCGGGCCGTTGCGAGGTGCCCACGACGACGATCTTCCCGTCGGGTTGCAGCGCGACACCGCGGGACACTTCCTCGCCCTGCCCGAAGTCGGTGGTGACGACGCCCCCGTTCCCGAAGCCGCTGTCCAGGGTGCCGTCGGGGTTGTAGCGCACGATCGCGAAGTCGGGGCCGGTGCCCTCGCCGTAGAAGCTTCCGAGGACGACCAGCTTGCCGTCGTCCTGTACGGCGAGACCGTGCCCGTCCTCCGCGGCGGAGATGTCGAGGTTGACCACTTTGCCGTTGCCGCCGAACGAGGGATCGAGGTCGCCGGAGGCGGCGTGCGCGGGACCGGGCGAGGCGAGCAGGAGCGCCAGCGCCGCGGCGGCCGCGGCACCGGCCCGGGCGGGCAGCCGCCGAAGGCGCTGGAGACGGCCGCGAAGAGGGCCGTCAAAAGGGCCCTGGAGAGAACCGGGGAGGAGGGAGAACATGCCCGCACATGCTAGAAGCGACAAAACTGCCTGTATCAGGACACGCTGACCATACGGCCGTACGGGTGCTCTCTCACCCGACATGCCACGGCCAGGCGACCCCGCGCGGGAAATACGCTCATACTTCGGTCCGACTCGACCGCATCGCCGACGCGCGCGGGGTGTGACTACCGGCACCACGCCAAGCGCGGTGGCAACGTCTCGCGGAGGATGCACGGATCGAACGTGCGCGGGGTCGCCCCCGACCACGGTTGAGCAAACCGGTGCCTTACCACTCGGCCAATCCTCCGGGTGGGCGGTCCACGCGAGAGCGACATCGCGTGCTCGAAGCGACCGCCCCGGGCAGTCCCCGTGGCTCCACGGAGGGGTAGCGGATCACTCCGGAGCCGGCCTCGGGCTGCCCTGTCGGGAGCTGGGCGTACTGCCGTGCATGGACATCGCCCACCTCCACTCCCCGTCGGTGACGCCGGGACGATCCCGGCGGACGGTGCACAACCACTCTGCCCGGCCCCGGAGTTGGGCGCCACCGAATAAAGCGAACAGACGGACGACCGCCTCGTCCAGGACGACGTCGTCCCCCACGTCCTCGCCGGTCCGCTCCGGCCGGGGCGGGGCGAAGTCCCCGTCAGTCCGGGACCGTCACTCCTCGCCCGCGAGCGTCAGCGACCGCAGCTTCTGCCCGGCGTACCAGGTGGCCAGCACGGTGACCGCCACCAGCAGCACGGTGGCCGTCGGCAGCGCCACCTCCGAGGTGACCAGGTCCCCGCCGGCGACCTTGTGGGCGACGGCCAGCGACCACTGCTGGACGCTCAGCGTGCGCGCGCCCGGCACCAGGGAGCCGAACAGCGCCTCCCAGACCAGGGCGTAGACCAGCCCGAAGACCACCGCGTGCCGGGAGACGGTGCCCAGCAGCAGGAAGAGCGCCGAGTAGGCGATGGAGGAGACCAGCGCGGCGACCGTGTAGGCGACGGCGATCTGCTGGCCGTTGCCGTTCAGGACCAGACCCGCGATCAGGGTCGGCACCGCCGAGAAGACCATGGTCACGGCGATGGCGACGATCAGCTTGGTGAAGATGATCGTGGGCCGTTTGAGCGGCTTGGACAGCAGGTAGACGACGGAGCCGTCGTCGATCTCCGGGCCGATCGCGCCGGTGCCCGCGATGACACCGATGATCGGCACCATGGTGGCGAGCGCGAAGCCGCCGAGGACGTCCGAGGCGGTCTGGTCGTCGGCTCCGGTCAGGGCGCGGACGGCAACGGAGATCACGATCAGCAGCAGCGGCAGCGCGCCGAGGATGAGGGCCCGGCGGCGGCCGAGCAGGGCCCGGTAGGTGAGCCGGGCGACGGTGGGGTCGTACATCTTCGGCCTCCTACGCCGCGACCAGGTACGAGAAGACGGACTCCAGGGACTCGTCGGACGGCGAGACCGTGAGGAGCCGGATGCCGTGGTCCCTGGCGACCTTCGGCAGCAGGGCGGTGAAGCGGCCGAAGTCGACGGCCTGGATGCGCAGCGCGCCCTCGGTCACGTCGACCTCGATGCCGGCCGTGGACGGGTCGGCGATCAGCGCCGCCGCGAGGGTGCGGTCGTCGCTGGAGCGGACCAGATAGCGGTGCGGGCGGTCGGTCATCAGGCGGCGGATCCGGCGGAAGTCGCCGCTGGCCGCGTGCCGTCCGGCGACGACGACCTCGATGTGCCGGGCGAGCTGCTCGACCTCCTCCAGGATGTGCGAGGAGAACAGCACCGTGCGGCCCTCGTCGCCCATCCTGCGCAGCAGGTCCATCAGCTGCATGCGCTGGCGCGGGTCCATGCCGTTGAACGGCTCGTCGAGCAGGAGCAGTGACGGGTCGTGGACCAGGGCGCTCGCCATCTTCACGCGCTGCCGCATCCCCTTGGAGTACGTGGAGATCTTCCGGTCCTGCGCGTACTCCATCTCGACCGTGGCGAGGGCGCGCTGCGCGGCCTTGTCGCCGAGGCCGTGCAGTTCGGCGTTGGCGACGACGAACTCGCGGCCGGTGAGGAAGTCGTACATCGCCTCCCGCTCGGGGACGATGCCGATGTGCCGGTAGATGGCCTCGTTGCGCCAAACCGGCTGTCCGTCGAGGGTGACCGTGCCGGTGGAGGGGGCGAGGAAGCCGCCCATCATGTTGATCAGGGTGGACTTTCCGGCGCCGTTGGGGCCGAGCAGGCCGGTGACGCCGGGGCCGATGGTCATGGTGATGTCGTTGACGGCGACCACGTTGCCGAACCAGCGCGAGACGTGGTCGATGCTGAGCGTGGTCACAGTCCCACCTTCTTGTAGCGGCGGTTCAGCAGGCCGTAGCAGGCGGCGGTCAGGCCGAGGACGAACAGGACGTGGACGACGCCCTCGCCGCCCGACGGGCCGACCCCGCCGGGGAAGGCGGAGCTGCCGCCGAGGAACGCGGACTGCACGCCGTCGATCAGTGTGATCGGCGAGAACAGGCCGATCCACGGGATGGCGCCGGTGCTGTCCTGGGTGTAGGCGATGGCCTGGAGGGTGGAGACCGCGCCGTAGGAGATGGTGAGGACGGCGATCACGGCGGCGATGCCGAAGCCGCGGCGCGGGGTGAACGCGGCGATGACCAGGCCGATGCCGGCGAAGAGCAGCGAGAGCAGGGCCACGGAGACCAGTCCCTGAGCGAATTCCTTGGTCTGATGGGCGAAGCCCATCTTGGACAGCAGCGCGCCCACGTACATCACGAGCAGCGGGGCGGCGGTGAGGACGAACAGCGCCGAGGCGAGGGCCGCGAACTTGGCGCGGACGTAGTCGGCGGTCTCGATGGGCCGGGAGAAGTACAGCGGTACGGTCTTGAAGCGCAGGTCGCGGGAGACCGCCTGGGGTGCCTGCGAGGCGACGTACAGGCTGATCACGGCCTGCATGATGATCGCGTACCGGGTGTAGGACACCGGCAGTTCGTGGGCCTTGGTGGCGACGGCGACGGCCACCATGATGGCGGCGGGCACGCACATCACCGCGAACAGCAGCATGGGCAGCACCTTGGACTTCACCGAGCGGCCGAGGCCGTAGGCGCCGCGCAGGGACTGCGAGTACAGCGAGCGGCGGGCGTAGGCGCGGCCGAGGCGGGGGCCGTCGTAGCCGCGGTAGCCGATGTCGTGGATGCGGGACTGGTCGGCGCCGGCCACCGCCGGCGTGGGCTGGTCAACCGCCATGGCCGACGGCCTCCTTCCGCTGTTCGTCGTGGCTGGTGAACACCTCGGAGATGTGGTGCCGGCGCTGTTCCATGCGCACCAGGCCGAGGCCGAGGTCGGCGACCACGTCCCGGACGAGGTCGTAGGTCTCCTCGCCCGTGGCGGTCAGCAGCAGGATGTGTCCGGCGCCGGGCAGGCCGCCGGCCTCGGCGTGCGTGTCCACCCCGCGCGCGTGGAGCGCGTCACGGACCGCGCGGGTGCCGTCCGGGTGGGTGTCGCTGTCGGTGACCTCGATGGCGAGGGTGGTCGTGGTCTGGGTGAAGTCGGTGGTGGAGCTGGAGCGCAGGAGCTTGCCGCCGTCGATGACGACGACGTGGTCGCAGGTGCGTTCCAGTTCGCCCAGCAGGTGGGAGGTGACCAGGACCGAGATGCCGAAGTCGGTGTGGATGCGGCGGATCAGGCCGAGCATCTCGTCGCGGCCGACCGGGTCGAGGCCGTTGGTCGGCTCGTCGAGGAAGACCAGCTGGGGGTCGTGCACCAGCGCCTGGGCGAGCTTGACCCGCTGCTTCATGCCGGTCGAGTAACCGCCGATGGGGCGGTACCGCTCCTCGTACAGCCCGACATGGCGCAGGGTGTCGGCGGTGCGCTCGCGGGCGGCGGCGGGCGGCAGGCCGGACATGCGGGCCATGTGGACGACGAACTCGGTGGCCGAGACGTCCGGCGGCAGGCAGTCGTGCTCCGGCATGTACCCGACGCGCTCGCGGATGGCGGCGCCCTTGGTGGCGACGTCGAGGCCGAGCACCTCGGCGCGGCCCTCCGTGGCGGGGGACAGCCCCAGCAGGATCTTGATCAGGGTGGACTTGCCGGCGCCGTTGGCCCCGACGAGTCCGGTCACACCGGGTCCGATGTCCACGGACAGCCGGTCGAGGGCGGTCACCCGGGGGAACCGCTTGCTCAGGCTTTCGGTCGCGATCACAGTCACGCCTTCGAAGGTAGTGATCCGGACCACGTCCGTCGTCAGACCGGAGAGCCGTCTTCGGATCAGACTCCAGGTGTAGGGGTTCCGTGAGGGACGCCCTCCTTGAGAGGTACGGGCACCCCTATTGACGCTGGGTCTAACAAATGCGAGATTCGGCGGTGTCAAGTTACGGGCACGTACCGCGATGGTGGGGCGAGGTGGCATGGCGACGACGTCGACCAGGGAGCGCTCGGCGGAGCTGCGGGGTTTCCGGACCGTACAGCGCCTCGCCTACGAGTGCGCGGAGGCGGTCGCGGCCCGCCTGGAGCCGGGGGTGACCGAGCGCGAGGCGGCGCGGATGCAGCGGGAGTGGCTGCGCGAGCGCGGGGTGCGGGACTGGTTCCACCTCCCGTTCGCCTGGTTCGGGGACCGCACCGCGTTCGCCGGCTTCCGCATCCCGCTGCAGTTCTTCCCGACCGACCGCGCCCTGGAGCCCGGGATGCCGTTCATCCTGGACATGGCGCCGGTGTACGAGGGGTACACGGCGGACATCGGCTACTCGGGCTCGCTGGGCGTGAACCCGGTGCAGGACCGGCTGATGGCCGACCTGGAGGCGCACCGCGAGCTGATCCTGCGCGAGGTGCGCGAGCGGCGCCCGCTGCGGGAGATCTACCAGGACGTGGACCGGCTCATGGTCCGCCAGGGCTACGCCAACCGGCACCGCGCCTACCCCTTCGGGGTGATCGCCCACAAGGTGGACCGGGTGAAGCAGCGCCGCTGGTCACCGCACCTGTTCGGGTTCGGCACGCAGTCCCTGAAGGGCCTGGCCGCCGACGCGCTGCACGGCCACCGCGAGGGCTGGTCGCCGCTGTGGTCGCCGTACCGCTTCTCGGACCATCCGCCGCAGCCGGGCCTGTGGGCGGTCGAACCGCACCTCGGTTTCCGGGGGACGGGCGCGAAGTTCGAGGAGATCCTGGTGGTCACCGACTCCCGGGATCCCGAGGAGAGCGCGTTCTGGCTGGACGACGATCTGCCGCACGTGCGGCGCTGGGCGGAGGAGAAGTGACCTTGGAGGGTGCACGCGAGCGCTGGGTGCGCACGGGCGGGGTCGAGCTGTGCGTGGCCGAGCTGGGCGACCCGGAACAGCCGACGGTGGTACTGGTGCACGGCTACCCAGACAGCAAGGAGGTCTGGTCGGAGGTGGCCGTCCGGCTCGCCGACCGCTTCCACGTCGTCCTCTACGACGTCCGGGGCCACGGCCGCTCCACGGCGCCCCGGCCGCTGCGCGGCGGCTTCACCCTGGCCAAGCTCACGGACGACTTCCTGGCCGTGGTCGACGCGGTCAGCCCGGACCGGCCGGTGCACCTCGTCGGGCACGACTGGGGCTCGGTGCAGTCCTGGGAGTTCGTCACGGTGGCCCGCACGGAGGGCCGCATCGCCTCCTTCACCTCCATCTCCGGTCCGTCCCTCGACCACTTCGGGCACTGGATCAACGCGCGCGTGAAGCGTCCGACGCCCCGCCGGGTGGGCCAGCTCCTCGGCCAGGGCGCCAAGTCCTGGTACGTCTACCTGCTGCACACGCCGGTCCTGCCCGAGCTGGCCTGGCGCGGGCCGCTCGGCAAGCGCTGGCCGAAGATCCTGGAGCGGGCCGAGCGGGTCCCGGCCGGCGACTACCCGACCGCCTCGCTCGCCTCCGACGCGGCCCACGGCGCCTGGCTGTACCGGGACAACGTCCGCGCCCGGCTGCGCAGGCCGCGCCCGGACGCGTACGCACACGCGCCCGTGCAGCTCATCACGCCCCAGGGCGACGCGTTCCTCTCCGAGCGGCTCTACGACGACCTGGACCGCTGGGTGCCGCGGCTGACCCGCCGCACCCTCCCGGCGAAGCACTGGATCCCGCGCACCCGGCCCGACCAGGTCGCCGCGTGGATCGAGGAGTTCGTGACATCCGTGGCGGGCGGCCGTCCCGCACCGGCCGCCACCGGCCGCCATGCCGAGCGGTTCGGCGGGCAGCTGGTGCTGGTCACCGGCGCGGGCAGCGGCATCGGCCGGGCGACGGCGTTCGCCTTCGCCGAGGCCGGCGCGCGAGTGATCGCCGTCGACCGCGACGCCGAGGCCGCGGCCCGCACCGCCGAGCTGTCCCGGCTGACCGGCGCGGCCGAGGCCTGGGCCGAGCCGGCCGACGTCTCCGACGAGCAGGCCATGGAGAAGCTCGCGGAGAAGGTCCACCGCGAGTACGGCGTCCTGGACGTGCTGGTCAACAACGCGGGCATCGGTCTGTCGGGTTCCTTCTTCGCCACGACGACCGACGACTGGCGCACGGTGCTGGACGTCAACCTGTGGGGGGTCATCCACGGCTGCCGGCTCTTCGGGGCGCGCATGGCCGAGCGCGGCCAGGGCGGCCACATCGTCAACATCGCCTCGGCCGCCGCCTACCAGCCCTCGCGCGCGCTGCCCGCCTACAGCACCTCCAAGGCGGCCGTGCTGATGCTCTCCGAGTGCCTGCGCGCCGAACTGGCCGCCCAGGGCATCGGCGTCACGGCCGTCTGCCCGGGCTTCGTCAACACCAGCATCACCTCCACGGCCCGCTTCACCGGCGTCGACGAAGCGGAACAACGCCGCCGCCGGCAGCGCTCCGCCCGCCTGTACGGCCTGCGCAACTACCCGCCGGAGAAGGTGGCCGACGCCGTCCTGGACGCGGTGGCCCGCAACAGGGCGGTGGTGCCGGTGACTCCGGAGGCGAAGGGTGCACATCTGCTGTCCCGTTTCGCGCCGGGGCTGCTCAGGAGGATCGCACGGGTCGAGCCCAGGCTGTGAGCGTTGTCCACAACTTCGCCAATTCCCCTGTGGATAAACGCACTTGGTTGTGGATCAAACCTCCGAACGAAAACAACCTGCGTGATCCGCGTCTCTCCCGCACGCTGGACCCATGGACGAACGCCGCACCGTGAAGGTGTCCAAGTACCTCTCCAGACACCTGCGCCACCAGCCCGAGAGGATCGGGCTCACACTGGACCCGGGCGGCTGGGTGGAGATCGGCACACTGATCGCCGCGGCCGCCGCCCATGGGTTCCGGTTCACGCGCGAGGAGCTGGACCACGTGGTCGCCGCGAACGACAAGCAGCGTTTCGCCGTCGAGAACGGCAGGATCCGCGCCAGCCAGGGGCACAGCATCGAGGTCGACCTCGGCCTGCCCCCGGCGACCCCGCCGCCGTACCTCTACCACGGCACGGTCGCCCGCCACCTGGACGCCATCCGCGCGGAGGGCCTACGGCCCATGAACCGGCACGACGTGCACCTCTCCGCCGACCGGGAGACCGCCACCCGTGTCGGCGCCCGCCGGGGCCGGCCCGTGGTGCTGGCCGTGGACTCCGGCGCGATGCACCGTGACGGCCATGTGTTCCACGTCAGCGCCAACGGCGTCTGGCTGACCGCGGCCGTGCCTCCGCGCTACCTGCGCTTTCCCGGGCCGCACCGGGCGTCCCGCGGTCCGGCCGCCGCGCCGGGCGCTCCGTGCTCGGAGGGGCGCACACGGTGACCGTTTCGTACGTTGTCAGCGGGGCCGCTTACTCTCGGATCCATGAGTCTGCGTCTGAGCACCGTGATCCTGCCGTACCGCCGCTGGCACGAGGGCGGCCGCGCGGCCTGGGTACGCGCCGAGCAGCTCGGCTTCCACACCGCGTACACCTACGACCACCTGTCCTGGCGCAGCTTCCGTGACGGCCCCTGGTTCGGCGCGGTCCCCACGCTGACGGCGGCCGCGGCGGCCACCGACCGGCTCCGCCTCGGCACACTGGTCACCTCCCCGAACTTCCGCCACCCGGTGACCCTCGCCAAGGAACTGATCTCCCTGGACGACATCTCCGGCGGCCGGATCACCCTCGGCATCGGCGCGGGCGGCACCGGTTTCGACGCCACCGCCCTCGGCCAGGAGCCCTGGACCCCGCGCGAGCGCGCCGACCGGTTCGCCGAGTTCGTGCCCCTGCTCGACCGGCTGCTCACCGAGGACGCGGTGTCGTACGAGGGCCGCTTCTACTCGGCGCACGAGGCCCGGAACATACCCGGCTGTGCGCAGCGCCCCCGGCTGCCGTTCGCGGTGGCGGCCACCGGCCCGCGCGGCCTGAAGCTCGCCGCGCGCTACGGCCAGGCGTGGGTGACCACCGGCGACCCGAAGCTGTACGAGACCGGCACGCCCGAGCAGTCCGTCGCGGCCCTGCGCGGGCAGCTCGGCAAGCTGTCCGAGGCGTGCGAGGCCGCCGGGCGGGACGTGGCCGAGCTGGACAAGGTCCTGCTCACCGGCTTCACCCCGGACCGCGGCCGGCCGCTCGCCTCCCTGGACGCCTTCGTGGACTTCGCCGGCCGCCACCGGGAGCTGGGCTTCACCGAGATCGCGATCCACTGGCCCATCCCGGACTCCGACTTCGCCACGGACGAGAAGGTCTTCGAGCGAATCGCCATGGAGGCCCTCGCCCAGCTGGACTGACCGTCCCGGGCGTCACCCGGGCCGCAACGTCATCTGCGTCTCATCTGTGCGGAGTCCCGCACGGCCGTGCGGGCATATGCGCGAGAATGGCGCGGTGACCTCAGCGACCAGACAGCCCGGGCCCCCTGCCGCCGCCACACCCGCGCGGCTGATCGCCACCGACCTCGACGGAACCCTGCTGCGCGACGACAAGTCGGTCTCCCCGCGGACCGTCGCCGCGCTGGCCGCCGCCGAGGAGGCCGGGATCGAGGTCTTCTTCGTCACCGGCCGGCCGGCCCGCTGGATGGACGTGGTCAGCGACCACGTCCACGGCCACGGCCTGGCGATCTGCGGCAACGGTGCCGCCGTGGTCGACCTGCACGGCGGTCCGGGCGCCCACCGGTTCGTGAAGGTCCGCGAACTGGCCCGGGAGAACGCCCTGAACGCCGTACGGCTGCTGCGCGAGGCGGCACCCGGCACGGTGTTCGCGGTCGAGCAGACCTACGGCTTCCACCAGGAGCCGGACTATCCCAAGCTGCACATGGAGATACCCGACCACCTGCTGCCCGCCGAGGAGTTGCTCGCACCCGACGGCCCGGACGCCGACCAGCCCGTGCTGAAGATCCTCGCCTACCACCCCTCCCTCGACCCCGACGCCTTCCTCACCCTCGCCCGGCTGGCCGTCGGCGAGCACGCCAACGTCACCCGCTCCAGCCCCAGCGCCCTGCTGGAACTCAGCGGCCCCGGCGT
Organism: Streptomyces sp. NPDC028928; assembly: GCF_055564915.1. NCBI lineage: Bacteria > Bacillati > Actinomycetota > Actinomycetes > Kitasatosporales > Streptomycetaceae > Streptomyces > Streptomyces sp. NPDC028928. The sequence goes on from NZ_JBVHVI010000008.1 coordinate 161,285, forward strand.
CTCCAAGGCCAGCACCCTCGCCCTGTGCTGCGCCGAGCGCGGCATCTCGAACGAGGAGGTCGTGGCCTTCGGGGACATGCCCAACGACGTCGAGATGCTGACCTGGGCGGGTCGGTCCTACGCGATGGGCAACGCCCATCCGGACGTCATCGCCGCCGCGTCGGGCCGCACGGTCGCCAACAACGACGACGGTGTCGCGGTGGTGATCGAGCACCTGCTCGCCCAGCGCGCGGGCTAGCACCCGGTATCCGGCCCGGCGGGCGTCGCGCGCGGCGCCGGTATCCGGCCCGGCGGGCGTCGCGCGCGGCGGGAGGCTTCAGCCGACCGTCACCAGCGACTCCGCCTCGGCCTCCCGGCGCGCCATCTCCCGCAGCGGTCCGTCCTCGGCGATCAGCCGCTCGTACGGCCCCCGCTGGACCACCCGGCCCGCATCGAGCACGACCACCTCGTCCACCGCGTCGAGCCCCGCCATCCGGTGGGTGATCAGCAGCGTGGTACGACCCTCCGTGGCGGCCAGCAGATCGGCGGTCAGCGCGTCGGCCGTCGCCAGGTCCAGGTGCTCGGCGGGCTCGTCCAGGACCAGCACGGGGAAGCCGGCCAGCAGCGCGCGGGCCAGCGCCAGCCGCTGCCGCTGCCCGCCGGCCAGCCGCGCCCCGTGCTCGCCGACGAGCGTGTCCAGGCCGTCGGGCAGCGAATCCACCCAGTCCAGCAGCCGGGCCTCGGCCAGCACTCCGCGCAGCTCCGCCTCGGTGGCGTCCTTCCTGGCCAGCAGCAGGTTCTCGCGCACCGAGCTGTCGAAGAGATACGCGTCCTGCGCGCACAGCCCGACGAGCCGCCGTACGTCGTCACCGGCCAGCGCGCCCGCGTCCACACCGGCGAGCGTGTACGAGCCCCCCTCCGCGTCGAGGAACCGCAGCAGCACCTGTGCGAGCGTCGTCTTGCCGGAACCGGACGCCCCCACCACCGCGACCCGGCGGCCCCGCTCCAGCGTCAGATCCACACCGCCGAGCGCGTCCTGCCGCTGCCCCGGATACCGCACGACCAGGTCCTTGACGACCAGCGGGAACGGCGAGGCGGGTGCCTGTCGGGGCGAGGCCGGCTCGCGTACGGGCTCCGGGGCGTCCAGGACCTCGTACACCCGCTCGGCGCTGCGCCGCACCCGCTGCCGGTACCGCACGGCGAGCGGCAGGCCCAGTACGGCCTCGAAGGCGGCCAGCGGGGTCAGGACGACCACGGCCATCGCCACGCCGCTCAGCCGGCCGGACGCCACCGCCTGAGCCCCGAACACCGCGGTGGCCGTGACGGTCAGCCCGGAGACCAGCGCGGTCAGCCCGTCACCGAGCCCGGTGACGGCGGCGGCCCGCGCGGCGATCCGGGTGAGGGTGCCGTCGGCCCGCCGGGCAGCTTCCGTACGGGCCGGCAACGCACCGGCGACGGTCAGCTCGGCGGTGCCGGTGAGCAGGTCGGTCACCCGGGTCGCGAGCACTCCCCGGGCGGGCGCCAGCCGCCGCTCGGTCCGCCGGGCCACGGCCGCGGTCAGCGCGGGGACACCGACGCCGGCCGCGAGCAGTCCCACCGCGAGGGCGGCGCCGGCCTCGGGCAGCAGCCAGGCGGTGAAGCCGACGGAGGCGGCGGAGACGGTGAGGGCGACTCCGGCGGGCAGCAGCCAGCGCAGCCAGTAGTCCTGGAACGCGTCCACGTCCGCGACCAGCCGGGTCAGCAGATCACCGCGCCGGGCACCGCGCAGCCCCGCGGGAGCCAGCCGCTCCAGCCGCCGGTACACCGCCACCCGCGTATCGGCCAGCATCCGCAGCACGGCGTCATGCGACACCAGCCGCTCGGCATACCGGAACATGGCCCGCCCGATCCCGAAGGCCCGGGTCGCGGTCACGGCCACCATCAGATACAGCACCGGCGGCTGCTGTGAGGCCCGCGAGATGAGCCACCCGGAGGTCGCCATCAACCCGACAGCACACCCGAGCGCCAGACTCCCGAGCCCCAACGCCCCACCGAGCCGCCCCCACCAACGCCCACCATCTCCCCGAACCCTGCCCAGCACACCGCCCTTCGGCGCGACCGGGTCACCTTCCGACCCACCGAGTCGTGAAGCTGCCGCCTGACCGTCCAGCCCACCGAGCCTCGGCCCGGCAGGGTCACCTTCCAACCCACCGAGCCGGAGCCCAGCCGGGTCACCTTCCAGCCGACCGCGCCGTGAAGCTGCCGGCTCGCCTTCCAGCCGACCGAGTCGGGTGGCGGGTGGGCGAGGTCGGGGGTCCAGGGGGCGGAGCCCCCTGGACGGCCCACTGCACACCGGGTGCCCCACCAGCTCGGCCCCGCTCAGCCCGGCTCCACCCCCCTCGGCCCCACCCAGCCGTACCACCCTGTCCGCCACCCCCAACAACGCCGGCCGATGCACCACGAGCACCACGGTCCGCCCCACCGCAAGCCTCCGCACCGCAGCCACGACGTCCCCCTCCGTCGCCCCGTCCAACGCAGCCGTCGGCTCATCCAGCACCAGCACAGGCCGGTCCGCGAGAAACGCCCGAGCCAGCGCAAGCCGCTGCCGCTGCCCCGCCGAAAGCCCCGCCCCGTCCTCCCCGAGCACGGTGTCGACACCCTCCGGCAACGCCTCCACGAACTCCCACGCCCCCGCGTCCCGCAGAGCCCGGCGCACCGCACCGTCGTCGGCCTCGGGCCGGGCCAGCCGCACGTTCTCCGCGATGGTCCCGGCGTACAGATGCGGCCTCTGCGGCACCCACGCGACCCGCGACCGCCACTCCGCCAGGTCGAGCCCGGCGAGATCGGCACCCCCGATCCGCACCCGCCCCTCGGTGGGCCGGACGAACCCCAGCAACACGCCCAGCAGCGTCGACTTGCCCACCCCGCTCGGCCCGACCAGCGCCACGGTCTCCCCGGGCTCCACGGTGAACGACACACCGGACACCGCATCCGAAGACCGCCCCGGATACCGAACGCCGACCCCCTCGAACGCCACGGCTCCCGCAGGCACCGCACCAGTACCCGACCCCGGCAGCGGCGTCTCCAGCACGGTGAAGATCTCCTCCGCCGCGGCCAGCCCCTCCGCCGCCGCGTGGTACTGCGCCCCCACCTGCCGCAACGGCAGATACGCCTCGGGCGCCAGCACGAGGATCACCAACCCGTCGTACAGGTCCATCTCCCCGTGCACGAGCCGCATCCCGATCGTCACGGCGACCAGCGCCACGGACAGCGTGGCGAGCAGCTCCAGCGCGAAGGAGGAGAGGAAGGCGATCCGCAGCGTCCGCAGAGTGGCCTGCCGGTACTCGCCGGTGATCCGCCGGATGGACGCGGCCTGCGCCTTGGCCCGGCCGAACACCTTCAGCGTCGGCAGCCCCGCGACCACGTCCAGAAAGTGACCGGACAGCCGCGACAACAGCCGCCACTGACGGTCCATCCGGGACTGGGTCGCCCACCCGATCAGCATCATGAAGAGAGGAATCAGCGGCAGGGTGCCGACGATGATCGCCGCCGACACCCAGTCCTCGGTGACGATCCGCGCCAGCACCGCCACCGGCACGACCACGGCGAGCCCCAACTGCGGCAGGTAGCGCGAGAAGTAGTCGTCCAGGGCGTCCACCCCGCGCGTGGCCAGGGTGACCAGCGAGCCGGTCCGCTGCCCGCTCAGCCACCCAGGACCGAGCGCCCCCGCCCGGTCGAGGAGCCGCCCGCGCAGCTCCGACTTCACGGCCGCACTCGCGCGATGGGCCGCGAGTTCGGTGAGCCACGCGACAACCGACCGCCCGACCGCCACGGCGGCCAACAGCACTAGGGGAGTGCGCAGTTCACCGGCGGACTGCCCGTGCCGGAAGGCTCCGACGACGATCTCGGCGACGAGCATCGCCTGGGCGACGACCAGCCCCGCACCCACGGCGCCCAGCCCGACGACCGCCCCCAGGAAGAGGCGGGTGGCGCGGGCATACCGCAGAAGCCGTGGATCGATTGGTTTCACGTGAAACACGCCCTTCGGTCAAAGACGCCCTTGGGCCCAGAGGGTGTGTTTCACGTGAAACACGCCCTCTGCGGACTCAGTGCGCGGCGCCGGCAGCAGCGTCGGGAGCGAGGTGCTGCGTGCCGATCCGCTTACGGAACACCCAGTAGGTCCAGCCCTGGTAGAGCAGGACGATCGGGGTGGCGATCGCCGCCAACCACGTCATGATCTTCAGGGTGTACGGGCTCGACGAGGCGTTGGTGACCGTCAGGCTCCAGTCCTCGTTCAGGGTGGACGGCATGACGTTCGGGAAGAGCGTCAGGAAGAGCATCGCCACGGCGGCCACGATGGTGACCCCGGACAACGCGAACGCCCAGCCCTCCCGCCCGAACTGGTTGGCCACGAGAGCGGCCACCAGGGCGACGACGGCCACGATCAGGGCGACCAGGCTCTTGCCGTCCCCGCTGTCGGCCTGCGTCCACAGCAGGAAGGCGAGCGCCACGACAGCCGTGACCAGGCCGACCCACCGGGCCAGCTTCCGTGCCCGTACCCGGATGTCCCCGACGGTCTTGAGCGCGGCGAACACCGCCCCGTGGAAGGTGAACAGCGTGAGCGTCACCAGACCGCCGAGCAGGGCGTAGGGGTTGAGCAGGTCCCCGACACTGCCGACGTACTCGAAGTGCTGGTCGATCTTCACACCGCGCACGATGTTCCCGAAGGCCACGCCCCACAGGAACGCCGGGAGCAGCGAGGTCCAGAAGATCGCCGTCTCCCAGTTGCGCTGCCAGGCCTCCTCGGGCCGCTTGGCCCGGTACTCGAAGGCGACACCCCGGACGATCAGACAGACCAGGATGACCAGCAGCGGCAGGTAGAAGCCGGAGAAGAGGGTGGCGTACCACTCCGGGAACGCGGCGAAGGTCGCGCCGCCCGCGGTGAGCAGCCACACCTCGTTGCCGTCCCAGACCGGGCCGATGGTGTTGATCAGCACCCGGCGCTCGGGCCGGTCGCGGGCCAGCAGCTTGGTGAGGATGCCGACCCCGAAATCGAAGCCCTCCAGGAAGAAGTAGCCGGTCCACAGGACGGCGATCAGGACGAACCAGACGTCGTGAAGTTCCATGGCTGTTCCCTCGGCCTAGTAGGAGAAGGCCATCGGCTTGTCGGCGTCACGGGTGCCGCCGCCGATCTTCGTGGGCGGGTTGAGGTCGGCCTCGGTCAGCTCGGGCGGGCCGGCCTTGACGTACTTCACGAGCAGCTTGACCTCGACCACGGCGAGGATCGCGTACAGCGCGGTGAAGACGGCCATCGAGGTGAGCACCTCGCCCTGGGAGACACCGGGGGAGACCGCGTCCCGGGTCTGCAGCACGCCGTAGACGACCCAGGGCTGGCGGCCCATCTCGGTGAAGATCCAGCCCCAGGAGTTGGCGATCAGCGGGAAGGCCAGGGTCCAGGTCGCGATGCGCCAGTACCAGGGGGTGAGCTTCGGGCTGAGCGCCTTGTTCCTGAACAGCACCAGGTGCGGCACCTCGTCGTCGCCGACCCTGAGATGCTGCGCCAGCATGAACTTCTTCCGCGTCAGCCAGAGCCCGGCCAGCCCGATGGCGAAGGAGGCCATGCCGAAGCCGATCATCCAGCGGAAGCCCCAGAAGGTGACCGGGATGTTGGGCCGGTAATCTCCGGGCCCGAACTTCTCCTGCTCGGCCTTGTTGACGTCGTTGATGCCCGGCACGTACGAGGTGAAGCTGTCGTCGGCCAGGAAGGACAGCAGACCCGGGATCTCGACGGCCACGGTGTTGTGGCCCTTCTCCACGTCGCCGTAGGCGAAGATCGAGAACGGGGCCGGCTTCTGGCCGTCCCACAGCGCCTCGGCGGCGGCCATCTTCATCGGCTGCTGCTTGAACATCACCTTGCCGAGCACGTCACCGCTGACCGCGGTGAGCAGACCGGCGATGACCACGGTGACCAGACCGAGCCGCAGCGAGGTCTTCATCTCGCGGATGTGCTTCTTGCGTGCCAGGTGGTAGGCGGCGATGCCCACCATGAACGCACCGCCGGTCAGGAAGGCCGCGGAGAGGGTGTGGAAGGCCTGGGTGAGAGCGGTGTTCTGGGTCAGCACGGCCCAGAAGTCGGTCAGCTCGGCCCGCCCCTTCGCCTTGTCGATCCGGTAGCCGACAGGGTGCTGCATCCAGGAGTTCGCCGCGAGGATGAAGTACGCCGACAGGATCGTGCCGATCGAGACCATCCAGATGCAGGCCAGGTGGATCTTCTTGGGCAGCTTGTCCCAGCCGAAAATCCACAGGCCGATGAAGGTGGACTCGAAGAAGAACGCGATCAGCGCCTCGAAGGCGAGCGGGGCACCGAAGATGTCGCCGACGAAGCGCGAGTAGTCGGACCAGTTCATGCCGAACTGGAACTCCTGCACGATGCCGGTGACCACACCCATCGCGATGTTGATCAGGAAGAGCTTGCCCCAGAACTTCGTCGCCCTGAGGTACTTCTCCTTCTCCGTGCGCACCCAGGCCGTCTGCAGCCCGGCCGTGAGAGCGGCCAGGGAGATCGTCAGAGGGACGAACAGGAAGTGGTAGACGGTGGTGATGCCGAACTGCCAGCGCGCCAGTGTCTCCGGCGCCAAAGCCAGGTCCACGTCGTCACTCTCCTTACTACGCCGTGGTACAGCGGCGGTTTGCCCCCTTTGTTGCACGCATACAGGAGCAAACGGGACGCGCTTGTGAACGCGTTCACATTCACAAGCCATTATGACGCACTGATTTTCGACGGTGGAAGGGGGGTCCCCCCTTCGCCTTCGCGTCAAGACCTTGGCAGCGACTTCAACATCTTGTTGAATTGCGCGCCATGCAGATACGCATTTCCTGGCCCGCGGGCAACATCACCGCGACCCTCGACGCAAGCACCCCGACGACTCAGGCCCTCGCCAAGGCGCTGCCCCTCGCTTCGACCGCGCACACATGGGGTGAGGAGGTGTATTTCGACACAGGCGTCTCTGTTTCACGTGAAACGGACGCCCGGCAGGTGGTGGAACCGGGCACGGTGGCCTTCTGGACGGACGGCGACGCCCTCGCCCTCCCCTACGGCCCCACGCCGATCTCGCGAGGCGACGAGTGCCGCCTCGCAAGTCCGTGCAATGTCCTCGGCAGCCTGGACGGGGACGCCGGTCTCCTGGCGACCGTACGAGCCGGCGACCCCATCCGGGTGGAACTGATCGAGGAGTAGAGCTGCCGCCGAGCTAGATCTCCTTGCGGAAGGCCTCCGCCACCTTCAGGAAGATGTCGTTCGCCTCGGCCTCGCCGACCGTCACCCGCACACCCTCGCCCGGGAACGGCCGGACCACCACCCCGTGCTCCTCACAGGCCTGCGCGAACGGGACCGTACGCTCCCCCAGCCGCAGCCACACGAAGTTGGCCTGCGTCTCCGGCACCGTCCAGCCCTGGGCCCGCAGCGCGTCGACCACGCGCGTACGCTCGCACACCAGCGAGCCCACCCGGCCCAGCAGCTCGTCCTCGGCCCGCAGGGAGGCGACCGCCGCTTCCTGCGCGAGCTGGCTCACCCCGAACGGCACCGCCGTCTTGCGCAGCGCCGCCGCCACCGGCTCATGGGCGATCGCGAAACCGACGCGCAGCCCGGCCAGCCCGTACGCCTTGGAGAAGGTCCGCAGGACGCAGACGTTGGGCCGCTCCCGGTACAGCTCGACACCGTCGGGCACCTCGGGGTCGCGGATGAACTCCCGGTAGGCCTCGTCCAGCACGACCAGCACATCGCCGGGCACCCGGTCGAGGAACCGTTCCAGCTCGGCCCGCCGCACCACCGTGCCGGTCGGGTTGTTGGGGTTGCACACGAAGATCAGCCGCGTCCGGTCGGTGATCGCGTCCGCCATCGCGTCCAGGTCGTGCACGTCCCCCGGCGTCAGCGGCACCCGGACCGACGTGGCGCCGCTGATCTGCGTGATGATCGGGTACGCCTCGAACGACCGCCATGCGTAGATCACCTCGTCGCCGGGGCCGCTGGTGGCCTGGATCAGCTGCTGGGCGACGCCCACCGAGCCGGTGCCGGTGGCCAGGTGGGCAAGCGGCACACCGAAGCGCTCGGACAGCTCGTTCATCAGCCCGGTGCAGGCCATGTCCGGGTAGCGGTTGAAGTCGCAGGCCGCCGCGGTCACGCTCTCCAGCACGCCGGGCAGCGGCGGGTACGGGTTCTCGTTGGAGGACAGCTTGTAGGCGACCGGTCCGCCGGCCGCGGCCGGCTTGCCCGGCTTGTAGGTGGGGATCCCCTCCAGCTCGGCGCGCAGCTTGGGGCTCGTCTCGCTCACCGCAGTCCTCCTCGCGACCACCGGCGGCCCGTCGACACCACCGGCTTCCAATACTCCTCACCTTAAGAGGATTCGGCCCCGCTGCGTACAGATGTGAAGCACCCAGGAGTGCGGAGGCCGCCCCCGGGAAGCGGTGGATCTCACGTCTCCCACCGGCATCAAGGGCATCACCGCACGAAGGCGTACGTTTCGGGGGGCGCGCCGTACATATATCTATGCGCCGGTGGCTTGCGCCGTGGCGCGCGTCCCTCGTGAAGGTGAGTTGAGACCTCTTCGAGACATCGGGCACTTGGCAGGCCCATCGGCGCCGACAAGTCACGTCTTACTATTGGATCGCTCAACTTCCTGGGTTTCCAAGGCAGTTGAGCCCCTATGACCATGCAGAAACGTGCCTGTCAATGCGCGCATATGCGTCCGCACTACCCCACCACATGAGCCCTACTATCGGCTCGCCATGACAGCAGCAGGGAAGCACCAGGTGAGCCGCGCGGAAACCTCACGGCGAGGCAGCCGGCCGGGCCGGGCGGGCATCAGAGACGTAGCCGCCGCCGCCGGGGTCTCCATCACGACCGTGTCCGACGCCCTGAACGGCAAGGGCAGGCTCCCGGATGCCACCCGGCGCCATGTCCGCGAGGTCGCCGACCGGCTCGGGTACCGCCCCTCGGCCGCCGCCCGCACCCTCCGTACCGGCAAGTCGGGCCTGATCGGCCTGACCGTGACGACGTACGGGGATGAACCTTTCACCTTCACCGAGTTCGCGTACTTCGCCGAGATGGCCCGGGCCGCCACCTCGGCCGCGCTCGCCCGCGGCTACGCCCTGGTCATCCTGCCCGCGACCTCCCGCCATGACGTCTGGTCCAACGTCGCCCTGGACGGCACGGTCGTCATCGACCCCTCCGACCAGGACCCGGTCGTCAGCGAACTGGTCCGGCAGGGACTGCCGGTCGTCTCCGACGGCCGCCCGGCCGGCTCGCTCCCGGTCACCGCATGGGTCGACAACGACCACGAGGCCGCCGTACTCGGCATCCTCGACCACCTCGCCGACGCCGGCGCCCGCCGCATCGGCCTGCTCACGGGCACCTCGACGGACACCTACACCCACCTGTCGACCACCGCCTATCTGCGCTGGTGCGAACGGGTCGGCCAGGATCCGGTCTACGAGGCCTATCCGGCGCACGACCCGTGCGCCGGCGCCGTCGCCGCCGACCGGCTGCTCGCCCGCCCCGACCGGCCCGACGCGGTCTACGGCCTGTTCGACCCCAACGGCACCGACCTGCTCGCCGCCGCCCGGCGCTACGGCCTGCGCGTCCCCGACGACCTGCTGCTGGTCTGCTGCAGCGAGTCCACCATGTACGCCAGCACCGAGCCGCCCATCACCACGCTCTCCCTGAAGCCCCGCCGTATCGGCACCGCCGTCGTCCAGCTGCTCATCGACGCCATCGAGGGCGTCGAGTCCGACCAGCCGGTCGAGCAGGTGATACCGACCGAGCTGATCGTGCGCACCTCCTCCCAGCGGCGGCCCCCGCGCACGACGGTCAGCCCGCCGCGGACACCGGACGACAAGTAGCGCGGTCCACCGCACCGGCCGGATCAGGGCCCGGCCGGTGCGGTGCGGGACCGGCCGGCGCGACGCGAGGAGGATCCGGGGGGCGGGCCCGGCCGGTCGGGCGCGGGCAGGCCGGGAAACCGGTCGGCCGAGTCTCCGAGCGGCCGACAGCCGGTCGAACACCTGCCCAAACGGGGCGAAAGCCGCGATGAACCGGAGTCTTGTTCCGATTCACCACCCCTGGGTCATCACACGGCGCGACGCGCATTCCTATGATGGGCCCACGACACCGCGGACCGCTGCGACCAGGCAGTCCGAAGCGGTGCAGATGCGGCGCGATGGTGGAGGGGTCTGATGACTCAGGGGGCCGGTCAGGGACCCGAGGCGGAGCGGACGGCGACTCTGCGCGACTTCCGGGTACCCGCGTACGTCCATGAGACCGGTCCGTACGTCCGCAGCATCCACCCGGGCGACGTCGTACCGCCCGCCGACGAGGCGTACCCCGAGGGCTACACCCCCACCCAGCGCGACCTGCCCGTCATCAATCGCGGCGACACCCTCCAGGTCCCCGTCGAGCCCGCCCCCGCCGCCCCGGCCCCGCAGCCCGCGGCCGGGCCCGGGCCCCTCTACGTCGTGGGTGATGTGCACGGCTACCTGGACGAGCTGGTCGCCGCCCTGCAGGAGCAGGGCCTGATCGACGCCTCGGGCCAGTGGTGCGCCGGCACCACCCGGCTGTGGTTCCTCGGCGACTTCACCGACCGCGGCCCGGACGGCATCGGCGTCATCGACCTGGTCATGCGGCTGTCCGCCGAGGCCGCCGCGGCGGGTGGCTACTGCAAGGCCCTCATGGGCAACCACGAGCTGCTGCTCCTCGGCGCCAAGCGGTTCGGCGACACGCCCGTCAACTCCGGCGCGGGCACCGCCACCTTCCAGGCGGCCTGGCTGCTCAACGGCGGCCAGAAGACCGACATGGACCGCCTCCAGGACCACCACCTGCAGTGGATGGCCCGCCTCGACGCCGTCGAGGAGGTCGACGGCTATCTGCTGCTCCACTCCGACACCACCGCCTACCTCGACTACGGCGACTCCATCGAGGCGGTCAACGACACCGTCCGCGAGACCCTGACGCGCAACGACGCCGACGAGGTCTGGGATCTGTTCCGCAAGTTCACCAAACGCTTCTCCTTCCGCGACGAGGGCGGCGCCGACGCCGTGCGCTCCCTCCTCGATACGTACGGCGGCACCCGGGTCGTTCACGGACACAGCCCCATTCCCTACCTCCTCGGCGAGGTCGGCTCCGAGGACGGCGAGGAGGGCACCGGCCCGGTCGTCGAGGGACCGCACGTCTACGCCGACGGACTGGCCATCGCCATGGACGGCGGAGTGACCATGGCCGGAAAGCTGCTGGTCCAGCAACTTCCCCTGGACAGCTGACCGTTTGCCCGGGCAGGCGTCCCCCGCTGCGTCCGCGCAGGCGGGGACGCAATTTCCGGCAATCCCCTGTCACCGTGTGCCGTCACGGCTCTACCATCGGCTTATCCGTAGCAGGCTCCCCTCCGTTTCTGCCCGACGGCTCGCCGCCATGCGAGCCCCAAGCCCTACGGAGCATCGGGGGATGCACATGAACAGCGTTCCGCAGCACCTGCAGAGCGAGGACCGCCAGGAATTCGAGCGGCTCCTCGATGAGGCGCTGCGCTCCGCACCGCACCGACCGGAACTGGCCGCTGTCGGCCAGCGGCTCAACCTCGAACAACTGCGCACCATGGCACTCAACGCCTCCGCTCTGATCACGACAGCCGCGGCGGCCGAGTACCAGCACTACGTCACACTCCGCGACGAACTGCGCCACCCGGCGCCGTACGCACCGCGCGCCTCCGACAACTCCGATGACGAAAGCCCCGGTTCGGCCGCCGAAGGCCTCACCGACGCCCTCGGGGGTGCCGCGGAGAGCACCGGAGCGGGCGCCATCGCGGTCGTCGCCGTCCTGGCTCCCGTCCTCTCCGGGACCGCCGCGGTGATCTTCCTGCTCGTCGGCTACATCCTGAGGATGCTGGACCCGGGCCACACCCTCGCCCGGACCCTGCTCACCACCGGCTGGGTCTTCGGAGCCATGACCGCGGCGGCGATCCTCATCGCCGCCGTCGGCCTGCTGCTCACCGCCCTGCGCAACAGCACCTCGGCGGACGCCCGGACACGGGATACGGCCCACGAGGAGCTGGACAGGGCCCGCGAGGCATGGCGGGGTGCCCTGCTGGAGCGCGGCATCCTGCCCTTCCTCCAGGAGGCGCTCGCCGAGCCCGGCCCGGCCGCCGCACACCACCCGGCCCCGTCCGCACCGACCGGCCGCATACCGCGCCTGGGCTACGACCGCCCCGGTTTCAGCAGCCCCGACGACGGCACCGCGTCCGGCCGCCCGAGCTACACCAGCCCCGACTACACGAGCCCGGACTTCGGCGGCCCGGAGCACCAGCCCGAGTAGCCCCGTCCCCGGGACCGAGCGGCCAACCGGTGTGGTACCCCCACCCGGTCAGCCGCCAGCCCGTCCGCCCCGCGCCGCACCAGCCGCCATCGGGTCGGCCGGCGCGGCGAGTTCACCGCGGGTCGTTCATTCGGCGATCGGGAGATACACCCGGTTCCCGGCCGCCGCGAACTCCTTCGACTTCTGGGCCATGCCCTCCTCGATCTCGACCCGGCTGCCCCCGTGCTCACGCCGGATGTCCTGCGAGATCTTCATGCTGCAGAACTTCGGGCCGCACATGGAGCAGAAGTGGGCCGTCTTGGCGGGCTCGGCCGGCAGGGTCTCGTCGTGGAACTCCCGTGCCGTCTCCGGGTCCAGTGCGAGGTTGAACTGGTCCTCCCAGCGGAACTCGAAGCGGGCGTCGGACAGTGCGTCGTCCCACTCCTGCGCACCGGGGTGCCCCTTGGCGAGGTCCGCCGCGTGCGCCGCGATCTTGTAGGTGATGACGCCCGTCTTGACGTCGTCCCGGTTGGGCAGGCCCAGGTGTTCCTTGGGCGTGACGTAGCAGAGCATCGCCGTGCCCCACCAGGCGATCATCGCGGCACCGATGCCGGAGGTGATGTGGTCGTACGCCGGCGCGACGTCCGTGGTCAGCGGGCCGAGCGTATAGAACGGAGCTTCATCACAGATCTCCTGCTGAAGGTCGATGTTCTCCTTGATCTTGTGCATCGGGACGTGACCGGGGCCCTCGATCATCGTCTGTACGTTGAAACGCTTGGCGATCCGGTTGAGTTCCCCGAGCGTCCGCAACTCCGCGAACTGCGCCTCGTCATTGGCGTCCGCGATCGACCCCGGCCGCAGGCCGTCGCCCAGCGAGTACGTGACGTCGTAGGCGGCGAGGATCTCGCACAGTTCCTCGAAGTTCTCGTACAGGAACGATTCCTTGTGGTGCGCCAGGCACCACGCGGCCATGATGGAGCCGCCGCGCGAGACGATGCCGGTCTTGCGGTTGGCGGTGAGCGGGACGTACGGCAGCCGGACGCCCGCGTGGACGGTCATGTAGTCCACGCCCTGCTCGGCCTGCTCGATGACGGTGTCCTTGTAGATCTCCCAGGTCAGTTCCTCGGCCTTGCCGTCGACCTTCTCCAGGGCCTGGTAGAGCGGCACCGTGCCGATGGGGACGGGGGAGTTGCGCAGGACCCACTCACGGGTGGTGTGGATGTTGCGGCCGGTGGACAGGTCCATGACCGTGTCGGCGCCCCAGCGGGTCGCCCAGGTCATCTTCTCGACCTCCTCCTCGATGGAGGACGTCACCGCGGAGTTGCCGATGTTGGCGTTGACCTTCACCAGGAACCGCTTGCCGATGATCATCGGCTCGATCTCCGGGTGGTTGACGTTGGCCGGCAGCACGGCCCGGCCCGCCGCGATCTCCTCGCGGACCACCTCGGGTGAGACGTTCTCCCGAAGAGCCACGAACTCCATCTCCGGCGTGATCTCGCCCCGGCGGGCGTACGCGAGCTGCGTCACCGCCTGGCCGTTGCGGCCCCGCCGCGGCTGCCGCGGACGTCCGGGGAAGACCGCGTCCAGATTGCGCAGCCCGCCGCGCGGCGAGGTGTGCTTGATCCCGTCGTCCTCGGGACGGACCGGACGGCCCGCGTACTCCTCGGTGTCGCCGCGGGCGACGATCCAGTTCTCCCGCAGCGGCGGCAGGCCCCGGCGGACGTCCGTGTCGACGAGTGGATCGGTGTACGGGCCCGATGTGTCGTACAGCGTGACCGACTGCCCGTTGGTGAGATGCACCTGACGGACCGGCACGCGCAGGTCGGGGCGCGACCCCTCGACGTACGCCTTGTGCCAGCCGATGGACTTCCCGGCCTCCTGCGACTTCTCGCTCTGAACGGAGGCAGGCGTGCGTGCGTCCTTGTTGGTCATGAGACCTACTCCCTACGCCGGCATTACCCGGTAACAGGTTCGGCGGTCGACGCAGCGGTTTCCGTCTGGCGAGGCTTCCCGTGGAACATCGGTTGTTCCACGTGAAACATCGCGTGTACGGAGGTCAGCGCCCTCTCAGCCCGGTGCTCCGAGCTCCCGCGTGTGCAAAGGTGCCTCCACGCTAGCGTCATTTGTGGCGCGGTGAACAGTGGGCCCCCACCGTTCTTGCGATGATCGGGCGGTGACCAGGATGGAGCAGTACCCCAACCAGCCACCCGAACCGCACCGCCGGGACGGCTCGGCGCACGGCGCCGGACACGGCCACGACGCCCATGAAGGCGGCCGAGCTGCCGCTCCTGACCCCGGTCGCTCGCACGGCCACGGTCATCCAGACGCCCACGGTCATCCAGGCGGCCACGGTCACTCGAACGGGCCTGGCGATCCGAACGGGCCTGGTCACTCGCACGGCCACAGCCACAGCCACGGGCCCGCCGCCCCCGTGTCCAAGCACCTGCGCAAGGTCATCGCGGCGGTCCTGGTCCCCTTCACCGCGGCGGTCCTGGTCGGGCTCGTGGTGCTCTGGCCCGGACAGGCTCCGTCGCACAAGCGCACGGGCGTCGGCTTCGACCGGCAGACCCAGCAGGCCACGGTCACCCGGGTCGTCGAGGTCAGCTGCAAGTCGGTGAACGCCTCCGGCAGCACCCCGACCGGCGACACGTCCACCGCCGAGGGCTCCTCCGCGCAGCAACAGGCCGACGGCACCTGCAAGAAGGCGACCGTCCGGGTCGACACCGGCAAGGACAGGGGCCGTACGTTCACCGAGATCGTGCAGCCGGACCAGTCGCGGCAGCTGCGTCAGGGCGAGAAGGTCGTGGTCGCCTACGAGCCCTCGGCCCCCAAGGAACTGCAGTACGCGGTGACCGACCTGAACCGGAAGTTCCCCATGGCGCTGCTCGCGGGCATCTTCGCGGTGGCCGTCGTGGTGGTGGGCCGGCTGCGCGGTGTCATGGCGCTGATCGCCCTGGCTGTGAGCTTCCTGGTGCTGACGCTGTTCATCCTGCCGGCGATCCTGCAGGGGTCGAACCCGCTGGTGGTGGCCGTGGTCGGAGCGAGCGCCATCATGCTGGTCGCCCTCTACATGTGCCACGGCCTGTCGGCCCGCACATCGGTGGCCGTGCTCGGCACGCTGATCTCCCTCTCGCTGATCGGTGTGCTCGGCTCGCTGTTCATCGGCTGGGCCGCGCTGACCGGCAACACGGACGACAACACCGGCCTGATCCACGGCCTGTATCCGTCGATCGACATGAGTGGTCTGCTGCTGGCCGGCGTCATCATCGGTTCGCTCGGTGTCCTGGACGACGTGACGGTGACACAGACGTCGGCCGTCTGGGAGCTGCACGAGGCCAACCCGTCGATGGGCTGGCGCGGCCTGTACCGGGCGGGCATCCGCATCGGCCGCGACCACATCGCGTCCGTGGTCAACACCCTGGTACTCGCCTACGCCGGTGCCGCGCTGCCGTTGCTGCTGCTGTTCTCGATCGCGCAGAGCAGCGTGGGGACCGTAGCCAACAGTGAGCTGGTGGCGGAGGAGATCGTGCGCACGCTGGTGGGCTCGATCGGTCTGGTCGCCTCGGTGCCGGTCACCACGGCGCTGGCCGCACTGGTCGTATCGGCCGACCGGCCCGGCCCGGACGCCCGGGTGCCCGCCGGTGCTCAGCCCGCGCCGGCCCGGGGTGGCCGGGGCCGGCGCCGTAAGCGGTGAGCGCGGCCCGGGTTGGCTCCCGCGGTACGGCGAGCCCGGGCGTCCTCTGCAGAAGCGTTCCTGCGCCGTTCCGTGCGGCATGGCGGAGCGCCCGCCGCCCCATGCCCTGACGCTTCAGCCGGCGCTCTGTTCCTCGGCCAGGATGCGGTCCAGGGCCTCGTCCAGATGGGCGTCGAAATCGGCCAGCGCCCCCTCCTGTCCGAGCGGGACGAGCTTGTCCGTGCGATCGAGGAAGGCCACGAGCGGGGGCGCCGACGAACGGAACAGTGCCTGGTCGCCGCCCACCTGAAGCCGGATCAGCACCTCACCCAGTACGTCGGTATCGGCGGGGGCGATGTGCACATCCCCCTCCCCGCACGGGCGGCCGACCCCGTCGATCAGCAGCTCCCGCCCGAAGGCCCAGGTCACCGGCGCATCACCGGGCAGATGAAAAGTGAGCCGCACGGCGTAGGGATCACAGGTCTCGTAGCGCAACTCCACTGGGATGCGGAAGGACAGCTCCTCCGACACGAGAAAGCTCATCATGACTTCTGCCTGTACGGACTCGCGCATCGCCTACCCCGTCATATGACATCGACTGGCCGGGAATGATCCCTCTAACCGTGGACAAATCTTGCTGAAAGTACACGACAGATCACAAGGAGTAAGTTTTCAGATACTGATAGAGAGGGTGAGTGACCCCAGATGCCGCCCGATCTCCGCCTGCAGCCGGTGTGCGGCGGGCAGCAGCCGGTCGGCCTGGTGGGCGGGGAGGGAGATGGCCATGGTGGCCGCGGTGGTGCCGACCGTGATCGGGATAGCCGCGCAGACCGTGCCGACCGCGTACTCCTGGCGCTCCACCACCGGTTCCATGCGCCGTGTCCTGGCCAGCCGCCGCAACAGGGCGTCGTTGTCCCGCACGGTGTACGGCGTGAGGGGCTGCACGGGATAGCGGGCGAGGTGGTCGCGCCGCGCGTCCTCGTCCAGCTGGGAGAGCAGGCACTGCCCGATGGCGTGCGCATGGCCGGTCTCGCGGAAGTCCGCCCACTCCTCCACCGCGGGCGTCTGACGGGAGGCTGAGACGCACATGACCTCGATCTCGCCGTCCCGGTACATCGCGTAGTACACCGGCACACCGATGGAATCGCGCCAGTGCGCGAGCGTGTCCGCCACCGTGCTGCGACGTTTCTGCTGCGCCCCGCTGCGGCCCAGCCGCTCCGCGGCCTCCCCGAGGAAGAACAGCCCCTTCTCCCGGCGCAGATAGCCCTCGTGCACCAGGGTGCGCAGCAGGTGGTACGCCGTGGGGAGCGCGAGGCCGGTCTCGCGGGCGAGTTGTTTGGCGGGGGCGCCGTACGCATGGGCGGCGACGGTCTCCAGCAAGCGCATGGCGCGCTGGACGGATCCGATGAGCGTGGCGGTGGGCGCGTCGGTGGCGGGCGGTCCCGGCCGGGCGGCGCCGGGCGGTGGCGCGGAGAGGCCCGCGGCGCGCGGGACGCCGGTGACGTCCGCCGCGTGCGGCTGGCCGGGAACAGCCGGCGGGGCCGCGCGCTGGACGGGGGGTGCGCAGGGACGCGGTGGGGCGGGGGGTGCGTGGGGTACTGCGGGTGCGGTGTCAACCGTGGCCAAGGGTCACTCCCGAAGCGCGAGGGGGGAGCCCGTGCGGAGAAGAGCACGGCGGGGTCTGCGTCACCCACGGGGCCAGGCCCCGCGGGGGGTTCCGGACTCTAACCGCCCGCCACCGCGCACAGATGCGGTCCTGGCGAAACTTCCCTCCCGCGAGGGAACCGGTACTCCGTCACGGGTGACCGGCTCCCGGGGTGCCTCACCAGTCGCTGCGGGAGGAGGAGTTCCCCATGAACTTGCGCACGACGTAGATCAGTCCGCCGACCAGGGCGACGAAGACCAGCACCTTGAACAGCAGGCCGATCACGAAACCGACCACGCTCGCTATCAGGCCGCCGAACACGACCAGGGCGATGACCGGCACCGCGACCCACTTCACCCACCACGGCAGCCCCGCGAAGATCTCTCGCATCGCCCTCGTCCTTTGCGTCTCGTGCGTTGTCGGTATGACGCACTCGATGCTAGGGCCGGGCAGGGCTCCGCGGGGGCCTCGCATCCCCTGTCTCCCCCTGACCCGTCCCCTAGGGAACCCCGGGGTCCGGGCTCACGCCTCGGGCGGAGAGAACACCACGAGCACCCTGAGGTCCTCGCTGATGTGGTGGAACTTGTGGGCGACTCCGGCGGGCACGTACACGACGCTGCCCCGCGCCACCTGGGTCGTCTCCAGGCCGACCGTGATCGAGGCCCGGCCGCTGACCACGAAGTACACCTCGTCCTGGCCGTGCGGCTTCTGCGGGTCGTGCTCGCCCGCGTTCAGGGCGTACAGGCCGACCGACATGTTCCGCTCGCGCAAGAACTGCAGGTAGGCGCCCTCGTTGGCGGCGCGTTCCGCCTCCAGTTCGTCCAGCCGGAATGCCTTCATCGCCGCTGCCGCCCTCGCCTCACTGCTCGCTGTTCCGCTGCTCGCCGCCGTACCGCTCGCCGCCCGTACAGCCAGGGTCCGTCCGGTCTGCCACGATCAGACACATGAAGAATTTCGTAGTCAAGACGATCGCCAACGCGGGCGCCCTGGCGGTCGCGGTATGGCTGCTCGACAAGATCACCCTCACCGGTGACAGCACCGCCAAGAAGGCCGGCACGCTGATCGTCGTCGCGTTGATCTTCGGCTTGGTCAACTGGCTGGTCAAGCCGATCGTGAAGGTGCTCACCTTCCCGCTCTTCATCCTGACGCTGGGCCTGATCACCCTGGTGGTGAACGCCCTGATGCTGCTGCTGACCTCCTGGGTGTGCGGCAAGCTCGACCTGAGTTTCCATGTGGAGGGTTTCTGGACGGCCGTTCTCGGCGGTCTGATCATCTCTGTCGTCTCCTGGGCGCTGCACGTCGTCCTGCCTGACGAGGACTGACCGCTTCATGACCTATCGCGTCTGTTTCGTGTGCACCGGCAACATCTGCCGCTCCCCGATGGCCGAATCCGTCTTCCGCGCGCGCGTGGCGGAGGCCGGTCTTGAGGACCTGGTGGCGGCCGACAGCGCCGGTACCGGCGGCTGGCACGAGGGCGAGCCCGCCGACCCGCGCACGGTCTCGGTCCTGGAGGAGCACGGCTACGACAGCGAGCACACGGCCCGCCAGTTCCTGCCGTCGTGGTTCGCCCGCCTCGACCTCGTGATCGCCCTCGACACCGGCCATCTCAAGGCCCTGCGCCGCCTCGCGCCCACCGAGGAGGACGCGGGCAAGATCCGTCTGCTCCGTTCCTTCGACCCCGCCGCCGGCGACGACCTCGACGTACCGGACCCGTACTACGGGGGGCGGGACGGCTTCGAGGAGTGCCTTGAGATGGTGAAGGCGGCGAGCACCGGCCTGCTCGCCGCCGTACGGGAAGAACTGGAAGGACGGGCCGCATGAGCGACGCCACGAAGGACGAGGGCCGCACCGGCGACGGCACGCGCGCGGTACGGGCGGGGCTGCCCGAGCCGGTCAAGCACGCGCCGACCCTGCCCGGACCGGTGTTCGCGGCACACTTCCACCTGCCCGGCGAGGCGACGGGCTCGTACCTGTACGGCCGGGACGACAACCCGACCTGGACGCTGCTGGAGCGGGCTGTCAGCGAGCTGGAGGCGCCCGGGCGGGAGGACGCCGAGACGCTGGTCTTCGCCTCCGGCATGGCGGCGATCTCCGCCGTGCTGTTCTCGCAGCTGCGCGCCGGGGACGCGGTCGTGCTGCCGTCCGACGGCTACCAGGTGCTGCCGATGGTCGGCGCCCAGCTGGAGGCGTACGGCATCGAGGTGCGCACCGCGCCGACCGGCGGTGACGCCCAGCTGGAGGTGCTCGACGGGGCGCGGCTGCTGTGGATCGAGTCCCCGTCGAACCCCGGGCTCGACGTGTGCGACATCCGGCGGCTGGCGGAGGCGGCACACGCGCGTGGCGCCCTGGTGGCCGTCGACAACACCCTGGCCACCCCGCTCGGGCAGCGTCCGCTGGAGCTGGGCGCCGACTTCTCCGTGGCGAGCGGCACCAAGCAGCTCACCGGGCATGGCGATGTTCTGCTGGGCTACGTCACCGGCCGCGACGCCGAGGCGATGGCCGCCGTACGCCGCTGGCGCAAGATCGTCGGTGCGATCTCCGGGCCCATGGAGGCCTGGCTCGCGCACCGGTCCATCGCCACGCTCCAGCTGCGCGTCGACCGGCAGAACGCCACGGCCCTCGCGGTCGCGGAGGCGCTGCGACAGCGGCCCGAGGTCTCCGACCTGCGCTACCCGGGCCTGCCCGACGATCCCTCGCACAAGATCGCGGCGCAGCAGATGCGCCGCTTCGGCTGTGTCGTCTCCTTCACCCTGCCCACGCGCGCGCGTGCCGAGCGCTTCCTCGCGGCCCTGCGGCTGGTGGAGGACGCGACGAGCTTCGGCGGGGTACGGTCCACCGCCGAGCGTCGTCGCCGCTGGGGCGGGGACGACGTCCCGGAGGGCTTCATCCGCATGTCCGTCGGCGCGGAGGATCCCGAGGACCTGGTGGCCGACGTACTGCGTGCCCTGGACGAGTCCGCCGGGTGAGCACGACGCGTCCGCGCGGCGAGCCGTCCGGACGGTCCGAGCCTCCCCCCTCGTGGCTCGGACCGTCTGCGGCTTTCATGGGGGAAAGACCGCGCGAACAAGGCTAGTTGACTCTGCGTCAGTGTCCAATCACGCTAGCGACAGAGACCTATCGACTTATTTATAGTTGGTGCCTGCCTGGGGCCGGAGGGGGGCAGCGACAGGGGAGGCATGCCATGGATCTGGCCTTGCTGCGGACCTTCGTCACCGTCCACAGGGCCGGCTCCTTCACCCGCGCCGCCGCACTGCTCGGCCTCTCCCAGCCCGCCGTCACCTCGCAGATCCGCACGCTGGAGCGCCAGCTGGGCAGACCCCTCTTTCTCCGTCAGGCGCGCGGGGTGACCCCGACGACCATCGGCGACGAACTCGCGCACAAGGCCGCGCCGCACCTCGACGCCCTGGTGGAGATAGCCGGGAGCGGGCTGGACGACGAGTCCTCGGCCCGGACGCTGCACCTGGCCGGGCCTCCCGAGTTCACCGCCGAACGTGCTCTGCCCGCGCTCACCGGGCTGACCGGCGACGACGGCCAGGGCTTCGCGCTGCGGGCCTCGTTCGGGACGGCCGAGGAGGTACTCGAAGGGCTGGCCTGCGGCCACCACGATCTCGCCATCAGCACGGACCGGCCGCGCGGGGCCCTGCTCACCGCCACTCCGCTGTGCGACGAGGAGCATGTGCTGGTCGCGGCTCCCCGCTGGGCGGAGCGGATCGGCCCGGATGCCCTGCGGTGCAAGG
The DNA here is from genome assembly GCF_055564915.1 of Streptomyces sp. NPDC028928. NCBI lineage: Bacteria > Bacillati > Actinomycetota > Actinomycetes > Kitasatosporales > Streptomycetaceae > Streptomyces > Streptomyces sp. NPDC028928. The sequence continues at coordinate 182,632 of NZ_JBVHVI010000008.1, forward strand.
GCGCCTCCGTCCTGGAACACCTGCCCGTCGTCGAGGTCCACGAGTCGCTGCCGTTCGTCTCGCGCTACTGGGCCTCCGTCTTCGACTGCCGCCCTGCCGCCACCGGCACGGTCATCGTTCCCGATCTACGGGCCGTGCTCTCCTGTGCGATCGCGGGGGCCGGACTCGCCGTCCTGCCCCGCTACCTGTGCGCCCCGGATCTGGAGCGGGGCACGATCGTCACCCTGCACGAGCCGGCGGTGCCGCCGCTGCGCACGTATTTCCTGGTGGTGCGGACCGGCACGCTCGCTCTGCCTCCTGTCGCGCGGGCCCACGAGTGGCTCCGGCGCGCTGCCACGGACTGGTGCTGACACCAACCGGCCGGGGGCGTACGCACTGCGGTCATGTCGTGGCGCTTTGCGATGTTTCACGTGGAACCAGCCGGGCCACATTTCTCCCATGACCGTCCGACCCGTGGTCAAGCGCACCGCCCGTGCCGTTCTGCTGGACGGTGACGACCTGATCCTGATCAAGCGCACCAAGCCCGGTGTCGATCCCTACTGGGTCACGCCCGGTGGCGGAGTCGAACCCGGAGACTCGACCGTCGTGGACGCCCTGCACCGGGAGGTGTACGAGGAACTCGGCGCCAAGATCACCGATGTGGTGCCGTGCTTCGTGGACACGGTGGAGCACATCGGTGAGGACGGCGGGGCCACTGGTGTGAAGGTGCAGCACTTCTTCGTCTGCCGTCTGGAGTCCATGGACCCGTCCCTGCGCCACGGCCCCGAGGTGGACGAGCCGGCCGGTGAGTACGAGATCGTCCGCGTCCCGTTCACCCGTGTCGGCATCGCCTCCGTCCACCTCGTCCCACTGTCCCTGCGCCACTATCTGGACGGGAACATCGAGGGGGTGCGTGCCATGCACGCCCCCGATCTCGGGTAGGCGCGGTCAGCCGGCGCCGACGAGCAGTACCTCCACCGCGTCGCGCCGTAGATGAGGGCCGGTGCGCCCGGAGACGTCCTCTCTCCGGATTACCGGGCCGGTCCGACCAGTTCATAGGCATCCCACAGGTCGCGGCCCGTGTAGGAGTGGGTCGCGAGTCCGGTCAGGTGGGCATCGGCGTTGACGGCCACGGACACCGGAACGACAGCGAACAGCTCCTTGTCCGACGACGAGTCGCCGTAGGCCACACAGTCGGCCCGGGTCAGTCCGAACTCCGCGCAGAGGCGGTCCGCGATGATCACCTTGGCCGCGGCACTGAGCACCCCGGACGGATCGACAGGCTCGGTGAACGGTACGGCCGGGAAACGCGATCCATGTGCCGCGTGGGCGCCCCAGTCGAGGAGGAGTTCCACGAAGAAGGAGGGCGAGAGAGACACCACCGCGCAGTACTCGCCCGCGCTTCTGATCTCCGCCCAGACCTCGCGGATCCGGGCCAGCCAGGGAGCCGCCTCGAACGCTGCTCGCACGTGCGTCTCGGTCAGGTCGGCCCAGAGGGCGTAGACCTCGGCCGCGTACTCCGGCGGGCCGATCCGCCCCTCCGCGATCGCGCGGTCCAGTGCCACCGTCTGGGCCTCCAGGCCCAACTGGCGGGAAATCTCCACCGGCGCGGTGGTGCCGTGCAGCAACGTGCCGTCGAGATCGAAGAGATGAAGTCTCGCCATGGCCCTGAGGCTAGTCGGCTGCCGATGTTTCACGTGAAACACCCACAGCTGCCGATCGGCTGTGCGCATGGCCACGAGTTGGCCAAAAGCACGTGCGTCCGCATCGAAACCGGTGGACGGCGGGGGTGCCGGTCGGACAGCCTGACCTGCGTGCCAACTCCTTCCCTCGCCGCTCTGCCCATCCGCCGCCTGACGCTTCGCGATCTGACCGCATGCGCCGACCTGTCCGAAGACCGGGGGTGGCCACGCGAGGAACACAAGTGGAGCCTTCTGCTCTCGGCCGGGAAGGGCTTCGGAATCGACGACCCCGAGGGCGGTCTCATCGCCGCGTGCGTGGTCACGGAGTACGGCGCGTGGGAGCGGCCGGATCTCGGCGCCATCGGCATGGTTCTGGTCGCCGGACGCCACGCCCGGCAGGGCATCGGGCGCCGCCTGATGCGGCATGTCGTGTCGCTCATGGGGACCACCCCGCTGACCCTGCACGCCACGCCGTACGGCCGTCCCCTCTACGAGGAGCTGGGTTTCAAGGTGACGGGCCGGGTGGAGATGCTGATGGGCCGCTTCACGCCCGGTGGCCCGGAATCCACGGTGGTGACGCGTGCCGCCACCGCGGAGGACCTGCCCGCGATCCTGCGTCTGGACGAGGAGGTGTTCGGTACCGACCGCACGCCCCTCATCACCCGGCTGCCCGCCTTCGCCGATCAGCTGCGGGTGGCCGAGGAGGGCGGTCGGCTCATCGGCTACACGGCCGCGTGGCCCAACATGGACACCCATGTCGTCGGCCCGCTGATCGCCCGGGACACGGAGACCGCCAAGGCGCTGATCACCTCGCTGGCGGCCCGTACCGAGCGTCCCCTGCGCACCGACATCGACGTGCGCCATGAGGAGCTGCTGGCCTGGGCGAAGGAGCGAGGGCTGGCCTCCGTCGCCTTCAATGCGGTGATGACCTACGGCATCACCGACCTGCCGGGGGACTGGACCCGGCGGTTCGCACCCCTGACGGTCGCCGCGGGCTGACCCTCGTACGACACAGGCCGGCCCCACCGCTCGGAAGCGGCGGGGCCGGTGTCAGGAGATCCGGGCTGTGGCTCAGGCGAGCGCCTGGACAGCCGCGGCGGCGAAGCCGTGGTCCTGCTCCGGCGTACCGCCACCGACACCGATCGCACCGATCAGTCGGCCGTCGCGGTGGACGGGGATACCGCCCGCGATGAACAGCAGGGGCCGGTCGAGGGCCGTGGGCAGCGTGTGGAAGAGACCGCCGGGCTGGACGGCGTCCACGAGGTCGGCGGTGGGCGCGTTGAGCTGGAGAGCCGTGTAGGCCTTGCGGGTGCTGGTCTCACCGGAGATCAGCACGGCCCGGTCGTCCCGGCGGAAGGCGAGCAGATGGCCGCCGGCGTCCAGGACGGTGACGCTGACGGTGACTCCGGCGTCCTCGGCCGCCCGGCGGGCCGTGGCGACGAGCAGCTCGGCGTCCTCGGTGGTGAGCGGGGTGACGGCGGTGGTGCTCATGGAGCTGTCTCCTTGCATGGTGCTGGGGTGGATGCTGCCGTACCGGGAGGGGGCCCGGTACGGACGTCTGGGGATGTGGTGAGGCGTCCGGGGCGCGGGCGGCTCAGTGGTGGACGGGGGTCCGCTGCCCGGCCGGCGTCCCGGAGGCGACGACGGTGCCGTGCGCACGGTCGCGGCGCTCCAGGGCGGCCGAGAGGAGGGCGAGGACCAGGGCGGCGGTGGCGAGGGCGGCGCCGACCCAGTTGGGGGACGTGTAGCCGAGGCCGGCCGCGATCACCAGGCCGCCGAGCCAGGCGGACAGGGCGTTGCCCAGGTTGAAGGCGCCGATGTTCACGGCCGAGGCGAGCGTCGGGGCGCCGTGCGCCTGGTCGAGGACACGCTTCTGCAGTGGCGGCACGGTGGCGAAGCCCAGCGCACCGATCAGGGTGATGGTCACCGCGGCGGCGATCTTGTTGTGGGCGGTCAGCGTGAAGAGCGCCAGGACGACGGCCAGGGCGCCCAGGGACACGTAGAGCATGGGCATCAGGGCGCGGTCGGCGAACTTGCCGCCGATGAGGTTGCCGCCGACCATGCCGAGGCCGAACAGGACCAGCAGCCAGGTGACCGAGCCGTCGGCGAACCCGGCGATGTGGGTCATCATCGGCGCGATGTAGGTGATGGCCGCGAAGACACCGCCGAAGCCGAGGACGGTCATCGCCATGGCGAGCAGGACCTGGGCGTTCTTGAAAGCGGCCAGCTCGTGGCGCAGGTGCACGCCCTCCGGCCGCGGCAGCTCGGGGACGAGCTGGGCGATACCGGCCAGGCCGATGACGCCGAGGCCGGCGACGACGGCGAAGGTGACGCGCCAGCCGACGCTCTGCCCGATGAACGTGCCGAGCGGGACGCCGACGACGTTGGCGACGGTCAGACCGGTGAACATCATGGCGATGGCGCCGGCCTTCTTGTCGGGTGCGACCAGCTCGGCCGCGACGACGGAGCCGATGCCGAAGAAGGCACCGTGGGCGAGCGAGGCGATCACCCGTCCGACCAGCATGATCGCGAAGGCCGGGGCCACGGCGGAGAGCAGGTTTCCGACGATGAACAGGCCCATCAGCAGCATCAGCATCCGCTTGCGCGGAACCTTGGTGCCGAGCACGGTCATCAGGGGGGCACCGATGACCACGCCGAGCGCGTAGCCGGTCACGAGCAGGCCCGCCGTGGGGATGGAGACCCCGAAGTCGCCCGCGACCTCGGGCAGCAAGCCCATGATCACGAACTCGGTCGTTCCGATTCCGAAGGCCCCGATCGCGAGGGCCAGAAGCGCGAGAGGCATGAAGGGGTACACCTTCCCAAACGATTGCAGGAGCGCTTTGCGTTCGTTCACAATAATTGCAGACGCGGGCTATATGCAAGCGACGACTATTGCGGCGGTGCTCTACCCTGGTGATGCAGCCGCTCCGGGACGGAGGAGAACCCCAATGACAGCGACGGACCCCGCGCTCACCGCCCTCGCCCAGGGCTGGTGCGCCCTCTCTGCGCTGCACGGGAGGATCGAGGCGCACATCGAGCGCGCCCTGCAGGCGAAGCACGATCTGAGCGTGCGCGAGTACTCACTGCTGGACGTGCTCAGCAGGCAGCACGACGGTGAGGGCGGGCATCTGCAGATGAAGCAGGTCGCCGACGCGGTCGTACTGAGCCAGAGCGCCACCACGCGCCTGGTGACCCGGCTGGAGGACCGCGGACTGCTCGAGCGCTATCTGTGCCCCACCGACCGGCGCGGCATCTACACCAACGTCACCGCGGCGGGCCTGCGCCTGCTGGAGGAGGCGCGGCCCACCAACGACGCCGCTCTGCGCGAGGCCCTGGACGACGCCGCCAGGAACCCCGAACTGGCCCCGCTGGTCCGCGTGGTGGAGTCGCTGAACGTGCCCGCATAGGGTGCGCGCATGGGAGATCTTGAAATACGCGCCGCGACCGTCGACGACCTGCCGGAGATCGTCGCCATGCTCGCCGACGATCCGCTCGGTGCCCAGCGCGAGTCCCCCGACGATCTGACGCCGTACCGGACCGCCCTGGAATGCCTCGCCGCCGACCCGAACCAGCATCTCGTCGTCGCCGTGCGCGAAGGCCGCGTGATCGGGACCCTCCAGCTCACGATCATCCCGGGTCTTTCGCACAAGGGGGCCACCCGGGCGCTCATCGAGGCCGTGCGCATCCACGCCGACGAGCGGGGCAGCGGGCTGGGCGGCCGGCTGATCGAGTGGGCGATCGACACCGCCCGGCGGCTCGACTGCCGGATGGTGCAACTGACGTCCGACAAGACGCGCACCGACGCCCACCGCTTCTACGAGCGGCTGGGCTTCACAGCCTCGCACGAGGGCTTCAAGCTGCCCCTTTGACCCTCCGGAAAGAGGCAGGGGGGTGTGTTTCACGTGAAACACACCCCTGCGGCCTACGGGCTAGCCGATGCCCCGCCAGCCCTCCGGGTCCACGCCCCCGGGCACCGCGGACTCGGGCTCGTACGGCTGTCGGGTGAACACGAACGAGCCGAGATCGAGATGGCTCAGGGACCCGTCCTGGCGCCGTACGGGCCGCAGCACCTCACCGGCGTAATAGCCCTCCAGTCCCGTCCAGGTGCCGTCGCCGTTCGCCCGGAACCTGGCCCTGCGGCCGCCGCCCGCCAGGGGTGCCAGCGCGAGAAGGCCGTCGGCGGTCGCGCGCAGGCCGAAGGCATGCGTGCCCCAGTACCACTGGCCCACCAGCTCCAGCACCGTCGGATCGACCTCGGGCAGCGGCCGCCACGGTTCGGGGATCCGTGGCTCCGCCTCCGCGACGATCCGGACCAGATCCGCTCCCACGGCCCCCACCAGCAGGCCGCTGGTGCAGTTGGCGAGTACCACCGCCGCCACGTCGTCTTCCACGCTGATGGTGACGTTCGCCAGAAAGCCCGGCAGGGACCCGGAGTGCCCGACGAGCAGCCGGCCGTCCCGGCGCTGGATCTGCATTCCCAGGCCGTACGCGGCTCCGTCCAGCACGTCCGCGGCCTCTGCGGGCGCCGCCGGGGTGCGCATCTCCCGGACCGACTCCGCGCTCAGGACCCGGTCGTCCCCGCGGACCAGAAACGCGGCGAACCGTGCCAGGTCCCCGGTGGTCGACCAGAGCTGACCGGCCGGCGCCATCCGGCCCAGGTCCTCCAGCGGCTCGGGGAGCATCGCGTCGGCCCACGGGTGCACGGCCCAGCCGCCCGCGTGCGGGGACACCGGCTGTGCGCTCGTCCGGTGCAGTCCCAGCGGCTCCAGGATCTCGCCGTGCAGCACCTCCTCCCAGGGAGCGCCGCGCACCTCCTCCACCAGGGCGCCGAGCACGGTGTAGCCGGGGTTGGAGTAGTGGTGCCGTCGACCGACGGGATGCACCAGGGGCTGTTCCCCGAGCACATCGCTCAACCCGGGCCGCAGGGAACCGGGCGTCCGCTCCCACCAGGGTGACGGAGATTCGGCCGCCAACCCCGCAGTGTGGGCGAGCAGTTCAGCGATCGTCGCCTCCCCCACACCCGTTCCTGGCAGATGCTTCTCCAGCGGATCACCGAGATCGAGCAGACCCTCGTCACGCAGCCGCATCACCAGGACGGCGGTGAAGGTCTTGGTGATGGACCCGATCCGGTACTGCACGGTCTCGTCCGGTCCGTGCCCGTCCACCGAGGTCCGCGCCCCGTGCCAGACCGCCTGCCCGTCCCGTACGACGGCGGCGACCAGGGACGGAGCACGTCCTTCGGTCTGCGCGACGGCGATGCGGTGCAGCAGGGCGCGGCGGGTCCCGGGGAGCAGCGCTTCCTGAGTTGTCGTCATGGGCCCAGTCCACCTGGTACGGAGGCGGGCGTCGAATCCATTTGCCGTGCACAGGCGCCGGGCCCGGCTGTAGGTTCTCGCTTTCGGTGTCATGTGCCGGCGCTGTGACCTGGACGTCCCTCTCCAGTCTCACGACGTGTCGGCAGGCGGCTGTCTCAGATCGGTGTCATTTCCCCAGACTGTCCGGCAGGCTGCACCGCTGCCGAGGGGCGTCACGAACCCGCTTCAACCCCCATCCGTTCCATCCACTCGCGCACGGTTACTGCTCGCTCGATGCGGCTGACGATGTCCTTCTTGGACGCCGTGTCCAAGGTCTCCGGGATCTTGTCGAAGGTGTTGGGAAGGACGTCGAGGAGACCCCAGATCTGTTCGCCGGTGTTGACGGTCAGTAGTTGCTGGCACCTCCACTGCAGCGGCACCTCGGGGCGGTGCGTGAGCCGCTGCACGAGTGTCGGGAACAGGTAGTGCGTCGCCTCTGCGGCGAGGTGCTCTCGTAGCCAGTCGACCGGAAGCCGCTGGCTGAAGCCATGCATGGCGGCCTCCTGGGCCAGGTCCAGGAGCTGAGCGGTGTCGACGGCTCGGACGGTGCGGGGAAGGGTCGGGGTCATGTCGCGATGATGCCAAGAAGCTTCCGCGGGGCCGAGCGGTCAGCAGGGCCGGGATGCGATCTGGCGACGGGCAGGGCCCCAGACTTCCTCGAACTCTTCGCAGGTGAGTCGTTCGGGGTCGTGGCCTTCCCATTCCGAGATGGGCAGCTCGGCTGTGATCCCGAACCTGCTGTCGTACTCATCGAGACGGCCCGCGTCGCGGGCCCGCTGCCACTCGGCGAGGGATGCGGCTGCGATCGGGACCAGCTGAGACCCTTCCAGTTCGACCTGCCGGATCACCCAGCCGTCGGCGTCGACCTCGAAGTAAAACCAGGTGTCTTCCTCGTCCCAGTAACAGCGCATCCATGTCTTCACGAGCCCATGATGGCGGCGGTCTGCGCGCCAGCCGCTGCGGTGTCCAATTCCTGTGGATCGTCATCTGGACTACTGGGATGCTCCTGCTGTGACCACGACGACGAGCGAACTGCAGACCGGCGCCGGATGGGACGGCCCCTATTACCGTGTCCTCGCCGAAGGGTTCGAGGCTCTGTTCCTCCCGAGCCCTGACGAGGTGCTCGATGAGGTCTGCAATGTGGATGTCGAGGTTCACCTTCCCGATGGCTCTCGCTGGAGTGCGACGATCTTCACCCTCGCCGAGGTGGATCGGCTGATGAGGAAGTGGGAGGGGACCGGAGAAGCGGCAGGGGGCCGGTGCTTCTGGTGCTCGGACGGGCTGATCGTTCGCGACCCTGGCATCCAAGGCATGGCGGGTGTGATCGCCAAGCTGCTTGCGTCGGGAGAGTTCGACGGAGCCTTTCATCGCCTTTCCGCCCCGGTGAACTTCGGATTTCATGACCCCGCACCATCTTGAGACCTGCGAATCGCCCTGAGCACTCTCCTCCCCAAGGGAGTCAGTGTCATGGGTCGGCCGCGTTCGGCTCTGACCAGCAGTGGTCCGCCGAGCTCTCGTTCGATCCGGTTGATCTGCGCGAGGGTGAACGTGTAGAGCCCGATCACCCATACGAGTGAGCGACTTGACCTGCCAGTCTCAGATTCGTGTCAGATGTGCCATCGCTTGGCCATCGCTCGTGAGATTTGGCCACGAAATCTGAGACCCTACAGCCCGGCGGATCAGGTCTGGGCCATGTCCACGAAGCGGGAGTAGTGGCCCTGGAACGCCACCGTGATGGTGGCCGTCGGACCGTTTCGGTGCTTGGCGACGATCAGGTCGGCCTCACCCGCGCGCGGGGACTCCTTCTCGTAGGCGTCCTCGCGGTGCAGCAGGATGACCATGTCGGCGTCCTGCTCGATGGAGCCGGACTCACGCAGGTCGGAGACCATCGGCTTCTTGTCGGTGCGCTGCTCGGGGCCACGGTTGAGCTGGGAGAGCGCGATGACCGGAATCTCGAGCTCCTTCGCGAGCAGCTTGAGGTTACGGGACATGTCCGAGACCTCCTGCTGACGGCTCTCGGCGCGCTTGGAACCACCGGACTGCATCAGCTGGAGGTAGTCGATGACGACCAGCTTCAGGTCGTTGCGCTGCTTGAGGCGCCGGCACTTGGCCCGGATCTCCATCATCGACAGGTTCGGGGAGTCATCGATGTAGAGCGGCGCGGCCGACACGTCCGGCATCCGGCGGGCGAGCCGCGTCCAGTCCTCGTCGGTCATCGTGCCGGACCGCATGTGATGCAGGGCGACCCGGGCCTCAGCGGACAGCAGACGCATCGCGATCTCGTTGCGGCCCATTTCGAGCGAGAAGATGACGCTCGGGAGGTTGTGCTTGATGGAGGCGGCCCGCGCGAAGTCCAGGGCGAGGGTCGACTTACCCATGGCAGGACGGGCCGCGATGACGATCATCTGGCCCGGGTGGAGGCCGTTCGTCAGCGAGTCGAAGTCGGTGAACCCGGTGGGCACGCCCGTCATCTCGCCGCTGCGCGAGCCGATCGCCTCGATCTCGTCGAGGGCGCCTTCCATGATGTCGCCGAGCGGGAGGTAGTCCTCGCTGGTGCGCTGCTCGGTGACCGCGTAGATCTCGGCCTGGGCGCGGTTGACGATCTCGTCCACGTCCCCGTCGGCCGCATATCCCATCTGCGTGATGCGCGTGCCGGCTTCGACCAGGCGGCGCAGGACGGCCCGCTCGTGGACGATCTCCGCGTAGTACTCGGCGTTGGCCGCCGTCGGCACGGTCTGGACGAGGCTGTGCAGATACGCGGCGCCGCCGACCTTGTTGATCTCGCCGCGCTTGGTGAGTTCGGCGGCGATGGTGATCGGGTCGGCCGGCTCGCCCTTGGCGTAGACGTCCAGGATGGCCTGGTAGATCGTCTCGTGCGCGGGCTTGTAGAAGTCGTGGCCCTTGAGGATCTCCACGACGTCAGCGATGGCGTCCTTCGACAGCAGCATGCCGCCGAGGACCGACTGCTCGGCGTCCAGGTCCTGGGGCGGCACCCGCTCGAAGGACGAACCTCCGCCGTCCCAGGCGCTGTTGTCCCGGCCCCGGTCGTGCTGCTCGTCACGACCCCGGCCGCCGTCACCGCGCCGACGGGAGGCCGGCAGACGATCACTGGGTCCGCTGTCGGCCCACGGATCGTCCAAGGGCTCGGAAATGCTCACCGAGCCACCTCCTCCCGTCCGCACGGCGGACCTCGCCGTGGCCTCTTTTGTACGGCACGACACTGACAACTGAGACGCCCAGCTCCGGTTCTTGCGACGTCGGATTTGTGACGATTCCCCGCCCGGAAGAAGGATGCTTGCCGGACCGGGGGAAGGAGCGGGCGCCGGACAACCGTAGGCCCGTCGGCACCGTCAGCCAATCTGGTTATCCACAGGCCATGTGGACGACCGGCCCGATGCTGTGGAGAACTCGGCGAAACCTGTGCACGACCCGGTGGAAAGCCCTGTGAACAAGCCCTCGATCCCCTCGCCAACAAGGCGCTGACCTGCATGTTTATGATCCACCGGCTGTGCAGAGAAAAAACTTCCCCAGTCGGGCCAAGATCGCTTCGAACGGTGCCCGAAAGGACACGGCCCGAGACGAAAAGTAAGGAGCACTGTGCGGTTGCATCACTTACCTGTGGACGATTAGATTGATGCTCATGACACAGGCTCCAGAGATCCCCAAGGCCACCCGGCGGCAGCACGACCGAGAAATCGTCGCGCTGGCCGTCCCGGCCTTCGGCGCGCTCGTCGCCGAGCCTCTCTTCGTCATGGCGGACAGCGCGATCGTCGGCCATCTCGGGACCGCTCAGCTCGCCGGTCTCGGCGTCGCCTCGGCGCTGCTCACCACCGCCGTGAGCGTCTTCGTCTTCCTCGCCTACGCCACCACGGCCGCCGTGGCCCGCCGCGTCGGCGCTGGTGATCTTCCGGCGGCCATCCGCCAGGGCATGGACGGCATCTGGCTGGCGCTGCTGCTCGGCCTCGCCGTCATCGCCGTCGTCCTGCCCCTGGCCCCCGGCATCGTGGACCTCTTCGGCGCCTCCACGACCGCGAGCCCCTACGCCACCACGTATCTGCGGATCTCCGCACTGGGTATCCCCGCCATGCTCATCGTCCTGGCGGCGACCGGAGTGCTGCGCGGCCTGCAGGACACCAGGACCCCGCTCTACGTCGCCGTCGCCGGCTTCATCGCCAACGCCGTCCTCAACGCGGGCCTCGTCTACGGCGCCGGGCTCGGCATCGCCGGTTCGGCCTGGGGCACGGTCATCGCGCAGTGTGGCATGGCAGCCGTCTATCTCACCGTCGTCGTGCGCGGGGCCCGTCGGCACGGTGCCTCCCTCCGGCCCGACGCCGCCGGCATCCGGGCCTCGGCCCAGGCCGGTGTCCCGCTCCTGGTCCGCACGCTCTCCCTCCGAGCGATCCTGATGATCGCCACCGCGGTCGCCGCACATCTCGGTGACGCCGACATCGCCGCACACCAGATCGTCCTGTCGCTGTGGAGCCTGCTCGCCTTCGCGCTCGATGCGATAGCGATCGCGGGTCAGGCCATCATCGGCCGCTGTCTCGGCGCGGACGACGCCCAGGGGGCACGCCAGGCCTGCCGTCGCATGATCCAGTGGGGCATCGCGACCGGGGTCGTACTGGGCCTGATCGTGGTGGCCGCTCGGCCGCTCTTCCTGCCGCTGTTCACCAGTGACTCCGGGGTGAAGGACGCCGCGTTGCCCGCCCTGCTGCTCGTGGCACTCTCGCAGCCCGTCTGCGGGATCGTCTTCGTCCTGGACGGGGTCCTGATGGGCGCGGGCGACGGCCCCTATCTGGCCTGGGCCATGGTCGTCACCCTGGCGGTGTTCGCTCCCGTGGCCCTGCTCGTCCCCACGCTCGGCGGCGGGCTCACCGCACTCTGGGCGGCGATGACGCTGATGATGACGATCCGCCTGCTGACCCTCTGGCTTCGGGCCCGCTCGGGCCGCTGGATCGTGACGGGCGCGAGCCGCTGACCGTTTCCCGGACCCGCTGACCGTTTCACGTGAAACATGCCTCCAGGGAAGGCGCCTTCACATGGAGCGTGCAGGGGAAAGGGGCCGCACCCCGAAGGATGCGGCCCCTTTCACTGGCTCAAGCGAGCGCAGCGATCACGCGGCGATCAGGCCGCGACGACCTCGATGTTGACCTTGGCGGCAACCTCGGGGTGCAGACGCACGGACGTCTCGTGGGCGCCCAGGGTCTTGATCGGAGCGGACAGCTCGATGCGGCGCTTGTCGACCTCGGGGCCACCGGAAGCCTTGATCGCGGACGCGATGTCGGCCGGGGTGACGGAACCGAAGAGACGGCCGGAGTCGCCGGAGCGGACGGCCAGGCGGACCTTGACGCCCTCGAGCTGGGCCTTCACCTGGTTGGCCTGCTCGATGGTCTGGATCTCGTGGATCTTGCGAGCACGACGGATCTGCTCGACGTCCTTCTCGCCACCCTTGGTCCAGCGGATAGCGAACTTCCGCGGGATCAGGTAGTTGCGAGCGTAACCGTCCTTGACGTCGACGACGTCGCCCGCGGCACCGAGGCCGGAGACCTCGTGGGTGAGGATGATCTTCATGAGTCGGTCACCCTCCCTTATCGCGCGGTGGACGTGTAGGGCAGCAGCGCCATCTCACGGCTGTTCTTGACGGCCGTGGCGACGTCACGCTGGTGCTGCGTGCAGTTGCCGGTCACGCGGCGGGCACGGATCTTGCCGCGGTCGGAAATGAACTTCCGCAGCATGTTCGTGTCCTTGTAGTCCACGTACGTGACCTTGTCCTTACAGAAAGCGCAGACCTTCTTCTTCGGCTTGCGCACAGGCGGCTTCGCCATGGTGTTTCTCCTGTGTGATCAAGAAGTTGGGGTACGACCCGCCCTCGACCCGGACCGGCCCGGAGGGCCTGGCCCGAAGGCTTAGAAGGGGGGTTCGTCCGAGTAGCCGCCACCGCCGCCGGAGCCGCCGCCCCAGCCGCCGCCACCCTGGTTGCCACCGGCGGGAGCGCCGGTCGCCCACGGGTCGTCGGCCGGAGCGCCGCCGCCCTGCTGGCCGCCACCGGGGCCTGCGCCCCAGCCGCCGCCACCCTGGCCGCCACCGCCGCCGTAACCACCCTGGCCACCGCGAGCGCCACCGGCGGTCTTGGTGACCTTGGCCGTGGCGTTGCGCAGGCTGGGGCCGACTTCCTCGACGTCCAGCTCGTAGACCGTGCGCTTGACGCCCTCGCGGTCCTCGTAGGACCGCTGCTTCAGCCGGCCCTGCACGATGACGCGCATGCCTCGCTGGAGCGACTCGGCGACGTTCTCCGCCGCCTGGCGCCAGACCGAGCAGGTCAGGAAGAGGCTCTCGCCGTCCTTCCACTCGTTCGTCTGGCGGTCGAAGGTGCGGGGGGTGGACGCGACACGGAACTTCGCGACCGCCGCACCGGACGGGGTGAAGCGCAGCTCGGGGTCGTCGACAAGATTGCCGATGACCGTGATGACGGTCTCGCCTGCCATGGGGGAACCTCTCGGCGGGTTTGCTGCTCTGGCTGCTTGGTTGCTGCTACTCGAATCCCGAGATCAGCTGAGCGGGAGCGCTCAGTGCATCTCGGGGCGGAGGACCTTGGTCCGGAGGACCGACTCGTTCAGGTTCATCTGGCGGTCGAGCTCCTTGACGACCGCAGGCTCGGCCTGCAGGTCGATGACCGAGTAGATGCCCTCGGGCTTCTTCTTGATCTCGTAGGCGAGACGACGACGGCCCCAGGTGTCGACCTTCTCAACCTTGCCGCCGCCGTCACGGACGACGGACAGGAAGTTCTCGATCAGCGGGGAGACAGCGCGCTCCTCGAGATCGGGGTCGAGGATGACCATCACCTCGTAGTGACGCATGTGGAACCCACCTCCTTTGGACTCAGCGGCCACGGTCGTTCCGTGGCAGGAGGGTTGTGATGCGTACGCAACGGTATCGGCCGCCACTGACAATCGGGGTTCCCTCAGGGAGCCGGGCAGTGTGACCTGGGCAGGTCTGGGCAGACACCAGTGCAGACGGTACAGACTACCCGCACACCCGCTTCCGGTTGAAATCCGGCCGCCGAGGCCCACAATCTGTACACATCGGGTGTGTACGGCGCTACGATGCGCCGCCTTCCGCAGGAGGTGCCCATGGCACAGGCATTGCGACCCAACACCGCCGGTTCCCTCTTCGCCACGGACGGCAAGCCCCATCCACTGCAGGACGCCCTGATGGTGATCACATTCGCCCTGGGCCTGCTGTCCTTCATCACGTCCTTCTTCCACAGCCTTCACCTGCTGAGTTCCTGGGCGGGCCTGGTGGCGCTGGCCACCGGCATCTACGGACAGTGGATCTCGGAGACCACGAGGGAGCGGTTCTTCCTGATCCTGGGTCTCGGTGCCGCAGGAGTCGGTTTCCTGATCGGCATGGCGCACGGCGGCCTGTTCGGGGGGCTGATCAGCTGACCCGCCGGGTTCAAGAGCCGTAGGCCCAGTCGGGGCGCTCGCACGGCGCAGTAGGCTTCGGCGCGAGAGCCGGAGCCCCTGTACCCATGGGGACACACCAGCCCGAGGAGCGCCCCGAATGAGCCTGACCCTGAGGACCATCAGTCGCGAGCAGCATCTGGCATTCATCCAGAGCCTGCCGGCGGCGAGCCACATGCAGGTCCCGGCCTGGGCAGATGTGAAGGCGGAGTGGCGCTCGGAGAACCTCGGCTGGTTCGACAGGAGCGGCCAGCTGGTCGGCGTGGGCCTGGTCCTCTACCGCCAGCTGCCCAAGATCAAGCGCTACCTCGCCTATCTGCCCGAGGGCCCGGTCATCAACTGGTACGCGCCGAACCTGGACGACTGGATCCAGCCGATGCTGGCGCACCTGAAGCAGCAGGGTGCCTTCTCGGTGAAGATGGGCCCGCCGGTGATCATCCGCCGCTGGAACGCGGACACCATCAAGAGGGGCATCCAGGACCCGGACGTCAAGCGTCTGCGCGACCTGGAGGCCGACTTCATCGAGCCGCGCGCCTTCGAGGTGGCCGACAAGCTGCGCCGTATGGGCTGGCAGCAGGGCGAGGACGGCGGCGCCGGCTTCGGCGACGTGCAGCCCCGTTACGTCTACCAGGTGCCGCTGGCGAACCGCTCCCTGGAAGAGGTCCACAAGAACTTCAACCAGTTGTGGCGCCGCAACATCAAGAAGGCCGAGAAGGCCGGCGTCGAGGTCGTCCAGGGCGGCTACCAGGACCTGCCCGAGTGGCAGCGGCTGTACGAGATCACGGCCGTCCGTGACCACTTCCGGCCCCGCCCGCTGTCGTACTTCCAGCGCATGTGGACGGCCCTCAACACCGAGGACCCCAACCGCATGCGGCTGTACTTCGCCCGCCACAACGGCGTGAACCTGTCCGCGGCGACGATGCTGATCGTCGGCGGACACGTCTGGTACTCCTACGGCGCCTCCGACAACATCGGCCGCGAGGTCCGGCCCTCGAACGCGATGCAGTGGCGGATGCTGCGCGACGCCTACGCGATGGGCGCCACCGTCTACGACCTGCGCGGTATCTCCGACTCGCTGGACGAGACCGACCACCTCTTCGGCCTGATCCAGTTCAAGGTCGGCACGGGCGGCCAGGCCGCCGAGTACCTCGGCGAGTGGGACTTCCCGCTGAACAAGCTGCTCCACAAGGCGCTCGACATTTACATGTCGCGCCGCTGAGCCGCGCGGGCATTTGATTCCATAGCCTTCACAGCTCACACACCTTCGATCCACCCCAGCCACGAGAAAGGTTCCGGGTCCGGCCATGGCGCTCACGCTCTACGTCGACACCGCGCGCTGGCGGGCGCACCACAAGCACGTGCAGGAGCAGTTCCCGGGACTCGTCCCGGTCTGCAAGGGCAACGGCTACGGCTTCGGGCACGAACGGCTGTCGGAGGAGGCCACGCGGCTCGGTGCGGACCTGCTCGCCGTCGGCACCACCTACGAGGCCGCGCGCATCAAGGACTGGTTCGGCGGTGACCTGCTGGTGCTGACCCCATACCGGCGGGGCGAGGAGCCTGTGCCGCTGCCCGACCGGGTGGTCCGCTCGGTGTCGTCGATCGACGGTGTGTACGGCCTCGTGGGCGCCCGTGTGGTGATCGAGGTGATGTCCTCGATGAAGCGGCACGGCATCAGCGAGCAGGATCTGCCCCAGCTGCACCAGGCCATAGAGAACGTCCGGCTGGAGGGCTTCGCCATCCATCTGCCGCTGGACCGCACCGACGGCTCGGACGCCGTCGAGGAGGTCATCGGCTGGATGGACCGGCTGCGCGCGGCACGGCTGCCGCTGCACACGATGTTCGTCAGCCACCTCAAGGCGGACGAGCTGGCCCGGCTCCAGCAGCAGTTCCCGCAGACCCGGTTCCGCGCCCGCATCGGCACGCGGCTGTGGCTGGGGGACCACGAGGCCACCGAGTACCGCGGTGCCGTTCTGGATGTCACGCGCGTGGCGAAGGGCGACCGGTTCGGCTACCGGCAGCAGAAGGCGGCCTCGGACGGCTTCCTGGTGGTAGTGGCGGGCGGTACGTCGCACGGGGTGGGCCTGGAGGCTCCGAAGGCCCTGCACGGCGTCATGCCGCGCGCCAAGGGCGTCGCACGCGCCGGGCTCGCGACGGTCAACCGGAACCTTTCTCCGTTCGTCTGGGGCGGCAAGCAGCGCTGGTTCGCCGAGCCGCCGCACATGCAGGTGTCGATCCTGTTCGTGCCCGCGGACGCCCCCGAGCCCAAGGTCGGCGACGAGCTGGTGGCCCATCTGCGGCACACCACCACCCAGTTCGACCGTCTCGTGGACCGCTGACCCCGTCCAGGGCGGCCAGGACAACCAGGACAACGAGAAGGCCGTATCCGGAACGCCCGGATACGGCCTTCTGCATGATCTCGTCGACGAGGTGTTCGCTCAGGGCGAACCATCCCGGTGGGACAGCGTTTCGGGCCGCCCCCAGTCGACCTGGGCCCCCTCGAAGTGGGCGGCGTGCCGCGGCGGATGGGCCGCCGCGCCGAGCGCGAACGCGTCCTCCGCTCCGTCGAGCACCCCGCCCGAGGGATCGTCGTCGCCGGACCGGCGCACCACGTCCCGCTCCGGCATGAGGATGTCCCGTACGACGACGGCGCACAGGTACAGGGTGCCCGCCAGGTGCAGCACGATCGCCCAGTGGTAGCCCTGCGTCGGCAGGCCCTTGTGGGCGTCTCCGCTGGTCGTGTAGGCGAGGTACATCCAGATGCCCAGGAAGTACGCCACCTCGCACGCCTGCCAGATCAGGAAGTCCCGCCACTTGGGCCGGGCGAGGACCGCCAGCGGCACCAGCCACAGGACGTACTGCGGGGAGTAGACCTTGTTGGTGAGGACGAAGGCGGCCACCATCAGGAACGCCAGTTGGGCGAAGCGAGGGCGACGCGGGGCGGTGAACGCCAGCGCCGCGATGCCGAGGAAGCACAGCACGACCAGCACCATGGCCGCGTTGTTGACGAAGTCGGTGGTGGGCGGGCTGCTGCTGTTCTGCGCCCAGATCAGCCAGAAGGAGCCGAAGTCGACACCGCGCTCCTTGCTGAAGGTGTAGAACTTGGCCCAGCCCTCGCGGATGTGGAAGCCGGTCGCGTCGTGCGTGAGCATCACGGGCAGGTTCACCACGAGCCAGGCGACCACCGCGCCGGCCACGGCCTGGAAGAACTCCCGCCACTTGCCCGCCCGCCAGCACAGGACCAGCAGGGGCCCGAGCAGGACGACGGGATACAGCTTTGCGGCCGTGGCGAGCCCCAGGAGGACGCCGAAAGCGACGGCCCGGCCCCGCGCCCACATCAGCATCGCGGCGGCCGTCAGCGCCACCGCCAGCAGGTCCCAGTTGATGGTCGCGGTCAGCGCCAGGGCGGGGGCCAGGGCGACCAGCAGGCCGTCCCAGGGGCGCCGGCGGTGGGTGCGAGCCACGCATACGGCGATGACGGCGGCGCACACCATCAGCATCCCGGCGTTGACGAACCAGTACCACCGCTCCTGGTGCTGGATGCTCCCGCTGTGCGGGGTCAGCCAGGACGCCACCTCCATGAACACGCCGGTCAGCACCGGGTATTCGAGGTAGTCCATGTCGCCCGGGAGCTTGTCGAAGTACGGCACGAGATGGTCGGCGAACCCGCGGCCCTGATAGAGGTGCGGAATGTCCGAATAGCAGGCGTGCGTGTACTGGCTGCTCGCGCCGAAGAACCAGGCACTGTCATAGCAGGGCGCCTTCTGGACCAGGCCGAGGGCGAACATGCCGATCGACACGAGCGCCACGACCCGTACCGGGGTCCACCAGGAGGTCCCCAACAGGGCGCGCCGCCCCATGGGACCGCCGATCAGCTCACTGCCGGCGGCGGCGACCTCGTCCTCCCTGGTCGGCTGCACCGTTTCTGCCACGGCGGCCCGCACGGGCTCGGGCTCGTGCCTGCTCGCGGGCGTCATCTCTGCACTGGGCATGGGGCACATCCTGCCGTACCTCTCTGGGAAAACGCCGAGGGCCGCCGCACCGATCAGGTGCGGCGGCCCATGTTTCACGTGAAACACCCCAGGCGGGCGATATGGTCGCCAATCGGTCGGATCACCGGGCTAACCCGTCGGGCCCCCGAAGAAGCCTCCGTTGCCATTTCCTCGGGTGGTGCCGGTTCCGCTGGTGTCCGTGACCGTGGGCGTCGGCGACGTCTCTCCGCCTCCGTCGGTGCCACCGGTGTCCACGCCTCCGTTGCCGTTCCCGTTGCAGTTCGGGTCCCAGCCACCGAACTTGCAGGACTCGCTCGCCGACGGGGACGGCGTGGGGGTCGTCTCGCTCGGCGACGGGCTCGGCGTGTCGCTCGGGGTGGGGCTCGGCGTGATGGTCACGCTCGGGGTCGGCGAGGGGGCCCCCGCCTCGTCCTGGACCTTGCCGATCTCGGTGGCATCCGGGAAGCCGAGGTCGTTCTTGCCCTTGAGCGCGGCCTTCATGTACTCGGTCCACACCAGCGTCGGAATGTCACCACCGTGGATGGAGTCCACACCCGCCGTTCCGTTCATGGACAGCAGCTCGTGGTCCTTGGGGTTCTCGCGGAACATCGCGACCGAGGTCGACAGCTGCTGGGTGTAGCCGACGAACCAGGCCGACTTGTTGCTGTCGGTGGTACCGGTCTTGCCGGCGGCGGTACGCCCCAGGGCCTTGGCGTTCTGACCCGTACCGTTCTGGATCACGTTCTCCAGCGTGTCCGTGACGTTGTTGGCCACGTTCTCCGGCATCGCCTGCGTCACCTTGGGCTTGGTGAAGCCCGGCAGTTCCTCGCCGTCCTTCTTGACGCTCACCACAGAGTACGGATCCGCGTGCTTGCCGGAGGCGGCGAACGTCGCGTAGGCGTCGGCCATGCGGATCGCGCTCGGCGTCGAGGTGCCGATGGCGAAGGACGGGTTGAGCGTGGCGAAGCTCGCGTCGAGGATGCCGGACGCCTTCGCGACGTCCTTGACCCTCGACATCCCCACATCCATGCCGAGCTGCACGAACGGGGTGTTGACCGACTGCTCCATGGCCTTGCGCAGGGTGATGTAGCCCCAGGGCTTGGGACCCTCGTTGCGCTGATAGAAGACCGAGCCGTCCTTCTTCAGGACGGGGGTGCCGTCCTGGTTGAGAATCTTGAGCTTGTCGTTGCCGTTGTACTTGCTCAGCGGGGAGATGCCCTCGCCCTCGGACCTGTAGGTCCCGTACTCCATCGCCGCGGCCAGGACGAACGGCTTCCACGTCGAGCCGACGGGCACGCCGGAGGTGTCGGCGTTGTTGGTGAAGTGCCCGTTCTCGTACCCGTCACCGCCGTAGAGCGCGACGATCGCACCGTCCTTGGGCTTCACCGAGGCGGCACCGAACTGGACGTACTTGTCCTTCTCGCGGTGCTTCGGGTCGAGACGTTCCTTCTGGACCTTCTTCACGGCGGCGCTCAGGGCGTTGACGCTCTTCTTGTCGAAGGTCGTGTAGATCTGGTAGCCGCCCTGGTCGAACTGCGCCTCGGTGATGTCGGAGTGGTTCAGGACGTACTTCTTGGCCGTGTCGACGAGGTAGCTGATCTGGCCGGTCATGCCCTTGGTGGCCTTGCGGCCCTGGGGCTTGGGGTACTCCTTGGTCGCTTCCTGGTACTCCGCGTCGGTGAGGTGCTTGTCCTTGTGCATCTCGCCGAGGATCCAGGCCCAGCGTTCCCTGGAGCGCTTCTCGTTGGCCTGCGCGGTGGCCGACTTGTCGAGGTCGGCGTTGCCGGCCGGGTCGTAGTACGTCGGGCCCTTCAGCAGCGCCGCTAGGAAGGCGCACTGGCTCGGCTTGAGATCGACCGCGTCCACGCCGTAGTAGGTCTGGGCGGCCGCCTGGATGCCGTAGGCACCACGGCCGTAGTACGAGGTGTTCAGATAGCCCTGGAGGATCTGCTTCTTGTCGAGCTTCGTGCCCACCTTTATGGAGATGAACATCTCCTTGAACTTACGGGTGACCGTCTGCTCCTGGCTCAGGTAGGTGTTCTTGACGAACTGCTGGGTGATCGTCGAACCACCCTGCGTCTGGCCACCCCGCGCCATGTTGGCCAGGGCCCGGGCGATACCCATGGGGTCGACACCCGAGTCCTGGTAGAAGCTCTTGTTCTCCGCCGAGATCACGGCCCACTGCATGGCCTCGGGGATCTTGTCGATGGTGACGTTCTGCCGGTTCACCCCGGTGCCCGTGGCCACCATCTGACTGTTGTCGGCCCAGTAGTAGACGTTGTTCTGGGACTTGGCCGCGTCGTTCTCGTTCGGGATCGAGACCATCGCGTAGCCGATACCGACCATCACCACCAGGCTGCCGAAGAAGCCGATGAACAGCCCGCTGACCAGCTTCCAGGACGGTACCCAGCGCCGCCAGCCGTACTTGCCGGCCCTGGGGTAGTCGATGAACCGCTTCTTGCCGGGCGCCGTCGTCGCGCGGCCCTTGCCGCGGCCGGGACCGGTCGGACCGCCCGGACCGCCCCGTCGGCCGCCGGGAGCCGTGTTGTCGGCGGCTCTGCGCCGGCCGCCTTTCTGGGCGGCACGGCGGGCCTCGGCGCGCCCGCCGTAGGGACGCTCCTCACCTCCCGAGCCAGCGGACTCCGGCCCATAGGAACGGGACCCATAGGAGTCGGCAGGAGACCCGGTGGCGCCTCGCGGTGCCGCACGGCGGCCGGAGGACGAGCCGGACTGGCCGCGTCGGGCCGCGGCACGTCCGCCTCCCTGCGGCTGCGGCGGTTTGCGACGGTGCTCGCTCATCGAACGATTACTCCTCGGGCAGGCGCACCCGTGCGCGCCTGGAACGGCGGCTGGTTTCCGGTCCCCCCGAAGTACGGATGTGGTCGGTGCTGCATTCACCCGTACTGCACCAGGGACGACGACGCTCCCCAGGCATCACGCGGTTCCCGGTGGTGTGCATGCCGCACAGACTACGCACCACCAAAACCAGCCGAGCCCCGAAGTTCACCCCAAAACCGGCAACTTGCCTCCTACGAATCGGTGATGTGATCCCGTTCACCATCGCCCCTCTTGTCGCCTGCGGTAGGCCGTTCTATCGTCGTGATGTATCGAGTCGATACATCAGCGCGACATAAAGACGCTGACAGGCACTGCGAGCCTGCGGGAGAGACCTGCGGGACCGAGAGGAGGCGACGATGAGCCGGCGCTCCGGCATCCTCGAGTTCGCCGTGCTCGGCCTGCTCCGCGAGTCCCCGATGCACGGCTACGAGCTGCGCAAACGACTGAACACGTCACTGGGTGTGTTCCGCGCGTTCAGCTACGGAACGCTGTACCCCTGTCTCAAGGCCCTGGTCGCCAACGGCTGGCTGGTCGAGGAGCCCGGGAACACCCACGACGACGCCCTCGCCGCTCCCCTCGCCGGACGCCGCGCCAAGATCGTTTACCGGCTGACCGCGGAAGGCAAGGAGCACTTCGAGGAACTGCTCTCGCAGACCGGTCCCGACGCGTACGAGGACGAACACTTCGCCGCACGGTTCGCCTTCTTCGGGCAGACCTCGCGCGATGTGCGCATGCGCGTCCTGGAGGGCCGGCGCAGCCGCCTGGAGGAGCGCCTGGAGAAGATGCGCGCCTCCCTGGCGCGCACCCGGGAGCGCCTCGACGACTACACGCTTGAGCTCCAGCGCCACGGGATGGAGTCCGTGGAGCGCGAAGTGCGCTGGCTGAACGAGCTCATCGAGAGCGAGCGGGCCGGGCGGGACCTGAGGGGTTCCGCGTCCGGGGGGTCCGCTCAGCAGGACACCACCAATGGATCGACGGGCGGCCTGCCCCGTCCCGGGGAAACCCCCCGGACGGATACGCCCGACGACACCGCCACGTGAGACCCAGTCAGGGCCTCACTCGTACACACAGGGAGCAACCGGAATGGGTTCGGTTCGCGTAGCCATCGTCGGCGTGGGCAACTGCGCCGCGTCGCTGGTGCAGGGAGTCGAGTACTACAAGGACGCCGACCCGGCGTCCAAGGTCCCCGGCCTGATGCACGTGCAGTTCGGTGACTACCACGTGCGCGACATCGAGTTCGTCGCGGCGTTCGACGTCGACGCCAAGAAGGTCGGTCTCGACCTGGCGGACGCCATCGGCGCCTCCGAGAACAACACCATCAAGATCTGCGACGTGCCGAACACCGGCGTGACCGTCCAGCGCGGCCACACCCTCGACGGCCTCGGCAAGTACTACCGCGAGACCATCGAGGAGTCCGCCGAGGCCCCGGTCGACGTCGTCCAGGTCCTCAAGGACAAGCAGGTCGACGTCCTGGTCTGCTACCTGCCCGTCGGCTCCGAGGACGCGGCGAAGTTCTACGCCCAGTGCGCCATCGACGCCAAGGTCGCCTTCGTCAACGCCCTCCCGGTCTTCATCGCCGGCACCAAGGAATGGGCGGACAAGTTCACCGAGGCGGGCGTCCCGATCGTCGGTGACGACATCAAGTCCCAGGTCGGCGCCACCATCACGCACCGCGTCATGGCGAAGCTGTTCGAGGACCGCGGTGTCATCCTCGACCGCACCATGCAGCTGAACGTCGGCGGCAACATGGACTTCAAGAACATGCTCGAGCGCGAGCGCCTGGAGTCCAAGAAGATCTCCAAGACGCAGGCCGTCACCTCCCAGATCCCCGACCGGGACCTCGGCGAGAAGAACGTCCACATCGGCCCGTCCGACTACGTCGCCTGGCTGGACGACCGCAAGTGGGCCTACGTCCGCCTGGAGGGTCGCGCCTTCGGTGACGTCCCGCTGAACCTGGAGTACAAGCTGGAGGTCTGGGACTCCCCGAACTCCGCCGGTGTCATCATCGACGCCCTCCGCGCCGCGAAGATCGCCAAGGACCGCGGCATCGGCGGTCCGATCCTGTCGGCGTCCTCGTACTTCATGAAGTCCCCGCCGGTCCAGTACTTCG
This sequence comes from Streptomyces sp. NPDC028928, assembly GCF_055564915.1. Classification (NCBI taxonomy): domain Bacteria; kingdom Bacillati; phylum Actinomycetota; class Actinomycetes; order Kitasatosporales; family Streptomycetaceae; genus Streptomyces; species Streptomyces sp. NPDC028928. Next base: position 206,047 of record NZ_JBVHVI010000008.1, read on the forward strand.
ACGACGAGGCCCGCGAGAACGTCGAGAAGTTCATCCGCGGCGAGGTCGAGCGCTAAGGGGCCCGGCGCCCCCGCTCGCACGAGAACGCTCCTGCCAGGGCTGTGAAGGTCCCCGGGTTCCGCGACCCGGGGACCTTCCGCATGTGTGAGGGTGTGATCCATGCCCGTCGTCCGTGACCTGCGCGTCCTGCTACGCCTGCGGAACTTCCGGCGTCTGCTGTACGTCCGCCTCCTGTCCCAGGGCGCCGACGGCGTCTACCAGGTCGCACTCGCCGCGTACGTCGTCTTCTCCCCGGAGAAGCAGACCTCGGCCACCGCGATCGCCTCGGCGATGGCGGTCCTCCTGCTCCCCTACTCCCTGGTCGGGCCCTTCGCCGGTGTGCTGCTGGACCGCTGGCGCCGCCGGCAGGTCTTCGTGTACGGCAATCTGCTGCGCGCCCTGCTGGCCGCGGCCACCGCGGTACTGATGATCGGCCACGCCCCCGACTGGCTCTTCTACGCCTCCGCGCTGTGCGTCACCGCCGTGAACCGCTTCGTCCTCGCCGGACTGTCCGCCGCCCTGCCGCGGGTCGTCGACGCCCAGCGCCTCGTGCTGGCCAACTCGCTCTCTCCGACCGCCGGCACCCTCGCGGCGACCGCGGGCGGAGGCCTCGCCTTCGCCGTACGGATCGTCTCCTCGGGCTCCGACGCCGCCGTGGTCCTGTTCGGCGCCTTCCTCTATCTGTGCGCGAGCCTGGCGTCCCTGCGTCTGGCCCCCGGTCTCCTCGGCCCCGACCGGCACCCGGTGCGCCCCCGTCTGGCCGCGGCGCTCGCCGAGACGGCACGCGAGCTGCTCGCGGCCGTCCGGCACCTGGCAGCGCCTCCGCGCAGGGAAGCGGCCTGGGCCCTGGCCGCGATGACGCTGATGCGCTTCTGCTACGGCGCACTCCTCGTCCTGCTGCTCATGCTCTGCCGTTACGCCCTCGCCGGAACCCCCGAGGAGGGGCTGCGGCTGCTCGGGCTGGCGCTGGCGCTGTCCGGCGCGGGATTCTTCGCGGCGGCGGTGGTGACGCCCTGGACGGCGGGGCGGCTCGGCCCCGGCCGCTGGATCGTGGTGTGTTCCGGGGCGGCCATGGTGCTGGAACCCGCCCTGGGTCTTCCGTTCGCCACCGGGCCGCTCATGGTCGCGTCCTTCGTTCTGGGCCTGATCACCCAGGGCGCCAAGATCGCCACGGACACGATCGTGCAGGCCTGTGTCGAGGACGGCTTCCGCGGTCGCGTCTTCTCCGTGTACGACGTGCTCTTCAACGTCGCTTTCGTCGGCGCGGCGGGGGCGGCAGCCCTGATGCTGCCGCCGGACGGCCGCTCGGCGGCGCTGGTGGTTCTCGTCGCCGTTCTCTATGGAGTGGTCGCCGCCGGGCTGACCCGCGTCGAGCGTCGCTAGGACAGGGCGAGGGGCGATGTTTCACGTGAAACATCGCCCCTCGGCGCCGGCGGTCGGTGCCGCCCTGCTGTGTCGCCGGTTCCGGACGGGTGTTTCACGTGAAACACCCGTCCGGTTCTCCCTCAGCCCTGCTCGGCCCACCACTCCTTGAGAGCCGTCACCGCAGCGTCGTGCTCCATCGGCCCGTTCTCCAGGCGCAGCTCCAGCATGTGCTTGTACGCCTTGCCGACGGCCGGGCCCGGACCGATGCCCAGGATCTCCATGATCTGGTTGCCGTCCAGGTCGGGACGGATCGCGTCCAGCTCCTCCTGCTCCTGCAGCTGGGCGATGCGCTCCTCCAGGCCGTCGTAGGCCCGGGACAGCGCCGCCGCCTTCCGCTTGTTGCGCGTGGTGCAGTCGGAGCGGGTCAGCTTGTGCAGGCGGTCCAGCAGCGGACCCGCGTCACGGACGTACCGCCGGACCGCCGAGTCCGTCCACTCCCCGGTGCCGTAGCCGTGGAAGCGCAGATGGAGCTCGACCAGCCGGGAGACGTCCTTCACCAGCTCGTTGGAGTACTTCAGGGCGGTCATGCGCTTCTTGGTCATCTTGGCGCCGACCACCTCGTGGTGGTGGAAGGAGACCCGGCCGTCCTTCTCGAAGCGGCGGGTGCGCGGCTTGCCGATGTCGTGCAGGAGCGCGGCCAGGCGGAGCGTGAGGTCCGGGCCGTGCTCCTCCAGCGCGATCGCCTGCTCCAGGACGATCAGTGTGTGCTCGTAGACGTCCTTGTGCCGGTGGTGCTCGTCCCGCTCCAGGCGCAGCGCCGGCAGCTCGGGCAGCACATGTCCGGCGAGCCCGGTGTCGACGAGCAGCGACAGCCCCTTGCGCGGATGTGCGGAGAGGATGAGCTTGTTCAGCTCGTCCCGGACCCGCTCCGCCGAGACGATCTCGATCCGCCCGGCCATCTCCGTCATGGCGGTGACGACCTCGGGGGCGACCGTGAAGTCCAGCTGGGCGGCGAACCGGGCGGCCCTCATCATGCGCAGGGGATCGTCCGAGAATGACTCCTCGGGAGTGCCCGGCGTCCGCAGCACCCGCGCCGCGAGATCCTCCAGACCGCCGTGCGGGTCGATGAACTCCTTCTCCGGCAGCGCCACGGCCATGGCGTTGACCGTGAAGTCGCGGCGGACCAGATCCTCCTCGATGGAGTCGCCGTACGACACCTCCGGCTTGCGCGAGGTGCGGTCGTAGGCCTCCGACCGGTAGGTGGTGATCTCGATCTGGTAGCCGCCCTTGTGCGCGCCGACCGTGCCGAAGGCGATTCCCACCTCCCAGACAGCGTCCGCCCAAGGCCGGACGATCTTCAGTACGTCCTCGGGGCGGGCGTCTGTGGTGAAGTCCAGGTCGTTGCCGAGCCGGCCGAGCAGCGCGTCGCGGACCGAGCCGCCGACGAGGGCGAGTGAGAACCCGGCCTCCTGGAATCGGCGGGCGAGATCGTCGGCGACAGGGGCCACCCGCAGCAGCTCGGCGACCGCGCGCTGCTGCGCCTGGCTCAGGGCAGAGGGAGTGTCTTCGTTGGGGTTCGGCACAACAGAAGAGGGTACGTGCCCCGCACGACCAGGGGCGCCCCCATTAAGGCCGTGCGGACAGCTCCCGGCATACCCGCCGCAAGCGCTGCTCTTGCGGCGTACAGCCGCTCTCCCCTCGATACTGGATATAGAGGACGGGCCGCGGCTGTTCTTGGATCTTGTGGAGGAGACCGCGGCACTTCCGTTCCGCGCGCATCGTTACCATGCGTGGACGCACATTCCGACGACCACTGACGACGACGAGGGACGGGCGAGCGCGTGGCCGAGGCGGCTGACTTCCAGGGGACCAGTGCCTCACCTGCCCGCCGGTGGCTGCGGCGCGCCGGAGCACTGCTCACCGGAGCACCACTGCTGGCCGGCCTGCTCCAGCTGCCCGCCGCCGGAGCCGCGCAGGCCGCGTCCTCCGACACGGTGTCCGTCTCCCTGGACTCGCTCAGCCCCAGCGCCCCCACGGACGGCGACACGCTGACCGTGTCCGGCACGGTGACCAACAACGGCAAGCAGGCCGTCACCGACGCCCACGTGGGCCTGCGGGTGGGCTCCCAGCTGACCACCCGGTCGGAGATCGACTCCGTCGCCCGGCACTCGGACGAACTGCAGGGCAGCACCGGCTCCGAGGTCGACGACAAGTACGAGGACACGTTCGACACGCTGGCCCCGGGCGTCGCCCAGCACTTCAGCATCTCCGTCCCCGTGGACAAGCTCGACCTCGGCGAGGACGGCGTCTACGAGCTGGGGGTCACCCTTTCCGGCGAGACCTCGGCCCAGGCGTGGGACCACGTACTCGGCATCCAGCGGACGTTCCTGCCGTGGCAGCCGTCGGAGGCCGACACCAAGACGAAGACCACGTTCCTGTGGCCGCTGATCTCCACGGTCCACATGACGGCCAAGACGGGCGCGGGCGAGCTGCAGACGCCGGAGTTCCTCAACGACGACCTGGCCAAGGAGCTGGCCCCCGGTGGCCGGCTGGCCCAGATGGTGGACCTGGGCAAGGACCTCGACGTCACCTGGGTGATCGACCCGGACCTGCTGGCCTCGGTCGACGCGATGGCCGCGGGCAACTACCGGATCCAGGGCGCGGACGGCACCAGCACCCCCGGCTCACGGGAGCACCAGACGGCCGCCAAGCAGTGGCTGGCCGGCCTGCAGAAGGCGGTGGCCGGCAAGGAGGTCGTCGCGCTGCCGTTCGCCGACCCGGACCTGGCCTCCCTGGCGCACAGCGGCACCAGCGTCACCGGCTCGCTCAGCCACCTCAAGGACGCCACGGACGTAGCCGCGGTCACCGTCAAGACGGTGCTGCACGTCACGCCGAGCACCGACTTCGCCTGGCCGGTGGAGGGCGCGGTGGACCCGTCGATCATGAAGGTCGCGACCTCCGCCGGAGCCGACCGGGTGATCGCCCGCAGCGACAGTCTCCAGGACACCGCCGGGCTGCCGTACACGCCGTCCGCGCCCCGCCCGGTCGGCGGGGGCACCACGGCGGTGGTCGCCGACGCCCGGCTGTCCACGGCTTTCGAGGACGACCTGTCGAAGGCGGGCTCGGCCACTCTCGCCGTCCAGCGGTTCCTGGCCCAGAGTCTGGAGCTGAACGCGCAGACGGACAAGCAGCGCAGCATCGTCGTCGCCCCGCAGCGCAGGCCCACGGCGAGCCAGGCCCAGGCGATGGCGGCGGCGGTGAAGGCGCTCCAGGGCGGCACCTGGTCGCAGTCCCAGAACCTCACCGCGGCGGCCAAGGACAAGCCCGACCCGGGCGCCACCACGCGCATCCCGTCGAGGTCCGCCTACCCGAAATCGCTGCGCCGGCAGGAGCTGCCGCGGACGGCGTTCGAGCAGATCGCCCGCACTCAGGAGAAGCTCGACAAGTTCCGGGTGATCCTCTCCGACCAGTCCCGCGTGGTCACCCCCTTCGGGCGGGCCATAAACCGCGAGATGTCCACGTCCTGGCGGGGCCGGAGCGGCCCGGCGGACGGCTACCGCGGCGGCGTGGAGGCATGGCTCGACGAGCTGGCCGACCAGGTCAAGCTGATCGACAAGTCCGAGACCAAGCTCTCGGGCCGCAGCGCCACCATCCCGGTGACCGTCCAGAACAACCTCGTCCAGCCCGTCGGCCATCTGGTCCTGCGCCTGACCTCGACCATGCCGACCCGCCTGAAGATCGGCGGCAAGGCGTACTACGAGCAGCCCGTGGAGGTCTCCGGCGGGCACAGCCAGTCGGTGAAGTTCACCACCTCCGCCAACGCCAACGGCCGGGTCACGGTGATCGCCCAGTTGTACACCGAGGACGGCCAGGAGTACGGCGACCCCGTCAGTTTCGACGTGAAGGTCACCGAGGTCACGCCCACCGTGATGCTGGTCATCGGCGGCGGTGTGCTGCTCCTTGTGCTCGCCGGCTTCAGGATGTACACCCAGCGCAAGCGCGCCGCCGCCCGGCAGGCCGAGGAGGACGGCCCCGGTACGACGGGGGAGGACCCCGACGAGCCCGGGAACCCCGGAGCGCCCGGGGACCGTCTCACCGAGGAATCCGACTCCGCCCCCGGGGCAGACGACCCGGAGCAGCCGAGTGACCCTGCGCCGGACACCGCACCGGAAAGCGCCGACCCGTCCGGGACGGGTGAGAGAGTGGACCGTTGAGCGATGTCGTGGCCGGTGGGCCCGGGACGATGAGGTGGGGTAAGCATGAACGCGCCGTACGACGGTGACCGCGGCCAGGGCGCGGCCGGCTCGGGCTACCCCGAGCCGCCGCCCGAGTCCGGCCAGGTGCCGCCGCAGCACGCTGCGGACATGTATCTCCAGGACGCCTACGAGCAGGATCCCTACCGGGCGCACGACCTGGCCGCCCAGGACCCGGTCGCCGAGGCGCTGTACGACCGCGCCGCGCACCCGCCGCCACCCCCGGGCCCGTACGACCAGCAGCAGCCGCTGTACGCCCCGCCCGCCCAGTCGCCCTACGCCCCCGACCCCAACGTGTGGGCGCAGACCCCGGCGCCGGAGCCGGGAGGCGCGACCCAGTACCTGCCGTACGGCGAGGACCCGCGCACGACCCAGTTCGTCGGCGTGGACGACCTCGTCACGCACTCCGGCGAGGAGTACCACGAGCCGGACGCCTTCGCGCACCTCTTCAAGGACCAGCAGCAGGGCGGCGGGCACACGCCCATGGATCCCGCGGCCGTCCCGGGACCGGCCGCCGCGCCGGACGGTGGGGTCGGCCCCGGCGGCCAGTACCCGCCGTCGCACGGCCGGAGCCCGCAGCAGGGCCCCCCGTACGCCGGCGCGGGGTACCCGGCCGGTCCCTCCGCCGCCGCCTACCCTGCGCAGTCCCCGGTGCCCGCCCCGGCTCCCGGCGCTCCCTCCGGGGCCGTCGAGCCGGAGGCCGTCACGGCCGAAGCCGCTCCCGCAGCCCCCGCCAAGAAGGGCGGGCGGGCCGCCGGGCTGCTGAAGTCCAGCGCGGTCATGGCGGCGGGCACGATGGTCTCCCGTCTCACCGGTTTCATCCGCTCCGCGCTGATCGCCGCAGCGCTGGGCCTCGGCTTCCTCGCCGACTCCTTCCAGGTGGCCTACCAGCTGCCGACGATGATCTACATCCTCACCGTCGGCGGCGGCCTGAACTCCGTGTTCGTGCCGCAGCTGGTCCGCTCCATGAAGGAGGACGAGGACGGCGGCGAGGCCTTCGCCAACCGGCTGCTGACCCTGGTGATGGTGGCCCTGGCCGCGCTGACCGGGCTCGCGATGCTGGGCGCGCCCCTACTGGTGCGGGCGCTGGCCAACCCGGTGGCCAACAACCCGGCCGCGAACGAGGTCGCGGTCACCTTCACCCGCTACTTCCTGCCCTCGATCTTCTTCATGGGCATCCACGTGGTGATGGGGCAGATCCTCAACGCACGCGGCAAGTTCGGCGCGATGATGTGGACCCCGGTCCTGAACAACATCGTCATCATCGTGACGCTCGGCATGTTCATCTGGGTCTACGGCACCGCCGCGAACTCGCACATGACCGTCGACAGCATCCCGCCGGAGGGCCAGCGCCTGCTCGGCGTCGGTGTACTGCTCGGCCTGGTCGTCCAGGCCCTGGCGATGATCCCCTACCTGCGCGAGACCGGCTTCCGGATCAGGCTGCGCTTCGACTGGCGGGGCCACGGCCTGGGCAAGGCCGCGATGCTCGCCAAGTGGACGGTGCTGTTCGTCCTCGCCAACCAGGCGGGCGCCCTGGTGGTCACCCAGCTGTCCATCGCCGCAGGCAAGGACTCCGGTGTCGTGGGCACCAGCTTCGCCGCCTACGCCAACGCCCAGCTGATCTGGGGGCTGCCGCAGGCCATCATCACCGTGTCCTTGATGGCCGCCCTGCTGCCGCGGATCTCCCGCTCGGCCGCCGAGGGGGACTCGGGTGCCGTCCGCGACGACATCTCCCAGGGCCTGCGCACCACCGCGGTCGCCATCGTCCCCATCGCCTTCGGGTTCATCTCGCTCGGTGTCCCGATGTGCACGCTGGTCTTCGGCTCCGCCGGCACCGGCTCGGCCACGAATATGGGCTACATGCTGATGGCCTTCGCCCTCGGCCTGATCCCGTACTCCGTGCAGTACGTCGTCCTGCGTGCCTTCTACGCCTACGAAGACACCCGCACCCCCTTCTACAACACGGTCATCGTGGCGGCGGTCAATGCCGGTGCCGCAGCGCTGTGCTACTTCCTGCTGCCGGCGCGCTGGGCGGTCGTCGGGATGGCCGCCGCCTACGGTCTCGCCTACGCCATCGGTGTGGGCGTCGCCTGGAGCCGGCTGCGCAGGCGGCTCGGCGGGGACCTGGACGGGGCCCGGGTGCTGCGCACATACGCGCGGCTGGGCATCGCCTCGGTGCCGGCGACCCTGCTCAGCGGCGCCGTCTGCTACGGCATCGGGCACACCCTCGGCCAGGGCGTCGTCGGCTCCCTCGCCGCACTGATCGCCGGCGGTGCCGTGTTGTTCGGAGTCTTCTTCGTCGCCGCCCGCCGGATGCGGATCGAGGAACTCAACTCGCTCGTCGGTATGGTGCGCGGGCGTCTGGGGCGTTGAGGCGGGGGTAGGCGCACAACCATCGTCCGCCGCCGTGTGTCGTGCATAGCGGCGGACTGTGGGCACAATTGGTTTCGGCGTCGGACAGCGTGCAACGGATGGGGAGGCAGGGACGACGGTGGCGGAACGGAGCACGGCTGCCGTCGACGTGGCAGACAACAGCGGTGAGCAACCGCTGACCGCCAAGGCGGACCAGTCCACGGCCGACGGGGTGGCCAAGAACCCGGAGCGGGACACGGACAGCGACGAGGCACAGGGCGGTGGAGCCGAGGGTCCCGGCCGGAAGGCCTCTCCTCCGGAGCTGCACAGCGGCCACAAGCTCGCCAGACGCTACCGGCTGGAGGAGTGCGTCACCCGTCTGGACGGATTCAGCAGCTGGCGTGCGGTCGACGAGAAACTCCGTCGTGCCGTTGGCGTCCACGTACTGCCCGCGGACCACGCCCGGGCCCGCTCCGTCCTCGCCGCCGCCCGGTCCTCGGCCCTGCTCGGCGATCCGCGCTTCGTCCAGGTCCTCGACGCCGTCGAGGAGAACGACCTCGTCTACGTCGTCCACGAGTGGCTGCCCGACGCCACCGAGCTGTCCACGCTCCTCGCCGGCGGCCCGCTGGAGCCGCACGACGCCTACCAGATGGTCAGCCAGGTCGCCTCGGCCATGGCGGCCGCGCACCGGGAGGGCCTGGCCCATCTGCGCCTGAACCCGAACGCCGTGCTGCGCGCCTCCACCGGTCAGTGGCGCATCCGGGGCCTCGCCGTGAACGCGGCGCTGCGGGGCGTCAGCTCCGACACGCCACAGCGCACCGACACCGAGGCGATCGGCGCCCTGCTGTACGCGGCGCTGACCCAGCGCTGGCCGTACGAGAACGACGCCTACGGCCTGTCCGGCCTGCCCAAGGACATCGGTCTCATCGCCCCGGACCAGGTGCGGGCCGGTGTGCACCGCGGCCTGTCCGAACTGGCCATGCGGGCCCTCGTCAACGACGGGGCCACGGCGTCCCGGCACGAGGCGCCGTGCACCACGCCGGAGGAGCTGGTGAAGGCGATCGGCGAGATGCCGCGCATCCGCCCGCCCGAGCCGGCGTTCACGGCCCCGCCGGAGTACCAGCGCACCACCTACCAGCAGGGCACCTACGGCCGCTCCGCGCCGCACGCCGGTGCCACCCAGCCGCTCACGGCCCCGCCGCCCCCGCTCCAGAGCCGCACCGGCAGGGCCCTGAAGTGGGCGGTGTCGGCCCTGCTCATCGCCGCCCTCGGGCTGGGCAGCTGGCAGCTGGCGGACGCTCTGATGGACCAGAGCGACAAGTCGGACGACACCCACAAGAGCCAGACGACGGAAGGCGGCGACAAGAACCGGAAGAAGCCGGCGTCCGGCAAGCCGATCGCCATCAAGGGCGCCCGTGACTTCGACCCGTTCGGCCCGGATGGTTCTGAAAAGCCGCGCGACATAGGCAAGGCGTACGACAACAGCACGGCCACGTACTGGCAGACGGACTTCTACCTGAGTCCGGAGTTCGGCAACCTGAAGTCAGGCGTCGGCATCATTCTCGATCTCGGCAAGGTGCAGCAGGTCGGCAAGGTCACGGTCACGTTCGTGGGCGAGACCTCGGTGGAACTACGGGCCGCCCCTGCCGACGCGGGGTCGGAGCCGACGTCGTTCGACGCCTACAGCAAGGTTGCCGACGGCTCGGGCACCACCGTGGTGCTCCAGCCCGGCAAGTCCTTCAAGAGCCAGTACCTCCTCGTCTGGCTGACCAAGCTGCCGGCGGACAGCGAAGGCCATTGGCGAGGCCGAGTGGCGGACATCAAGGTGACCAGCTGAGACGGCAAAGACTGTTGTCGTTGCCGGAAGGGCCGGGGCGCGAGAGGTGATCACATCGACACCGAGGTGACGGACGCGGACCTGCTCGCCCGCCACGTGGAAGGCGACCCGGAAGCCTTCGGCGAGATCGTGCGGCGGCACCGGGACCGGCTCTGGGCGGTCGCCCTGCGAACCCTGGGGGACCGCGAGGAGGCCGCTGACGCGGTCCAGGACGCCCTGGTCTCGGCCTACCGGGCCGCCCACACCTTTCGAGGACAGTCGGCTGTCACGACCTGGCTGCACCGGATCACGGTGAACGCCTGCCTGGACCGGGCGCGGAAGGCGGCCTCGCGCAAGACGGCTCCGGTCGACGACACCGAGCGGCTGGAGCAGCTGCTGGAGCCGTACGAGTCCGCCTCGGCGCCGGCCGAGCGGAAGGACGTGCACCGCCAGCTCGTCGAAGCGCTCGGCACGCTTCCACCGGAGCAACGGGCCGCGCTGGTCCTGGTCGACATGCAGGGATATCCCGTGGCGGAGGCCGCGCGGATCCTGGACGTGCCGACGGGGACGGTGAAGAGCCGGTGCGCCCGAGGCCGGGCCCGGCTGCTCCCCCTGCTCACACATCTACGGCCCGAAGGCACCGCGAACCCACGAACGAGTGGTAGCGGGGCCGGGAAAGAAACCGGCTCGGGACGGAACCGCGGACAGGGGTCATCCGTCCCACCGGCAACGGGGCCACCGAGCGGGCGCCCCAAGGAAGCGGGACCGAGCGATTCAGCCGTAGTGAAGGGCGGAGGTGGGCGAGCGTGACTTCCACGACAGACACGGCCGGGCACCCGGACGTCGCGGAGATCTCCGACCTCACCGAGGGCCTGCTGGCGCCGGACCGCAGCACGGATATACAGCGTCATCTGGACGCGTGCGAATCGTGCGCGGACGTGTATGCCTCGCTGGAGGAGATCCGGGACCTGCTGGGCTCCGTCCCGGAGCCCGAACGGATGCCGGACGATGTGGCCGCACGCATCGATGCCGCGCTCGCTGCCGAGGCACCACTGACGTTCACCGGCGAGGACGCCGCGGGTCGTGTTTCACGTGAAACATCGCCCCCAACCGGTCGCGCCACTGAGCACGCTACCGATCACCCCGCTGAACCCGCTGCTGACCGTCCCGCAGGCCGTCCGCGTGCGGCCACGGGGCCCGGGCGTAAAGAAACCAAGCGAGGGCGGCGGCGCGGCCGGTTCGTCCTGGGTGCGGTCCTCACCGCCGCGGTGCTGGGCGCCGGCAGCCTGGTCCTGACATCGCTGGGCGACAAGGGCGACCACACGACGGCCCACGGGACGCCGACCCCCTCCGCCGACACCTTCTCCGGCGACAGCGTGCAGCATCAGGCGCAGGCCCTCCTCACCACCAAGAAGGGGTTGCAGCGGGGCAGTGAGAAGCCCCGGCTGAACCCCGGTGGTGGGTCGGAGACGCCCTCGACCGAGGGTCCGAACACGTTGATCCAGACCGCGACCCCTGTCCCTGACTGCGTCCGACAAGCGCTCCACCACAGCGCTGACGTCCTGGGCGCCAAGACGGGAACGTACGGGGGCAAGGCCGCCTACCTCGTCGTCGTGGCCGACCACCAGGACAGCAAGCGGGTCACGGCCTATGTGGTCGACGCGGCCTGCGTACACCAGCAGACCGCCTCCGCCGGCAAGGTTCTGCTGAAGCAGTCCGTCGCGCGTCCCTGAGTCCGCTGGAACACTTCTTCGGTCGGTCGCCCCTGGGCACGCGTGTGCCCGGACACACCGGGAATGCGCGCCCCGTAGGATCCGTTGGGTGGGGTGAGAGTCCCGAAAGGGGCCTCGCACCGGTCGACTGACGCAGACCAGAGACGAGGAATCAAGCCGTGAGCGACGTCCGTAACGTGATCATCATCGGCTCCGGGCCCGCAGGCTACACGGCGGCGCTCTACACCGCCCGTGCGTCGCTGAAGCCCCTGGTGTTCGAAGGCGCCGTCACCGCGGGTGGTGCGCTGATGAACACCACCGAGGTCGAGAACTTCCCGGGCTTCCGCGACGGCATCATGGGCCCCGACCTGATGGACAACATGCGTGCCCAGGCCGAACGCTTCGGCGCCGAGCTGGTTCCGGACGACATCGTCTCCGTCGACCTGACCGGTGAGATCAAGACGGTCACCGACACCGCGGGCACGGTCCACCGGGCCAAGGCCGTCATCGTCGCCACCGGCTCTCAGCACCGCAAGCTGGGCCTGCCCAACGAGGACGCGCTCTCCGGCCGTGGTGTCTCCTGGTGCGCCACCTGTGACGGATTCTTCTTCAAGGAGCACGACATCGCCGTGATCGGCGGCGGTGACACCGCGATGGAGGAGGCCACCTTCCTCTCGCGCTTCGCCAAGTCCGTGACGATCGTCCACCGCCGGGACACCCTGCGCGCCTCCAAGGCGATGCAGGAGCGCGCCTTCGCCGACCCGAAGATCAAGTTCATCTGGGACAGCGAGGTCGCCGAGGTCCAGGGCGAGCAGAAGCTCTCCGGCCTGAAGCTGCGCAACGTCAAGACCGGCGAGCTGTCCGAGCTGCCCGTGACGGGCCTGTTCATCGCGATCGGCCACGACCCGCGCACCGAGCTGTTCAAGGGCCAGCTGGACCTGGACGAGGAGGGCTACCTGAAGGTCGACTCCCCGTCCACCCGCACCAACGTGACCGGTGTCTTCGCCGCCGGTGACGTGGTCGACCACACCTACCGTCAGGCGATCACCGCGGCCGGCACCGGCTGCTCCGCCGCTCTGGACGCCGAGCGCTTCCTCGCCGCCCTCGCCGACGAGGACCAGGCGGAACCCGAGAAGACCGCCGTCTGACCTTCCCCTTCCCCTCCGCCCCACCGCACGACCAAGGTAAGGAGCCCCCCGTGGCCGGCAACCTGAAGATTGTGACCGACGACTCCTTCGATCAGGAAGTCCTCAAGAACGACAAGCCCGTCCTCGTGGACTTCTGGGCGGAGTGGTGCGGCCCGTGCCGCCAGATCGCCCCGTCCCTGGAGGCGATCGCTGCCGAGCACGGCGACAAGATCGAAATCGTCAAGCTGAACATCGATGAGAACCCGGGCACGGCCGCGAAGTACGGCGTCATGTCCATCCCGACCCTGAATGTCTACCAGGGCGGCGAGGTCACCAAGACCATCGTCGGTGCGAAGCCCAAGGCCGCGCTTCTCCGGGACCTCGAAGAGTTCATCGCGGAGTGACGTTTCACGTGAAACAAGAATGGGCCAACCCCTCGGGGTTGGCCCATTCGCATAGAACGGACTGCTGCTGGAACGGCCTCGGACTACAGCGGTCTCAGCGCCGGCTCCTTCTGGACCGCCCCCAGCAGCCGGTCGAGTGCCATCTCCACGTCTTCCTTCCAGGAGAGCGTGGACCGCAGCTCCAACCGCAGCCGGGGATGGGCGGGATGCTGGCGGACCGTCTTGAAGCCCACGGCCAGCAGATGGTCGGCGGGCAGCACGCAGGCGGGCTCCTTCCAGCGGGCGTCTCCGAACGCCTCGATCGCCTTGAAGCCCCGGCGCAGCAAGTCCTTGGCGACCGTCTGGACCAGCACCCGGCCCAGCCCCTGCCCCTGATAGCCGGGCATGACGAAGGCCGTGATCAGCTGGACCGCGTCCGGCGACACCGGGCTCGTGGGAAACGCCGTCGAGCGGGGGACGTAGGCCGGCGGAGCGTAGAGGACGAAGCCCACCGGTACGTCATCGACGTACACCACACGGCCGCACGATCCCCAGTCCAGCAGGACGGCGGAGATCCAGGCTTCCTTCTCCAGCGCGGAGGTACCCGCCTTCACCGCCGCTTCGCCGCTGACCGGGTCCAGTTCCCAGAAGACGCATGAGCGGCAGCGATGGGGAAGGTCCTGAAGGTTGTCCAGCGTGAGCGGCACGAGCCGACGCCCCATGAAGGCTGATCCTCGCTTCCTTCGCCCGCCGTATCGCGAACGGCTGTCCGAGCGGGCAGACGGTGTCCGGTGGATGTGCCCTATCTGATCGCATCGTATCCACGATGCGATTCACTCGATACCGCCTCAAAGCAAAGAGCGGACCGTGTTCCGGTACACACCGGACACGATCCGCTCCACTGCCTCGCTGGGCGGCACCACACGAGGGTCAGTCGTACGTCTCCTCGCCGTCGCTCTCCTGGAGGCTCTTCTGGAGGGCCAGCTTCTCGCCCGGGGCGAGCGTGCTGAGGATCCTTTCGAGGTCGTCCGCGGAGGCGAACTCGACGGTGATCTTGCCCTTCTTCTGGCCCAGCTCGACCTTCACCCGGGTCTCGAAGCGGTCCGAGAGCCGCGTGGCCAGCTCGCTCAGCGCGGGAGAGGGCACGGAACCGGCCCGAGGACCCCGGGCGCGCGAGGCCTTCTGCGGCCGCGAGCCCATCAGCGTCACGATCTCTTCCACGGACCGCACCGACAGCCCCTCGGCCACGATCCGGTGTGCCAGCCGGTCCTGCTCCTCCGAGTCCTCGACGGCCAGCAGCGCCCGGGCATGGCCGGCCGAGAGCACCCCGGCGGCCACCCGCTTCTGGACGGTCGGGGAGAGCTTCAGCAGCCGCAGGGTGTTGGAGACCTGCGGGCGGGAACGCCCGATCCGGTCGGCCAGCTGGTCGTGTGTGCAGTTGAAGTCCTTCAGCAGCTGATCGTAGGCGGCGGCCTCTTCGATCGGGTTCAGCTGCGCGCGGTGCAGGTTCTCCAGCAACGCGTCCAGGAGGAGCTTCTCGTCCTCCGTGGCCCGGACGATGGCCGGGATGGCCTCCAGGCCGGCCTCACGGCAGGCGCGCCAACGGCGCTCGCCCATGATCAGCTCATAGCGGCCGGGCCCCAGCTGTCGTACCACGACGGGCTGGAGGAGACCGACCTCCTTGATGGAAGTGACCAGTTCCTGCAGCGCGTCCTCGTCGAAGATCTCACGCGGCTGACGAGGGTTCGGCGTGATGGCGTCGAGGGGGATCTCGGCGAAGTGGGCCCCCAACGGGGGCGCGGGCACCTCGGCGGCCGGGCTCGCCGGGATCTCCTCGGGTTCCTGTGCCACCGGCGGCAGCGTGGCCACCTTCGCCGCGGCCACTCCGCGGTCGGTCGTCAGCACCGGCACGGCCGCGGGGGAGGCGGACGCTCCGCCCCCCATCGCCGCCGGGGCCGGGGTCTTCTCGGTCGGGGCAGCGGGGATCAGTGCGCCGAGACCACGCCCCAGCCCCCTCCGTCGCTCACTCACTGGATCCCCTCCACCATGCTCGGGTCTTTCTGGGCGCCGATGTGGGCCTGGCTCGCGTCGTAGCTGATGCCGACGCCCCTCAGCGCGATTTCTCGGGCCGCCTCAAGATACGAGAGGGCGCCGCTCGATCCTGGATCGTAAGTCAGCACCGTCTGCCCGTAACTCGGCGCCTCGGAGATACGGACGGAGCGGGGAATGCTCGTCCGCAGCACCTCGTCGCCGAAGTGGTTGCGCACCTCTTCCGCGACCTGGGAAGCAAGACGCGTCCGGCCGTCGTACATGGTGAGCAGGATGGTCGACACATGCAGGGTCGGGTTGAGGTGACCCCGCACCAGGTCGACGTTGCGCAGGAGCTGGCCGAGGCCCTCCAGCGCGTAGTACTCGCACTGAATCGGGATGAGGACCTCGGCGCCCGCGACGAGCGCGTTGACCGTCAACAGGCCGAGCGAGGGCGGGCAGTCGATGAGGATGTAGTCCAACGGCTGCTCGTACGCCTGGATGGCGCGCTGCAGCCTGCTCTCCCGGGCCACCAGGGACACCAACTCGATCTCCGCACCGGCGAGATCGATGGTGGCGGGGGCGCAGAAGAGGCCTTCCACATCAGGGACGGGCTGGACGACCTCGGCGAGCGGCTTGCTCTCGACCAACACGTCGTAGATGGAAGGCACCTCGGCGTGGTGGTCGATCCCGAGAGCCGTGGATGCGTTGCCCTGGGGGTCGAGGTCGATCACCAGGACGCGGCCACCGTGCAGAGCCAGCGAAGCGGCAAGGTTGACGGTCGTCGTCGTCTTGCCCACGCCGCCCTTCTGGTTGGCGACCACGATGACTCGGGTCTGCTCCGGTCGTGGCAGGCCTTCGCCGGCGCGGCCGAGAGCCTCCACCGCCAGTTGGGCCGCACGACCGATGGGAGTGTCGTCCATCGGGGGCGGTGTTTCACGTGAAACATCCGCCCCCATCGACTCGGTACGGGGACCGGGGACCGGATCGGTCATCGGTCCCGCGATGTTGGCGTCGGACCGCAAGGATTCACTCTCCTCGACTTCAGGCTCGCAATGAACAGAGCCTCCCATGTCTTCGGGGTCGTGAACCAGTGAGGCCTGGTCTTCTGTGGAGAAATCCACCTCTGTGGACAACTCCGTGCCCCTTGAGGGGGACGGAGTCTCCGGGGAAGGGGGCTCCTCTCGGAGTGAACCGAGAGGCTTCCGGTCGCGAGGTTCGGCCGCAGCGCGGCCACGACTGATGATGCCGTGCAGCAGTGAGCGACGTTTCACGTGAAACACGATGCACAGCGGCTGCGACCGGACCTTCGCGACACTCCGGCTTGCATAGGTTTGGCAGCTTGTGTGGAGTACGTCTCGTCGTCAGGACGGATCAGCGACGCCGACGTGCCCGCCCTGTCCGCGCGGCCTTCGCGCGCTTCGCGGCGAAGCGCACACCGCCCGGGCTCTCCCCGACCTCGACCCGCACGACCGTGGACGGCGGGTCCACCACACCCTCGCCGACATGCAGGATGGACGTCTCGACGGCACCCAGCTTGCTGAGGGCGGTGGCCGCGGCCTTCAGCTCCTCCTCGGCGGTGTCGCCCTTGAGCGCGAGCATCTCCCCGTACGGGCGCAGCAGCGGAATGCCCCAGGTGGCCAGGCGGTCCAGCGGGGCCACGGCCCGGGCGGTCACCACATGGACCGGCGGCAGCTTGCCCATGACCTCCTCGGCGCGGCCGCGCACCACGGTCACATGGTCCAGGCCCAGCAGCTCGACAACCTCGTTGAGGAAGTTGGTCCGCCGCAGCAGGGGCTCCAGCAGGGTGATGTTCAGGTCGTCGCGGACCAGGGCCAGCGGGATGCCCGGCAGCCCGGCGCCGGAGCCGACGTCGCAGACCGTCACCCCCTCGGGAACGGCCTCGGAGAGCACAGCACAGTTCAGCAGGTGCCGCTCCCACAGACGGGGCACTTCCCGCGGGCCGATCAGACCCCGCTGCACGCCCGCCTCGGCGAGCAGCTCCGCATAGCGCACCGCATCGGCGAAGCGATCACCAAACACTTCCCGCGCCTGTTCGGGCGCGGGGGGAAGCTCCGCTGCCTCCGTCACGGGGACCGTCCTTCCGTACAGCGCCGGCGCTTCGCGCACCGGCCACCAGAACAACCAGGCTGACAAAATTCGGCCCCGCCTGCTCAACAGACGGGGCCGGTGGAACGAGGGACCGATCAGGCGGGCAGTACGACGACGAACCGCTGCGGCTCCTCGCCCTCGGACTCGCTGCGCAGTCCCGCGGCCTTGACCGCGTCGTGCACGACCTTGCGCTCGAACGGGGTCATCGGCTTGAGCTTCACGGGCTCACCGGTGCTCTTCACCTCGGCGGCGGCCTTGGCGCCCAGCTCGGACAGCTCGGACCGCTTCTTGGCCCGGTATCCCGCGATGTCCAGCATCAGCCGGCTGCGGTCGCCGGTCTCCCGGTGCACCGCCAGGCGCGTCAGCTCCTGCAGCGCCTCCAGCACCTCGCCGTCCCGGCCGACCAGCTTCTGCAGGTCGCGGCTGCCGGTGTCGCTGATGATCGACACGGAGGCGCGGTCGGCCTCGACGTCCATGTCGATGTCGCCGTCGAGGTCGGCGATGTCCAGCAGACCCTCCAGGTAGTCCGCCGCGATCTCACCCTCCTGCTCCAGTCGGGTGAGGGTGTCTGCACCCTCGACAGCGGCGGAGGTGGTGCCTTCCGTCACGGGATGGGCTCCTTCTTACTTCTTGGACGGGGACTTGGGCCGCTGCGGGCCACCCTTGCGCTGGCCGGACTGGGCCTTGCTACGGGTGCCGGAGCCGGGCTTCTGGGACTGCTTGGCAGCGGCGGGCCGGGTGTCCTGCGGCTCGTCGGACTTCTCCAGCGACGGGGTGTCGCCCGCCTGCTTGGGCCCGCCGGACTGACGCTGGGACTTGCTCTGGCGCTTGGGCTGCTGGCGCCGGACGGCGGTGGCCGTGGCGGTGCCGGTGACCGCGCCTTCCTCGGTCTGCGCCGCGGCCTGGACCGTGCTCTTGGCCACGGTGCCGTCGGCCTGGGCGGCGAGGCCGGCCTTGTTCAGCGCGTTGATGAACTTGCGCTCGAACTCGTTGCGGTCGCGGCCCTTGGCGACGATCGCCTTGACGATGACCTTCTCGCTGCGCCGGCGGACCTTGCCGTGCTGCGTGACGTGCTTGGTCAGGCGCTCCAGGTAGGCGGCCTGGGCCTTGGAACCCGGGGTCGGGTTGTTGTGGATGACGTACATCTGCTGGCCCATGGTCCACACGTTGGTGGTCAGCCAGTAGACGAGGACACCGACCGGGAAGTTCACACCGAAGACGGCGAACATGACCGGGAAGACGTACATCAGCATCTTCTGCTGCTGCATGAACGGCGTCTTCACCGTGGTGTCGACGTTCTTCGTCATCAGCTGGCGCTGCGTGTAGAACTGCGACGCCGACATCAGCACGATCATGATCGCGGTGACGACACGGACGTCGGTCAGCGAGGCGCCGAGGGCGCTGATCTGGCTCTCGCTGCTGAAGAACTTGGCGGCCAGCGGCGCACCGAAGATGTGCGCGTGCCGGGCGCTGGCGAGCAGCGGCTCGTTGATGACGCCGATGGTCTTGCCCGTGGCAATGCCGTTGAGCACGTGGTACAGGGCGAAGAAGAACGGGGACTGCGCCAGGATGGGAAGGCACGAGGAGAGCGGGTTGGTACCCGTCTCCTTGTACAGCTTCATCATCTCTTCGGACTGACGCTGCCGGTCGTTCTTGTAGCGCTCCTGGATCTTCTTCATCTCCGGCTGGAGCGTCTGCATCGCGCGCGTCGACTTGATCTGCTTCACGAAGAGCGGGATCAGGCAGATGCGGATGAGGATCACCAGGGACACGATGGACAGGCCCCAGGCCCATCCGGTGTCAGGGCCGAAGATCGCCCCGTACACCTTGTGGAACTGGACGATGACCCAGGAGACGGGCCAGGTGATGAAACTGAAGAGGCTGGCAATCGTGTCCACTAATCATGCTCCTTGGGCATGGGACGAGGTCTCTGCGGCCGGGCTCGAAGGAGACTCGGAAGCAAGATTCGCTTCGGTGGCCGGTTCGGCGGCGGAGGGCCCGCCCCTGCGTGCGCGCCACGCGTTGCGCAGTATTTCGTGCCACCGCGGGCGCTTACGCGGCGGAACATGGTCCACACCGCCGAGCGACCACGGATTGCACCGGAGGATGCGCCAGGCGGTGAGTGCCGTGCCCTTGATCGCACCGTGCCGGTCGATGGCCGTGTAGCCGTAGTGGGAGCACGACGGGTAGTACTTGCACACCGGCCCCAGCAGCGGACTGATCGTCCACTGGTACAGCTTGATCAGAGCCAGCAGCGGGTACTTCATCGCGCGCCCCCTCCCAGCAGCCGCTCAAGAGCGGCGTCCAGGTCTCGGGCCAGCTGTGCGTGGTCTGCGTCGCCCGCTCCGGGCAGCGCTCGTACGACTACCAGGCTACCGGGGGGAAACAGGGCGACTCGGTCACGCATCAGATGGCGCAGTCTGCGCTTCACTGTGTTGCGCACGACCGCGCCACCCACGGCCTTGCTCACGACGAAACCCGCACGCGTCGGGGGAGCGCTCTCCCCAGGCGCGTGCGGGTCCGTGGCACCGCTACGAAGGTGGACGACGAGGGTCGGGCGTCCGGCCCGACGACCCCGTCGTACCGCGGTCGCGAAGTCCTCGCGCCGCCTCAGCCGGTTCTCGGTGGGCAGCACGACGTCATGACCTGATCGGAATCAGGCGGACAGACGGGCGCGACCCTTGCTACGGCGGGACGCGAGAATCGCGCGGCCGGCACGGGTGCGCATACGCAGCCGGAAGCCGTGGGTCTTCGCGCGACGACGGTTGTTCGGCTGGAAGGTGCGCTTGCTCACTCGGGGGCTCCAGAAAGAATCGGTAGTGGCGGGGTGCCGTCCTGGCTGTCACCGTGCGCCCACGAGTAGCTCGCGCCACGCCCGAGTGCACCGCTTCCCGATCACCTGACGTGACCTGTGCCCATCGGAGGCAGGCGGCAGCAGCCATCGACAACTCGACCTGGTTACGGTACGCGGGGCTACGCCATCCGGTCAAACCGGGGGTCGCCGAGAGACACTATCCACAGGCTGGGGACAACAACTTGAACCCTACCCGCCGCGCTGACTACCGTGGCTGGACTCCGATTCGTTCCCTTATCCCCGCCCGACCCGATTTTCATCCCGACCCGTCCCTGAACCACACGTTCGTGGGACCTGTGAGAGAGCGTGCCCTGTGGCTGACGTACCTGCCGATCTTGCCGCAGTGTGGCCACGAGTACTGGAGCAGCTCCTCGGCGAGGGCCGCGGACAGGGTGTGGAGGCGAAGGACGAGCACTGGATCCGGCGCTGCCAGCCGCTCGCGCTGGTCGCGGACACCGCCCTGCTCGCCGTGCCGAACGAATTCGCGAAGGGCGTACTGGAGGGCCGTCTCGCGCCCATCGTCAGCGAGACCCTGAGCCGTGAGTGCGGCCGCCCCATCCGAATCGCGATCACCGTGGACGACTCGGCGGGCGAACCGCCGGCGCCCGCGACGCCGCCCGCCCAGCAGAGCCCGAAGCCGCGCTACGAGGAGCCGGAGCTGCCCTCCGGACCGTACGAGGGCTACGGCCGCCACCGCGGCGACCAGCTCCCGGACACCGAACCGCGCACCGAGCACCCGCCCGCGCGTGCGGACCAGCTCCCCACCGTCCGCCCGGCCTACCCCTCCGAGTACCACCGTCCCGAGCCCGGCGCCTGGCCGCGCCCCGGCCAGGACGAGTACGGCTGGCAGCAGCCCCGCCTCGGCTTCCCCGAGCGGGATCCGTACGCCTCGCCGCCGTCCCGGGACGCCTACGGACCGTCGTCCGACTACCGCCCGCAGGGCATGGACCGGCCGCCGTACGAGCAGCAGCGCGGCGAGTACGACACCCCGCGCGCGGATTACGAGCCGTCCCGCGGGGACTACGACTCCGGGCGCCCCGGCTACGAGACGTCCCGGACCGAGTACGACCAGCGCGACCCGGTCCGCCGTGAGCTGCCCGAGCCGCCGGCCCACCGCGGCGGCCCCGGCCGCCCCGACGTGCCCTCGACCGGCGCCCCCGGTCCGCTGGCCGCGCAGCCTGCGCCGGCGAGCGGCCCCGGTGAGCCGACCGCGCGTCTGAACCCGAAGTACCTGTTCGACACGTTCGTCATCGGCGCCTCCAACCGCTTCGCGCACGCGGCGGCGGTCGCGGTCGCCGAGGCACCGGCGAAGGCGTACAACCCCCTGTTCATCTACGGGGAGTCGGGGCTCGGCAAGACGCATCTGCTGCACGCGATCGGGCACTACGCGCGCAGCCTCTACCCGGGCACGCGCGTGCGGTACGTCAGCTCGGAGGAGTTCACCAACGAGTTCATCAACTCCATCCGCGACGGCAAGGGCGACAGCTTCCGCAAGCGCTACCGCGAGATGGACATCCTGCTCGTCGACGACATCCAGTTCCTCGCGGACAAGGAGTCGACGCAGGAGGAGTTCTTCCACACCTTCAACACGCTCCACAACGCCAACAAGCAGATCGTGCTCTCCAGCGACCGGCCGCCCAAGCAGCTGGTCACGCTGGAGGACCGGCTGCGGAACCGTTTCGAGTGGGGGCTGATCACCGACGTCCAGCCGCCCGAGCTGGAGACGCGTATCGCGATCCTCCGCAAGAAGGCGGTCCAGGAGCAGCTCAACGCCCCGCCGGAGGTGCTGGAGTTCATCGCCTCCCGCATCTCGCGGAACATCCGTGAGCTGGAGGGTGCGCTGATCCGGGTGACGGCGTTCGCCTCGCTCAACCGGCAGCCGGTGGACCTGGGGCTGACCGAGATCGTCCTCAAGGACCTGATCCCCGGGGGAGAGGACTCGACGCCGGAGATCACCGCGACGGCCATCATGGCGGCGACCGCGGACTACTTCGGGCTCACGGTCGAGGACCTGTGCGGCAGCTCGCGGGGCCGGCAGCTGGTCACGGCCCGGCAGATCGCCATGTACCTGTGCCGGGAGCTGACGGACCTGTCGCTGCCGAAGATCGGGGCGCAGTTCGGGGGCCGGGACCATACGACGGTCATGCACGCCGACCGGAAGATCCGGGCGCTGATGGCCGAGCGGCGCTCGATCTACAACCAGGTCACCGAGCTGACCAACCGCATCAAGAACGGCTGAGACCGGCCGTACGGCGACGCCGAGGGCGCCCTGGGACACGCATCCCAGGGCGCCCTTTCGTATCCCCAGGCATGCCCCCGACGCCCACCCGTGGGGCCCCGGCGGCACGACTTCCCGCAGCCACGACGGCACGGCCGCCGCTGTGCGCGGTTCCTCGGGCGTCATCCGGTGTTCGAATAGTCGCCGGGTTACGGCCACTCTCCACAGATTCGGTGACTTTCTTCCGTCCACATCCTGGGGACTGCGGAGTTGTCCCGAACTGCGTCCACAGGGAAGCTGGCTCCACGGCTTCTGCCCAGCTCAGGGGCCTGTGGAATCGTGGACGAACGATCTCCACAGGCTGTGGAAAACAGCAAGATCCACAACGGGCCCACAGAGTTGTCCACCGGCACCCCACAGGTTCGGGGCGGTTGTCCCCAGCGATCCCCCGCTTCTCCACAGCGCTGTCCACTGTTCGGCAACCAGGCACCCCCTCTCACTGCGTCGAGTGAAAGGCGTCACAGGAAGTTGCCTGGTTGGGGTGTGGGAAACCTGGGTATTCCTGGGGACACAGCTGGGGAGAACTGCCCTCAGCCTGTGGGCGCTGTGTGCAGAACTTTCCGTTCTCCACAGAAGGCCCTGGTTGTCCACTGCCTCCACCCACAGGGTCGGTGGATAAAAAACCCGCGCTGAGCTGGGCAAACGTGGTTATCCACGGTATCCACAGGCCCTACTACTACTCCCGACTAGAGAGAGCTCGGCAATCGTTTGGAAGCGGGGCCTGTGCACAACTCGCTGCTTCGCGCCCGGCTGCCCCTCGGACCGACTTGACCCCGACGGGCACCTACTGTCAGTGCCGTGCGTCAGACTGGTCCCCGGTGTCCTTCCCGTCGCAGTGGGCGGTGACACCGAGTCGGAGGACTCAGTAGCAACAGCAGGAGGCGGCTTACGGTGAAGATCCGGGTGGAACGCGACGTACTCGCGGAGGCAGTGGCCTGGGCGGCACGCAGCCTCCCGGCCCGTCCGCCGGCGCCTGTCCTCGCCGGCCTGCTGCTGAAGGCGGAGGACGGCCAGCTGAGCCTGTCCAGCTTCGACTACGAGGTCTCCGCGCGGGTGAACGTCGAGGCGGAGGTCGAGGAGGAGGGCACCGTCCTGGTCTCCGGCCGGCTGCTCGCCGACATCTCCCGCGCGCTCCCCAACCGGCCGGTGGAGATTTCCACAGACGGTGTACGGGCGACCGTGGTGTGCGGCTCCTCGCGGTTCACCCTCCACACCCTGCCTGTGGAGGAGTACCCGGCGCTGCCGCAGATGCCGAACGCGACCGGCACGGTGCCCGGTGAGGTCTTCGCCGCCGCCGTCTCCCAGGTGGCCATCGCGGCCGGCCGTGACGACACGCTGCCGGTGCTCACCGGTGTGCGCATCGAGATCGAGGGCGACACGGTCACCCTGGCCTCCACCGACCGCTACCGCTTCGCGGTCCGCGAGTTCCTGTGGAAGCCGGAGAACCCGGACGCCTCCGCCGTCGCCCTGGTCCCGGCCAAGACGCTGCTGGACACCGCGAAGTCGCTGGGGGCCGGGGACAGCGTCACGCTGGCGCTGTCCGGCTCCGGTGCCGGTGAGGGCCTGATCGGTTTCGAGGGCGCCGGGCGGCGTACGACCACGCGCCTGCTCGAGGGCGACCTGCCGAAGTACCGGACGCTGTTCCCGACCGAGTTCAACTCCGTCGCCGTGATCGAGACCGCGCCGTTCGTGGAGGCCGTGAAGCGTGTGGCGCTGGTGGCCGAGCGGAACACGCCGGTGCGGCTGAGCTTCGAGCAGGGTGTGCTGATCCTGGAGGCCGGGTCGAGCGACGACGCACAGGCTGTGGAAAGGGTCGACGCGCAGCTCGAGGGCGACGACATCTCGATCGCCTTCAACCCGACGTTCCTGCTGGACGGTCTGAGCGCGATCGACTCGCCGGTGGCGCAGCTGTCGTTCACCACGTCCACGAAGCCGGCGCTGCTCAGCGGGAAGCCGGCGGTGGATGCGGAGGCCGACGACGCGTACAAGTACCTGATCATGCCGGTGCGGCTCAGCGGCTGACGTTTTCCACAGGTGTGCACAGCGCCGGGCGCCTTGGTGGCGCCCGGGGCTGTGGTTGGGCGGGGGCTGCGTCTCCGCAGGTCAGCGGGGTCTCGCATGAGCGCGTATGCCCACAGCTGTGCAGGCATGGTCGGGTTTAGGCTCGGCTCGGCACTGCGGTGCCTGTCACGCCACACAGCGACCTAAGGAACACAACTGATGGAGCTCGGTCTCGTCGGCCTCGGCAAGATGGGCGGCAACATGCGCGAGCGGATCCGCCGCGCGGGCCACACCGTCATCGGATACGACCGCAACGCGGACCTCGCCGATGTCCACAGCCTGGAAGAGCTTGTGGGCAAGCTCAGCGGCCCGCGCGTGGTCTGGGTGATGGTCCCTGCCGGCGAGCCCACCCAGTCGACCATCGACCAGCTCGCCGAGCTGCTGCAGCCCGGCGACGTGGTCGTGGACGGCGGCAACTCCCGCTGGACGGACGACGAGAAGCACGCCGAGCAGCTGGCCGCCAAGGGCATAGGCTTCGTGGACTGCGGCGTCTCCGGCGGCGTCTGGGGCCTGGAGAACGGGTACGCGCTGATGTACGGCGGCGACGCCGAGCACGTCGCCAAGGTGCAGCCGGTCTTCGACGCGCTGAAGCCGGAGGGCGACTTCGGTTCGGTGCACGCGGGCAAGGTCGGCGCGGGCCACTTCGCGAAGATGGTCCACAACGGCATCGAGTACGCCATGATGCAGGCCTACGCCGAGGGCTGGGAGCTGCTGGAGAAGGTCGACTCCGTCACGGACGTCCGTGAGGTGTTCCGGTCGTGGCAGGAAGGCACCGTCATCCGGTCCTGGCTGCTGGACCTGGCGGTCAACGCCCTCGACGAGGACGAGCACCTGGACGGCCTGCGCGGTTATGCACAGGACTCCGGTGAGGGACGCTGGACTGTGGAGGCCGCCATCGACAACGCGGTGCCGCTGCCGGCGATCACCGCGTCGCTGTTCGCGCGGTTCGCCTCCCGCCAGGAGGACTCGCCGCAGATGAAGATGATCGCCGCGCTGCGCAACCAGTTCGGCGGTCACGCCGTAGAGAAGAAGTAATCCACAGGGTCGCCCCCGCGATCCACAACCCTGGGGGAGGTCGGCGCACGACCATGCACGTCACGCATCTTTCGCTGGCCGACTTCCGCTCGTACGCCCGGGCCGAGGTCCCGCTCGACCCGGGCGTCACCGCCTTCGTCGGCCCCAACGGGCAGGGCAAGACCAACCTGGTGGAGGCGGTCGGGTATCTGGCGACGCTCGGCAGCCACCGGGTCGCCTCCGACGCGCCCCTGGTGCGCATGGGCGCCGAGCGGGCGGTGATCCGGGCACAGGTCCGGCAGGGCGACCGGCAGCAGCTGATCGAGCTGGAGCTGAACCCGGGCCGGGCCAACCGCGCCCGCATCAACCGGTCCTCGCAGGTCAGGCCGCGGGACGTGCTGGGGATCGTACGGACCGTGCTGTTCGCGCCCGAGGATCTCGCCCTCGTCAAGGGGGACCCGGGTGAGCGGCGGCGGTTCCTGGACGAGCTGATCACCGCGCGGTCGCCGCGGATGGCGGGCGTGCGCTCCGACTACGAGCGGGTGCTCAAGCAGCGCAACACCCTGCTGAAGACCGCTGCCCTGGCGCGTCGGCACGGCGGGCGGTCCATGGACCTGTCCACGCTCGACGTGTGGGACCAGCACCTCGCGCGCGCGGGGGCGGAGCTGCTCGCCCAGCGGATGGATCTCGTCGCCGCGCTGCAGCCGCTGGCCGACAAGGCGTACGAGCAGCTGGCTCCCGGCGGCGGTCCGGTGGCGCTGGAGTACAAGCCGTCGGCGCCGGGCGAGGCCCACACGCGCGAGGAGCTGTACGCGCAGCTGACGGCGGCACTGGCGGAGGCGCGGAAGCAGGAGATCGAGCGGGGTGTCACCCTCGTCGGCCCGCACCGGGACGACCTGGTGCTCAAGCTCGGCCAGCTGCCCGCCAAGGGGTACGCCTCGCACGGCGAGTCGTGGTCCTACGCGCTGGCGCTGCGGCTGGCCTCGTACGACCTGCTGCGGGCCGAGGGCAACGAGCCGGTGCTGATCCTGGACGACGTCTTCGCCGAGCTGGACGCCCGCCGCCGCGAGCGGCTGGCGGAGCTGGTGGCGCCCGGTGAGCAGGTGCTGGTCACGGCCGCTGTGGACGACGACGTACCGCACGTGCTGGCCGGTGCCCGGTACACGGTGGCGGACGGGACGGTGGAGCGCGTATGAGCACCGAGAAACCCACCCCGGACAAGAAGGACCCCTCCGGTGTCGACCTCGCGCGCGTGGCGTTGCGCGCGGCGAGGGAGCAGGCACGCGCGCGTGGGGACGCGGCGCGGCAGAAGAAGCAGGCGCGCAGGGGCGGCGGGCTGCGCTCCGGCGCGCGTGCCGACGGCCGTGACCCGATGGCGCTCGGGGCGGCGATCAACCGGCTGATCACCGAGCGGGGCTGGGAGGCGCCGGCCGCGGTGGGCGGGGTGATGGGCCGCTGGCCGCAGATCGTCGGCGAGGACCTGGCGAAGCACTGTGTGCCGCAGCGGTACGACGAGGACGAGCGCGTGCTGTCCGTGCAGTGCGACTCGACGGCGTGGGCGACCCAGCTGAGACTGCTGGCCCCGGCGCTGGTGGCCCGGCTCAACGAGGACCTGGGCCACGGGACGGTCCGGCTGATCAAGGTGCACGGCCCCGGCGGCCCCGCCCGGCACTACGGCCCGCTGCGGGCTCCGGGCAGCACGGGTCCCGGCGATACGTACGGGTGACGTACCTCACGTCCTGACGCCGGCGCGCGGTGTCGTCGTATCTCCGTACGGGCGTCGTACGTGCGTTGCCGCATGCCCGGATCCGGGTGCGGACCGCCATCTGACCCGGGAGTAGCCAAGGGTTGACGGCTCGAAGCGCTGAGTGCCGCTGTGAGCCCCTCGGAGCCCCCTTCCGCATATCGGGACCCGGCCGAGACCGGTTGAGGGCGGCACATGGGGGCTCAGGTACCGGCAAACCCCCATCGATGTCAGTGCTACCGGTAGACTGGAAGACAATCCCGCCCCAACGTGGGGACCGCCCGGGAAAAGCTGAGCAACGCTGATCAAGGCTTACCAACGCAACATGCCGCAGCCGCTCCGGCAACCTGCCGACGAGCCCGGCTCGTGCTGTGCCAGAAAGGGCGCTTCGTGGCCGATTCCGGCAACCCCAACGAGAACATCCCGTCCACCGACGCCGGCGTGAACGCCGAGGCCACCGAAACCGGCGCGGCCTCGGCGTCCTACGACGCCAGCGCCATCACCGTGCTCGAAGGGCTGGACGCGGTCCGCAAGCGGCCCGGCATGTACATCGGCTCCACGGGCGAGCGCGGTCTGCACCACCTGGTGTACGAGGTCGTCGACAACTCCGTCGACGAGGCGCTGGCCGGTTACGCGGACACCATCGACGTGACGATCCTCGCCGACGGCGGCGTGCGCGTGGTCGACAACGGCCGTGGCATCCCGGTGGGCATCGTGCCCTCCGAGGGCAAGCCGGCCGTCGAGGTCGTGCTGACCGTGCTGCACGCGGGCGGCAAGTTCGGCGGCGGCGGGTACGCCGTCTCCGGTGGTCTGCACGGTGTCGGTGTGTCCGTCGTGAACGCGCTGTCGACCAAGGTCGCCGTCGAGGTGAAGACCGACGGTCACCGCTGGACGCAGGACTACAAGATGGGCGTGCCGACGGCGCCCCTCGCCAAACACGAGGCGATCGAGGAGACCGGTACGTCGGTCACCTTCTGGGCCGACCCGGAGATCTTCGAGACCACCGAGTACTCCTTCGAGACGCTGTCGAGGCGTTTCCAGGAGATGGCGTTCCTCAACAAGGGCCTGACGATCCGGCTCACCGACGAGCGTGAGTCGGCGAAGGCGACCAGCGGTGCGGACGAGGCGGGTGCCGACGAGAAGGCCGAGGTCAAGACCGTCACGTACCACTACGAGGGCGGCATCGTCGACTTCGTGAAGTACCTCAACTCCCGCAAGGGAGAGGCGGTTCACCCGACGGTCGTCTCGCTGGAGGCCGAGGACAGGGACAAGAGCCTGTCCCTCGAGGTCGCCATGCAGTGGAACAGCGGCTACAGCGAGGGCGTGTACTCCTTCGCGAACATCATCCACACCCACGAGGGCGGTACGCACGAGGAGGGCTTCCGGGCCGCGCTGACGTCGCTGATCAACAAGTACGCGCGCGACAAGAAGCTGCTGCGGGAGAAGGACGACAACCTCACCGGTGACGACATCCGTGAGGGTCTGACGGCGATCATCTCGGTCAAGCTGAGCGAGCCGCAGTTCGAGGGCCAGACGAAGACCAAGCTGGGCAACACGGAGGCCAAGACCTTCGTGCAGAAGGCGGTCTACGAGCACCTCAACGACTGGCTGGACCGCAACCCGGTCGAGGCCGCCGACATCGTCCGCAAGGGCATCCAGGCGGCCACCGCGCGCGTGGCGGCCCGCAAGGCGCGTGACCTGACGCGCCGCAAGGGTCTGCTGGAGACGGCGTCGCTGCCGGGCAAGCTGGCCGACTGCCAGTCCAACGACCCGGCCAAGTGCGAGATCTTCATCGTCGAGGGTGACTCCGCCGGCGGCTCGGCCAAGTCCGGCCGGAACCCGCAGTACCAGGCGATCCTCCCGATCCGAGGCAAGATCCTCAACGTTGAGAAGGCGCGGATCGACAAGATCCTGCAGAACCAGGAGATCCAGGCGCTGATCTCGGCCTTCGGCACGGGTGTGCACGAGGACTTCGACATCGAGAAGCTCCGCTATCACAAGATCATCCTGATGGCGGACGCCGACGTCGACGGCCAGCACATCAGCACCCTGCTGCTGACCTTCCTGTTCCGCTTCATGCGGCCGCTGGTCGAGGCCGGGCACGTGTACCTGTCCCGTCCTCCGCTGTACAAGATCAAGTGGGGACGGGACGACGTGGAGTACGCCTACTCGGACCGCGAGCGCGACGCGCTGATCGAGATGGGCCGCCAGCGCGGCAAGCGGGTCCGCGAGGACTCGATCCAGCGCTTCAAGGGCCTCGGCGAGATGAACGCCGAGGAGCTGCGCGTGACCACCATGGACCAGGAGCACCGGGTCCTCGGCCAGGTCACCCTGGACGACGCCGCGCAGGCCGACGACCTGTTCTCGGTCCTGATGGGCGAGGACGTCGAGGCCCGGCGCCAGTTCATCCAGCGCAACGCCAAGGACGTCCGCTTCCTCGACATCTGAGTCGGTCTCAGCTGACCGCACCAGGAAGGATCTTCACCAGCAATGGCCGACGAGAACACTCCCGTCACCCCTGAAGAGGGCGGCGAACTCGCGATGCGTGTCGAGCCCGTCGGGCTCGAGACGGAGATGCAGCGCTCGTACCTCGACTACGCGATGTCCGTCATCGTGTCCCGCGCGCTGCCCGACGTCCGGGACGGTCTCAAGCCCGTCCACCGCCGTGTGCTGTACGCGATGTACGACGGCGGCTACCGCCCCGAGCGCGGCTTCTACAAGTGCGCCCGTGTCGTCGGTGACGTCATGGGCAACTACCACCCGCACGGCGACTCCTCCATCTACGACGCGCTGGTGCGCCTCGCCCAGCCGTGGTCGATGCGGATGCCGCTGGTGGACTCCAACGGCAACTTCGGCTCCCCGGGCAACGACCCGGCGGCGGCGATGCGCTACACCGAGTGCAAGATGGCGCCGCTGTCGATGGAGATGGTCCGGGACATCGACGAGGAGACCGTCGACTTCACGGACAACTACGACGGCCGCTCGCAGGAGCCGACCGTCCTGCCGGCCCGCTTCCCGAACCTGCTGATCAACGGCTCGGCCGGTATCGCGGTCGGTATGGCCACCAACATCCCGCCGCACAACCTGCGCGAGGTCGCGGCCGGCGCCCAGTGGTACCTGGAGAACCCCGAGGTCTCGCACGAGGAGCTGCTGGACGCGCTCATGGAGCGCATCAAGGGCCCGGACTTCCCGACCGGCGCCCTGGTGGTGGGCCGCAAGGGCATCGAGGAGGCGTACCGCACCGGCCGCGGCTCCATCACGATGCGTGCGGTGGTCGAGGTCGAGGAGATCCAGAACCGCCAGTGCCTGGTGGTGACGGAGCTGCCGTACCAGGTGAACCCGGACAACCTGGCGCAGAAGATCGCCGACCTGGTGAAGGACGGCAAGATCGGCGGCATCGCGGACGTCCGTGACGAGACGTCGTCCCGTACGGGCCAGCGCCTGGTGATCGTCCTGAAGCGGGACGCGGTCGCCAAGGTCGTCCTGAACAACCTGTACAAGCACACGGACCTGCAGACCAACTTCGGCGCGAACATGCTCGCGCTGGTCGACGGCGTTCCGCGCACCCTCTCCCTGGACGCGTTCATCCGCCACTGGGTGACGCACCAGATCGAGGTCATCGTCCGCCGGACCCGCTTCCGGCTGCGCAAGGCCGAGGAGCGGGCGCACATCCTGCGTGGTCTGCTGAAGGCCCTGGACGCCATCGACGAGGTCATCGCGCTGATCCGGCGCAGTGAGACCGTCGATGTCGCGCGTACCGGCCTGATGGACCTCCTGGAGATCGACGAGATCCAGGCCAACGCCATCCTGGAGATGCAGCTGCGCCGCCTGGCGGCCCTGGAGCGGCAGAAGATCGTCCAGGAGCACGACGAACTCCAGGCGAAGATCAACGAGTACAACCAGATCCTGGCCTCGCCGGTCCGCCAGCGCGGGATCGTCAGCGAGGAGCTGGCCGCGATCGTCGAGAAGTACGGTGACGACCGCCAGACCAAGCTGATCCCGTACGAGGGCGACATGTCCATCGAGGACCTGATCGCCGAGGAGGACATCGTCGTCACCGTCACGCGTGGCGGTTACGTCAAGCGGACGAAGACGGACGACTACCGGGCGCAGAAGCGCGGCGGCAAGGGCGTGCGCGGTACGAAGCTGAAGGAAGACGACATCGTCGACCACTTCTTCGTCTCCACCACGCACCACTGGCTGCTGTTCTTCACCAACAAGGGCCGGGTGTACCGGGCGAAGGCGTACGAGCTGCCCGAGGCCGGCCGGGACGCGCGCGGCCAGCACGTCGCGAACCTGCTCGCCTTCCAGCCGGACGAGGCGATCGCCGAGATCCTCGCGATCCGCGACTACGAGGCGGCGCCCTACCTGGTGCTGGCCACCAAGTCCGGTCTGGTCAAGAAGACGCCTCTGAAGGATTACGATTCGCCCCGCTCCGGCGGTGTCATCGCGATCAACCTGCGTGAGCGGGAGAACGGCACGGACGACGAACTGATCGGTGCCGAACTGGTGTCGGCCGACGACGATCTCCTTCTGGTCAGCAAGAAGGCACAGTCGATCCGGTTCACCGCCTCGGACGAGTCCCTCCGCCCGATGGGCCGGGCCACCTCCGGCGTCAAGGGGATGAGTTTCCGCGAAGGCGACGAACTTTTGTCGATGAATGTTGTTCGACCCGGTACGTTCGTGTTCACTGCGACGGACGGTGGGTACGCGAAGCGGACCGCCGTCGACGAGTACCGCGTCCAGGGCCGCGGCGGCCTCGGTATCAAGGCCGCCAAGATCGTGGAGGACCGTGGTTCGCTCGTCGGCGCGCTGATTGTCGAGGAGAACGACGAGATCCTCGCGATCACCCTCTCCGGCGGTGTGATTCGTACGCGAGTCAACGAGGTCAGGGAGACGGGCCGTGACACCATGGGCGTCCAACTGATCAACCTGGGCAAGCGCGATGCCGTGGTCGGTATCGCACGTAACGCCGAGGCGGGGCGCGAGGCGGAGGAAGTCGACGGTGATGTGGCCGTGGACGAGACCGCCGAGGATGCCGCGACCACCGGCACGGACGAGGGTGAGGCACCCTCGGCCGAGTAGCACGAGGAGTGAGTCATCGTGAGCGGAGCCACGGGCGCCGGATCGGCCGGTACCTCGACGGGTACGGAAACGGACGGCGGCGGCCGTGGCTCCGCCGCGCGTGCGGGGAGCGCGAGCGATCCGCACACGACCAACCTGAAGCCGGTGAAGGCTTCCGTGGCGGAGTCCTCCGGCACGCAGGAATCCCAGCAGGAGTCGCAGGGGGGAACCGTGACGGACACCCGAGGCCCGGCCGCGGCCGGTGAGGCGCGGTCGGCGTCGCCGCTCCCCGGCGAGCGGCGCACGGAGGAGCCCGCCGGGCCGTACCACCCGCCGCAGGCCTATCCGGCGCAGGCGCCCGCCGGCGCGGTGCGCAAGCCGCGTACGGGGGTGCGGCCGACGGCGCCGCGGACCCGCAAGGCGCGGCTGCGGGTGGCCAAGGCCGATCCGTGGTCGGTGATGAAGGTCAGCTTCCTGCTGTCGATCGCGTTCGGCATCTGCACGATCGTCGCCTCGGCGGTGCTGTGGATGGTCCTGGACGCGATGGGCGTGTTCTCGACGGTCGGCGGCACGATCTCGGAGGCGACCGGGTCGAACGAGGCGAACGGCTTCGACCTCCAGGCGTTCCTCTCGCTCCCCCACGTCCTGACGTTCACGACGATCATCGCGGTCATCGACGTGGTCCTGGCCACCGCGCTCGCGACCCTCGGCGCGTTCATCTACAACCTCTCCGCGGGCTTCGTGGGCGGCATCGAACTGACCCTGGCGGAGGACGAGTGACCCCCGGACCAGCGGCGTTCTGACGGTCCCCCGACAACCGATTTTGGGACTGAGCCGGTCGTGCGCTAACCTTCAGGAGTCAGCGCGCGGGACACACACCGCAGAGCGCGGCGGGGCTATAGCTCAGTTGGTTAGAGCGCATCCCTGATAAGGATGAGGCCACAGGTTCAAATCCTGTTAGCCCCACCAGCGAAAAGACCCCCAACCGATCATGGTTGGGGGTCTTTGACATCAACGGCTGACATCAACCGATCAGCGGATCTTCCAGAAGCTCAGCGAGCATGGCGACGGCCTCTCGTTCGTCGGAGCCGACCACGTGCGTGTACACGTCCATGGTCATGCTGATCTGGCTGTGCCGCAGGATCGCCTGAGCCACCTTGGGATGCACCTTCAGGAAGGCGAGCAGGGTGCCGCAGGTGTGCCGGGCGAGCCGGACCGTGATCCGGCGGACGCCGGCGCGCTTCACGAGCCGATCGAAGGTCCGCGAGAAGCCCACGGGGTCGATCATGCCGCCATGCTCCGAGGAGAAGATCAGGTCATGGTCCGGCTCCTGCGACCAGTGTGCACCGGCGATCTTCCGTTCCAGCTCTTGCAGCTCTCGGCGCTCTTCCAGGGCACGAGCGCAGAACTCCGGGAGCGGCAGCACGGCCTGTGAGGACTCGGTCTTGAGGTCCTTGAGGACCAGGCCCTCACCCTTGACCCGCTGCACCTGCTTGACCGGGGTGAACTGGCGAGCCTCGAAGTCGATGTCTTGCCAGCGCAGGCCCAGGACCTCACTGCGACGCAGGCCGAGGACCAGGACCAGGACACACGCCGCGTAGAGCCGGTGAGCACGAGCGGTACGGAGGAACAGGACCGCCTCACGCGCGCTCCACGCCTTCCCCTTGTCCTTGCTGACCTTGGGCATGTCGACCAGGAGGGCGACGTTGCGCGTCAGGATCTCCTCGCGGATGGCCCGGTTCAGCGCGTTGCGGAGGACACGAAGCACCTCGAAGCGTGCGGAGGCACCGACCTTCTCACGCCTCAGCGTGGCCATGAAGGTGCGAATCTGCGCCGGCGTGAGCTTGGCGAGAGGCTTCTTGGCCAGGTGCGGTAGCAGGTACAGGCGGACCTTGGACTCGTACTTGACGTACGTGTTGTGCTCGCGCTCAGGCGCCACGATGTGCTCAAGCCAGTAGTCCAGCCACTCGCCGAGCGTCCACGAGCGGGAGGGCACCGGGATGCCGTTGCGCTCCTGGTCCTGGAGCTTGGCGAGCTTCTCGGCGGTCTCGTCATAGGTGGCGCCGTAGACGAACTTCCGGACGCGGTTGCCGTCGGTGTCGGTGACGTACGCGGCGCCCTGATAGCGGCCGTCCTTGCGCTTGGTGATCGTGCCGCCGCCGTTGGGGCGCTTCTTCACCATCAGGCAGCCCTCTCCATCTGGCCCTGAATGAAGGCCCCGACAGCGTCAGCCGGGATGCGGCGGCAGCCGTCGACCTTGATCGAGACGAGGCGGTGGGTACGGATCAGGTCGTAGACCTTGGTCCGGCCGACCTTGAGCCGCGCCATGACTTCCGGCACGGTCAGGAGTTCGGCGGTGGCGGTGGTCATGCGGCGGCTCCTTCCAAGACGAGTTGATCCCGCAAGGCTTCGCGGGCGGTTTCGCGGTTGAGTTCGAGATCCCGGCGGATCGAAGCGGCAAGGGCGGACTCGCCGGGGGTGTGGCCGTGGCCGGCGTACTGCCAGTCAGCGAGGACGAGGACGGTGTCCGGCTCGCGTTCGTCCAGGCCGAGGGCGGCGCGTTCCTGCGCGGCACGGAAGTCGGCGCGAGCCTGACGGAGGGCGCCGAGCGTGGTCGAGTAGCGGCGCGACTTGGACGAGAAGTGCCCGCGGAAGCCGAGCATGTGAGCCCAGGCCCACAGGCGGCGGTCCGGGTACAGCTCATCGAGGTCTCGGCAGGCGGTGATCAGGCGGCGGGCGTGGTCGGGGACGCCGTGGCGGTTGAGTTCGGAGAGTTCGCCGATGCGCCGGTCGAGGGTGCCGGTGTTCTCGGCTGCCTTGGTGGCGTACTTGGCCACGTAGGAGGCGACCGCCTGTTCGGTGAGGTCGGAGCCGTCGCCGAACGCCTTGACCGGCCGTACGTCGAGCTGTCGGCCCCACTGGAAGGTGCGGGCGGGTTGGTCGCTGGCGGCGGGGACGCTGACGCGGCTGTAGGGGTGTGCGGCGGCGGCGCGGATGGCGTCGGTGAGCAGGTCGGTGGTGGCCCAGGACGGCGGGGCGGAGTCGGCTCCGTCGGGACCGTCGAGGCGGATCACGGCATGGAAGTGGACGGCTCCGCGCTTCTGGAACTCGGCGACCTTGCCGTAGGACAGTCGGCAGGTGTCGGCGAGTTCGCGCTGTGTCAGCCCGGCACGCTGGGCGATCTCGCGGCGGAGCCGGTTGATGGTGCGCATCCACAGCTCACCGGCGTGGTTGTTGAAGAGCACGGCGCCGGCGTAGTCGTACGTAGCCGGATCGAGCGCTGTACCGAGGGCGGGGTCGTCGGCGGGGTGGCGGGTGCCGCAGCGGCAGGCGCCATGGTCGGGCCGGTTGTGGACCGGGCCGAACGAGGGTGCGGTGAAGGTGGCGAACACCCGCGGGTGATCCCGGACGGTGGCGGGGATGTCCTTGTCCGGGTCGCCGGCGAGTCCGGCGCGGATCAGGTGGTAGGTGTCACCGGCGTAGGTCCAGGCGCAGGCCGGGCAGCGGGAGGCCCGGCGGTTGCCACAGGCGACGCGGAGCCGTCCGCCGGGCTCGCTCTCGGTGCTGTAGCGGTGCAGGGTCTCGCCGGTGACCTTGTCCTTGTGGACGATCCAGCCGCGCAGGTGGATGGGGTCGGCGCAGCCACCGGTGCGCTTGATCTGGTCTTGCCAGCGGTCGAAGCCGGGGAGCCCGGCCACCCGGAGGAGATCCCCCAGGGTGACCGGGTCCAGGCCCGCGAAGGTCGCGGCATCCGTCACGTGAAGCACCGCCCGGAGTCGCACAGCCCGTCGGCGTCCCACTCATCGAAGGGGAGCGTGTCCCAGCCGTCCGGGATCGCCTGATGAAGCGGCTTGAGGAAGCGGGTCAGATAGACGTGGTCCTTGCCGAGCATGTCCCGGCGCTCGTTGAGCAGTGCTTCGAGCTGGCATGACTTGGCGAACAGGTCCGGGGCCGTACGGCGCATCTCGCGCCAGTCCTCGGGCTTGTGGAAGGGGCAGAAGAAGCACGCTGACTTGGGAGGTACGGGCAGCCCCGCGGATCGGATGATGCGCTGGCAGTCCGTACGCCTCAGACCCATGTCGAGTAGCGGATACGTGATCTGCTCGTAGGGCTGGCTGCGGCGGCTGTTGGCGCGCTGGATCTCGTCCAGGCTGATTCCTACGCCAACCGTGGCCGGGTTGTCGGCGGTGGCGCCATGCTGCTTGAGCCACTTGCCGATGACCTTAATTTTGAAGTCTCCGGTGCAGGCTCGGGTGCCAGGGGCGCCGCTCGGGGACAGGCGGACGGGAATGGGCAGTGACCGGGAGCCGGGCTTGTTGATGCGGCCCCACAGAGTCTCGCGGCTTCCGTCCCGACGGGTGCGGTGCAGCTCTTCGAGGCGGATGCCGTGGTCAGCCGCGTAAGGAGCGGCGTACTGGCGGAAGTAGGCCAGGGTGCGCGGGTCTTCGGAGTCGTCACCGACGTTGGCGAAGAGGAAGGTGTCGAAATCGATGCGCCCCTGTGCGGCCAGGACCAGGCAGGCCACGGACTGAACACCGCCGCCGAAGCTGAAAGTACGAAGCTGGCTCATGGGGTCACCTCCCAATCCGCGCGAAGGCGGCGGTGGGGAGGATGTGCCCGGTGCCCTTGCAGGTCGGGCAGTCGACGCGGAGGGTGACGCGGCTGCCGTCGAGGTGGCGGGTGCCGGTGTCGATGGCGACGGTGGCAAAGCCGTCGCAGTCGCGGCAGATCGGCATGTTCAGGTTGCTCTGGGGCATGATGGGCCGTGCCTTTCTGGTCCGTGGATCGGGAAGGGGAGGCGCCCGGAGCGGCGGAGACTTGGCGGTTGAGGCCGCTCCGGGGGCCGGTCAGCGCCGCTTGGACTCGGAGACGAGCAGCGAGCGCATGACGAGGGCGACTACAGCGACCGAGGCGCCGGTGATGGCGACCGCCAGGAGCATGGAGACGAGGACGGCGCCGACGACCAGGACGACAGCGGTGCCGCCGCCGACGAGGGCGAGCACGGTGCCGGGGGTGAGCTGCACTACCGGGCGGGACGGCGCCGGGGCCGTCGGGGCGACCGGCGACGTCTGGCCGCTGGGAACGATGGCGGTCGGCTCGATGACGGCGGGCGGGGTGACGTGCCCGGTCGGGGTGGGCATGGTCGGGATCTTCGGGCGGAGCATGGTGGGACTCCCTTCCGAGCGAGTTACTTGATCAGGCCGTTGATGGCCGGGGCGAGGACGCTGTCGGCGAGGAGGAAGCCGCCGAGCAGGAGCACGGCGATGAGCCAGGCCGGCGGGCGGATGAGCTTGACGCCGAGGTAGCCGACGACGAGCAGCGCGAACCAGAGGGGAACCTGCATAGCGGTGGACTCCTAGCGGACGCGGCAGCGGTGGGTGCGGGCGGCGAGCTGGGCGGCGGACTGGCTGGAGTAGTCGGCGGACCAGCCGCAGTCGTCGGAGGTGCACACGGCGGCGTGCTTGGTCTGGCCGTGGCGGTCGCGGTGGGTGCCGATCTGCACCGGGCCGATCTGCATCACGGAGTGGAAGAAATCGCGCATGGGCATTGCTGACCTCCTGTCAGGCGAGTTGGGCGGCGATGGCGTCGGCCATGGGCGCGGGGACGCCGAGGCGGGCGCGCAGGGTGTCGGTGTCGATCGGAGAGCCGGTACGGGCCTCGTGGTCGGCGGCGACCTTGCGCGCGTGAGCGACCAGCGGAGCCGGGACCGCCACCTCGGGAGCAGGGGCGGGGGCCGGGTCGGCGGCGGGT
Organism: Streptomyces sp. NPDC028928; assembly: GCF_055564915.1. NCBI lineage: Bacteria > Bacillati > Actinomycetota > Actinomycetes > Kitasatosporales > Streptomycetaceae > Streptomyces > Streptomyces sp. NPDC028928. Next base: position 244,000 of record NZ_JBVHVI010000008.1, read on the forward strand.
AGCGCCGGGGTGTCGTCGGCGGCGGTGACCGGCTCCGGAGCCGGCTCCGGTTCAGGGGCGGACTCGGGGGCCGAGTCCGTGGCCGGGGCAGGAGCCGCCATCACCGCTGCCGGATCGCTGGCCGAGTGGGCGAGCAGGGTGCCGCCGAGGAAGGCGAGCGCGGGCCATCCGGCGATGCCGAGGCGGAGCAGCGCGGGCGGGTTGGCCAGGTCGAGGAAGCCGGCGGTGGCGACGTTGGCGCCGAGCGAGGCGAACAGCGCGATCAGGAACCAGCACCAGGCCAGCCGGGACGGGCCGCTGTTGCGCAGCCGGCGCCAGGCGGCGACCAGGAGCAGGTCGACGCTGATCGGGTAGGCCCATGCCTTCCAGCCGGACTGTCCGGCGGCGGCGGCCAGGTCGTGAAGGTGGGCGAAGGACAGGGCGCCGGCGATCACGGCCTGCACGAGGACGGCGTCCGGGCGGATCGAGCGGGTCATGTCGTCACCTCCCTTTGCGGTTGGGCCAGGGGCGGGGCGGGGATCGAGGTCCGGCCGCCCCACCCCGGCGGGGGTTCAGTCGGTGGTGGCTTCGCCGGATCCCCAGCAGGTCAGGCACAGGCCGGTCTGCCGGTCGTCGGTGGCGCGGCCCTTGCGGGCGCCGACCCGGACGGTTTCGGTGATCTCGCCGGTGCCGTTGCAGTCGGGGCAGGGCTTCGGCCGGGGCTTGCGGCGGGCGGTGGGCTTCTTCGCGGTCGGCACGGTCACCACCCCTCGCCGGGGTACTCGGGGCCCTCGTTCGGGTCGTAGCCGGGCGGGAAGGTGCCGGGCGGCGGCTCGGGCAGCGACGCGGCCAGGCACGGGCCGACGGTGTCGATGAAGTCCTGGTCAGCGCCGGTCCTGTCTGCGTACAGGGCCAGGTCGCCGAGCATCACCACGGTGCGGGTGAAGTCCTCGCAGTCGGGGCACATGGCGGGCGATCTCCCTTCTTCGGGCATGGCTCGGGTAGGGACCTGGCGCGATGCGGTCGCGCCATCCGTGGAGCGGGAGGGATCAGGCGGTAGCCGGGATGGACTCGACGGCCGGGGCTTCAATCGGCTTCGGGATGGCGAGCGCCGGCCGGAAGGGGGCCAGGGCGGGCAGGTCCGGGGCCAGGTCGGCGTGCCGGTTGCAGGTGTTCACGGCTTGGCGCAGGGAGGTGTGCGGGGCGCGGATGCGGGCCCAGCCGCCGGTCGAGTCGCCGGTGATGGCGACGCCGGGCATGTCGGTGGAGATCTGGATCGCGGCGAGGACGGCGTCCGGGGCGATGTCGCCGAAGGCCATGTTCGCGCTGGACTCGTCGTTGACGCGGTGGGCGGTCCGGCCGGTGAGCTGGGCGCGGAGCATGGTGATGCCCTTGCCGAGTTCGGAGCCGAAGCGCTGCCCGCAGATCTCCAGGTAGATGCCGGCGGCGCGGCCGAGCTGGGCGAGCCGGGCGAGCGCGGTGATGATCCGGTCCCGGCGCTTCTCTTCCTCCTTGCTGGCGAACAAGGCGAGTTCGGCGACCTCATCGACCAGGACCACAATCGGCACCGGGCGGAGGTCTTCGGGCAGGTCCCAGATGTCGGCGGCTATATCCGCATCCGGCACGTCAGCGGAGATCCGCTGTTCGGCACGGATGAGCTGGTAGACGTCCTCCATGTGGGACACCAGGGCGTCGAGGAGTTCGGCGGCGGTGTCCTGGTTGTCGGCGAGCGCGGAGAACCGGCGAGCCAGCGGGAACAGCTCCACACCCTGCTTGCAGTCGATTCCGACCAAGGCGACCCGTTGCGGGGCGAGCGCGGCGACGAGGTTGCGCTGATAGACGGACTTGCCGGACTCCGTGGCGCCGAGCGTCAGCGCATGCGGGACGGCCCGGTAGTCGCGGTAGTGGACGGCTCCGTCTTCCCGGAGGGCGACCGGGACCCGCATCGGACGAGTATCGGTCTTGGCCGGCATCTGCACCCGCTTGAGCACGTCGTAGCCGGTCATCCGCACTTCCACGACGCCGGAACGCACCTCTCGCGAGGTCACGCCATACATGGCGAACGAGTGCCGCAACCGGTCACACGAGGCCGCCACGTCGAAGGCGTCCTGACCGGGACGGAGCTTGAGCCGCAGCACCAGCCCGGTTCGGGTCGGCCGCAGACGCAGGATGCGCGGGGCGCGGGGACCTGGGACCGGTCGGTTCGTAGCCCGAGCCAGAGTGAGGCGCCAGCGCGAGGGCGGGACCGTCAGCCCGCAGGCGTCCATGACGGACGCATACCGGACGAGGACTCGCACAACCGCGAGGGAGACGCCGAAGGTAAGCCAGTACCAGGCGGGGCGCCGCCACCGCAGGAGACCCGCAGCGGCGACGACCAGCACCAGGGCGACCAGGAACCAGGTCATGATCAGGCCGCCTTCGGCTTCGAGGCTCCGGCGGCCAGCGAGGTGACGGCGACCGCGCGGAACGCGATGCCGTGCCGCTTCTGGCCGTTGAACTCGTTCTCCCACGGCCGGGCGATCAGGCCGGTCAGCGCGACGGGGGTACCCATCATCAGCTCACCGGTGATGCCCGGCTCCGGGACGGTCACGGTCAGGATCTCGACCTCACCGTTGAGCGCGAACATCACGTCCACGGTCATCAGGTCGGCGCCGGTCTCGGCGTCGGTGGCGATCTCACCGGAGCGGCGGTCGCGGATCTTCTTCTGCGGGGGCTGGGCAACCATCACGGTGGCGGCGGAGGTGTCGACGGGGATCTGACGCATGAGTGCGCTCCTAGATGCGAGTACCTGACGTACTTAGTACGTCGTCTCTGGATAGAGAATGAGCCTGTACTACTTGGTGTGTCAAGTGGTTGGTCTCGACTCCCATGCGCGGGATGTGCTGCACTAGGTACGACAACCACTGAGAGGGGCTATGGCCGACTTCACCGCCGGGCGGGCCGCGTACTTGCAGATCGCCGACGAGTTCAAGCGCAAGATCCGAGACGGGGAACTCGCACCGGGCGACAAGCTGCCCTCAGAGGCGGAGCTGATGACCAAGCACGGCGTGTCGCGCACCGTGGCCCGGCAGGCGATCTCTCGACTCCGTGAGGACGGCTACGCGATCTCTCACCAGGGCAAAGGCAGCTTTGCCGCACTGCCGGGCGAGGGTGCGTCGGCGAAGCGGAGCACCGAGTTCGAGCAGATCACCGAGTACCTGTCGGAGGTCCGTCGGGACGTGCGTCGTCTCGCCGAGCGGATGGACCAACTTGAGGATCTTGTGCGGCAGCAAGGCCAAGCTCGGTGACCAACCTGTTCGCCCGTCGGGCGAGTTGCGTCATCTCTTCGCCAAGCTCCCTTATCTGGTTGAGTAGTTCCAGCCGCTCTACCGGGGTCAGCGCCATGACGGCCCCCCTCGTTGCACTCTCGGTCTGACAGCTCCTTGGGCTGTCAGCAACGCTAGGACCGGTCCGGCTCACCACCCCGGAAAATCTCTCCGGGGTCGCGCGAAGAGACAGGGGGACGCTCTTCCCATGCGAGGAATGACGACGAACCTGACGATCGGTGAGCGAGTCGCTTGGTACCGCCGGCGGCGCGGCATGTCCCAGGAAGTCCTGGCCGGACTCGTCGGCCGTACGGTCGACTGGCTGAGCAAGGCCGAGAACAACCGGCTGGAGCTCGACAGGCTCTCGGTCATTAAGTCCCTGGCCGATGCGCTGGACGTGACCCTTGGCGATCTGCTCGCCGAGCCCACACTGATGGACTGGACGGCGGACAGCGGCACCCGGACCGTGCCGGCGCTGCGGTCAGCGCTGATGAACTACCGGCAGCTCACGCCGCTTCTGGGCGTGACCACCGAGGGAGAACCGACGCCCCTCGATGAGCTGAAGGACAGCGTGGCCGAAGTCTGGGACGCCTACCAGGATTCGCGGTACGGCTTCGCCACCCGACGCCTTCCCTTGGTGCTTGCCGACGCACTCATTGCAGCCCAGGCGTACGAGGGGCGAGAGCGCGAGCGGGCACACGAGCTGATGGCGATGACGTACCAGGGCGCCGCAATGGTGCTGACCAAGGTCGGTGAAACGGATCTCGCGTGGATCGCGGCGGATCGCGGGTTGGCTGCGGCTCAGCAGTCGGACAACGCCGCCGTGACCGGGTCACTCTTCCGATCGGTGGCTCACTGCCTTCTCTCGAACGGCAGGTTCGACGCCGCCGTACAGCTCGTCAGCGACGCCGCTGACTACCTTCGCCCAGGGCTCAGGGAAGCCAGCCCCGAGTTCCTGTCGATCTACGGGACACTCTTCCTCGCGGGGTCGATGGCAGCCGCGCGTGCCGATGATCGCTCCACCACTCGTGACTTCCTCGCCGAGGCGGACCAGGCAGCGCAACAGCTTGGGCGAGACGCCAACCACATGTGGACGGCATTCGGGCCGACGAACGTCGTGATCCACCGAGTGGCGACGGCGGCGGAGCTGGGAGACATGCAGGTCGCCGTGGATCTCGGGCCCCGGGTCGACACCAGCGGACTGCCGATCGAACGGCGGACGCGGCACAACCTAGAGGTGGCCCGTGCACTCAGCGCGCACAACCGGATGGACGATGCCCTGTCCATGATCCTCGAAGCCGAGCAGTGGGCGCCGGAACAGGTGCGCAGCCACTACCTCGCTCGTGAGCTTGTACTTACGTGGGTGCGCAACCAGCGCGGCCGGCCGAGCCGAACCTTGGCGGAGCTTGCCGATCGGCTGCATGTCGTCTGAGGTGGGTACGCTCGGGGCCATGGCAGCGAGCGAGCACGAAGCGAAGATGGCGCATCCGCGCATGGCCGCGGGTGCGCTCTTCTTTGATGCCGACGGGCGTGTCCTCATGGTGGAGCCCACCTACAAAGACTACTGGGACATCCCCGGCGGCTATGTCGAGGTGGGGGAATCCCCGCTCCAGGCAGCCGTTCGTGAGGTGGAGGAGGAGTTGGGGATCACTCCTCCCTTGGGGCGCTTGCTGGCAGTCGACTGGGCTCCCAACGATGCCGAGGGCGACAAGGTGCTGTACCTCTTCGACGGCGGTCAGCTCACCCCGGAGGCTCTGGCCGAAGCGACCTTGCAGGCGGACGAGCTGAAGAGCATCGCGTTCCTGGGCCCCGACGAAGTCGCCGAGCGAACGATTCCGCGCTTGGCCAGGCGGATCCTTGCCGCCATCGAGGCCCGATCATCGGGGACGGCGCCGATCTATCTCGAACACGGGCAGCAGCCCAACAGTGTCGCCGCATAGCGGCACGGGATCTTTCCGGCGCCCCCGACACGGAACGCGGTGGAAGTTTCCCTACATCATCAAGGGCTCGCTTCGCTCGCCGTTGCTCCCGGCCTCCTGAACTGCAAGCAGTCCGATCACAGATCGGAGGTGCCGCGCACAGCGCGGCGGCGCCGGCCGGTCGCCGGCGCGCCGCCCCTCCTTGCCTTCGTCACCGGGGCCGCGCGCCGGCGCCCGTCCGCGCCCACAAGGGGGCGAAGACCAGGCCGGGGTAAGGGTGAGACGGCCCAGCCGAGGTCAGAACACCGTCGTGGCTGGGGCGGCCGGCTCCACGGCTTTAGGCAGCCACTTTGGCGCGAGCCTCGAAGATCAGGGCCCAAAATCGGGCACTAACGGGCAGGTCCACAAGCCTGCCCGATTCGCGGGCTAGCGTAATGGGCCCTGATCACTCGCGCCAAAGCAGCTCCAGCCCAAAGCCGCTCCACCGGCCGCGTGGTCACCCGCGCCGCCCCGGTCCATCCGCGCCCCACCTGCGCAAGTGCCCCCACGGGGTGGTTGATGAGATGGGAGTATGTGGTGGGCGGATCTGTCAAGAGGGCCACGGATGCCTGACATCAACGGCTGACATCAACAAGCGCGGACACCGGCGACCGAGGCTGAACCAGACCGGACGATCAGCCGAGCACTCCGACGGGTTGACCGATGTCGCCGACTCCCCATGATCGACCTGATAAGGATGAGGCCACAGGTTCAAATCCTGTTAGCCCCACCAGCGAGAAGACCCCCGGTCCACTAGGGCCGGGGGTCTTTTGACATTCATGGTCGAGATCAGGACGCCGAGGTGGCTCGCCTCGAGGCTCTGGGCGCGAAGCGGCCGACGCCGGGAGTGCGCAACCGTGAAAAAAGGCCCGACCGCTGGCGACGGGGGATGCACCAGCGATCGGGCTATGGCCAAGGGTAACAAGGTTGTCGGTTCCGTGGGGGCAAGTCCGGGGTGAATCAGGGATGTTGGCCGATCATCGACCGCACGGGGGGTCGTAGGAGAGGCGGGGCAGGTACTCGTGCCAGCGGCGCTGGGTCAGTACGCCCCGGGTGACCGCGCAGATGTGCCGGATCGCCGCGTCGTCGTCCAGGCTCCACAGGCGGACCGTGTCGGTGCCGCTGGAGACGCCGAGGACATGGCTGGTGGGGCTGAAGGCGAGGAAGGTGCCCGTCGTGGCGTTGGGGCTCATCGACTGGCCGATCGGGGTCGCCGCGGCGGGGTCGGTGACGTTCCACAGGCGGACCGTGTTGTCGTTGCCGCCGCTGGCCAGGGTGTGGCCGCCGGCGCTGAACGTCAGGGAGGTGACCGCCTCGGTGTGGCCGGTGAGCGGGTCGCCCAGCGCGCTCGCCGCGGCGGGCTCGGTGACGTTCCACAGGCGGACCGTGTCGTCGTCGCTGCCGCTGGCCAGGGTGTGCCCGTCGGGGCTGTAGGCGAGGGCGTTGACCGGGCCCGAGTGTGCCGGGAGCGGCCCTTTGAGCGGGACGGCGCGGGCGGGGTCGGTGACGTTCCACAGGCGGATGGTGCGGTCCGCGCTGCCGCTGGCCAGGGTGTGGCCGTCCGGGCTGAAGGCGAGGGCGTTGACGTAGCCGCGGTGGCCGGTGAGCGGCCTCCCGAGCGGGGTGGCGCGGGCGGGGTCGGTGACGTTCCACAGCTGGATGGTGCGGTCGTCGTAGGCCGTGGCGAGCACTTTCCCGTCCGGGCTGTACGCCAGCGTGCGGGGGCCGGCGAAGCGGGTGCGCAGGGCGAGGGACGCGGCGCGGACCGGGTGGGACGGGTCGGTGACGTCCCACAGGTACAGCGTGCTCATGCCGTTCAGGACGGCGAGGGTGTGTCCGTCGGGGGAGAACATCAGCGAACGGTGGGCGCCGTCGTCGCGCATGAACGGCGTGCCCAGCGCCACGGGCCGGCCGGGAGCGGCCACGTTCCACAGCCGGACCTTGCCGTCGCGCGCGGCCGTGGCGAGCACCTTTCCGTCCGGGCGGAACGCCCCGCTGCGCCCGATCATGTCCGAGGTCGGTATCGACCACAGCCGCACCTTGCCGTCACCGCTGCCGGTGGCGAGGGTACGGCCGTCGGGGCTGAACCCCAGCGCGTACATCTCGCCGCTGCTGCCCGCCAGCGGCTCGCCGACCTGGGAGGGAGAGCCGGGGTCGCTGACGTTCCACAGGCTGGCCGTGCTGTCCGCGCTGGCGGCGGCGAGCCTGCCCCCGTCGGGGCTGAAGGCGACGGACCAGATGGGGCCGGTGTGTCCGGTGAGCGGTGAGCCGAGCGGGGACGGGTGCGCTGGCTCGCGCAGGTCCCACAGCCGGATGGTGTCGTCCGCGCCGCCGCTGGCGAGGGTGCGCCCGTCGGGGCTGAAGGCCACCGAGTGCACGAGGTCCGTGTGGCCGGTCAGCGCCGCGGGGATGCGCCGGGGGCGGCCGGGACCGGAGGTGTTCCACAGCAGGATCTTCTCGTCGTCGCCGCCCGCCGCGAGGGTGCGCCCGTCCGGGCTGAACGCCACGCAGCGCACCGCGGCACTGTGCCCGCGCAGCGTCCCGGCCGCCTCCGGCCGGCGCGGGTCGGCGACGTTCCACAGGCGTACGGTGTGGTCCTCGCCCGCGGAGGCCAGGGTGCGGCCGTCCGGGCTGAAGGCGACCAGGTAGATCGTGCCCTTGTGACCGGTGAGGGGCCTCCCGAGCGGGGCCGGGTGGGCGGGGTCGGTCACGTCCCACAGCCGGATCGTGCCGTCGTCGCCGGCGCTGGCCAGGGTGTGTCCGTCCGGGCTGAAGACCGCGCTGCTCACCCAGCTGCCGTGGCCGGTGAGCGGCCCCCCGAGCGGGGCCGGGCGGTGCGGGTCGGTCACGTTCCACAGCCGGACCGTGCGGTCGTAGCTGGCGGTGGCCAGGGTGTGTCCGTCCGGGCTGAACGACGTGAGGTAGACGGCACCGGTGTGGCCGGACAGCGGGGTGGCCAGCGGCGCGTTCACGATCGAGATCAGGCGGCTGTACGTGCCCTCGTCCCCGGGACGCAGCCGGTGCGCGACCAGGTCGAGCTGCGCGGCCAGCGACGGATCCGTGTGCTGCACCCGGTCGGCCTCGGCGAGGACCTGCTCGAACACGGCGTCGTCGCGCTGCTTCCAGGCGATCACCGCGGACCCGGCGGCGAGCAGGGCCAGGACCACCAGCGCCGCCACCGCGGCCCGGCTCAGCCACACCGTGCGCTTGCGCAGCCGTACCGAGGCGGCGAGGAACTCCACGGCGCTGCGGGTCAGATAGGTGTCCCCGGCCGACCGGGCCCAGCTGCGGGCCTGCTCCAGCCGGGATCCCCGGTACAGCAGCGAGCTGTCCCGGCCCGAGTCCTCCCAGGCCCGGCCGTCCTCCTCCAGGCGCTGGCGCAGCAGATGGTCGCCGCGGCCCTCGTCGATCCAGTGCCGCAGCCGGGGCCAGGCGTGCAGCAGCGCCTCGTGGGTGATCTCCACGGTGTCCGCGTCCAGCGTCACCAGCCGGGCCCGGACCAGGGCCTCCAGCGACTCCTCCGTCTTGCCCGGGTCCGCCGACTCCTCCGCCAGCTGCCGCCGGGTGCCGCGCCGGCGCGTGGCCTGGGTGTCCTCGCCCAGCCGGACCAGGCGCAGCAGGAGCAGCCGGGCGGCGGTACGGGCCGCCGGGTCCAGACCGGACCAGGCACGTTCGGCGGTCGCCGCGACCGCGCCCTGGATCCCGCCCGCCGCGCGGTAGCCGGCCAGCGTCAGCCGTCCGGCCTTCCGGCGCTGCCAGGTGGCCAGCAGGGCGTGCGACAGCAGCGGGAGCACGCCCGCGTCGTGCGCGCCGCGGGGGCCGTCGGCGCTGACCTCGCGCACGATCAGCTCGGCGAGCCCCGGCTCCAGTTCGAGTCCCACCGCCTTGGCCGGACCGGTCACCGCCTCGCGCAGTTCGGTGCTGGTCAGCGGGCCGAGCACCATGTGCCGGTGCTGGAGCGCGTCGGCCAGTTCCGGATAGCCGAGGCACTGCTCGTAGAAGTCGGCGCGGATGCCGAGGACGACCTGCACGGGAGCGGGCCCGGCGGAGCCGGCGGGCGGGGTGCAGGCGGCGTGCAGGAGCTGGATGAAGGTACGGCGGTCGGCCTCGTCGGCGCAGAGGGTGAACGTCTCCTCGAACTGGTCCACGATGACGACCGGCCGGACGTCCGGGCCGACGGCGCGGCCCGCCCAGGCCGCGACCGCCTCGCGCACGGCGCGGGCGAGGTGCGGGGCGTCGCCGCCCGGCAGCGCCGGGTTCTCCGACGCCTCCCGCTCGGCCCTGCGCGCCTCGGCGGCGACGGCGGCCAGCTGCGGGACGCGGCGCACCAGCTCGCCGAGCGGATCGGCACCCGGCACGAGCTGCAGGACGGGGTCGGGCGGGGCGGTGGGGGGTGTGGCTTCGGGGTCGGGGGCGGAAGAGTCCGGGGACTGGGGTGAGTGGGGGGCCTGGGGGGAGTGGGCGCCGCTGCGGAGGGCGGGGACCAGGCCGGCGTTCAGCAGGGAGGACTTTCCCGCTCCGGAGGCGCCGACCAGCATGACCAGCCCGCCGGACCGCTCGGCCGCGCGGAGCTGGGCGACGAGGGCGTTCGTACTGCGCTCGCGGCCGAAGAACCAGCGGGCGTCCTCCCGCCGGTACGGGGCCAGGCCCCGGTAGGGACACACGCCACCGGCGACCGGCGGGGCCTGGGCCGGTGGCCGCCGGTTCTCCTCCGCGGGCGCCGCGGGCCGGTCGGCGGCCGGGCCGGCCAGCGCCAGCTCCCACAGCCGCTGCCAGTGGGCGAGGTCGTACAGGCCGGCGGAGACCGGAGCGGGCCGCAGCCGCCGCGCCTCCGGGATGAGGATCTGCAGGACCGCCGCGAGGGCGGCGAACTGGGCCGGTACGTTCCTGGCCCGCCGCCAGTCGCTGATCCGCTGCGCCGACACCCGTACGGGCCGGCCGCGCTCGTCCACCCTCTGCAGCCGTACGACGGCCTCGGCGACGCTCTTCAGGGGAGGATTTCCGGCCTCCTTGTACAGCAGCGCGAGGCGCTCGGCGAAGGCTGTGCGTGCCCCTGAGTCGGAACTCAAGGTCCCACCCCTTACTCTCCCGCGACTTTCCCGCGTGTGTGGACGTCCGGACCGGAAAACTCACCTTATACGGCTGACCTGCGGCTAAGGCCCGGACCGGAGACCGGAACCTCCTCGGCGGGGGCGACAGATGGCAGGATCCGAACCCGGTAGCGGACCCGTCACGTACCGTCCGGACAGGCCACCGGCTCAGCGCTCGGAGAGACAGCCCATGGCACCGATCGTTCTCGGCCATCGTCGATCAGCTCGTGTCGCGCCCTGTGGGTGAGCCCGCGCGCACCCCCAAAAGCCCCGGAACCGGCCTCCGTCCCTCGGCGGCCCGTGTTCTTCGACCCGCGCCGACACGGCACGGGTCGATCGCCCCGCACCGCCCGGCACCGGTCCCCACGAGGGGAGGGACCGGTGCCGGGCGGGCCGGGAACCCGCCTAGCGCGCCCCGCGGACCTCGCGAACCCTGGAATTCTGACGGTCCGTCAGCTACGGTCGGCTCCCCGGTCGTTCCCGAAGGGGCCTCCCGAAGGGGTGAGTGACATGGACAAGCAGCGTTCCCGGTGCCCGCGGCCACCCGGTGAACCGCGCTGGGTCGCGATGTTCCACGAGCCCGCCCGGGACACCTGGACGGTGGGCGCGCAGTCCCCGTACCGGGGGCCGGTGCTGTACGCCGTCGGGGACATGACCCGGACCGTGCGGGCGCGGGGGGGCGAGGCGACGGTCGCGCTCTGGGGGCCCGAGGACGGCGCCTGGCGCCTCTTCGACCCCCCGTCCGTCGCGGCCACCGCCCCCGCCCCCGTGCCGGAGACACCCGCTCCCGGCTCCCCGGAACCGGACCGGCTCACGGAACGCATGACGGACCGCCGGCACCAGGTGCTCATGGCCGGACTGAGCAAGGCGGGCCTGTACGACCTGAGCCCCGAGGACGGCGAGGCGGTCCGCGCCCTGGCCGACCGGCTGGACGAGCCCACGGTCCGCCGCGTGGCCCACTGGCTCTCGGCCGCGGGCGGACAGCGGTAGCCCGGCGGCCGGTTCAGCGGGGCTGCGGCCGGGCAGTGACGTCCTGGAGGTCACCGCCCAGGACTGGAGGACACATGCAGGTCTCCGTCGACCGCTCCCTGTGCTACGGCTCCGCCGAGTGCGCGCACCGGGCACCGGCCGTGTTCGCGTTCGAGGACGGCTACGGCGTCGTACGGCCCGGCGCGGCGGAGGCGGCCGAGGACCCCCGGACCCGGGAGGCGATCCGGGAGGCGGCCGAGAAGTGCCCCTCGCAGGCGATCGTCCTCACCGAGTGACCGTCGCGGCGGACGGGGCCGGCGGATAGCTCCAGCCGAAGGCGGCGAGCGCGCGGGCCCGGGCCTCGGCGACCGCCGTCCGGGCCGCGCGCTCGGCGGGGTCGACGTGGGCGGCCTGGCCGGTGACCTGCCCCTCCCACTTGCGGTACAGCAGTCCGGCCTCCGCCGAGAACCAGCCGCGGCTCACCGCGTCCAGCGCCAGCAGCAGACCGGTGTCCTCGGAGGCCGGCAGCGCCATCCAGCCGCCCAGGGCGGTGAGCAGATCCCGTCGTACGCACAGGCTCGCCGGGTGGACCGGGGCGAGGAAGTCGTTCCGCTTCCACTGGTCGAGGACGGTGCCGCGCTCGATCGGGCCCTCGTCGGGGTCGCCGGGGAAGCCGGCCGTGGAGCCGTCGGGCAGCAGGTCCAGCACGCGGGACGTGGTCCAGCCGACGCTGGGCTCCGCCTCCAGCACGGCGAGGTCCCGGGCGAGCGCGCCCGGCGTGAGCTGGTCGTCGGCGTCCAGCACCTTGACGTATGTGCCCTCGGCGCGCGCCAGCGCGATGGTGCGGGCTACCCCGGGCCCGCCCGGCCGGCCCTGGTGGAAGGACACCCGGGGGTCGTCCGGGACGTACGGCCGGATCTCGTCCGTCGTGCCGTCCTGCTGCACGACCCACTCCCACTCCCAGCCGGCGGGCAGCAGCTGGGCGCACAGGGACGCGTACGCGTCCGGCAGGAACCGGGCGGAGGGGCCGTGGACAGCGGTGACTACGGTGACGCGCCGGTTCACGGCAGCGCTCACCACCTTTCCGGGTCGTACGTCTGTGATCTACGAGGTGCTATGAGCATGTCGTACCGGGGCCGGAACAGCGCGAGACCCCCGGCCGAGCCCGGCCGGGGGTCTGTTCGTGTCGACTGGTGCGTACGCAAGTCGCCGTGGGTCGAGACGTTGCGGTACTGCGGTACGGGAGGATCAGCAGTCGAGGGAGTGGGCGGGGTCAGAGGGGTCCGAGGGCTCCCAGGGGTTCTCCTGGGCCGCGGTCTCTGCCTGGGTCTGGGACTCGGTGACCGGGCGGTGGCGGCAACCCGGGGTCTTTCCGTGGGCCTCGGCCCGGATCCGCTGCTTCATCGTGGGGGGCAGGGCCCTGCCGTGGGACCAGGCCCAGTGGCGTGCCGCCGGGATCGTCGCGATCGTGCGCTGCGCGGTGTCGGTGCGGGGGCTCTCGGTGCGGGGGCCGGCCGCGGCGGCGGGCGCGGTGGCGGCGGTGACGAGTCCGAGCGCCGTGCACAGCGCGAGGAAGGCGGTGACGATGGCGGTCCACAGCTTCATGACCTTGTTCCGGGCCATGGCCCCTCACTTTCGGGTCGGGCGATTTGCGTACTTTCCTCATGATGTGTATGAGGGCCGCGAAGTGGTGGACCGACGCCCGTGGCGCGTCGATGTTCAGATCAACACCACTCGTATGGACGCACAGGGCTGGAGAACTTCCGCGCCGCGCCCAGGCGGGAGTTGGGGCCCGACGCAGGTCACCGATCGATATCGGTCGGTGTGTATAGTCGGGCGCCAGAGGTCCCCTACGTCAAGGAAAGACGAGGTCGCGCGGTGAAGAAGCTGCTCCTGGTCGCACTGGCCGCCATCGGCGGGCTCCTCGTGTACCGCCAGATCCAGGCGGATCGCGCCGAGCAGGACCTGTGGACGGAGGCGACTGACTCCGTGCCCACGGGTTCGTGAGTCCCCAGTACCCGAGCTGAACCGACCCCGGCCGCCTGCGCGGTCGGGGTTTTGCGTCCCCCGTGTTGCGGGGTCCCGGAGCCTGGGTTAGGCGGCGCGCGGGGGTTGCCGGATCTTGCCGGGCGTTTCGGACGGGCGTACGCGTTGCCCGGATGGCCGAGCGGCGCGCGGGGCAGGATGGGGCCTGCGGTCCGGTGCGGCCGTCCGACGACTGGGGGTGGTGGCGCGTGCGGGCGCGAGGGGGTACGGCGACGTGGGCGTGGCGGCGGGCCGTAACGGCCCGGTACGCCGTGGCCGCCCGGTGGCCGGTGGCCGTCCGGTGCGCCGTGATCGCGCTGGCGGCACTGGCCGTCACGCTCGCCCCGCCGGCCGGGGTCCCGGCCAGTGCCGTGACCGCCGACGCCGAGGCCGACGCCGACGCGGGCCCGGGGTCGTACGCCTTCGCTCCCGGCGCCCGGACCGTCGCCGGCGCGGAGCGCACCGCGGACGCCGCCCCGCTGGACCCCGGTCGCACCTACCGCAGCTCCCTGCCCCCGCGCGGCAGGCTCTTCTACCGCCTCCGGCTCTCCGCCGCGGACACCGCGTACGTCCCCGTCACCGCCGTACCGCCCGCGGACGCGACCGTCTCCGCCACCGACGGCATCCGGGTCTCGGTCCAGGACGCGAACGGCACCTCCTGCTTCTACGCCTCCGCCCGCTTCGGCGCCGGGCTCAGCCCGCGGCCGGTCACGGCCCTGGGGCAGCGCGAGGCCGGCAAGGCCCTGTGCCAGGGCGCGGGCACGTACTACCTGCTGGTCGAGCGTCTCGACGCCGAGGGCTCCGGTACGGCGGTCCCGTCCGGGCGGTGGGACCTGGAGCTCGCGCCCGTCACGGAACCGGCCCTCGCGAAAGCCGGCCCCACCACCGCGCCGCGGACCTGGGACTCCGCCACGCCGGAACCCCTCACCGGCACCCCCCGCGACCGCCCCGGCGGCACCGGGTTCGCCACCGCCCGACCGCTGGGCCAGGGCGTCTGGCGGACCGCCCTCGCTCCCGGCGAGACCCGGTTCTACAAGGTGCCGCTGGACTGGGGCCGGCGGCTGCACGCCTCCGCCGACCTGGCCGGCGCCCCGGGCCACGGCTATGCCGGCGGCGCCCTGAACCTCTCCCTCTACAACCCCGTGCGCGGCTACGTCGACGACGCCTCCCTCGGTTACACCGGCACCACCAAGTCCGCCGCCCTCGCCCCGCTGCCGCCGGTGGACTACACCAACCGGTACGCCGTACCCGCCGGGGTCACCTCCGTCCGCTTCGCCGGCGAGTACTACCTGGTCCTGAGCCTCGGCACCCAGCTGACCGGCGCGTTCGGGCCGGGGCCGTTCGAGGTGACCCTGCGGGTCCGGGTGGACGGCCAGGCGCACGCGGGGCCCGGGTACGCCGGCCGGCCCGTGCCGGACGACGTCTTCACGGTCACGGAGGAGGACCGGGAGGCCGCGCTCACCGGGGACACCGGGGCCGGTGACGATCACCGGGTGATGCTGCTGGTCGCCGTCGGCGGGATCGGCACCGGAACCGCGCTGCTCCTCCTCCTCGGCGGGTGGACGGTGGCGGCCCGCCGGGCTCAGACCCGGGCCAGCGCCCAGAAACCCACCGCGTAGCAGGCGAGCGCCAGCAGCAGGATCGGGATCGCGGCCCTGGCCGGCGGACCGGGCCGGCGGGCCGCGCGCCGCGCCCGACGGCCGCGGGCGCGCGGTGCGGGCGGGGCCGGCGGAGGGGTGTAGGGCGGTGGCACCTGGGGATCGCGGGCGGTGTACGCGGCGGTGCCGGTGTCGACGCGGGGGTCGCGCAGGGCGTACGACACCGGGGGCGGGGGCTGCGGGGACTGCTGGGGTTTCCCGGCCTGCTGGTCCTGCTGGGCTTGCTGGGCTTGCTCGGTCTCCTGGGTCTGCTGGGGAGGGGGCAGGCGGAAGCTGCCGGTGTCGGAGAGGGAGCCGGTGCCGGTCGCCTCGGCGGCCGTGGCCGACCTGCCGTCCGGGACCAGCTCCAGGGCCACCCCGGAGGCCTGCTGGAGCGGGCCGTCGGGGCCGAAACCGGGCGGCAGCGGGCCGAGTTGGTCGAAGATCTCGATGAGTTCGTCGTCGGGGCCGGGCTCCGGCAGCAGCTCCGCGGCGGCGGCCAGCGCCTTGCGCGCCCCCGTGGCGGTGCGGAACCGGTCCGCGGGGTCCGGCTGGAGCAGTGAGGCGATGACCTGCCAGAGCGGTTCCGGGATGCCCTGGGGCGGGCCGGGCGTCCCGTGTTCCAGGAAGTACTGCACGATCGCCTTGGCGTCGGGCTTGGCGCCCTCCAGGAGGTAGAGGGCGACCAGGCCGACGGCGAACAGGTCGGCCGGGAAGTCGGGTTCGGCGCCCAGCACCTGCTCGGGGGCGAGATAGCCGGGCGTGCCGACGACCAGGTTGGTCTCCGTCAGCCGGGGCTCACCGAGCCGCATGGCGATGCCGAAGTCGGACAGCCTGAGCCGCGGCCGGCCGGTGCCGGTGGCTTCGAGGAGCAGGTTGGCGGGCTTGATGTCCCGGTGGACCACGTCCTCCGCGTGGACGGCGGCGAGCCCGGACAGCAGCTGGTCGAGCAGGATGCACACGTACGCCGGCGGCAGGGGGCCGTAGTCGCCGACCAGGTGGACCAGGGAGCCGCCGGCGACCAGGTCCATGGTGAACAGCACCTGGTCGTCGTCGGCGGCCCAGCTGGCCGGGGCCAGGACGTGCGGGTGGTCGATGCGCAGGGCCTGCTCGCGGACGAAGCGGAGCAGGGAGTGGGCGTCGCGCTGCTGGAGGACCTTGGCGGCCACGTAACGCCGTCGGCGGTGGTCCCAGGCACGCCATACGGCGCCCACGCCACCGCGTCCGATCGGGTCGGCCAGCTCGTACCGGCCGGCGAAGACCTCACCCATGGCAGCCGCCGCTCCTCCCCTGGTCCGACGAACCTCACGCGTCCCCCGTGCCGCTCGCTACTCCCTACCCACGAGACGAGCGCCACGCCCCCCGGACCCCGTGCCCGGCCGGCGGGTCAGTTCTGGTGGGACTGGTAGTGCGCCACGGCGTCGGAGGTGCGGCCGGCGCCGTAGACGCGGAGGAACTCCGCGAGTTCGGGGTGGCTCGGGGCGAGGGCGTCCGCGGCCTCGATGATGTCGCCCGCCGCGGCCACCGAGCGGAGCAGCGACTGGATCTCGCGGACCACGCGCTTGACGGTCGGCGCACCCGAACTGTTCGTCGTGTGCGTCGTGTTGCTGAGCACGGAGCCCCCCTGCGACTTCTTGATCTCGTCCATGCGCTCGGTCGCCTCGG
The DNA here is from genome assembly GCF_055564915.1 of Streptomyces sp. NPDC028928. Taxonomy (NCBI): domain Bacteria; kingdom Bacillati; phylum Actinomycetota; class Actinomycetes; order Kitasatosporales; family Streptomycetaceae; genus Streptomyces; species Streptomyces sp. NPDC028928. The sequence continues at coordinate 260,628 of NZ_JBVHVI010000008.1, forward strand.
CGGCGCTCACGCTGCCGTCGGCCACCTGGGACGCCAGCTCCTGCAGCAGCTGCACCCGCTGGACCACCGCGGGATTGCCGATCTTCGCGCGCTGGCCGCTCATCAGCTGCGAGAGCATCGGAGCGGACAGGCCCAGGACCGCCGCGAGCCGGGCCTGGTTCAGCCCGAGATCGTCGATGAGCTTACGGAAGAGCGCCCCCAACGGCTCCCCGTACCAGTTCCGCTGCAGCTCCCGCGCTCTGGCGGTGGCTTCCTGCTGTGCGGCGTCCATTGCGTCTCCCCATCGCTTCCCCTGAAAACCGCGGTTCGCTGTAGCGAACCACGTCGAGCATCTTACGGAGAGTGGTCATCCGCGGGGACCCCCAATCTTTTTGCGGGATATGGGGGGTGACCCGGTACTCTGGTCTGCGGCACCCGCCGGAACACGATCCTTCCGGCCGGTCCCTCGTTCTCGGGGCCTTAGCTCAGTTGGTAGAGCGCCGTCTTTGCATGGCGGATGTCAGGGGTTCGACTCCCCTAGGCTCCACTTCAAAAAAATGCCCTCTGACCTGCGGAATCGCGGGTCAGAGGGCATTTTGGCGTGGGCTACGCGTCACGCCGGTCCCGGTACCGCCGCCGCCCCGGGACGGCGGTAGACGTACGGCGGGGGCTCGGGGAGGGGGGTGTCGGCCGGGTCGCGGACGAGGTGGTGGTCGGGGGAGAGGGCGCAGGCCGGGTCGGTGCGGGTGGCGTCGCCGGTGAGGGCGAAGGCCTGGCAGCGGCAGCCGCCGAAGTCCTCCTCCCGGCGGGGGCAGCCCTGGCAGGGACCCGTCATCCAGTCGGTGCCGCGGTAGCGGTTGAAGGCTGGGGAGTGCTCCCAGATCCAGGCCAGTGGGTGGTCGCGGACGCTGGGTGGGGCGAGGTCCGGGAGGGAGGCGGCCGCGGGGCAGGGGAGGACGGTTCCGTCCGGTGCGACGGTGAGGGAGACCGCGCCCCAGCCGCCCATGCAGGGCTTGGCCACGCCGTCGAAGTAGTCGGGGACGACCCACACCAGGTCGATCCGGTCGGCCAGTTGGGCCCGGCGGCGTTCCACCGTCTCGCGGGCGCGGGACAGTTGGTCGCGGGTGGGTAGCAGCGCGGAGCGGTTGAGCAGCCCCCAGCCGTAGAACTGGGTGTTGGCCAGCTCGATGCGGTCCGCGCCCCAGGTCACGCCCAGATCGATGAGGGCGTCGACGGCGTCGAGGTTGTCGCGGTGCAGTACGACGTTCAGGCCGAGCGGGAGCCCGGCCCGGCGGACCAGCGCCGCGGCCCGTTCCTTCGCGGCGAAGGAGGAGGGGCGTCCGGCGATACGGTCGCCGGCCCGCGGGTCGGCGTGCTGCACGGACAGCTGGACACTGCGCAACCCGGCCGCGGTGAGCGCGGCCAGCCGGGCCTCGTCCAGGCCGGTGCCGCTCGTGACCAGCTGGGTGTAGATCCCGGCGGTCTCGGCGGCGGCCACGATCCGCTCCAGGTCGGGCCGGAGCAGCGGTTCGCCGCCGGAGAGATGGGTGTGTACGACGCCCAGCGCGCCGGCCTGACGCAGGACGTCGGTCCACTCGTCGGTGCTCAGCTCGGCGGAGCGGCGGGCCAGTTCCAGGGGGTTCGAGCAGTACGGGCAGTGCAGCGGGCAGGCGTGGGTGAGTTCGGCGAGAAGGGCCCACGGGGGTGCCACGGCGGCTTTGGGGTTCGCGGGGTTCACGGGGGTGGTCATGTCAGCCAGCCCTCCTGGCGCAGGCTGTCCAGGAAGGCGGGGACGGTGCCGGCCACCGGCGCGCCGGGGAAGCGTGCGGACAGCTCGCCGACGATCCCGGGCACGGTACGGGTGCCGTCGCACAGGCCGACGACGGTGCCGGCGTGCCCGGTGAGGACGACCACGCGTTCCGGCAGGACCAGCAGGTCCGTGCCGCGCACGGGGTCGTGCCGCAGCATCAGCGCGGGGGCGAGCGCCGGGCACCACCGGTCCGTGGGCTGCGCTCTCACACCTGCTCCCGCGAGCCCTGCTGCACGGCGTCGAGCAGGGACCACAGGACATCGCACTTGAAGGAGAGCGCGGCCACGGCCTTCTCCTGCTCCTCGCGGGTGCGGGCCCACTCCCGTACGAGGTCCAGCGCCTCGGCGCTGTCGCGTCGGCCCTGGTCGACGCGGGCGCGGAAGTACGCGAGTCCGTCGGCCGAGATCCAGGGGTAGTGGCGCTCGAACGCCTCGATGCGCAGGCGCATCAGATCGGGCGCGGTCAGCTCCGTGAGCGAGGCGGCGACGGCCTCCAGGGGTGAGCGCAGGCGGCAGAAGTTGACGTAGCCCTCGACGGCCAGCCGGACCCCCGGCAGCACGGTCTCGCCCGACAGCAGGGTCGCGCGGTCGAGGCCGGCCGCCTCGCCGAGCCGCAGCCAGCGCTCGATGCCGCCCTCGCCCTCACCGCGTCCGTCGTGGTCCTCGATCCGCCGCAGCCACATGCGCCGCAGGAACGGCGAGTCCAGCTTCGCGAGGATCAGCGCGTCCTTGACCGGGATGTGGCGCTGGTAGTGGAAGCGGTTGGTGATCCAGCAGCGCACCTCGTCCGGGGAGAGATCGCCCTGGTGCATGCGGATGTTGAAGGGATGGCGGTCGTGGTAGCGGTCCTGGCCCACCGCGCGCAGGCGGGTCTCGAACTCGGCGGGGCTCCAGGGCTTCGCCGGCGGGGCGAGGGTCGTGGTCACAGCTCGATCACCATTCCGTCTTCGGCCACCCCGAGACCCAGCCGGGCGAGCCGCTTGTGCTGCGGTGCGGCGGGGTCGACGAGGGGATTCGTGTTGTTGAGGTGGGTGTAGAGGCAGCGGGCGGACAGCGTGGCGAGGATGCCGGCGGTGCCGCCCGGTCCGTCGATGGGCAGGTGACCCATGCCGGTGGCGGTGCGGGGGGAGATGCCCGCGCTGCGGGGTTCCTCGTCGTCCCAGAAGGTGCCGTCGAGGATGACGCAGTCGGCTTCGGCGGCGGCCTGGTGCAGCGCGTCGGACCAGGCGGCCACGGCCGGGGCGTACAGGACGGACCGGCCGGTGGCCGGTTCGTACAGGCGCAGCGCGACGACCCAGGCGTCGTCCGCGGGGGCGTCGGCGGCGTAGCGCGGGCGCTTGCCGGAGACGGGTACGGCGCTGATCAGGACGCCGGATCCGGCCGGGCCGCTCGCGTCGCCGAGCAGGGGCTGGGTGCCCGGGCACCGCAGCTCCCGCCAGGTCAGGGTGGTGTACGGGGTGAGGACCGCGCCGAGGCGCAGGCGGCCGTCGACCGCCTGGCGGACGGGGCCGGTGGCGAGGATCTCCAGGCGGTCCGCCTCGCGCAGCCGCCAGATTCCCAGCGTGTGGTCGAGTTCGGCGTCGGTGAGGACGACTCCGGCGACCGGTGTCTGCCGGGGCCGGGGCCCGGGGTGGAGCACCGGATGGTCCTCGATCTGGTCGCCGAGGTCGGGGGTGGCGTTGACGAGGTACCAGCGGCCCTCGTCGGCACGGACGGCCAGTGAGGCGTGTCGGCGGCGCCGCCCGGGGTGGGCGCGTGCCCCGGAACACCCGGGGCACGCGCAGTTCCACTGGGGGATGCCGCCGCCGGCCGCGGTACCGAGCACCTGCAGCAGCATGACGGGGGCTAGCGGACGCTGAGGGAGTAGGCGGTGACCTCCAGCGCGGTGTCGACGACCACGTATCCGGGGGTCTGCCAGGCGGTCCGGTCGGCCTCCTCGGTGCTGCGGGCGTGCTGTTCGCCCTGCTCGACGGCTTCGGTCATGGTGCGTACCTTCCTTTCTGCACGGGGTGTTCCCCTCCCCGGTTGGGAGGGAGCCTTCAGCCGACCGCCCCTACTTGATGGTCACTTTGAGCAGGAGGTCCTTGGCGTCGCCGCGGTCGCTGGTGCCCAGCCACAGCTGGTCGGCGCCGGGGACCTTGGCCAGCGCCCGCAGCCGGCCGTAGGTGCCGTTGTAGTAGGCGGTCGCGGGGCCGACGTCCTGGCCGGTGGCGTCGATCGGGATGCGCCACAGCCGGCGGCCGCTCAGTGTGGAGGCGTAGATGACGTCGTTGACGACCGCGATCTGGGCGGGCACGCCTCCCTCGTCCGGGTCCCAGACCATTTTGGGATTCGTCATTCCCGCGGTGGAGCAGGTGCCCTCACAGGTGGGCCAGCCGTAGTTCCTGCCCGGCTTGACGAGGTTGAGTTCGTCCCACTTCTCCGCGCCGATCTCGGTCGACCACAGCCGCCCGGCCCGGTCCCAGGCCAGTCCCTGGGGATTGCGGTGGCCGTAGCTGTAGACGCGGGTGCCGAACGGGTTTCCGGGGGCGGCGGCACCGGATTTGGTGATCCGCAGGATCTTTCCGTTGAGCGACTTCTTGTCCTGGGCGAGATTGCGCTGCTGGGCGTCGCCGGTGGTGACGTACAGATATCCGTCGGGCCCGAAAGCGATCTTTCCGCCGTTGTGCTGGGTGTCCCTGACGATTCCGGTCAGGATGGGGGTGTAGGCGCTGAGTTTGTCGCCGTCGAAGCGCATTTTGACCACACGGTTGTCCTCGCGCGTGGTCTCCATGAAGAACACGTCTTTGTCGGTGGTCCCGTTCCAGGTCGGGGACACGGCGACACCCAGCAGTCCGCCCTTGTCCTGCGTCTGCTCGCTCCACACCGCGTTCGGCACCGTGCCGACCTTCTTCTTGGCGCCGTCCAAGGCGACCTTCCAGACCACCGCGGTGTCGCGTTCCGTCACCAGTGCCGCTTTGTGGCCCCGGAGGAACGAGATTCCCCAAGGCGTCGTCAATTTGGCGGCCAGGGTGCGGATCGATGACGGTGCGCCGGCCGCACGGGGAGCGCCGGGCGGTTCCGCGGCTGTCGAGGGCGGCCCGGACAGGCCTACGGCCATGACGGCGGCGACAGCGGTGAGTGCGGCCATGACCGGCCGGACCCCATGCAGCGCCGAATGCGCCAAGCGTGACATTTGATGCCTTTCCTGTCGGTGTTTCCGGAGTATGGGCGCCCCCTCCGCGCATATCTGTGAGCTTGCGCGCCGACTCGTCCGCGGCCGGTCCACCGGCGCCGTGAAGTCCCTCCCACGAGTGACCGCCGTTCCGCAGGTGGGCAGGCGGCCGGTGCGGACGGAGTACACCGGGTCAGGGGAGCTTGTGCTGCGGGGAGGGACAGCCCGCCTGACCGGCGTCGGGCCCGGGGGCGTCCGGGGTGCCGGGCGCCGTGGCGGGACCGGGCGCGGGTGTCGTCGCCGGCTGCGGTGCGGGCGCCGAGGCGGGACTCGGCTCCGGGGTCGTCTCCGGGGCCGGGGCGGGGGTGCCGGGGGCCGGGCTCGGGGACTGGCCCGGCGCGAGGCACGGCGGCGGGGTGGAGGGGGTGGAGGGGGAGGAAGGGGAGGCCGGCCGGGACGCTTCGCCGGCGTTGCCCTCGTCGACGCAGTTGACGAACTGGACGAAGGGGACCTGGCCCGCGCCGCCGGCGCCTACCGCGAAGTCCTGTGCCGTGTGGCTGCGGAGCAGACACATGTCGTAGCGGGCGAGCACCGGGAGCGGGCCGGGCGCGGCGGCCGGGCGGTACTCGTGGCGGCCCACCAGCTGGCAGGAGTCGTAGCGGATCAGCGGCCCGCGCGGGCCCACGGTGTAGCGGTGCGGGCGGACGTCGGCGGAGAAGTCCTGGTGGGCGAAGGCGGTGTCGTCGCAGTCGCTGAAGTGGACCGTGCCGCTGTTCCACACGCAGTCGATGACGACCGCGTCGGGGTTGCGTACCTCGAAGCGGATGTCCTGGGCGTGGAACCGCTGTACGGAGTCGTGGTGCCGGCCGACGGGGAAGCGGAAGAACGTGCTGGTGGTGCCGTACTCCGGGGTGCTCTGCGGCCGTCTGTCCGTGATGATGTACGAGCCGCCCCGGCAGGCGATGGAACCCCCGTAGGGGAACTCCAGGAAGTTTCCCCACTCGTACTCGACCTTCATGTCGGTGAACCAGTAGTTGAGGAACTGGTCCTGGTCGTTCGGGTCCTGCTGTCCCGCCCGGGTCAGCCCCGAGTACAGGAACGCCCTGCGGTACCGGCCGCCGACCCGGCACGCCTCCCACCGCATCTCCGAGTTGGTGTCCGTGCCGCTCAGGGCGAGCCCGTACTCCCACTCCCCCATCCACTCGCACTCGGAGAACCGGTAGTCCTGGGCCTGCCCGGTCGAGTACGAGTCGAAGAAGGAGGCGCCGGGCGTGGCCGAGCGGAACTGCATGCGTTCGAAGGAGAGGTTGGACCACACGTCCTGGTTCCGGCAGAGGTAGGAGCCGGGGCCGGTGTCGGGGCGGAAGACGAGGCTGGTCATGCGCCTGCCCGCGCCGGAGAACCGCAGGCCGCTCGCGGGCCGGGGCGGCGCGACACCGTTCAGCAGCGCGTGCGGGCGGGTGATGAGGTACTCGCCGGCGGGGATCTCGATGACCACGCGGCCGACCCCGCCGGAGACACGGGCGGCGGCGTGCGAGTAGGCGACCTCGAAGGCCCCGCTGTCGTCGGTCCGCCCGTCGCCCACCGCCCCCAGGTCGATCACGTTGACCACGGTGTCCGACCCGTCCGGGGAGCGCCCGGCGGCCGACGCGCTGCGGGCGGACAGGGCCGTGGCGGCCAGCACCGAGGCGCCGCCACGCAGAAGTCGCCGACGGCTGACACGGGACACCGATCCATCCCGTTCTGTCATAATCCCCTTCTTTCCAGCCGATAAGGAGCCAAATGACCGGGTTCATCGAGGTGCTCAGGCATATGTCGGCGGCACAGAAGCCCGCGAAGGGGGTGTCGGCCTACACCCTGTTCGTCAACCGTCCGGCCGGCCGCCTCCTGGCCGCGCTGGCCTACCGCGTCGGCGCGACCCCCAATCAGCTGACCGTGCTCGGCGCCCTGTTCACCTTTCCGGCCCTGGCCGCCGTGGCCCTGGTGCGGCCCGGTCCGGGGATGTCGGTCGGTGTCTGTGCGGCCCTGGCCGTCGGGTTCGCCCTGGACTCGGCGGACGGACAGCTCGCCCGCACCCAGCGCTCGGGAAGTCCGTCCGGCGAATGGCTGGATCATGTGCTGGACTGCGTCAAGCTGGTCACGGTGCACCTGGTCGTGCTGGTGTCGTTCTACCGGTTCTTCTCGCTGCCCGGTCCGGCCTTCCTGCTGGCCCCGATGCTGTTCGAGCTGGCGGCCGTGGTCATCTTCTTCGCCGGGATCCTGACCGAGCAGCTCAAGCGGCGGACGGCGGCCCCGGCGCCGGCGGAGCCCGCCCCGGCGCTGCGGGCCGTGCTGCTCCTGCCCGTCGACTACGGAGTGACCTGCGTCAGCTTCCTATTCCTGGGCAGTCAGCACGTCTTCCTTTCCGTGTACTGCGCATTGCTGCTGGCCCACCTCTTGTTCATGGCCGCCTTCCTGGTCAAGTGGTTCCGCGAGCTGCGCTGAGGCGGTGTCCTGTGTCTTCTGCCGGGACAGCAGCTCCAGCGAGCCGCGCAGCAGGGTGCTGGAGGTGTGCATGGTGTAGGGGAAGTAGACGACCTCGACGCCGACCTGCGCGAAACGGCGTTCCAGCTCGACCCACTTGGGCGTGCCCCGCCAGTCGTCGCCCTTGAAGATGACGTGGAAGCCGATCCGCTTCCACGTCTCCAGCTTGTCCTCCTCCGACTCGACGACGGCGACGTCGACGTAGCGCAGGCTGCCGACGATCTCCAGGCGCTCGGTGAGCGGGACGACCGGCGGCCGGCCTTTGAGACGTACGACCAGGTCGTCCGAGGTGACCCCGGCGATGAGGCGGTCGCAGTGCCGGCGCGCCTGGCGCAGGATGTTGAGGTGGCCGATGTGGAACAGGTCGTAGACACCGGGCGCGAAGCCGATGCGGGTCATCTCCATGCGTCACCCGCCGTCCCGGCCGCCGCCTTCGCGGGTACGGCCACGCGCAGCGCGGGGGACTTCGGCGAGGTGTTCACCCCGTCCGACACCTCGATCCGGTACTGGTGACGGGTGCCGGCGTCCACGGAGTCGGTGTAGCTCATCCACGGGCGGTTCCAGTAGGTGGACGACCGCTTCTGCTGCGAGACCAGCCGGCCGTCCCGGTAGAGCCGGTAGGTGAGCGACGCGTCGTCCCGGTCCCAGGAGGCCTTCCAGCGCAGGGTGACCTGTCCGGCGCGGGCGGCGGAGAGGGAGAGGGCCGGCACCGGCGGTGCCCCGGTGTCGGGGCCGGCGCCGAAGCGGGTGAGGCTCTGCTGGGGTCTGCCGTTGACCCGGGTGAACTCGCCGCCCACCCAGAGGACTCCCCGGGCGACCGTCAGCGCACGCGGTCCCACCTTCTCCCCCGTCCCTTCGTCGGTGTCGGGGAACCAGTGCAGGATCCTGCTGGTCCGGGGCGACTGGGCCAGCAGGTGCTGCCGGTCCTGCCGCTCGGGGAAGCCGCCCGGTGTCCCGCTGCAGTCGTGGGCGTGGGAGGCGCTGTAGAGGACGCCGTCGTAGGGCAGGACGGCCTGGGTGGCGCCGTGGCAGGTGTCCTTCCACACCATGCTGTCGTCGTCGAGCCGGCCCGCGATACGGCCGTCGAAGATGCCCTCGCCGTGGCCTTCGGCACCGACGTAGAAGCGGGTGCCGTCCCGCGCGATCGACTTCACCGACGACCGGGACGGCAGCCAGTTGGGGAAGGTGTGCTCGGTCGCTCCGCTGGTGGCGTCCAGGGTGACCAGCGAGCGGGCCCACCGGCCGTTGACCCACTCGAAGTCGCCGCCGGCGTAGAGCTTTCCCCGTGAGGGCACCGCCGACAGCGCGCGCACCGGGGCGTCGATGTCCGCCCGGAACGTCCGCAGGGCGCCCTTGGGGGTGAGGGCGGCGATGTGCTGCCTGGTCCGGCCGTCGACCCGGCGGAAGTCACCGCCGAGATAGACCGTGCGGTCGGTGACGTCGATGGCCCGGACGGTCGCGGACACCGCCGGCCGGAAGTCCCGGCGCAGGGTGCAGTCGGCCGTGTCCAGGGCCACGGCGCTGGCCACGCCGGTGGACCCGACCCGGCTGAAGGAGCCGCCCACGTAGAGCACCCGGCCGTCCGGCGAGGCCTTGAGGGCGCGGACGGTTCCCTCGCCCCCGGTGAAGGAGGGCGCGCACGGCAGGAGGGCGCCGGTCACCGCGTCGAACGCGGCGAAGTTGCGGCGCGGGACCTCCCGGTCGCCGGGTTCCGCGCCGGACGGCCGTACCGAGTCGAAGGTTCCGCCGACGTAGACGACCCCGTGCGCGGAGGCCAGCGACCAGACGATGCCGTTCGTCTGCCATGTGGTCAGCGGGTCGGCGGTGAAGGACGCCTTGGCTGCGCCGGCGGCCACGGCGGCGGGGGGATGGAGCTGTGCGGCGGAGCACAGGAGGGCGACGGTGACAGCCCTGGTGGCCGCCCTCGACGGGAGCTTTCTCAGGCGCAATGGACACCCCGGATGGCAGTGGTGTGGGCGACGCGCGGGGAATGACACGGGGCCCGCCGAGCCCCGGCCGTACACCCCTGCCTGGGCTCACGCAGCGCGACGGCGCAGAACTCCGACCAGCTCACTCACTCCCAGCGGCCTGCGATACCACCACAAAGTAGTACCAAATACACACATTCCCAAGGTCATCCCGGCGGCGAGTCCTGACGGCGTGTCACCTTCCAGTGAGCGCAGGGCGGCCAGCACCACCGAGACGGCCAGTCCGGCACCGAGGGCGGTGGTGTAGCCGCGGTCCACGGTCGTGAAGCCGAGGCGCAGCCGGATGAGAAGGGCGGCCGAGAGGTTCTCCACGACGATGGCCGCGCCCCAGGACAGGGCGGCCCCGAGCACACCCCACTTCGGCACGGTGAGCAGACCGACCGTCAGCTGCACGGTGAACGCGGCGGCGGTGACGGCCAGATGCCAGGAACTCCGGCCGGACATCAGCAGCACGGTCTGGGCGTTGCCGACCGCGACGTTGACCATCGCGGCCCCGCACAGCACGACGAGGGCGGGCGCTCCGTCGACGAACTCCGGGCCGAAGACCGACAGCACGGTCCGGGGGAAGGCGGCGACGAGGACGAACAGCGGCCAGGAGAAGAGCACGATCCAGCAGGTCGAGACGCGGTGCAGGTGGCGCGCCTCGGCGACCTGGTCGACGGCGAGCAGCCGGCTGATCTGGGGCGCCACGGCGAGCCGGATGGCCAGTTGCAGCAGGGTGCCGGCGGTGATGACGCGGCCGATGGCGGTGTAGACACCGGCCTCGGCGCCGGTGGCCAGGGCGGACAGCAGGATGACGCCGACCCAGACCGCGCTGAAGTCGAAGACGGACGAGACCGCGCGGGGTGCCGCGAAACTCCAGAAGGCGCGCCAGGGAACGGCTCCGCGTACGGCCGGGTGCGTGGTGCCGCGGGCGGCGCGGCAGCGGCGCAGGGCCAGCCAGGCGGCCACGGTGCCGGCCAGGGCGGGCAGCAGCCAGGCCGCGGCCAGGGGGAGCATGCCCGGTGCCCAGGCGGCCACCGCGACGGCGATCAGCACGCGCAGCACGGGTTTGCCGATCTGCTCCACGCCGACGAACGGCACCACGGTGCCGTGGCCCTGGTTGGCGCCGAGCAGGACCAGTCCGACGGTGGCGACGGGCAGGAACAGCCCGAAGAGCCGGACCAGGGTGACCGCGTCGGCCGGTCGCAGGTGCGGCAGGAGCGTGGTGGCCACCGCGGGCCACAGCAGCAGGGGCAGGGCGGCCGCCGTACTGGCCACGAGCGCGGGGACGACGGCCGCGCGCAGCAGACCGCCCACCGAGCGGCCGCCGCCCAGGGCGATGTCGCGCGAGACGAAGCGGACGAGCCCGCTGTCGGCGCCGAGCTTGCAGGTGTGGCTGAGGATGGTGAACAGGGCCACGCCCGTGAAGACGGCGCCCGCTCCCCGCGCTCCGAGGGCGCGGGTGATCAGGCCGACGAAGACGAAGGCGAAGACGGCGTTGGTCGCGGAGCCCGCCACCCCCCACCAGCCGCCCCGCGCGGTGGCGGCGACGCTGTTCGGGGCGGCGGGGGTGGTCGCTTCCGGGGCGGTCATCCGCGGGAGACCGAGAGCGTGTCGTCCTGCGCCGGGAGTTCCACGACCGGTGTGGCGGGCTCGGCCTCCGGGCGGCGCCCGGCACGGCGGCGCAGGGCGGCACGGAGACGTCCGTGCCGGCGTCCGGTGTCGAGCACGGTGCCGAGGAGGGTTCCGCCGGAGCAGCCGATCAGCTCGTGCACCCGCCTGAGGTCGTCCCGCCGGGTGGTGTCGAGGCCGGCGACGACCAGGACGCCGTCGACGCGCTGGGCGAGGGCCAGGGCGTCGGCGTGTTCCAGGAGCGGCCGGGCGACGACGACCGTGGTGCGGGAGTCGGACCCGGCCGGCATCCGCAGGCCGGCGGCGGGTCCGCCCGCCCGGTCGGGCGCACCGGTGCCGGCGCAGCAGGCGAACCGTCCGGCGGTCCCGGCGTCGACGAGGCGGCTCCCGTCGGGCAGGGAGGAGGCCTCCTCGGGGGTGCGGGCGTCGTCCGGCAGCAGCGGCAGCCGTGCGGTGAGGGCGGGCGTGCCGGGGTCGGCGTCCACCAGCAGTACCTCGTCGCCGCACTCCGCGAGGGCCGCGGCCAGGTTCACGGCGACCTCCTCGGTGGCGGCACCGTGCCGGGGGGACACGACGAGGATCCGGCCGGTGCCGGCGGGCAGGCCGGTCCCGTGCAGGCGGAAGGCGAGGGCGCGGAGGGTCTCCGCACGGTCACCGCCCTGGCGGCCGACGGTCAGCAGGTCGTCGTCCTCGTCGCGCCCGGGGGGCAGCAGGCCGAGCACCGGGGTGCGCAGCGCCGCCCGGGCCTCGTCGGCCGAGCGGACCCGGGTGTCGAGGGCGGAGCGCAGCCAGGCCAGCAGGACGCCGAGGGCCAGACCGCCGGCCAGGCCGAGGGTGAGCAGGGTCGGCCGGCCGGGGCCCGAGGGCCGGCGGGGCGCCTCGCCGGGGCGGACGATGTCGCCTCCCTCGGTGTCACGGGACCTGATCTCGACGATGCGCTTGTGCAGGGTGTCCAGCTGGCTCTGCACGGCCTTCGCGGTGTCGTCCCCCGTGTCCTTCTCCGTGTCTGTCTCCGTGTCTTTCTCCTCGGCCTTCTTCTTGGCCGCCTGCACCGCCTTGATCTGCTGCTCCACGCTGCGGGTGGCCCGCTGTACGGCGGCTTCGTTCCGGGTCCTGCGGTCGGCCAGATAGGCCTCGGCGAAGGCGTTGGCACCGCGCGCGGCACGCCCCGGGGTGCGGGCGGTGAACTCGAAGCGCAGCACCTGGGACTTGGCCCGGTTGGTGATCCGCAGGTCGTCCTCCAGCGCGGCCGCCCTGCTGTCGGCCTGGCCCAGCAGGCGCGCCGCGCGGACGGCGACCGCGGCGCTGCCGGCGATCTGCTGCTCGGTGCCCATGCTGACCTGGTTGTCGGCGGCCACGCTGACCGCGCCGAAGGGGTCGGCGGTGGAGCGTACGAGGACTTCGCTGGTGGAGGTGTAGGTGTGGGCGCGGGTGAGCGCCAGGGCGGCCCCGCCGAGCAGTCCCAGGATCATCCCCAGGGCGATGAGGGCGCGGTGGCGCAGCAGCCGGCGCAGTTGGTCGCGTAGCTGGTCCGGCTCGTCGTACCGGTCGTAGAGGTGGATGGGGCCGGTCACGGAGGGCCTCCTGTTCCGGGGATCCGGGCGGGGTGGGTGGGTGCGGTCGGCGGCACCGACGGGACGGGCCGGGGCGCGCGGGCCGTGCGGGTGGTGATGAGCAGCGGAACGGTCAGCAGCAGCGTCAGCGGGCCGACGATCCCGAGCAGGCTGCCGCGCAGGAAGACCATCTGGTAGAAGGCGAAGGCCGGGACCAGCAGGGTCGCGAGGGTGCCGGTCCGGCCGCGGAGCCGGTGGCGTACGTCGTCCATGCGCCGTCCGGCCGCGCCGAGCAGGAAGAACACGGCGGCCACGGCGGGCGGGCCGGCCCACAGGTAACTCTCGATCCACAGCGGGGCGGAGAGGTTGAGGAAGTCGTAGCCCGCGTAGTGGGCCAGCGCGATCCCGGTGTCCTCCGGTTTGTCCGGCCACACCGAGCGCGGGACCGGGAACAGGACGGGACCCAGCACGTTCAGCGGGGAGAACCCCTCGTCCCGCGCGAGGTCGACACCGGTCTGCACCTGCTGGAAGGCGTCGTAGTCGCCGTTGGTGGTGAACTGCGCGGAGAGGGAGACGACGGTGAACTGCTCCCGGTCGCTGTAGCGGAAGTAGTCGCTGTACGGGAAGACCAGCAGCACGGTCGCCATGAGGGTGGCCGCGATGGCGCGGAAGGCGCGGGGACGGCACATCCGGGGCACGGAGAACAGCAGGGTCAGCAGGACCGTGCCGACCCAGAACCGCGGTTTGCTGACGGGGTTGTTGACGACGACGTTCAGCGCGAGGAGGAGCGGCAGCAGCAGCCGGCGGACACCGCGCAGCAGACGGTCCCCGCCGGGGACGCGCGGTACGTGCAGCAGGCCCAGCAGCGCCCAGAAGGCGGGCACGGACAGGGACCAGCTGCGCAGGGCCGCCACGAAGGCGTCGTCCGCGCCCTCCGCGAGGCCCGCCTCGCGCAGCGCCTGACGGCTCGTGAAGTAGGCGGTGACACCGCCGGGTTGGGCGGGGATGAGCACGGCCGCCAGGGCCAGGGCGAGCCCGCTCAGCGCCAGCAGGCGCCAGGGGGCGAGGCGGCGGGACAGCAGCCGTTCCACCGGCCCCGGCGGGGCGGTGGCGGGCCCGGCCGCGCGGGTGCGTTCCCGGCGGGCGGCGACGGCGGATCCCGCGGTGTGGGCGAGGAGTCCGAGTTCGACGACGGCCACGGCCGTGAGGGCGGTCCCCTGGCCGGTCCGGTAGGGCCACGGGTAGGTGTCGGTGGCGAGCTGCGCCAGGGGCGCGAGGCCGAGCCAGACATAGGCGAACACCCAGAAGCCGAGGGCGACGAGCCGCACCGTCGTCGCGGTGAGCGCGCGGATGAGGACCGTACCGGTGTGTGCCACCACCACGCCTTGCACGGCGAGCACGACCGACAGGTGCCCGCCGCCCGACTGGAGAAGCAGCCCCGGCAGCAGGACCAGCAGCGCCAGGGCCCAGAGAGAGACCGCGACCGCGCTGCGGCCGTGTGCGTCTCCTCTCAGCTGCTCTTCATCAATCGGGTATTTCAGCTGAAAGCTCATCAAGAGGTTTATATCGCCCGTAACTCATGAAGTCGTACAGGCGCGCGCGGCGGCGTCATCGGGTGACGCGGGGAGGCGGTCGGCGTGCCATAAGTCGAAAATCAGGACAAATGTGCATTCCTTGGTCGCACCAGGTCATCAGATCTTCGGACAAAGGAGTTGCCCATGGGCAAGCAGGTCGACGTCGTCGTTGCCGGTGGCGGGGGGTTCATCGGGGGCCATCTCGTGGGCTCCCTGCTGGCCCAGGGGCTGACCGTCCGCTCCATCGACATCAAGCCCCGGCACGAGTGGTACCAGGTCCACGACGCCGCGGAGAACGTGATCGCCGACCTGTCGCTCCTGGAGAACGCGCGCGCGGGCGTCCGGGGCGCACGGCAGGTGTACATGCTCGCCGCCGACATGGGCGGCATGGGGTTCATCGAGAACAACAAGGCCGCCTGCATGATGTCCGTGCTGACCAGCACCCACATGCTGCAGGCCGCGCACGAGGCCGGCGTGGAACGGTACTTCTACTCCTCCTCCGCCTGCGTCTACGCCGCCGGCAAGCAGACCGATCCGAACGTCACCGCGCTCCGCGAGGAGGACGCCTACCCCGCGCAGCCGGAGGACGGCTACGGCTGGGAGAAGCTCTTCTCCGAGCGCATGTGCCGCCACTACACGGAGGACTACGGCTTCACCACCCGCGTCGCCCGCTACCACAACGTGTACGGCCCGCACGGCACCTGGGAGGGCGGCCGGGAGAAGGCGCCCGCCGCGGTCTGCCGGAAGGTGGCCGAGGCGGTGCTCTCCGGTGACCACCGCATCGAGATCTGGGGCGACGGCCGGCAGACCCGTTCCTTCATGTACATCGACGACTGTCTGCACGGCAGCCAGATGATCATGGAGGGGGACAGCGATGTACCGGTCAACCTCGGCTCCTCGGAGCTGGTCACCATCAACCAGCTGGTCGACATCGTGGAGCGGATCGCGGGCATCCGCTGCGAGCGCAGCTACCGGCTGGACGCCCCCCAGGGAGTACGCGGCCGCAACTCCGACAACACCCTGATCCGAGAGATCTACGGCTGGGAGCCGTCGGTCTCCCTGGCCGACGGACTGGAGCAGACCTACGCGTGGGTCTACGACCAGGTCAAGCGCTCCCACCAGTGACGCCGATGAGGATCCTCGTCCACGACTACAGCGGCCACCCCTTCCAGGCCCAGCTGAGCCGGGAGCTGGCGCGCCGCGGCCACGAGGTCGTCCACTCGACGTGCACGGCGTACGTCTCCGGCAAGGGCAACCTCGCCTCCGACGTCTCCGGCCTGCGCTTCGCCACCATCGGCGACGGCGTCCGGCTGCGCAAGGAGGCCTACGTCCGCCGGCTCGGCCAGGAGACCCGGCTGGGCCTCGAACTGGCCCGGCAGGTCCGCCGCGAGAAGCCCGACGTGGCGCTGCTGTCCAACCTGCCGATCCCGGTGCTGGTGGTGACCGCGGCCGTGCTGCGGAGGCTGGGCATCCCCTGGGTGCTGTGGCACCAGGACGTGACCGCGGTCGCGCTGAAGAGTTTCGCCGCCGGCGGTGTCGCCCGGTCGATGGGGCTGGCGGCCAAGGTCTTCGGGGCGGGCGAGAAGTGGTCGGCGCGGCAGGCCGCGGCCGTCGTGGTGATCGCCGACTCGTTCGTGCGGGTCCACGAGCAGTGGGGCACCGCCGGCAAGGTCACCGTCATTCCCAACTGGGCGCCGCTGGACGAGATCGTCCCGGTGGCACGGGCCAACGCCTGGTCGGCGGAGCACGGTCTGAACGACGTGCGGACGGTGCTGTACTCGGGCACGCTCGGGCTGAAACACAACCCCGAGCTGCTGGTGCGGCTCGCCGAGCGACTGCGCGACCAGGGGAGTCCGGTACGGCTCGTCGTCGTCAACGACGGTCCCGCCGTACCCGTGCTCCGGGACGCCGCCGCCGCGCGGGGCGTCGAGCTGACCCTGCTCCCCTTCCAGCCCTACGAGCGGCTGCCCGAGGTGCTCGGCACGGGGGACGTCCTCGTCGTCCTGCTGGACCCGGACGCCGGGCAGTTCTCGGTCCCGTCCAAGACGCTGTCCTATCTGTGCGCCGGCCGGCCGGTGCTCGGCCTGATGCCCGCCGACAACCTCGCCGCGCGGCTGCTCCGGCAGGCGGGCTCGGCGGTCTTCCCGCCCGAGGAGCGGGCCCTGGGCGCCGCGGCCGCCTGGATCCGGGACCTCCTGGCCGACCCGGCCCGAGCCGAGCGACTGGGCAAGGAGAGCCGCGCCCTGGCCGAGCGCGAGTTCGCCCTGGAGTCCTGCGCCTCCCGTTTCGAGACCATCCTCCGCGACGCCGGCAGACACCGCCGCCGCCCCTGACCGGCCCCCGTTCCGTGGTCGACCGCCGCACGCCGTCGGCCACGGTCCCGCCGACCGGCCGGCCCACCGGGGGCCGGTGCCGGCGGGCGCGCGGGTCCCACGCGGCCTGGCGCTGTCGCCGTCGTCGGTCGGTCAGTTGGCCGGTTCTTGCCGGCGGCGCCCCACCCCTGTGCTTTCCGGCGCGGCTGTCAGGCTCGGTCGGTCACCCGGCCGGGCTCGGCGGCCGGCTCCTGCTGGGGGTGGCCGTCGGACGGGTGCGCAGTCCGGTCGGTACCGGTCCGGGCGCTGGTTCGGTAGATCTCCTCCAGGCGGTCCGTCACCGCGGTGATGGAGTAGACGTCCTCGACCACGCGGCGGCCCGCTTCCGCCATGCGGGTCCACAGGGCCGGGTCGGTGAGGAGGCGGTGGACCGCTGCCGCCATGGACTCGGGGGTGCCGTCGGTGACCAGGGCGGCGCCGTGGCGGGCCAGTTCGTCGGCGATGCCGCAGGTGTCGGTGCAGACCACGGGCGTGCCGGCGGCCAGCGCCTCGATGACGGTCATGCCGAACGGCTCGTTCACGCTGGCCAGCACATGGACGGCCGCCGTCCGGTAGGCCTCGCGCGCCTCGGCGGGGTCGAGCGCCCCGCCGTAGCGGACCACGCCCGCGGGGCCCTCCTCGATGAGCCGGCGTACGGCGGGCAGCGAGCCGTCGTCCGGGCCGTACAGGGTGAAGCGGGCCTCGGGCATCTTCCGGTGGACCAGCGCGGCCATCTCCACGAAGGCCTCGGGACGCTTACGGGGGTGCAGCCGGGCCAGGAACAGCACATGCGGCTCGCGCGGCTGCCGCGGCGCCGGTTCGGGCGGGCCCGGCCGGATGCCGTTGGGCAGGATCCGCAGCGGCGGGCCGTCCGGGCCGAGTACCCGCGCCACCAGCCCGCGCTCCTGCTCGGTCAGGACACAGCAGGCGCGGGCCCGGCGCAGCAGCGGCAGGTACAGCAGGTCGAAGAGCCGGACGGGGAGCGCGGTGCGCGGCTCGACCATGCCGTGCGTCTGCGCCACACACGGCACCCGGCGCAGCGCGGCCACGGCGAGGGCGCAGAGGGAGACCAGGTCGCGCCCCGCGTGGACGTGCACGACCTCGGCGTCGCCCATGGCCCGCCACAGGTCGCGGACGAGGAGGGGGTGCAGCAGGCCGATGAAGCCCCGTCCCGGCAGCAGCGTACGGGCCGGACGGGAGCGCAGCCGGACGGCGCCGACGCGGTCCGGTGCCCGGCCGCCGCCCCGCCACAGCGACATCAGCGTGACGTCGTGACCGCGTGCCGCCAGCTCCTCCGACTGGGCGACCGCGACGCTCGGCGGACCGCCGAAGGCACCGTCGTCGCTGACGAGCGTGACCACGTGGAGGAGTCTCATGCCGTACGTCCCTTCGTGGTCAGGACCGTGCCGGGCGCGAGGTCCCGGTGGGCGACGGCGCCGGCGCCCACCACGGCGCCCCGGCCGACGGTGACCCCGCGCAGGACGACGGCGCGGGCCGCGACCCAGCTGCCCGGTTCCAGCCGGATGGGGCCGTTGTCGAACTCGAACGTGGCGGACCGGGGGCGATGGCTGCCCGTGCACAGCAGCGCGCTCTGGGAGACACAGCAGTCGTGGCCGATCGTGACGGGTTCGAGGTTGAGGATCCAGGCGTCCTCGCCGATCCACACGTCGTCGCCGATCTCCAGCTTCCACGGCCAGTGCACCCGCACTCCGTGCCGGATCAGCACCCGCTGTCCGACGCGGGCGCCGAAGGCGCGCAGCAGCACCGGCCGCCAGCGGTCCGGGCACCACCATTTGACGAAGACCAGGTGCAGGACGGCGAACCAGGCGGCCTGGGCGAGCAGGGGGCGCCCCTTGTCGTATCCGGCGCCGGTGAAGCCGCGCAGGGAGCGCTCCACGACGGGCCGGTGCGGGGCGGCTGTGGTCTGCGCCATGACGGTGTTCCTTCCGGTTCCTTCCCGGTTTCCTCCGGAGGGCCGAGGCGTTCGGCTCGGCGGCCCTCCGCGTGATCCTTCACGCCCCGGAAGGCGAACCCGCCGCGATCGACGCGTGTTGGCGGCAGGCCTGCCCGGATGGAGGAACTTCAGTAGGCGCCCTGACCGTTCAGCACCGCGCGTACGGTGCGGGCCATCACGTTCATGTCCATGGACGGGGACCAGTTGTCGACGTAGCGCAGGTCGAGCGAGACCGTCTCGTGCCAGGACAGGTCCGAGCGTCCGCTCACCTGCCACAGCCCGGTCAGGCCCGGCTTGACGTGCAGCCGGCGCAGCTCCACCGGGTTGTACTTGGCGACCTCCTCCGGCACGGGCGGGCGCGGGCCGACCAGGGACATGTGGCCGAGGAGGACGTTGAACAGCTGGGGCAGCTCGTCCAGCGAGTAGCGGCGCAGGACGCGTCCCACCGGGGTGACCCGGGGGTCGCGGCGCATCTTGAACATGTGGCCGTCGTTCTCGTTCGCCGCTTCCAGCTCCTCCTTGAGACGGTCCGCGTCGACCACCATGGTGCGGAACTTCCACATCGGGAACGGCGTGTTGTACTGGCCGACCCGGATCTGGCGGTAGAAGGCGGGACCGGGCGAGCCGAGCCGCACGGCCAGCGCCAGCAGGAGCAGCAGCGGCGAGAGCAGCACGATCAGCAGCAGCGCGCCCACGCGGTCCACGGCCGACTTCAGCAGGGCCGGCATGCCACGGCGCAGCGGCGGCGCGATGTGCAGCAGGGTGAGCCCGGACGCCGAGGTGAGCCGGACCCGGCGGCGGGCGACCTCGACGATGCCGGGCAGCACGACGATCGGGCAGCCCCGGTCGTGCACCGCCCAGGACAGCCGGCGCAGCCGCTCGCCCGACAGGTGCGGGCCCGGCGCCACGAAGACCAGGTCGGCGCAGAGTTCGTCGGCCGCGCCGAGCACCGTCGCGGCGTCCTGCCCGGGCGTCTCGGGGTCCTCGCGGGGCAGCCGTACGTACACGGGGACACCGGAGAGGACCTCGTCCTCCCCGACCGGGCAGCAGCCCACGATCACGTACTCGTGGTCGGTGCGCTGGGCCAGCTGACCGACCACCGCGTCGATCGTCGGGCCCTCCCCGACCACCACGACATGGCGCAGCGCGCGGCCGTTGCGGCGGGCGGCCAGGAGGTGACGGTGGATCATCTTGTGGCAGGCCGCGGTGAGGACCAGCGCGGGGATCAGCGCCGTGAAGGCCTCGGCCGGCACGCTCTGCAGCCCGCACAGCACGCGCAGCGTCGCCAGCGCGCCGACCAGCAGCAGCCAGTCCCGCAGGACGGCCCCGAGGCCGCCGCCGTCGCCCCAGGCGGAGGGTGTGTACCGCTTGCCGGCGACCCTGATGAGCGGCCACAGCAGGGCGGCGACGGCCGCCAGGCGCAGGGGGTGGGGCTCGTGGACCTCCACGATCGCCGCCGCGACCGGCAGTGCCGCGCCGGCCAGGTCCACACCGACGGACAGGGGGCCGTACCAGCGTGCGTGGGTGCCTTCCGGATGAGCCGGGCGGCGGGGCACGGAGACCGGTGCCTGTCGGGATGCCGCGAGTCTGAAGGGCCGCATGCCTCTCCTTAGAAGCTCCAATCGCAGACCACCGGCGCGGCCGAACCGCCCGCTCAAGGGCTGGTCACGCCTTCATGTGATCTTTATATCAAGCGATAGGCGGCTATGTCCGATTTGCTTACTCCCTCTCCGTCCGTCCGTGCCCCGCGCCGGGACGCGCCGGGACGCGCCGGGACGCGCCGGGATCAGGTGAAGTCCGGCATGTAGGCGCCGTACCGCCGGGTCTCCGGGTCGAAGGTGAAGTCGAAGTAGTTCCTGTAGAACGTGAAGTGCCGGGTGAAGGCGCTGTTCACGTGCATCAGCGGGCGGGCGCCGGTGTCGGGTTCGGCGTAGGTGCCGAGCAGGGCGCCGAAGGTCTTCCGCCGGGAGGCGACCGCGAGGGCGTGGCTGTAGGAGCCGAGGATCTCCCTGCGGACGAACCGCTTCAGCTCGCCGAAGGTCACCTCGATCTTCCGGGGGTCGGCGAAGGTCCGGCCCAGACCGGCCTCCAGTACGGCGGCCGGTCCCGGGGGGAGATCTCGGAGTACCAGGACCTGCGTGTCGGGAAGGCCGGCGGACCGGTAGTCGGGGTGGTGCTCCACCTTGGCCAGGAGCTGGTTGAAGTCATGGCCGAACGCGCAGCCCCAGCTCCAGCTGAACCCGTCGGGGTGGTAGGCGGCCTGGAAGGCGGCGAGGTCCGCGGGGTCCGTGTTCGCCGGCTGGAAGTCCTTCGCGCGGGGATCCCTGTCGTCGGGGTCACGTCTCCCGCTGGCCACGACGAGAGGGGTGGAGCGGCCCGGCGGCTGCCACTGCCCGTCGTCCCAGCTGTTGACCAGGACCGGGCCGCCGGCATGGCCGTGGGAGAAGAAGCTCAGCTCCCTCAGGGTGCCCGGGGCGGTGACCCCGATGGTGCGCACCGCCGCGTAGACGTCCATGGCGGACATCACGTCGAAGTGACCGTCCTGGAAGGCGTGACCGTCGTAGAGGGCGCGGGTGACCGGACGGAAGGCGCGGACCGCGGCGACCGTCTCGGTCCGGTTGCCTCCCGGGTAGGTGAACGTCCGGACGACGATCTCCCCGCTGCCCACGTCCATGATCTGGAAGACCAGGTCCTCACGCGCCTTGTTGGCCGCCACCAGCCGCCGGACCCGGTTCTCGCAGTAGGCCCGGAACGGCAGGCTCTTGGGCGGCTGCGGATATCCGGCCACCAGGACGAAGTGCCTCATCCGCTCAGGCCTCGACCCAGTCGCCGTCCCCGTTCTGCACCCAGCGCGGCAGCCTGTCGTCCGGGCGCAGCCGCACCAGGTTCGTGGGGATACGTACGGTCCACTGCTCGCCCTGGGGGATCTCGTCGCCGGGGCGGTCGAGCCGTTCGGCGATCTCGTCGGCGATGGGCAGGTACAGCGGGCTGGACACGGTCGGCAGCGGCCCGCCGTTCCACAGCTCGCCGAAGTGCATGAAATGGTCGATGGCACCCTCGAAACCGAGGCGGGCGGGGACGGTGACCCGGCAGTAGCCGGCCTTGAGGAACTGGTTGAACAACGGGTCGGGATCGTCGTAGGCGAGCCGCTCGTCCCACTCGGACTTACGGCCCCAGAAGTACGGGTACGCCACCCACGTCATGTGCTCCCACTCGAAGGCCTGCTCGAAGAAGCGGACGTAGGCGCCCTCCGCCGCGGCCTCCTCGAAGTCCATCTGCGGGACCTTGTCGCTCGTGAGACGCATCGCGTCGAAGAGGTCGAAGTGCTGCTCGGTCATGATGCTGACGCAGCTCTTGCGCAGCTCGTGGGCGATCAGCTCCTCGTTGGCCCGCGGGTTGCGCCCCTCGATCGCGACACCGGCCTCCAGAGTGAGTGCGGCGAGCTTCTCCTCGTACTCCGAGAGACGGGCGCGGTAGGCGGTGGTCAGCTTGGCGTGGGTCTCCGCCCGCCACTTCTCCATCGCGCGCTCGGTGCGCCCGCACTTGATCTCGACGGCGACGGCCACCTGGGCGAGGCGCAGGGTGTCCACGGCGACCGGGACGGAGCCCTGTTCCTCGTCCAGCATGGTGATCCACACCCAGCGGTCCCCCGGCCCGAACCGGTGCGTCCGGCGGCCCACCACCACGTCCAGGGAGTACGTCCCCTCCCAGATGTTGCCGATGTAGGCCACGGACGCCTGGAGCGCCTGGTAGCCCTCGTCGATGGTGACCTGGCCGGAGTGGTTGTAGTTGGTCTTGCTGTCGCCGCCGCCCGCCTTGAAGTCGAAGGACTTGGTCACGTACCGCTCGGGCGGCGGGGAGACGTCCGTGGCCTGGTACGTCTGCACCCAGTGGTGGTAGTTCGTCTCGTCGATCTGGTGCGGCTTCAGGGGGAAGGCCTGCGGCTTGTCCAGCTGCACGGCTCCCGCGTGGGCCGACTGGAGGGTGTACACGAGGAACGCGGCCGGCTCCGGGATCATGAAGTCGAACATGGTCCGCAGCCCGTAGTTGAACATCTGCGCCCGGTAGACCTTGTTCACCCACTGGTAGACCCCGGAGATGTGCCCGATGCCGGGGCTGTTGTCGAGCGTGTGGGTGTTCTTCTCGGTGACCTCCGTGGTGACCCGCTGGGAGGTGCGCTCCAGCACCCGCTCGGAGATCTTGCGGGCGCTGCGCTGGGTGACGTCCTGGGAGAAGGTGGACGCCGATTTCGTCGCCTCCTCCTTCGACCGGGAGACGGAGCCCTCCACGGAGGCCGAGAACTCCACCGTGGGGCCGTACTTGCCGGAGACCGTCAGACCGGCCTTCAGCGCCGCGTCCTCCTTGATGACGGCACTGGCCTCCCGGCTCATCTCGAAGCGGTCGGTCGACTCCAGCTCGCGTTCCTCGGAGGTGATCGTCTCCGTCTCGCGGACGGTGATCTGCTCGGTCTCCTCCCGCCGGGTGTGCTCGCGCAGCTTGGTCTCGCCCTTGAGCACGTTCTCGATGTGGGCGACATCGGCGCCCTCGTAGCCGACCAGCTGCTGGCGGACGACCAGGAGGTCGGCCACGCCGGACGGCTTCACGCTGCCCCTGGTGGCCGGGACGCGGCCGGTCTCCAGCGGGAACTTCTCGATCGGGTCCAGGTCCCCGATGGTGATCGCGTTCCAGACGGACGGCAGCGGGGTGGCGGTGGTGACCAGCGTGTCGCCGATCCGCCGCACGCTGCGCTTGACGGGCTTCCCGAACAGTTTCTCCAGCTCCGCGGCCGTCCGGTCGACCTCGCCCTGGAGGAGGGCCACGATCCGGTCCAGCGGCTGGGCCGTCACGTCGATGCCGCGGGCCGTCAGCAGGGTCCGGGTGGGCTCCGACAGCTGCTGCGAGGCGTTCGGCCCGAGCCGGAAACCGAGGTCCTTCAGCACCGCCGGGATGAACTGAGGGCTGCCGGCGAGCAGGTCCGGCTTGGCGCCGAAGACCTGCCCGGCCAGCTGCGCGGCTCCGGCGACGACGCCGGGCTGCGGCGGGTCGGGCGGGGGCTCCTCGGCCGCGGCGGGGGAAGCGGCACCACCGCCGACGCCTCCGCGGGCACCACCGCCGACGGCTCCGCCGGTGCCGCCACCGCCACCGTCACCGTCACCGGCGCGGGCACTCCCGCCGGTGCCTCCGCCCGTGCCGCCACCGGTTCCGCCCCCCGTCGCGGTTCCCGCGGCCAAGGCCCGCAGGTTGGCCTCCGCGAGGCGGCCGTGGAAGCTGATCTGACGGGCCAGTTCGGCGGCCGGGGTGGCGTCGGCGGGCGGCAGCACCTCCGCCTTCCCGGTCTGCGAGGAGATGCTGAAGTGCTCACCGCCGAGGCCGGTGAGTTCCTCGATCGCCGTACGCAACTGCCGGTAGGCCGCGAGCAGTTGCTCGGCCCGCTCGCGCCGCACCCGGGCCGCCTCGGCCTCCTTCTCCCGTTGCCCGCGCTCGGCCTCGACGGTGGACAGGACGGGTTCGAGGCCCGTGGCACCGGGCAGCCGCAGGGACCGCCGGCGGGCGCGCCGCAGGTCCTGCGCGGTGGCGGGGAAGGAGGGCTGCGTCACCAGCCGGGCGACGATCTCCAAGTGGCGCAGCAGACGGACGAGTTCGTCCAGGGGCCGGGTGTGCTCGGCGGGCAGGTACTTGACGGCCAGCACGCTGTCCCGGAGCCGGGCCACGGCATCCTTGTACGGCGCGCCCTGCACGACGTCCGCCGGGGCCGCGCCGAACGCCTCACGGACGGCGGCGATCACCGTGTCGCGCAGGGAGGGCGGGGCAGGCGCGGAGGGGCCGGGATGGGCTTCGGCGGCGGGAAGGGCCCCGGCCACCGCCCGGGACGACGCTGACGAGGTCAGCCGGTCCAGCACGGCAGCGAACCTGGCCGTCTCCTTCCCCAGCGGAGCCTGCTCGGGCCTGGCGATGTACAGCGGCCCGGCGACGTACTCGCCCACCACCCGCCGGAGTTCGGCGCGCGGGTCCGGCGCGCCGGAGGCGGCGGACAGCGCCCGCTGGAAGTCGGTCTGCTGGGCCAGTTCCACGCTCGGCTGGTCGGGGTCCTGTGCGACAGCGGGCCGCAGCAGGGCGAGGCGGAAGAGCGGCTCCACGGGGCCTCCTGTGGGGTGACGGAGGCACGACTCGCGTCACGGACCCGCGCCCCCAGCTCCTCTCACTATGCGGTCGTTCCCCGTGGACAGAACCGAAGTTCACTCGTGTGAGTGTTCCGGGCGGGAACCAGTGATGTCGGTACGCACCACGAGCCCCCTCCGCCCCGGAGACACCGGCGGGAGGGGGCTCGTCGTCGGCCCGCAGCGGGCGGCGGGCCTACGGTTTACGGCTGGTCGTCACGGTCGGGCCCGTCCTCCTCGGCCTGCTTCGCCTCCACCTCCGGGTCCAGTCCCGAGGTGCCGGTGCCGTCCACCGAGGTGAGGTGGCCCTCGCCGGGGACCTCCGTCGCCGCCGGCGGCTCGACCAGCCAGTCGGGGTTGGCCTGCTTGTCCCACCACTTCCAGGCCGCGAAGGCGCCGCCCGCCAGGACGGTCAGCCCCGCCAGCATCTTCACGGCACGGCCGGTCCGGCACCGCCGGGCTTTTTGCCGGGCCAGCTTCTGGATGTCCTCGGCCGAGACCTGACCGCGCAGCGCGGCCAGGGCGGCGGCGCCGCGCGCGGCGGCCTCGTCACGTACCGGCGCGGCCGCGGCCACGGCCTGTTCGAGCTTGGGACGCGAGTACTCGGCGGCCTGCCGGGCCGCCTTGCGGGTACGGACGGCGGCCTCGTGCGCGGCCACGTCCATCTTCGTCGGCACATGTGCGCGTGCCTGTTCCAGGCGCGGGGCGAGCCGGGCGTCGTACTGCACGCGGGCCTGTTCGGCGGCCTGCGACACCACGGGCGCCAGCCGTACGCGTGCCTCCTGCGCGTAGTACGCGGCACGCTCCTTGGCCGTGTCGGCGTAGGGCGCCACCACTTCCGCGGCGTGCAGCACGCTGTCCTTCGCCGAGCCGGTCGCGGCGCGCACGCTGTCGATGCGGGTCACGGGTTCCTCCTCCTCGGTGGCGTACGGTATTTCGACTTTCCACCCTTTTACGGATCATGCCTGTCCGGGGCCGGTGCGGCATGCGCGGACGGGCATATGGGTGCCGATCTCTTCCTTCCGCATGATTCCGGGCAACAAGGGGCCTTCCGTCGACCCTGTCACGAATCGCCGGGGGGCGCCGCCCACCCGGCGGAAGTCGTGGCCGCCTGGCGACGCTCCGACCGGAGCGTGGAAGGATCGAAGTGTCGCGGCGGACGACGACGGAAGGCGGACCGTGGCCGAGCAGCTCTATGCCACCCTGAAGACCACCCTCGGCGACATCGAGGTGCGGCTCTTCCCGCTCCACGCTCCCGTCACGGTCAGAAACTTCGTCGAGCTGGCCCGCGGCGAGCGCGAGTGGGTCCACCCGGGCACCGGGGAGCGGAGCAGGAGACCGCTCTACGACGGCACGGTCTTCCACTCCGTCATCAGCGGCTTCATGATCCAGGGCGGCGACCCGCTGGGGAACGGGCTGGGCGGGCCCGGCTACGGGTTCGAGGACGAGTGCCATCCGGACCTCGCCTTCGACACCCCGTACCTGATGGCCATGGCCAACGCCGGCCCGGGCACCAACGGCTCGCAGTTCTTCATCACGGTCACCCCGAGCACCTGGCTGAACGGCAAGCGCACCATCTTCGGCGAGGTCAGCGACCCGGCCGGCCGGAAGGTGGTCGACGCCATCGCGAACGTGCCGACCGGCCGCAACGACCGGCCGCTCGTGGATGTCGTCATCGAGACGGTGGTCGTGGAGACGCGCGAGGGCCAGGGAACCAATCACCCCGCTCGTCCGTAAGGATGAGCGGGGCAGGACAGTGCCGTCAGGCAGGCGTACGCCCGCCACAGGCCTACACCGGCCACAGGGATACGACGACCGACAAGGGGATCTGATGGACCAGGCCGCAGGGAGCGCGCAGGACGCCGCCCGCAGCGTGCCCGTGTGCTACCGGCACCCGGACCGCGAGACCGGCGTGCGCTGCACCCGCTGTGACCGGCCGATCTGTCCCGAGTGCATGGTCAGCGCCTCGGTCGGCTTCCAGTGCCCGGACTGCGTCCGCGGCGGCTCCGGCACCGGCCACGCACCGGCCGCCTCCCGGCCGCGCACGATCGCCGGCGGCACGGTCACGGCCGACCCCCGCCTGCTCACCAAGATCCTGATCGGGCTCAACCTCGCGGTCTTCATCGCGATCAAGGCCGACAGCTCCCTGCTGGAGCACGTGGTGCTCTACGGCGCCTGGCCCCCGAAGCCCTTCGAGCCGACCTCGGGCGTCGCCGGCGGCGAGTGGTACCGCTTCGTGACGTCGATGTTCGCGCACGAGGAGTACTGGCACATCGGCTTCAACATGCTGAGCCTGTGGTGGATCGGCGGCCCGCTCGAAGCGGCCCTCGGCCGGGCCCGCTATCTGGCGGTCTACCTCGTCTCCGGGCTGGCCGGCGGCGCGCTGACCTATCTGCTCACCTCCCCGACGACCGCCTCGCTCGGCGCCTCGGGCGCGATCTTCGGTCTCTTCGGCGCCACCGCCGTGCTGATGCGCCGGCTCAACTACGACATGCGGCCGGTCCTCGCCCTGCTGGTGATCAACCTGATCATCACCTTCAACCCGGCCATGAGCATCTCGTGGCAGGCGCACATCGGCGGGCTGGTCGCCGGTGTCGTCACCGGGTACGCGATGGTCCACGCCCCGCGCGAGAAGCGCTCGCTGGTGCAGTACGGCACCTGTGCCGTCGTACTGGCCCTGGCGGTGGCGCTGGTGCTGGTCAGGACCGCTCAGCTCACCTGACCGGGCGGGGGGAACACCCTGTCACCGAACCGTTGTCCACAGCGTGTGGCGGATCTTGTGCACACGGTGCGGACACAGCTGTGCCCCCTGTCGCTCGGATGTGTTTCCGCAGGTCGGACAGGGGGCGAACGGGTGTCTGAGGGGCGCCTGGCCGGTCACACCGGCGTCAACACCCGATGGGTTATCCACAGATCGTCGTTCTTTTCCCCACTGTGGAAAACCCCTGTGGATAACTCAGTGGATAGCCGTGGGCAGAGCTACTCCGCCCGCGCTACGTCCCCGCGCTACTTCCACTGCGTGGAGACACCGAATCCGGCGGCGATGAAGCCGAAGCCGACCACGATGTTCCAGTTGTCCAGGCTGTCGACGGGCAGCGAGCCGTCGGTCACATAGAAGACGACGATCCACGCCAGGCCGATCAGGAACATGGCCAGCATGACGGGCGCGACCCAGGCGCGGTTGGTGAGCTTGATGGCCTGCGCCTGCTTCGCCGGCGGCGGCGTGTAGTCGGCCTTCTTGCGGATACGTGACTTCGGCACGAGGGTCTCTCCTGTCGATGCGCTGCGTGGCCGCGCAGGTAACTGGGTCGGGCTCGGGGCAGCGTACAAGGGGCCAACATGACGACTCTGTGTGCTCCCCCGGGCGTCCGTTAGCGTAGTGCTTCCGCGGCGCCGAAGGAGATAAGGGTACGTTGAGCAATTCTGCCGACTCCCCCGGGACGGGATCAACGGGTCCCGGCCCCCTGCGCAGGATGCGTTTCCGGCCGGTGCGGATGCTCACGGCGGCCGTCTTCGCCCTCGCCGGGCTGATCTTCTTCACCAGCTTCGACACGGCCAAGGGCACCGACATCCGCCAGGACGGTTCGCTGCTGAAGCTCTCCGACCTGATCCAGCAGCGCAGCCGCAAGAACAAGGAGCTGGACGAGTCCAACGCCACCCTGCGCGACAGCGTGGAGTCGCTCGCCGAGAGCGACGACGGCAGCACCAAGGCCGAGGACGAGAGGCTCGGCCGGCTGGAGAAGAGCGCGGGCACGCAGGAGCTGACCGGCAAGGCGATCACCGTCACCCTGAACGACGCGCCGCCGGGCGCCACCGCCAAGCTCCCCGGCTATCCCGAGCCGCAGCCCGACTACCTGGTCATCCACCAGCAGGACCTCCAGGCCGTGGTGAACGCGCTGTGGCAGGGCGGCGCCAAGGGCATCAAGGTCATGGACCAGCGGCTGATCTCCACCAGCGCGGTGCGCTGTGTCGGCAACACCCTGATCCTCCAGGGCCGCGTCTACTCACCGCCGTACAAGATCACGGCGGTCGGGGACCCGGACCGGCTGAAGCAGGCGCTCGCGGACAGCAAGGCGATCCAGACCTACATGGTCTACGTCAACGTCTACGGCCTCGGCTGGAAAGTCACCGACGACGGGACGGTGACTCTTCCCGGCTACTCCGGCACAGTGGATCTGCACTACGCGAAGCCAGTGGGGTAGACGTCCGTCCGGGAGCCGCCGGTGCGCGTGATCGTCAGAACCGTCAGCGAGCTGTGCATCACCCTCGGCACCCTGATCGTGCTCTTCGTCGTCTACGTGTTGTTCTGGACCGGTGTGAAGGCCGACCACGTCATGGGCGACCAGATCGAGACGTTGCGGCACCAGTGGGCGCAGCGCGGCGCCCAGCCGGTCGAGCGGTCCGGGCCGCAGGCGTACGCACCCGGCGAAGCCTTCGCCGTCATGTACGTCCCGCGCCTCGGTGCCGGCTGGCACAAGCCGGTCCTGGAGGGCACCGGCACCGGCACCCTGAAGAAGGGCCTGGGGCATTACGCGCGCACCGCCCGGCTCGGCGGGACCGGCAACTTCGCGGTCGCCGGCCACCGCCGGACCTACGGCGACCCCTTCAAGGACTTCGCGAGGCTGCGTCCGGGCGACGCCGTGATCCTGACCGACGGGACCGCCTGGTACACGTATCGGATCGACAAAGGGCCGTACAAAACCGTGCCGACGGACGTCGGGGTGATCGATCCTGTGCCCGGGAAGTCGGGGTACGCGGGTCCCGGCCGCTATCTGACCCTGACGACGTGCGATCCGGAGTGGGGCCACAGCCACCGGCTGATCGTGTGGGCGCATCTCGACGCCACCCAGCCTGTGGACAGAGGCGAACCGAAGGCGCTGCGCCGTTAATCTGGTGACGTACGGCGTGGGTCTGGTGCCGTAGGGGATACGGAAGGGACGGCAAGGGACGGCATGTACGGCTGGATCTGGCGGCATCTGCCGGGGAACGCGTGGGTGAAGGCGCTCCTCTCGCTCGTACTGGTCCTGGCCGTGGTCTACGTCCTCTTCCAGTACGTCTTCCCCTGGGCCGAACCGCTGCTGCCCTTCAACGATGTGACGGTGGACAACCAGTGAGCGCGCGGATTCTCGTCGTCGACAACTACGACAGCTTCGTCTTCAACCTCGTCCAGTACCTGTACCAGCTGGGCGCCGAGTGCGAGGTGCTGCGCAACGACGAGGTGTCGACCGCGCACGCCCAGGACGGCTTCGACGGCGTGCTGCTCTCGCCCGGGCCCGGGACGCCGGAGGAGGCGGGCGTGTGCGTGGACATGGTCCGGCACTGCGCGGCCACCGGGGTGCCGGTCTTCGGGGTGTGCCTCGGCATGCAGTCGATGCAGGTGGCGTACGGCGGTGTGGTCGACCGGGCGCCCGAGCTGCTGCACGGCAAGACCTCGCTGGTCGAGCACGAGGGCAAGGGCGTCTTCGCGGGCCTGCCCTCGCCCTTCACGGCGACCCGCTACCACTCCCTGGCCGCCGAACCGGCCACGGTCCCGGCCGAGCTGGAAGTGACCGCCCGTACGCACGACGGCATCATCATGGGCCTGCGGCACCGTGAACTCCGGGTCGAGGGCGTGCAGTTCCACCCCGAGTCGGTGCTGACCGAGCACGGGCACCGGATGCTGGCCAACTGGCTGGCGGAGTGCGGCGACCACGGTGCCGTGGCCAGATCGGCGGGGCTCGCCCCGGTGGTGGGCAGGGCCACGGCGTGACCGCGCTGCGCCCCGAGCGCGAGGACTTGTACGGCGGCGAGAGCCCGTACGAGTCCTCCGCCGGTGCGCGGCCGTACGCGGGCCGCCGGACGGACCCGCCGACGGCCCCGATGCCCCGGCTGACGCCCGGGCCGGCCGAGGAGGCGCTGACGGCGCCGATGCCCCGGGTCGCTCCCGTCGACGACGAGACGATGGCGCTGCGGGTCCCGGCCCCGGCGGGGTTCGCCCCGGAGAGCGAGCCCACAGGCGCCTCTGCGGCCTCATCTGCCTCTCCTGCCACCACAGGCGCACCCGGCGGCCGTGCGGCCCGGAGAAAGGCCGCCAAGCGCCGTGGCGGGCGGCGGCGCGGTGGCGGTGCCCGGGAGACAGCGGCTCCCCCCGTGGAGCGGGACCCGCAGCGGCCCCTGACCCGGGTGGAGGCCCGGCGGCAGGCCCGGCTGCGCAAGCCGAGCCCGGCGACCCTCGTGAGCCGGGCGATCGGTGAGCTGTTCATCACCACCGGCGTGCTGATGCTGCTGTTCGTCACCTACCAGCTGTGGTGGACCAACGTCCGCGCGCACGCGCAGGCCGGCAGCGAGGCCAGCCAGCTCCAGGACGACTGGGCGAAGGGCAAGCGCAACCCGGGGGTCTTCGAGCCGGGGCAGGGCTTCGCCATCCTGCACATCCCGAAACTGGACGTGGTGGCGCCCATCGCGGAGGGCATCAGCAACAAGAGGGTGCTCGACAAGGGCATGGTCGGGCACTACGGCGAGGCCCCGCTGAAGACGGCGATGCCCGACGCGAAGACCGGCAACTTCGGTCTCGCGGCGCACCGCAACACGCACGGTGAGCCGTTCCGGTACATCAACCGGCTGGAGCCCGGTGACGCGGTCGTGGTCGAGACGCAGGACACGTACTTCGTGTACAAGGTGACCTCGATGCTGCCGGTGACCCCGCCGACCAACACCAGCGTGCTCGACCCCGTCCCGCCGGGCTCCGGCTTCACCGGCCCCGGCCGCTACATCACCCTCACCACCTGCACGCCGGAGTTCACCAGCAAGTACCGGCTGATCGTCTGGGGCAAGATGGTCCAGGAACGGCCGCGCAGCAAGGGCAAGCCGGACGCGCTCATCGAGTAGGCCTCATCGAGTAAGGGCAGAGGAACTGTGGCAGCGACCGCCGACGAGACCGAAGAGACCACGGACGCGTCCGAACCGGCTGCGGATCCCGCTCCGCGCCGCCGGCGCCCCGGCCGGATCGCGCTGGCGGTCAGCGTCTTCGGGGAACTCCTCATCACGGCGGGCGTGCTGCTCGGCCTGTTCGTCGTCTACTCGCTGTGGTGGACGAACGTGATAGCGGACCGCAAGGCGGACCGGGAGGCCGACAAGGTCCGCGAGCACTGGGCCCAGCAGAAGGAGTCCGGTCCCGGCGCGCTCGACACCAGGGACGGCATCGGCTTCCTGCACGTGCCGGCCATGCACAACGGCGAGGTGCTGGTCGAGAAGGGCACGGGCACGGACGTCCTCAACGACGGTGTGGCCGGCTACTACACCGACCCGGTCAAGGCCACGCTGCCCACCACCGGCAAGGACGGCAACTTCTCCGTCGCCGCCCACCGGGACGGCCACGGCGCCAAGTTCCACAACATCGACAAGCTGGAGAAGGGCGACCCGATCGTCTTCGAGACCCGGGACGACTGGTACGTCTACAAGGTCTACTCGGTCCTTGCCGAGACCTCGAAGTACAACGTCAAGGTCCTCTCCTCGGTCCCCAAGGAGTCCGGCAGGAAGAAGCCGGGCCACTACATCACCCTGACGACCTGCACCCCCGTCTACACCTCCCGCTACCGCTACGTGGTCTGGGGCGAACTGGTCCGCGTGGAGAAGGTGGACGCGGACCGGACTCCGCCGGAGGAACTGCGCTGATCCGCGGCTGAAAGCACGTGGGCCCCTGCCGGGATGTCCCGGCAGGGGCCCACGCGTATCCGCCCTTCAGGCGTCCCTTCGGGCGTCAGCCGTCGGTGCCGCCGAAGAAATTGGTGCCGCCGTCGTTGCCGTTGCCGCCGTTGTTCCCCCCGTTGCCGATGCCCACGGTCGTCAGGGTGATCGTGGTGGCGGCCGGGTCGTCGACCTTCTCGTTCTGCTTCGGGTCCTGGGAGGCGACGAACGCGGTGTCGCTGCTGTCGCTGCCCGGGGCGAACTGGATGTTCGTGAAGCCGGCGGCGTTCAGCATCTGCCGGGCCACCGCGACCGTGCGGCCACGGACGTCCGGGATCTGCGTCTGCTGCTGCTGCGCCTTGCCGACGTTGACCGCGATGGGCGTGTTCTTGGAGACCTGCTGACCGGCCGCCGGGTTGGTGTTCTGCACCTTGCCGTTCTGGGCCGGGTCGGTGACCGGGGTGTCGTTGCAGGTCGGAGCCAGACCCTTGGCCTGGAGTTCGGCCTTCGCCTCGTCACAGGTCTTACCGGTGACGTCGGGCACGGTCACCTTCTCCTCGGCCTTGGCGACCGTGAGGGTGATCGTGGTGCCCTTCTCCTTGCTCGTGCCGCCCGCCGGGTTCTGGGTGATGACGACACCGGGCGGCTGGGTGGACACCTGGGTCTCCTTCTCGACGGTGAAGCCCTTCTCCTTGAGCTGGGCCTCCGCCTGGTCGAACTGGATGCCGCGGACGTCCGGCACGGTGACCTTCGGGGCGCCCGTCGACACCACCAGGGTGATCGTGTCGCCCTTGTCGACGTCCGTACCGGCCGTCGGGTCCTGGGAGCAGACGTTGCCCTTCGGCTGGCTCTCGCACTCCTTGCGGGTCGGTGGCGCCAGCTTCAGGTCGGAGTTCACCGCCATCTTCTGGGCTTCTTTGTAGGTGTGGCCGACGAAGTTCGGTGCCTCGAAAGACTGGTCCGCCTTGTTGCCGGTGAACGCCCACTTGCCGATCAGGATCGCGCCGACCAGGACCAGCAGACCCGCGACGATCAGCAGGATCGTGGAGGTGTTGGACTTCTTCTGCTGGCGGCGGCGGTCCGGGCGGTCGTCGTAGCCGTAGCCGCCCTCGTCCGGGTTCATCGGCGGGAGCATGGCGGTCGCTCCGGCGGCCGACTCCGAACGCAGGGCCGTCGTCGGCTGGTCGTCGGGGTAGCCGCCGTAACCCACCGCGCCCATCGCGGCCGTGGCCGCGACCGGCTGGCCGTCCAGGCACGCCTCGATGTCGGCGCGCATCTCGTCGGCCGACTGGTAGCGGTAGTTCGGGTCCTTGACCAGCGCCTTCAGGACGATCGCGTCCATCTCCGGCGTGATCTCCGGGTCGAAGACCGACGGGGGCTGCGGTTCCTCGCGGACGTGCTGGTAGGCCACCGCGACAGGAGAGTCGCCCACGAAGGGCGGCCGTACCGTCAGCAGCTCGTAGAGGAGACAGCCGGTCGAGTACAGGTCCGAGCGGGCGTCGACCTGCTCGCC
Source organism: Streptomyces sp. NPDC028928 (assembly GCF_055564915.1). Taxonomy (NCBI): domain Bacteria; kingdom Bacillati; phylum Actinomycetota; class Actinomycetes; order Kitasatosporales; family Streptomycetaceae; genus Streptomyces; species Streptomyces sp. NPDC028928. Next base: position 294,463 of record NZ_JBVHVI010000008.1, read on the forward strand.
CTTGGCCTGCTCCGGCGAGAGGTACTGGGCGGTGCCGATGACCGCCGCGGTCTGGGTCATGGTCATGCCGGCGTCGCCCATGGCGCGGGCGATGCCGAAGTCCATCACCTTGACCTGGCCGTTGCGGGTCAGCATGACGTTGGCCGGCTTGATGTCCCGGTGGACGATGCCGTTGCGGTGCGCGTACTCCAGGCCCTGGAGGATGCCGATGGTCATCTCCATCGCGCGCTCGGGCAGCAGCTTGCGGCCGGAGTGCAGCAGCTCACGCAGCGTGGAACCGTCGACGTACTCCATCACGATGTACGGGATGGAGACCCCGTCGATGTAGTCCTCGCCCGTGTCGTAGACCGCGACGATCGCGGGATGGTTGAGCGAGGCGGCCGACTGGGCCTCCCGGCGGAACCGGGCCTGGAAGGACGGGTCGCGCGCGAGGTCCGCGCGCAGCGTCTTCACCGCCACGGTGCGGCCGAGGCGGGTGTCATGCGCGAGGTAGACCTCCGCCATGCCACCGCGGCCGAGCACCTGGCCCAGCTCGTACCGGCCGCCGAGGCGACGCGGCTCTTCCATAGCTACCTACCAGCCCTCTCCGTCGGTCTCGGCCGCGCACCCCTGTGCGCAGCCGGAGGCTGCCGTCCGGGCCTACCGTACCCGGCTCGCTCTGTGTGACCTGGCCAAGCCCGTAACCCGATACAGGACCGGTATCGCAACGTGCGGCGATGTGAAGGTGATGTGAGCGGCGTCACTTCCTGTGATCGGAGGCGGTCACTTCTTGGAGTCGATGACCGCCTCCATGACGTTCTTCGCGATCGGCGCGGCCAGGCCGCCGCCGGAGATGTCGTCGCGGTTGGCGCCCTCGTCCTCGATCACCACGGCCACGGCGACCGGCGAGCTGCCGTCGCTGAGCTTGGCGTAGGAGATGAACCAGGCGTACGGGTTCTCGCTGTTCTCGACACCGTGCTGGGCGGTACCGGTCTTGCCGCCGACCGTGACACCGCTGATCCGCGCGTTGGTGCCGGTGCCCTTCTCGACGACCGTCTTCATCATGTCCTGAAGGATCTGCGCGTTCTTCGGCGACAGCGGCCGGCTCAGCTCCTCCGGCTGGGTCGTGGCGACCGGGTCCAGGTTGGAGGACTGCAACGAGTCGACCATGTACGGCTTCATCAGCTTGCCGTCGTTGGCGACCGCCGAGGCGACCATGGCCATCTGCAGCGGGGTGGCCGCGGTGTTGTACTGGCCGATGGAGGACAGCGCGGTCTGCGACTGGTTCATGTCGTCGGAGAACACCGAGGCGCTGGAGCGGACCGGGACGAACTGCTCGGAGTTGAAGCCGAACTTCTCCGCCTCCTCCAGCATCTTGTCGTTGCCGAGGTCGGAGCCGATCTTGCCGAAGACGGTGTTGCAGGACACCCGCAGCGCCTCACGCATGGAGGCGTTCTCGCAGGGGATGTTGCCCTCGTTCTTCAGCTGGGTCGTGGTGCCCGGCATGGTCCACGGCAGCGGCGAGTCGGTCTTCTCGTCGGCCGAGGTGTACTTGCCGTTCTCCAGCGCCGCGGCGGCCGTGACCACCTTGAAGGTGGAGCCCGGCGGGTAGGTCTCGCGCAGCGCCCGGTTCAGCATCGGGTCGTTCGGGTTGTATTTCTTCTGGAGCTTCTTCCAGGCCGCGGCGTCGTCGTTGGTGTTGCCCGCGAAGGACGAGGGGTCGTACGACGGGTAGGAGGCCAGCGCCAGGATCTTGCCGGTGGAGGGCTCCAGGGCGACGACCGCGCCCTTGCCGCCCTGCTTCTTCAGACCGTCGAAGGCGGCCTTCTGCGCGGCGGCGTTGAGCGTGGTGACGACGTTGCCGCCCTGCTGCTCCTTGCCGGTGATCATGTCCAGCGTCTTGCGGAAGAACAGCCGGTCGTCGTTGCCGGTGAGGATGCCGTCCTCGATGGACTCCAGCTGGGTGGCGCCGAAGGCCTGCGAGGCGTAGCCGGTGACCGGGGCCCACATGGGGCCGTTCTTGTAGGTGCGCTTGTACTTCAGGTCGTTCAGGCCGGTCTTGCTGGTCTCGGTGGACCCGGTGATGGCGTCGCCGCCGGACACGATGATGTCGCCGCGCGGGGTGGAGTAGCGGGCGATGGTGACGCGGCGGTTCTTCGGGTCGTCCTTGAGGCTGTCGGCCCGGACGTACTGCAGGTAGTTGTCCCGGATCAGCAGGGCCAGCATGAGCAGGCCGCAGAAGATCGCGATCCGGCGCAGGGGCTTGTTCATGACGGGCGGACCACCTGGGTCATCTCGGCGTCGGGGTTTCCGGCGGGGGTGGGCGCCGGGCGGCGTGCGGTGTCGCTGATGCGGATCAGGATGGCGATGAGCGCCCAGTTGGCCAGCACGGAGGAACCACCGGAGGCCAGGAACGGCATGGTCATACCGGTCAGCGGGATGAGGCCCATGACACCACCGGCCACGACGAAGACCTGGAGGGCGAAAGCGCCGGAGAGGCCCACCGCGAGCAGCTTGCCGAAGGGGTCGCGGGCGGCGAGGGCGGTGCGCACGCCGCGTTCCACGATCAGGCCGTAGATCAGCAGGATGGCCATGACGCCGGCCAGGCCCAGCTCCTCTCCGAACGTCGCGAGGATGAAGTCGGAGTTGGCCGCGAACTTGATCAGGTCCGAATGGCCCTGGCCCCAGCCGCTGCCGAGGGTGCCGCCGGAGCCGAACGCCCACAGGGACTGCTGCAGCTGGTCGGAGTGGAGGATGCCGTCGTGCGTGATCTGGCGGCTCAGCTCGTACTCGCGCATCGGGTTGAGCCAGGCGTTCACACGCGTCTGGATGTGCGGCTCGAAGCTCGCCACACCGACAGCGCCGGCCGCGGACATCAGCAGACCGAAGACGATCCAGCTGGTCCGCTCGGTGGCGACGTACAGCATGATGACGAACATTCCGAAGAACAGCAGCGAGGTGCCGAGGTCGGTCTCGAAGACCAGGATGAGGATCGAGATGGCCCAGACGACCAGGATCGGGCCGAGGTCGCGGCCGCGCGGCAGGTACAGGCCCATGAAGCGGCGGCTGGCGAGGGCCAGGGCGTCGCGCTTCACCATCAGGTAGCCGGCGAAGAAGATCGCGAGGACGATCTTGGCGAACTCACCGGGCTGGAGGGACCCCAGGCCGGGAATCCTGATCCAGATCTTCGCGCCGTAGATGTTGGCTCCGAGGCCCGGCACCAGCGGCAGGATCAGCAGGACCAAGGCCGCGAACATCGAGATGTAGGTGTAGCGCTGCAGGACCCGGTGATCCTTCAGGAAGATCAGCACGACCGTGAACAGAGCGATGGCGAGCGCGATGTACAGCAGCTGGCGGGGGGCGGCCGGTGAGAAGCCTCTCAGCGACTGCAGCAGCTTGGACTGGTCCAGCCGCCAGATGCACACCAGGCCCAGCCCGTTCAGGAGGGTGGCCAGTGGCAGCAGCAGCGGGTCCGCGTACGGCGCGAACTTGCGTACGGCGAGATGGGCGACGCCGGCCAGCAGGCCGAGACCGAGGCCGTAGCTCAGCAGGCCGGCGGGGACCTGGTCGTTGAGTGCCAGGCCCACGTTGGCATAGGCGAACACCGGGATGACCACGGCGAAGACCAGCAGGGCCAGCTCGGTGTTGCGGCGGCTCGGCGCGCCGATGGCGCCGATCGTGGACGTGTGATGCGTCGGCGAGTTCGTAGTACTGCTCATCGTGTGACAGGGCCTCTCACGGCTTGCCTACTGCTTACCGCACAGCGAGACGACCTTCTGCTCATCCTCCGAGAGGGTGGGGCCGGGGCTGGGGGTCGCGGACGGGGTCGTGGACGGAGACTTCGAAGGGGACGTCGGGGATGCCGGTGACGTCTTCGAGGCCGACGGGTTCGGGGTCGGGGAGGCCTTGACGAAGGCGGTCTGGGTGGTGGTGCCCGAGGTGGTGCTGTCGGCGCCTGTGGTACCAGTCGTGCCGGTGGTGCCCGCGGTACCGGTGGTGCCGCCGGTCTTGCCGGTTTTGTCCTGGTCCTTCTTGGCCTTGTCCAGCGCCTCCTCGGCGGCCTTGCGCTCGGCCTGCTTGCGGCAGGCGGAGGCCTGCACGGCCAGCTCCTCGACCTTCGTCCGGGCCGCCTGCAGACCGCCCTCCGCGATCGTGGCCTTCACCTGCTTCTGCTGGTACGGCGGCAGGTACTTGAGTTCGATCTCGGGGTGGTCCTTCTCCACCTCCGACAACGACACCCAGGCGAGGTCCTGGCTGATCCCGCGGTACAACGCGACGTGCTCGTCCTTGACGCCGACGTAGTACTGCGTCTGCGTCCAGCGGTAGCCGCCGTACAGTCCGCCGCCGACGACGGCGAGCGCGAGGGCGCCGTAGAGCGAGGTCTTCAGCCATCTGCGCTGCTTGCGCGGCTTGGTCAGGTCGCCGTCGGCGTAGTCCTCGAAGCCGCCGGCCGGGACGTAGCCGGTGGTGTCGCCGGAGCCGGGCGGGCCGAACTCGCCGCCGCCGTGTCCCTGGCCCTGACGGCCCAGGTGGGAGGCGCGGCCGGCCGGGGTCTGCATGATCCCGTTGTCGTGCAGGTGGTGCTGGTTCTCGGCGACGGCGCCGACCACCACCGGCTGGTCGGAGAGCTGCCCGGCGAGGGTGTCGCCGGTGTCCAGGTCGAGCACGTCGGCGACGATGACCGTGATGTTGTCGGGGCCGCCGCCGCGCAGCGCGAGCTGGATCAGCTCCTGCACGGTCTCCTGCGGGCCCTGGTAGCTGGCGAGGGTCTCCTCCATCGTCTGATGGGAGACCACGCCGGACAGGCCGTCGGAGCAGATCAGATAGCGGTCGCCGGCCCGGACCTCGCGGACCGACAGGTCGGGCTCGACGTGCTCGCCGCTGCCGAGGGCGCGCATCAGCAGGGAGCGCTGGGGGTGGGTGGTGGCTTCCTCTTCGGTGATCCGGCCCTCGTCCACGAGCCGCTGCACCCAGGTGTGGTCCTGGGTGATCTGGGTGAGCACACCGTCACGGAGCAGGTACGCGCGCGAGTCGCCGACATGGACGAGGCCGAGCCGCTGGCCGGTCCACAGCAGCGCGGTGAGGGTCGTCCCCATGCCCTCGAGCTGGGGGTCCTCCTCGACCATGGCGCGCAGCTGGTCGTTGGCGCGCTGCACGGCCTGGCCGAGGGAGGTGAGGATGTCGGAGCCGGGCACGTCGTCGTCGAGCGTGACCAGGGTGGAGATCACCTCGGAGGAGGCGACCTCGCCCGCGGCCTGACCGCCCATGCCGTCGGCGATGGCGAGCAGGCGCGGACCGGCGTAACCGGAGTCCTCGTTGCCCTCCCGGATCATGCCCTTGTGCGATCCGGCGGCAAAGCGCAGTGACAGACTCATGCGCACCTCGCCCGTCGGCTCCGGGTACAGCCGGTCGTGTCGAGCCACACTGCCCACCCTCCGGTCGGGAGCGCGCCGGAGGCCTGGGTGTGGCCTGCTTCCGCGTGCTCGCTCCGCTCGCTCATTGTCGTACTACTTCCGCAGCTCGATTGCGGTCTTGCCGATGCGGATCGGCGCGCCCAGCGGGATCGGTGTGGGGGTCGTCAGCCGGGACCGGTCCAGGTACGTGCCGTTGGTGGAGCCGAGATCCTCGATGATCCACTGGCCGTCGCGGTCCGGGTAGATCCTGGCATGGCGGCTGGAGGCGTAGTCGTCGTCCAGCACGATCGTGGAGTCGTGCGCCCGGCCCAGGGTGATGGTCTGGCCCTGGAGCGCGACGGTGGTGCCGGTCAGTGTGCCCTCGGTCACGACCAGCTTGGTGGGGGCGTTGCGGCCGCGCCGGCCGCCGCCCTGCTGGGCGCGCTGCTGTGGCGGCGCGGCCTGCTGCCGGGCCTGCTGCCGGCCGGGCTGCTGCGGCCGGGCCGCCTCCCTACGCGATCCGCGCTGGGTGACGCGCGTACCGAACAGGTCGCTCCGGATGACCTGCACGGCCACGATCACGAACAGCCACAGTACGGCCAGGAAACCCAGCCGCATGACCGTGAGGGTCAGCTCTGACATTGCCCCCGCTTCACCCTTCGGCTTGCCTATAGATAACGGTGGTGCTGCCCACGACGATCCGCGAGCCGTCGCGGAGCGTAGCGCGGGTGGTGTGCTGCCCGTCCACCACGATGCCGTTGGTGGAGCCGAGATCCTGGATCGTCGAGGGCGTTCCGGTCCGGATCTCGCAGTGCCGGCGGGAGACGCCGGGGTCGTCGATCCGCACGTCGGCGTCGGTGCTGCGGCCCAGCACCAGCGTCGGGCGGGAGATCTGGTGGCGGGTGCCGTTGATCTCGATCCAGTAGCGGGTGCGCGCGCCGCTCATCGGGGCCGCGGCGGGCCGCTGGGTGGCGGGCTGCGGGTAGCCGTAGCCGCCGGGTCGGGCGCCGGGCGGCGGCGCGGACGGCATCGGGGGCACGCCCGCGGGGGCGGCCGGCGGGTAGCCGTAGCCGCCCGGGGCGCCCTGTCCGGGGCGTCCGGCCGGTGCGCCGGGAGCCTGCGGTGCCGCCTGCTGGCTGCTGGAGGAGGCGAGGGTGCGCGAGCGCACCCGGTACAGGCCGGTGTCCAGGTCGTCGGCCTTCTCCAGGTTGACCTTGATCGGTCCCATGAAGGTGTAGCGCTGCTGCTTGGCGTAGTCGCGCACCATGCCGGCCAGCTCGTCGCCGAGCTGCCCGGAGTAGGGGCTGAGCCGCTCGTAGTCCGGCGCGCTCAGCTCCACGATGAAGTCGTTGGGTACGACGGTGCGGTCGCGGTTCCAGATGGTGGCGTTGTTGTCACACTCCCGCTGGAGCGCTCCGGCGATCTCCACGGGCTGGACCTCGGACTTGAAGACCTTGGCGAAGGTGCCGTTCACCAGACCTTCGAGACGCTGCTCGAACTTCTTCAGGACTCCCATGGGGCACCTCCTCCGTCCCTGCCGTCGTCTTGCCTGCTCTGTGCCGCTGCCTCGGCCGCTGCTTGGGCGGCTGTCCTGCCGGGTACTGCTGGTACTGCTTACTGATCGTATCTACGCGCCCGCCAATCAGCCGGTTCCCCCAGCGGCTCCCCTTCGAACTCCCGGGTGCGTGTCCTGCTGCCATGGATCGTAGAGGCGGGCGAAGACCAGTGTCCCGCACCCGGCTGTGGACCCGGTCCGCCTCCCGGGCAGATGTCCTGGACCGGTACGAGGTTGATACGAGACGCGCGTCTCCTCGAGACGCGCGCCGTCGCGTGACCTGACCCACGCCGTCGCATGCCCGCACGCGCGCCGTCGCATGCCGGTACGCGCCCCGCCGCGTGCCGGCGGGGGCCGTTGCCTGCCCGGTGGGGACCGGGGAGGGGGCGCCGGGGGCCGGGCGGGAAGCGATGTGAATCCACCCCGTACGACGTGCTAATGTTCTGGGTGTCGGAAGGGGCCGGACCGAAAGGGAAGGAACCGGAAGACACACCCAATGCGCGGGTGGCGGAATAGGCAGACGCGCTGGATTCAGGTTCCAGTGCCCGCAAGGGCGTGGGGGTTCAACTCCCCCCTCGCGCACAGAAGGCCAAGGGCCCATCGTGAAAACGATGGGCCCTTGGTCGTATATGGGGCCGTCCGCGGGCGCTGTCCGACCCGGGTGTGAGGAAGCTCTCAGGATGTCAACGGCCCTGCCCTGCGAGGGCAGTCAGCGTGCCGGTCTCCGCCTCCGGCCCGGGCGCGGCGGAGTTGTCCACAGGGTCTGACGCGTTTCGGCCACCGGTTGTACGGTCTCCCCGACTTGATGTTCGTACCGGCGCCTGTCCGATGGCGTCCGGGCAGTGCGGGGGAGGCGGTCGCGGTGACCGGAACCGGTGTGGGGGCGACGGACGCGGCGGACCGGGGCGCGCGCCGGCTGCCCCGGGTGCGCGGGTTCGCCCCCTGGCCGCCGCAGGGCTCGCCGAAGGAGGAGGGCAAGGCGCTGCGCACGAGCGTGCCGCGCTCCGCCCACCGCACGCTCGACCTGGACGCCGCCCGCCCCGACGCGGTGAGCGCGGTGGCCGAGTCCAACGCCGGCCGCATCCCCGAACTGACCCCGCTCCGCGTGGGCCGGATGGCGGCCACCCCCTTCGCCTTCCTGCGCGGCTCGGCCGGCCTCATGGCGTACGACCTCGCCCGCACCCCCACCACCGGGATCGGCACCCAGCTCTGCGGTGACGCGCACGCCGCCAACTTCGGCCTGTACGGCGACGCCCGCGGCGGCCTCGTCATCGACCTCAACGACTTCGACGAGACCGTGCACGGCCCCTGGGAATGGGACCTCAAGCGGCTCGCCGCCTCACTGGTGCTCGCCGGCCGCGAGGCGGGCGCCGACGAGGACACCTGCCGCGCCGCGGCCCGGGACGCGGCCGGCGCCTACCGCCGCACCGTGCGGCTGCTCGCCAAGCTGCCCGCGCTCGACGCCTGGAACGCCATCGCGGACGAGGAACTCGTCTCCCACACCGACGCCCACGACCTGCTCGGCACGCTCCAGCGGGTCTCGGAGAAGGCCCGGGCCAACACCAGCGGCCGGTTCGCCGCGAAGTCGACCGAGGCGGCGCCGGACGGCGGACGCCGGTTCGTGCCCGCCCCGCCGGTGCTGCGCCGCATACCGGACGCCGAGGCCGCGGCGGTCGCCGCGTCCCTGGAGTCGTACGTCGACACCCTCGGCGAGGACCGCCACCCCCTGCTCGCCCGGCACGCCGTGCACGACGTCGCCTTCCGCGTGGTCGGCACCGGCAGCGTCGGCACCCGGTCCTACGTCGTGCTGCTCCTCGACCACCGCGGTGAGCCCCTGATCCTCCAGGTGAAGGAGGCCCGCCCCTCCGCGCTCCTCCCGCACCTGGCCACGGCCGGCTTCCCGGCCCCGCGCGCGGAGCACGAGGGCCGCCGGGTCGTCCTCGGGCAGAAGCGGATGCAGGTCGTCAGCGACACCCTGCTCGGCTGGACCACCGTCGACGGGCGCCCCTACCAGGTGCGCCAGTTCCGCAACCGCAAGGGCAGCGTCGACCCGGCCGCCCTCGCCGCCGACCAGATCGACGACTACGCCCGCATGACCGGCGCCCTGCTGGCCCGCGCCCACTCCCACGGCGCCGACCCCCGCCTGATCGCCGGCTACTGCGGCAAGAACGAGGAACTGGACGAGGCCCTCGCCGCCTTCGCCGTCGCCTACGCCGACCGCACGGAGGCGGACCACGCCGACCTGCTCGCGGGCATCCGGGCGGGGAGGATAGCGGCCGAGCAGGGTGCGTGACGGGGCGGACGGCGGCGGGGCCGGGTGCGTGACAGGGCGGACGGCGGCCGTGCCGGGTGTGTGACGGGGGTGGACGGTGGCGGAGCCGGGTAGGTGAGAGGGCCGGCCGCGGCTTTCGGGCAGTCGGCTGGGGTTCCCCGGTTGTCGGACCGGGGGCGGGCCGGCGCGGCGCTACGCTGAGCGGGTGACGACCCCCGAAGCCGACCAGTCCGCACCGCGCCCCGAGGAACGGCTGGAGCAGGCCGTACGGGCGGCCGAGCAGGCGTTGATCGAGTACGAGATCGCCGTGGAGACCTTCCGCGTCGAGGTCGAGAACTTCTCCCGCCTCCACGAGCAGCGACTCGGCCCGCTCTACCTCCGCATCGAGGAGCTGGACGCCGAGATCGCCGAGGCGAAGGCCGCCCGCACCGGCGATCCCGAGGACATCCGCCGCGCCGCGGAGGCCCGCGCCCGCGTGCTGCCGATGCCCGGCGTGGAGGAGCTGCTGCACGGCTGGATGGACGGCGACGGCCTGTTCCCGGAGGCCGTGGCCATGCTCACCGACCAGCCGGTGCGGCCCCCGCAGCGGGTACGGCCCAGCGAGAAGGCCCGCAAGCTCTACCGCGAGCTGGCCCGCAAGGCCCACCCCGACCTCGCCCAGGAGGAAGAGGAGCGCAAGCGGCGTGAGGAGTTCCTCAGCCGGGTCAACGCCGCCTACGCCCGCGGCGACGAGGCCCTGCTCGGGGAGCTGGCCGCGGAATGGGCGGCCGGACCGGTGCCGCCCGAGCGCCGGCCGAGCCCCGCCGAGGAGCTGTACGCCCGCCTCGAATGGCTCGCCCAGCGCAAGGAGCTGCTCACCCTCGTCGCCCGCGAGCTGGAGGAGGGCGCGATCGCCGGCATGCTCCGCCTCGCCCCGGACGACCCCGACGGGCTGCTCGAGGAGATCGCCGAACGGCTGCGCGCCGACATCGCCCAGCGGGAGGCGGAACTGGCCGGCCTGCTGGGGCAGGACTGAACCGCCGGTGCTTCGGGTAGCGTCGGAGCCATGAATTTCGGAGCTGGTGTGCCCACGGTCCAGGTCGCGGACCTCAAGGACGGCGACTTCCTGCTGGACGTCCGCGAGGACGACGAGTGGCAGGCGGGCCACGCCGAGGGAGCCCTGCACATTCCCATCAGCGAGTTCGTGGCCCGCTACGGCGAGCTGACCGAGGCCGCCCCGCAGGACGGCCGCGTCCACGTCATCTGCCGCTCGGGCGGCCGGTCCGCCCAGGTCACCATGTACCTGGTCCAGCAGGGCATCGACGCGGTCAACGTCGACGGCGGCATGCAGCAGTGGCAGACCGCCGGCCGCCCGGTCGTCACCGACGAGGGCAAGCCGGGCTTCGTCCTGTAACCCCGGGCTCAGCGCCCCCGTCAGCCGAGGGGGTGGGCGGCCAGCAGGTCGCCCAGCCGCTCCTCGTACGCCGCCGCCGGGCCGAGCGCCAGCTCCAGGTGCTTGGCCCAGGCGTGATAGCGGTGCAGCGGGTAGTCGGTGTCCGCGCCGAACCCGCCGTGCAGATGCTGTGCCGTCTGCACCACCCGGCGGACCCCCTCCGCCGCCCAGATCTTCGCCACGGCGATGTCCCCGGCGACCGGCAGCGCCCCCGGTGCCCCCGAGGCGATCCGCCACGCGGCCTGCCACAGGGTGACCTCCATGGCACGCAGGTCGATGTACCGGTCCGCGGCCTGCACGGCCACCGCCTGGAACGTCGCGATCGGGTGGCCGAACTGCTCCCGCTTGCCGGTGTACTCCCCGGTCATCCGCAGCACCCGCTCACCCAGCCCGAGCGCCAGCGCACACGTGCCCGTCACCAGCAGCCCGTGCAGCCACTCCCAGGCGCCGTCGGCCTCGATCACCTCGCCCGGCCCGAGCCGCACCGACCGCAGCCGTAGCTCGGCCAGCCGTTCACCGCTGGTGGAGACCTGCTCGGCGAGAACCAGTCCGTCCGCCTCCCGCGGCACCAGCGCCAGCACGGTCCGGTGCGCCCCCGTGCCCTCGACATGCGCCGGTACGACGACCAGGTCCGCGTCGTACGCCCACGGCACCGCCGTCTGCACCCCGTCCAGCAGCCACACCGGTCCCTCACGGCGCGCGGTGACGGCGAGTTCGGCCGGGTCATGGCCGGTACGTCCCTGCGCCGCGACGGTCAGCACCAGCTCGCCCCGGCCGGCCCGGGCCGGCAGGCGGTCCGCCTGCTCCGGGCCGCCGTAGGCCTGTACGGCCGCCGCGGCGGCGCTGTGCTCCAGCAACGGCACCCGGGCGAGCACCCGGCCGGCCTCACGCAGCACCAGGCACAGCGCGATCGCGTCCAGGCCCGCCCCGCCGTGCGCCTCGGCCAGCAGCAGACTCAGCAGGTCCGCGTCGGCCAGCCGGGACCACAGCGCCCGGTCGAAGCCCTCGGCCACGGCGCCCGGGCTGAGCGCCGGGCTGGGCACCGCGTCCGGCGCGACACCGGCGAACACCCCCCGCGCCGCCTCGGCCGCCGCCCGCTGCTCCTCGGTGAAGGTGAAGTCCACGACCTGTCCTCCTGGCGCCGGTATCTGACGGGCCGTCAAGATAGAACAGGTTCTAGGAGAAGGGAACGGTCGGGTGACCCTCAGCGGTCGAAGTCCAGCTCCACCCTTTCCGTCAGCGGATGCGACTGGCAGGCCAGCACATACCCGGCCTCCGTCTCCTCCGTCTCCAGCGCGAAGTTGCGGTCCATGCGCACCTCGCCCGCGACCAGGAAGGCCCGGCAGGTCCCGCACACCCCGCCCTTGCAGGCGTAGGGCGCGTCGGGCCGGTTGCGCAGCACCGTCTCCAGCAACGACTCGCCCTCCCGCACCGGCCAGCTGCCGCCACGGCCGTCGAGCCGTGCGGTGACGGTGCTGTGGGCGGGTGCGGAAGCGGTGGCGGCCGGGGCCGAGCCCGCGTCCACGTGGAAGATCTCCTGGTGGATCCGGGCCCGGTCCACGCCCAGCTCGCGCAGCGCCTGCTCCGCGCCCTGCACCAGCCCGTACGGCCCGCACAGGAACCAGCCCGCCACCCGCTCCACCGGCAGCAGCGCGGGCAGCAGCCCCGTGAGCCGTTCCCGGTCGAGCCGGCCGGAGGGCAGCCCCGCCTGCTGTTCCTCCCGGGAGAGCACGGTCACCAGCTGAAGCCGCTGCGGATAGCGGTCCTTCAGGTCGGCGACCTCCTCCAGGAACATCGTCGAGGCGGCCGTGCGGTCACTGCGTATCAGACAGAACCGGGCCGCCGGCTCACGCGCGAGCAGCGTGGCGACGATGGACAGCACCGGGGTGATGCCGCTGCCGCCGACCACCGCCGCGTACAGACCCGGGGCCGGCTCCAGCGTGAAGCGGCCCGCCGGGGTCATCACGTCCAGCTCGTCCCCGACGTTGATCTCCTTCAGCGCGTACGCCGAGAAGGCCCCGCCCTCGACCAGGCGCACCCCCACGCGCAGGCTGTCCGGGCCCTCGCCGGCCGGGTCGGGCGCGGGGGAGCAGATCGAGTAGGTGCGCCGGATCTCGCTGCCGTCGACCCGGCGGCGCAGCGCGAGATGCTGGCCGGGTGCGTGCCGGTACTCCTCGCGCAGCTCCGGCGGGACGGCGAAGGTGAGGGCGACGGAGTCGTCGGTGAGCCGGTCGACCGCGGCCACCGGGAGCGGGTGGAAGCGGGCCATCACAACTCCTTGAAGTGGTCGAACGGTTCACGGCAGGCCAGGCAGCGGCGCAGTGCCTTGCACGCGGTGGAGGAGAACCGGCTCAGCAGCTCGGTGTCGGCCGAGCCGCAGTGCGGGCAGCGGACCGGTTCGGCCGGGGCCTGCGGCTCCCGGGTGCGGGTCGGCCCCAGGGCCAGCGGCACCGGGCCGCTGTCGTGCCGCACGCGCGGCGGAGCGATGCCGAACTCCCGGAGCTTCTCCCGCCCTTCGGGGGTGATGTCGTCGGTCGACCAGGCGGGCGCGAGCACCGTGCGGACGGTGACCTCGCGCATGCCGTGGGCGCGCAGCACCCGCTCGATGTCCAGGCTCATCGCCTCGATGGCCGGGCAGCCGGTGTAGGTGGGGGTCAGGTCGACCTCCACCGCGTCGCTGCCGTGGACGTGCACCGCGCGGAGTACGCCCAGCTCGCGCAGGGTGAGCACGGGCAGCTCGGGGTCGGGCACCGCGCCGGCCAGCTCCAGCAGCTCCGCCTCCAGGGCGGTGGCGGTCACCATGCCGCCCCCGGGTGGCTGCGGTGCAGGTGCTGCATCTCGGCGAGCATCCGGCCGAACGGCTCGGTGTGCAGGCCCTGCCGGCCGGCGCCCGCCGACCAGGCGCCGGTGCGCGGGCCCTCCGGGACGGTCAGGGCGGCCCGGCCGAGCACGTCGGTGACGGACTCCAGCCAACGGTCCTCCAGGGCGCGCCAGTCGGCGTCCAGGCCCTCCACCGGCTGGAACATCTCCCCGGTGAACCGCCACAGCGCGTCGCAGGCCCGCTGCATCCGCTCGTGGCTGGTCTCCGTGCCGTCGCCGAGCCGCAGCGTCCACTGCTCGGCGTGGTCGCGGTGGTAGGCGACCTCCTTGACGGCCTTCGCGGCGAGCGGCGCGAACGGACCGTCGGCGGCGGCGAGTTCGGCGTAGAGAAGCTGCTGGTAGGTGGAGAAGTACAGCTGGCGGGCGATGGTGTGGGCGAAGTCGCCGTTCGGCTGCTCGACCAGCTGGAGGTTGCGGAAGGCGCGTTCCTCGCGCAGGAACGCCAGCTCGTCCTCGTCGCCGGCCAGGGACAGCAGTACCCGGGCCTGGCCGAGCAGGTCCAGGGCGATGTTGGCGAGGGCGACCTCCTCCTCCAGGACGGGCGCGTGCCCGGCCCACTCCCCCAGGCGGTGGGAGAGCACCAGGGCGTCGTCGCCGAGGGCGAGCGCGGCGGTCACCGGGACGGTGGCGGGGCCGGTGGCGGTCACAGGTGCTTCACCCCTTCCGGGATCTCGTAGAAGGTCGGATGCCGGTACGGCTTGTCGGCGGCCGGCTCGAAGAACGGGTCCTTCTCGTCCGGCGAGGACGCGGTGATCGCGGCGGCCGGGACGACCCAGATGGAGACGCCCTCGCCGCGCCGGGTGTACAGGTCGCGGGCGTTGCGCAGGGCCAGCTCGGCGTCGGGCGCGTGCAGGCTGCCGGCGTGGGTGTGGGAGAGGCCGCGCCGGGAGCGCACGAAGACCTCCCACAGGGGCCAGTCGGTGGTGCTCATGCTCGCGTCGCTCCCGTCTCACCGGTGTCGCCGGCGTGCTTGGCCGCGTAGGCCGCGGCTGCTTCCCGTACCCACGCGCCCTCGTCGTGGGCTCGTCTGCGCTGGGTGATCCGCTGCTCGTTGCAGGGGCCGTTGCCCTTGAGGACCTCCCAGAACTCCGTCCAGTCGATCGGGCCGAAGTCGTAGTGCCCCCGCTCCTCGTTCCACCGCAGCTCCGGGTCGGGGAGGGTGAGGCCCAGGGACTCGGCCTGCGGGACGCAGATGTCCACGAAGCGCTGGCGCAGCTCGTCGTTGGAGTGGCGCTTGATCTTCCACTCCATCGACTGCGCGGAGTGCTGGGACTCGTCGTCGGGCGGGCCGAACATCATCAGCGACGGCCACCACCAGCGGTTCACCGCGTCCTGGGCCATGGCGTGCTGCTCCGGGGTGCCCTTGCTGAGGGCCAGCAGCAGTTCGTAGCCCTGGCGCTGGTGGAAGGACTCCTCCTTGCAGATCCGCACCATCGCCCGGGCGTACGGGCCGTAGGAGCAGCGGCACAGCGGGACCTGGTTGGTGATCGCGGCGCCGTCCACCAGCCAGCCGATCGCGCCGACGTCGGCCCAGGTCAGGGTGGGGTAGTTGAAGATCGAGGAGTACTTCTGGCGGCCGGAGTGCAGCTTGTCGAGCAGCTCGTCGCGGCTGGTGCCGAGGGTCTCGGCCGCGCTGTAGAGGTACAGGCCGTGGCCGGCCTCGTCCTGGACCTTGGCCATCAGGATCGCCTTGCGGCGCAGGGAGGGCGCGCGGGTGATCCAGTTGGCCTCCGGCTGCATGCCGATGATCTCGGAGTGCGCGTGCTGGGCGATCTGCCGGACCAGGGTCGCGCGGTAGGCGTCGGGCATCCAGTCACGCGGTTCGATGCGTTCGTCGGCGGCCGCGGCCGCGTCGAAGGCGCGCTGGTAGGCCGCCGTGTCGACGGTGTCCGGTGCGCCGTCCGCCTCCGTGCGGGCGGTGCGCTGCGCGGCTGCTGTGGCCATGCGGTCCCCCTGACCTCGGGCTCTGCGGTGAACTATGTCCGAGCGATGCGTCCCGACCGATCGTTCGGTCCGTGCGTAGTCCATGGTGTGCCGGGCCGCCGCGGGGTGTCAACCGCTGTGGAAAACTCATGGCGCCGCCTGTGGACAACGCGGGGCGGGGCGGCGGGCCGTGAGCCGCGGGCGGGCTGCCGGAGGCACCGTGCGGGCTACCGAAAGCACCGGGCGGGCTGCCGTAGGGCCCCCGGACCTGCTGCCGTAGGGCCCCGGACCGGCTGCCGGACAGCAGCGGACCGGCCGCTCCCGCACCACCGCAAGGCCTTCCGCCCGGCCCCGGCCGACGCCTCCCGTGGCGAGGGCCACCGTCTTCGTCCCGTACCCGGGGCTGCGCCCGGGGGCCTGGGCTGAGTACCGTTCCGTGCGGGCGCCGACACGTGGCGCTCGTGCCGGATGCGACGCCTGTGACGGGCGCCGCGCCACGGTCCGCCCCGCTCAGCCGAACCGCCGAGCCGGACGGCGGGCCGGACGACCGGGTCGAAGACACCGAGCTGACCGCATGAGCCGAAACGGGGGACGGGACGGAATGGACGCGTACGACGAGGATCCGCGGGGCCCGCAGGGCCCGGACGGGTCGGCCGGGACGCGTCTCCCGGAAGAGCCCCCGGCGCCGCCCCCGCCGCCCGCTGCCGCACCCGCGCCCCGTGCCGGCGTCGCCGCGCTCTCCCCGCGCTACCAGGTCGGCGCGGCGCTGGCGCTCGCGGTGGTCGCCGTGGCCGCCTGTGCGCACCTGCTGATGGTGTTCCTCAGCCTCGCCCCCGCCAACACGGTGACGAAGCAGCACGGCAAGGCGATAGAGGAATGGGTGTACCCGGAGTTCGAGCAGAACTGGAAGCTGTTCGCCCCGAACCCGCTCCAGCAGAACATCGCCGTACAGGTCCGTGCCGAGGTGCGGATGCGGGACGGCGGGCTGCGCACGACCGGCTGGACCGACCTGTCCGCCCAGGACGGCGCCGCCATCGACGGCAACCTGGCCCCCAGCCACACCCAGCAGAACCTGCTGCGCCGGGCCTGGGACTTCTTCTCCGCCACGCACGGCACCGACAACCGTCCCGTCGGCCTGCGCGGCTCCCTGTCGGAGCAGTATCTGCGCCGGATCGTGGTGATGCGTCTGTACCGGGACGACCCGACGAGCCGGGAAGGCGTGATCCAGCGCGTGCAGATCCGTTCCAGCACCACCAATGTGCAGCCGCCGCCGTGGAGCCGTGAGCGGGTGTCCGACAAACCCGCCTACCGCCTGCTGCCCTGGTGGTCCCTGACGTCCGACGAGGCCGCGGGAGGTGTGCGGTGAACCGTCTCTCCCTGACCCTGTCGCGAGGTGTCGCCCGGGTCACCGAGGCCGCCCTCGGGCCGTACCAGAGCGCCGTGATCCGGATCGGGTTCGCCGGTACCTGGCTGCTGTTCCTGCTGCGCGAGTTCCCGTACCGCCAGGAGCTGTACGGCCCCGCCGGGCCGTGGGGCTGGAACCTCGCCAAGGAGCTGACCGCCGACAACCACGCCTTCACTGCGCTGCTGTGGTCCGACGGGCAGCTGTGGTTCGAGTGCTGTTACGCGCTGGCCATCCTCGCCAGCGCGGCCCTGCTGCTCGGCTGGCGCACCCGGACCGCGTCCCTGCTCTTCATGGTGGGCGTGCTGTCGCTGCAGAACCGCAGCGTCTTCATCGGTGACGGCGGCGACAACGTCCTGCACCTCATGGCCTTCTACCTGGTGTTCACGCGCTGCGGACAGGTGTGGTCCCTGGACGCGCGGCGCACGGCGAACAACGCGGCGGCACGCGCGCGCGGGGAGCGGGTTCCCGCCGACCGGACGGGAGCCGTGCTGTGGGCGGTGTCCGGCCTGGCGCTCGGCGCGGCGACGCTGACCGGCCGGTTCGACAACGGCTGGCTGATCCCGGCGCTGCTGTGGACGGCCTGGGCCGGGCTCGGCCTGTGGTGGGCCGTCCGCCGCCGGGAGGCCTGGGAGCAGCGGCGGATCCTGCTGGACGTCATCGCGAACATCCTGCACAACGGCGCCCTGGCCGTGATCATGGCGGAGGCCTGCCTGATCTACGCCACGGCCGGCTGGTACAAGGTCCAGGGCTCGCGCTGGCAGGACGGCACCGCCGTCTACTACCCGCTCCACCTGGACTACTTCTCGCCCTGGCCCGCGCTGGCCGACCTGATGTCGTCCAGCGGCACGATCCTGATGATCGTGGCCTACGGAACGGTCATGGTGCAGGTCGCCTTCCCGTTCACGCTGTTCAACCGGCGGGTCAAGAACGTCCTGCTGGTGCTGATGATGATCGAGCACGCGGTGATCGCGGTCGTCCTCGGCCTGCCGTTCTTCTCGCTGGCGATGATCACAGCGGACGCCGTCTTCCTGCCGACGTCCTTCCTGCGCCGACTGGGCGACCTGGCCGCACGCGCGCGCGGACGGCTCGCCCGGCGCGTCGGCCGTACGGTCCCCGCCCCGCGCTCCCCCGAGGAGAGCCCGGCGGACCGCGTAGGGTTCACGGCATGACCGACCCGCTGAGCCGCTGGCGCGAGCACGCGGACTCCGCCGCGCTGCTCGACGGCTTCCACGCCCTTAAGCACGCGCTGCGCTTCGGGGCCGAGGTGCCGGTCGCGGTCACCACCGACCGGGAGGCCGCGCTCGCCCTCGCCGGGGAACTGGCCGGGGACGTGCGCGACACCCTGGACGCCCTCCTGACGGAGGTGTCCCGGGCGGCGTACGCCTCGCTCGTCCCGCGTCCCCATCCGACCGGCGTGGCAGCCCTCGCGGTACGGCCGTCCCGGGAGGCCAACCTGCGCGCGCTCGCCCGCATGCCGCGCACCGCGCCCGTCGTGGTCCTGGACAACCCCCGCAACCTCGGCAACGCGGGGGCGGTGATCCGGCTGGCCGCCGGTTTCGGGGTGACCGGTGTGGTCACCACGGGCACCCTCGACCCCTGGCATCCCACGGTGCTGCGCGGCGGCGCGGGCCTGCACTTCGCGACCGCCGTGGAGCGCCTCGGTGTCGACGAGCTGCCCGCCGGCCCGCTGTTCGCCCTCGACCCGGAGGGCGAGGACATCCGCGGCACCAAGCTGCCCGACGACGCCGTGCTGGCCTTCGGCTCGGAACGCTCCGGCCTGTCGCCGGAGCTGCGGGCCCGGGCCGACCACCTGCTGCGGCTGCCGATGCGCCCCCAGGTCTCCAGCTACAACCTCGCCACCAGCGTGGCGATGACGCTGTACCACTGGAGCGCCGGGGGCGCGTAGCCCGCTCAGGCCTCCCGGCGGACCTCCACCATCCGGAACCGGTTGGCCACGAAGGCGCTGTCGGTGAGGGCCGCGTTGGCCGCCGGGTTGCCGCCCGAGCCGTGGAAGTCGGAGAAGGCGGCGGTCTGGTTCACGTACACCCCGCCGGTCAGGTTGAGCGACAGCTGGGCCGACTCCTCCAGGCACACCTCCTGGATCATCTCCTCGACGCCGGCGTCCGTGGTGTACGCGCCGACCGTCATGGCGCCCTTCTCCCGGACCGTGCGCCGCAGCAGCTCCGCGGCGTCGGTCACCGAGTCGACCGCGACGGCGAAGGAGACGGGGCCGAAGCACTCGCTCATGTAGGCGGCCTCGTCGCCCGGCTTGGCGCCGTCCAGCTTGACGATGACGGGGGTGCGGACCACCGCGTCCGGGAACTCCGGGTTGGTGACCTCGCGGGAGGCGAGGGCGACCTCGCCGAGGCCGGCCGCGGCCTCCAGGCGGGCCTTGACGTCCGGGTTGACGATCGCGCCGAGCAGGGCGTTCGCGCGCGCGTCGTCGCCGAGCAGGCCGTCGACCGCGCGGGCGAGGTCGGCGGTGACCTCGTCGAAGGTCTTCGGGCCCTGGTCGGTGGTGATGCCGTCGCGGGGGACGAGCAGGTTCTGCGGGGTGGTGCACATCTGGCCGCTGTACAGGGACAGCGAGAACGCCAGGTTGGACAGCATGCCCTTGTAGTCGTCCGTGGAGTGCACGATCACGGTGTTGACGCCGGCCTTCTCCGTGTAGACCTGCGCCTGGCGGGCGCTGGCCTCCAGCCAGTCGCCGAACGCCGTCGAGCCCGTGTAGTCGATGATCTTGATCTCGGGGCGCAGCGCGAGGGTCTTGGCGATGCCCTCGCCGGACCGCTCGGCGGCCAGCGCGACCAGGTTCGGGTCGAAGCCCGCCTCGGCGAGCACGTCCCGGGCGATCCGCACGGTCAGCGCGAGCGGCAGCACCGCGCGCGGGTGCGGCTTGACCAGGACCGCGTTGCCGGTCGCCAGGGAGGCGAACAGGCCCGGGTAGCCGTTCCAGGTCGGGAAGGTGTTGCAGCCGATGACCAGGCCGATGCCGCGCGGGACCGGCGTGAACGTCTTGGTCAGCACCAGCGGGTCGCGCTTGCCCTGCGGCTTGGTCCACTCCGCCGTGCCCGGGGTGCGGACCTGCTCCGCGTACGCGTACGCCACCGCCTCCAGGCCGCGGTCCTGGGCGTGCGGGCCGCCCGCCTGGAACGCCATCATGAACGCCTGGCCGGAGGTGTGCATGACCGCGTGTGCGAACTGGTGCGTGCGGTCGCTGATCCGCTTCAGGATCTCCAGGCACACCATGGCCCGCAGCTCCGGGCCCGCGTCCCGCCAGGCGCGCCGGCCCGCCCCCATCGCGGGCAGCAGCACGTCGAGGTCGGCGTGCGGGTAGGTCACGCCCAGCTCGATGCCGTACGGGGAGACCTCGTCGCCCACCCAGTCGTCGATGCCGGGCTGGTCGGTGAGGTCGAGGCGGTTGCCGAGCAGGGCGTCGAAGGCGGCCTTGCCCGCCGCCGCGTCCAGGCTGCCGCCCTCGCCGTACGCCTTCGGGTGCTCGGGGTGCGGGGACCAGTAAGCGCGGGTGCGGATCGCTTCCAGGGCCTGATCGAGAGTGGGCCGGTGCTTCGCGATCAGCTCGGGCGCGGTCAGTTCGGCGGCCATGCGGGACCAACTCCTCGTCTGGAGGACTCTCCTTCGAGTCCGGACCTGGCAGAAAGAGCAGCGGGATGGAACGGTCAGAGCTAGAGTAACCGAACGATCGGTCGGTACAAGGGGGTCCGCCGCATCTGTGGAAAACCCCGTGCGGGAGGATCGCGCACATGACAGCACTCGACCTCAGCAGCCCCGTGGCCGTCGTCGGAACCGGCACCATGGGCCAGGGAATCGCCCAGGTCGCGCTGGTCGCCGGCCACCCCGTACGGCTGTACGACACCGTCCCCGGCCGGGCCCGGGACGCGGCCGAAGCGATCGGCGCCCGCCTCGACCGGCTGGTGGCCAAGGACCGGCTCACCGAAGCCGACCGCGACGCCGCCCGCGCCCGCCTGAAGCCCGTGGACAGCCTCGCGGAACTGGCCGGCTGCGGGCTGGTCGTGGAGGCCGTCCTGGAGCGGCTGGACGTCAAGCAGCAGCTCTTCGGCGAGCTGGAGGAGATCGTCGCCGAGGACTGCCTGCTCGCCACCAACACCTCCTCGCTGTCGGTGACGGCCATCGGGGGCGCCCTGCGCCACCCCGGCCGCTTCGTCGGCCTGCACTTCTTCAACCCGGCGCCGCTGCTGCCGCTGGTCGAGGTGGTCTCCGGCTTCGCCACCGACGTCACGTCGGCCACGCGCGCGTACGAAACCGCCCGCGCCTGGGGCAAGACCCCGGTGGCCTGCGCGGACACCCCCGGCTTCATCGTCAACCGCATCGCCCGGCCGTTCTACGCGGAAGCGTTCGCCGTCTACGAGGCCCAGGCCGCCGACCCCGCGACCATCGACGCGGTCCTGCGCGAGTCGGGCGGCTTCAGGATGGGCGCCTTCGAGCTGACCGACCTGATCGGCCAGGACGTCAACGAGTCCGTCACCCACTCGGTGTGGCAGTCCTTCTTCCAGGACGTGCGCTTCACCCCCTCCCTGGCCCAGCGGCGGCTGGTGGAGTCCGGCCGGCTCGGCCGCAAGAGCGGGCGCGGCTGGTACGACTACGCCGAGGGCGCCGAGCGGCCCGAGCCGCACACCGCCGACAAGGAGCAGCCGCCCGCCTACGTCGTCGCCGAGGGCGGCCTGGGTCCGGCGGCCGAGCTGCTGACGATGATCCGCGAGGCGGGCATCCGGGTCCGCGAGGAGGACGAGGACAACGGCACCCGCCTGGTGCTGCCCAGCGGCGGCCAGCTGGTCCTCGCCGACGGCCAGACCTCGGCCGAGTTCCGGGACGTCGTCTACTTCGACCTGGCCCTGGACTACCGCACCGCCACCCGGATCGCCCTGTCCGCCGCCCAGGACACCTCCCCGCAGACCCTGGCCGAGGCCACCGGGCTGTTCCAGGCGCTCGGCAAGCAGGTCAGCGTCATCGGTGACGTCCCCGGCATGATCGTCGCCCGTACGGTTGCCCGGATCGTGGACCTCGCCCACGACGCCGTCGCCAAGGGCGTGGCCACCGAGGAGGACATCGACACCGCGATGCGCCTGGGCGTGAACTACCCGCTCGGCCCCTTCGAGTGGGACCGCAGGCTCGGCCGCGACTTCGCCTTCGACGTGCTGGACGAGATGCACGAGCGCGACCCCTCCGGACGCTACGCGCCCTCCCTCGCGCTCTACCGCCACGCCTACGCCAACGACAAGCGGGAGGGCACCTCATGACCACGGCCAAGCGCGACACGTACACCCCCGAGACGCTGCTCTCGGTCGCCGTGCGGGTCTTCAACGAGCGCGGTTACGACGGCACCTCCATGGAGCATCTGTCCAAGGCGGCCGGCATCTCCAAGTCGTCCATCTACCACCACGTCAGCGGCAAGGAGGAGCTGCTGCGCCGGGCCGTCAGCCGCGCCCTGGACGGGCTGTTCGCCATCCTGGAGGAGGAGCACGCGCGCGCGGGGCGGCCCGCCGACCGGCTGGAGCACGTCGTGCGCCGCATGGTCGAGGTGCTCATATCCGAGCTGCCCTATGTGACGCTGCTGCTGCGCGTGCGCGGCAACACCGAGACCGAGCGGTGGGCGCTGGAGCGGCGCCGCGACTTCGACCACCGGGTCGCGGAACTGCTGAAGGCGGCGGCCGCCGACGGGGACGTACGCGGTGACGTGGAGGTCCGGCTGGCCACCCGGCTGGTCTTCGGAATGATCAACTCCATCGTGGAGTGGTACCGGCCGGACCCGCGGGGCGCGAGCGACCGGGAGGTGGCCGAGGCCGTGGTCCGGCTGGTCTTCTCGGGACTGCGCCAGGGCTGACCTCAGCTGTCCGGCTCCAGGTCCTCCTCCTCGAACACCAGCAGCGTGCGGGTGCTGAGCACCTCGGGGATCGCCTGGAGCCGGGTCAGCACCAGCTCGCGCAGCGCCCGGTTGTCGGGCGTGTGCACCAGCAGCAGCACGTCGAAGTCGCCGCCCACCAGGGCGATGTGGGAGGCGCCGGGCAGCTCTCTGAGCTGCTCGCGGACCGTGCGCCAGGTGTTCTGGACGATCTTCAGCGTGATGTACGCCGAGGTGCCGTGGCCGGCCCGCTCGTGGTCCACGCGCGCGCTGAAGCCCCGGATCACCCCGTCCTCGACGAGCCGGTTGATGCGCGCGTAGGCGTTGGCGCGCGAGACGTGGACGCGTTCGGCGACGGACCGTATCGAGGCGCGGCCGTCCGCCTGGAGGATCCGCAGGATGTCCTGATCGATGGCGTCCAGCGGGCGGGGCGGCGGCAGCACGACGCCGTCCTGCGACCCGTAGGCCATTTGTTCAGGTCCCATGTCCCCCCGCTTCCTCGCCGTGGACGTCCTGCGTTCATTGCAGGTTGTGGAGAACCGTTTGTCCACAGCCTTGAGGTGCCTGTAGCCAAAATGTGCCGGCGACCGAACAATCGGTTGGTGAGGCGGGTCACAGCCGACACGCCTCCCGTAGCCGCTCCCACGAGGAGGTGCCGTCATGACGGTTCTGGAGCAGCGGGGCGCGTACCGGCCATCGCCGCCGCCCGCCTGGCAGCCCCGTATGGACCCCGCGCCGCTGCTGCCCGACGCCGAGCCCTACCGCGTCCTCGGCACCGAGTCGGCCGGGAAGGCCGACCCCGACCTGCTGCGCCGGCTGTACGCCCAGCTGGTGCGCGGCCGCCGGTACAACACGCAGGCCACCGCGCTCACCAAACAGGGCCGGCTCGCCGTCTACCCGTCCAGCACCGGCCAGGAGGCCTGCGAGATCGCCGCCGCCCTGGCCCTGGAGGAGCGCGACTGGCTCTTCCCCAGCTACCGCGACACGCTCGCCGTCGTCGCCCGGGGCGTGGACCCCGCCGAGGCGCTCACCCTGCTGCGCGGCGACTGGCACAGCGGCTACGACCCCTACGTCCACCGGGTGGCCCCGCTCAGCACCCCGCTCGCCACCCAGCTGCCGCACGCCGTCGGCCTCGCGCACGCCGCCCGCATCAAGGGGGACGACGTGGTCGCGCTCGCCATGGTCGGCGACGGCGGCACCAGCGAGGGCGACTTCCACGAGGCGCTCAACTTCGCCGCCGTCTGGCAGGCACCGGTCGTCTTCCTGGTGCAGAACAACGGCTTCGCCATCTCCGTCCCGCTCGCCAAGCAGACCGCCGCGCCCTCGCTGGCCCACAAGGCGGTCGGGTACGGCATGCCGGGCCGGCTGGTCGACGGCAACGACGCCGCGGCCGTGCACGAGGTCCTCAGCGACGCCGTGCGCCACGCGCGCGCGGGCGGCGGCCCCACCCTGGTGGAGGCGGTGACGTACCGCATCGAAGCCCACACCAACGCCGACGACGCCACCCGGTACCGCGGTGACGCGGAGGTCGAGGCGTGGCGCGCCCACGACCCGATCGACCTGCTGGAACGCGAACTGACCACGCGCGGCCTGCTCGACCAGGCCGGCATCGAGGCGGCCCGGCAGGACGCCGAGACGATGGCCGCCGCCCTGCGGGACCGCATGAACCAGGACCCCGACCTCAACCCCATGGACCTCTTCGACCACGTCTACGCCGAGACCACCTCGCAACTGCGCGAGCAGCGCGCCCTGTTGCGGGCCGAGCTGGAGGCCGAGCAGGAGCAGCACGGCGAGCCCGGCACGCGGGAAGGCGGCGCCCGATGACCACCGTCGCCGTCAAGCCCGCCACCATGGCGCAGGCCCTCACCCGCGCGATGCGCGACGCGATGGCCGCCGACCCCACCGTGCACGTCATGGGTGAGGACGTCGGCACCCTCGGCGGTGTCTTCCGGGTCACCGACGGCCTCGCCAAGGAGTTCGGCGAGGACCGCTGCACCGACACCCCGCTCGCCGAGGCCGGCATCCTCGGCACCGCCGTCGGCATGGCCATGTACGGCCTCAGGCCCGTGGTGGAGATGCAGTTCGACGCCTTCGCCTATCCGGCGTTCGAGCAGCTGATCAGCCATGTCTCCCGGATGCGCAACCGCACGCGCGGCAGGATGCCCCTGCCGATCACCGTCCGCGTCCCCTACGGCGGCGGCATCGGCGGTGTCGAGCACCACAGCGACTCCTCCGAGGCCTACTACATGGCGACCCCGGGGCTGCACGTCGTCACCCCGGCCACCGTCGCCGACGCCTACGGGCTGCTGCGCCAGGCCATCGCCTCGGACGACCCGGTCGTCTTCCTGGAGCCCAAGCGGCTGTACTGGTCGAAGGACAGCTGGAACCCCGAGCATCCGACGGACGTCGAGCCCATCGGCCGCGCGGTGGTCCGGCGGCCCGGCAGCAGCGCCACGCTCATCACCTACGGCCCCTCGCTGCCGGTCTGCATGGAGGCCGCCGAGGCCGCCCGGGCCGAGGGCTGGGACCTGGAGGTCGTCGACCTGCGCTCGCTGGTGCCGTTCGACGACGAGACGGTCTGCGCGGCCGTCCGGCGCACCGGGCGTGCCGTTGTCGTCCACGAGTCCACCGGCTTCGGCGGGCCGGGCGGCGAGATCGCGGCCCGCATCACCGAGCGCTGCTTCCACCACCTGGAGGCGCCGGTGCTGCGCGTCGCCGGGTTCGACATCCCGTACCCGCCGCCCATGCTGGAGCGGCACCACCTGCCCGGCGTCGACCGCATCCTGGACGCCGTGGCCCGGCTGCAGTGGGAGGCCGAGGGCTGATGGCTCAGGTGCTGGAGTTCAAGCTGCCCGACCTCGGTGAGGGGCTCACCGAGGCGGAGATCGTCCGCTGGCTGGTCAAGGTCGGCGACGTGGTCGCCATCGACCAGCCGGTGGTCGAGGTCGAGACGGCCAAGGCGATGGTCGAGGTGCCCTGCCCCTACGGCGGTGTGGTCACCGCCCGCTACGGCGAGGAGGGCACCGAACTGCCCGTAGGCGCCCCGCTCCTCACGGTCGCCGTCGGCGAACCGGCGGCGGAAACCGAGGGCTCCGGCAATGTCCTGGTGGGCTACGGCACCCAGGCCCCGGCGGCCCGCCGCAGAAGGGTCCGGGCCGGCGCCGACGGACAGCCGCAGGGGCCCGGGAACGCCTCGGCGGCCCCCCACGCGCGCGTGAGCGCACCGGCAGCGGCACAGGCGCCCGCGCCCGCCGCCGCGCCTGCCCCGGCCCCCGCCGACGGGCCGGTCCCCGTGATCTCCCCCCTCGTGCGCAAGCTCGCCCGGGACAACGGCGTCGACCTGCGCCGGCTGGCCGGGTCCGGGCCGGACGGGCTCATCCTGCGCGCGGACGTCGAGGACGCGCTGCGGGCCGAGGCGGCGAGGAGCCGTACGGCCGCGGAACCGGCCGTACCGGCCCCAGCGGCGGCGCCGACGGGCGGGGAACCGGCCGTACGGGCCCCCGCGGCGGCCCCTCGGGCCGAGGCCGGTGTCCGGATCCCGCTCAAGGGCGTGCGCGGGGCCGTCGCCGACAAGCTCTCCCGCAGCCGCCGGGAGATCCCGGACGCGACCTGCTGGGTCGACGCCGACGCGACCGAACTCATGCGTGCGCGCACCGCCATGAACGCCGCCGGGGGACCGAAGATCTCCCTGCTCGCGCTGCTCGCCCGCATCTGCACGGCCGCCCTGGCCCGGTTCCCCGAGCTGAACTCCTTCGTCGACACCGAGGCCCGCGAGGTCGTCCGGCTCGACCAGGTCCACCTCGGGTTCGCCGCCCAGACCGAACGCGGCCTGGTCGTGCCGGTCGTCCGGGACGCCCACGCGCGTGACGCGGAGGCCCTGACCGCCGAGTTCGCCCGGCTCACCGAGTCCGCCCGCGCGGGGACGCTCACCCCGGGGGAACTCACCGGCGGCACCTTCACGTTGAACAATTACGGAGTCTTCGGCGTCGACGGCTCCACCCCGATCATCAACCACCCCGAGGCGGCCATGCTGGGCGTCGGCCGCATCGTCCCCAAGCCGTGGGTGCACGAGGGCGAGCTGGCCGTCCGCCAGGTCGTCCAGCTCTCGCTCACCTTCGACCACCGGGTGTGCGACGGCGGCACGGCGGGCGGCTTCCTGCGGTATGTGGCGGACTGCGTGGAACAGCCGGCGGTGCTGCTGCGCACCCTGTGACGTACGCCGGGTCCAGAAGAAGGGAGCCACAGGACATACTCGGAAGGTGACCGACACCGCGCCCGCCGCCCCCGGGACACCCGCCCCGTACGACGCCGTCGTGCTGGCCGGCGGTGCCGCCCGGCGGCTCGGCGGGGCCGACAAGCCCGGCCTGCGGGTCGGCGGGCGCGCGCTGCTCGACCGGGTGCTCGCGGCCTGCGCCGGCGCCGCCACGACCGTCGTCGTGGCCGCGCCCCGGCCCACCGCCCGCCCGGTGCGCTGGGCGCGCGAGGAGCCGCCCGGCGGCGGACCGGTCGCCGCGCTGGAGGCCGGTACACGGCTCACCACCGCCGCGCACACCGTCGTCCTCTCCGCCGACCTGCCCTTCCTCGAACCGGCCACCCTCCGGCGCCTGTTGACCGCTCTTCAGGACACCGGCGCGGACGGCGCGCTGCTCACCGACGCCGACGGCCGTGACCAGCCCCTCGTGGCCGCCTACCGCACCGCCGCCCTGCGCCGCGAGCTGACCGCCCTCGCCGCCGCGCACGACGGCCTCACCGGGCTGCCCCTGCGCCGGCTCACCGGCGCCCTCAAGCTCACCCGCGTCCCGGACCCGCTCGCGTCCTTCGACTGCGACACCTGGGACGACATCGCCGACGCCAGGGCACGGATCAGGGAGCATGGGCACGTGTTGGATGAATGGATCTCCGCAGTCAAGGATGAGCTGGGCATCGACCTGGACGTCGACACCGGCGTGCTCCTCGACCTGGCCCGCGACGCCGCCCACGGCGTGGCCCGCCCCGCCGCCCCGCTGACCACCTTCCTCGTGGGCTACGCCGCGGCGCAGGCCGAGGGAGGCCCGGAGGCCGTCGCCGAGGCCGCCCGCAAGGCCACCGCGCTGGCCCTGCGCTGGGAGGAAGAGAACACCGCGGGCAAGGATGCGAGCAGCGGGGGCCCGAGCGCCCCGGACGCCGGATGACCGCCCCCGGCGCCCGGGCCGAGGCGCCCGCCGAAGACACCGACGACCTCGACGTCGAGGAGGCCCTGGCCCTGGTGAGGGAACCCCACAGGGAGCCCCGGAACGACGGCACGGACGGCCCTGGCCGGGCGGCCGACCCGTCCCCGGAGGCGACCGGCGAGCAGCCCGCAGAGCGGCACCGGGCCACCCCCTGGCCCCGGGCCCGGGAGACCGCCGCGCGCGCCGCCCGCTCCCGCGCCCGCCGCACCCCCGTCTCCGTACCGCTCGCCGACGCCCTCGGACGGGCCCTGGCCGCCCCGCTCGACGCGCTCACCGACCTGCCCTCCTTCGACACCTCCGCGATGGACGGCTGGGCGGTCGCCGGCCCCGGTCCCTGGCACGTGCGGGAGGAGGGTGTGCTGGCCGGGCACGCGCAGCCCGAGCCGCTCACCGACGGCGAGGCGGTCCGTATCGCCACCGGCGCCCGCATCCCCGCCGACACCACCGCCGTGCTGCGCACGGAGCACGGCCGGACCGACACCCAGGGCCGCCTGCACACCACCCGAGAGATGCTCCACGGCCAGGACATCCGCCCCCGCGGCCAGGAGTGCCGTACCGGCGACCAGTTGCTTCCCGTGGGCACCCTGGTCACCCCCGCCGTCCTGGGCCTCGCCGCGGCGGCCGGCTACGACACGGTCACCGTCGTCCCCCGGCCCCGCACCGAAGTCCTCGTCCTCGGCGACGAGTTGCTGACCGAGGGGCTGCCGCACGACGGGCTGATCAGGGACGCCCTCGGCCCCATGCTGCCGCCATGGCTGCGCGCGCTCGGCGCCGACGTCATCGCCGTACGCCGGATCGGCGACGACGCCCGGGCGCTGCACAAGGCGGTCACCCGCTCCGACGCCGACCTGATCGTCACCACGGGCGGCACCGCCTCCGGACCCGTCGACCACGTCCACCCGGTCCTGGACCGCATCGGCGCCGAACTCCTCGTCGACGGTGTCAAGGTGCGCCCCGGCCACCCCATGCTGCTGGCCCGCACCAAGGACCAGCAGCACCTCGTCGGCCTGCCCGGCAACCCCCTCGCGGCCGTCTCCGGGCTGCTCACCCTCGCCGAACCGCTGCTGCGGACCCTCGCCGCCCACCCCGCCCCCGAGCCGTACACGCTGCCGCTCCGGGAGCCGGTGCAGGGGCACCCGCACGACACCCGGCTCGTCCCCGTGGTGCTGCGCGGTGACCATGCCGTGCCGCTGCACTACAACGGCCCGGCCATGCTCCGGGGCATCGCCGCCGCCGACGCGCTGGCCGTCGTACCGCCGGGCGGTGCCCGGCAGGGCGAGGAGACGGAGCTGCTCGACCTGCCGTGGGCGACCGCCGGGATCGGGGTGTGTTTCACGTGAAACTTCCGGGCCATGACGCCATAGCCCGCCGAGCGGGTGAACACCTGGTGACCCATCGGGTGGTCCTGCCGAGAAAAGTGGTGGAGCGCCCGATCCGCCAGGTTCTCAAGCGGCTGGTCATGGCCCTGGTGGTGCTGGTCGCCACCGCGTTGATCGTCTACGCCGACCACGACGGCTACCACGACAACGCCGACGGCGCCGTCGACCTGCTCGACGCGTTCTACTACGCGACCGTCACCCTCTCCACCACCGGATACGGCGACATCACCCCGGTCAGCGACGGTGCCCGGCTCGCCAACATCTTCGTCGTCACGCCCCTGCGCGTGCTGTTCCTGATCATCCTGGTCGGCACCACGCTGGAGGTCCTCACCGAACGCACCCGTGAGGAATGGCGCCTGAACCGCTGGAGGTCCACGTTGCGCGATCACACCGTCGTCATCGGGTTCGGCACGAAGGGGCGGTCGGCCATCCGGACCGTCTGCGCGACCGGCCTGAAGAAAGAGCAGGTGGTCGTGGTCGACCCCAGCTCCAAGGTGATCGACGCAGCGAACGCCGAGGGCTACGCCGGCGTCATAGGCGACGCCACCCGCAGTGACGTGCTCAAACGGGCCGAGGTGCACCGGGCCCGGCAGATCATCGTCGCCCCGCAGCGCGACGACACCTCCGTCCTCGTCACGCTGACGGCCCGCCAGCTCAACCGCAGCGCCAAGATCGTGGCCGCGGTGCGCGAGGAGGAGAACGTCCCGCTGCTCAAGCAGTCCGGTGCCGACGCCGTCATCACCAGCTCCGGCGCGGCCGGCCGCCTGCTCGGCCTGTCCGTGCTCAGCCCCGCCGCCGGCATGGTGATGGAGGACCTCATCCAGCAGGGCAGCGGGCTCGACCTCATCGAACGGCCCGTGGTCCGAGGCGAGGTGGGCCGGAAGCCGCGCGAGACGGACGACCTGGTGGTGAGCGTCATCCGCGGCCACCGGGTGCTCGGTTACGACGATCCGTCCGTCGGCACCCTCCAGCTGACGGACCGGCTCATCACCATCGTCCGCGCCACCCCCGGAACCCAGGTCACCCCGGACACCCGCCCCCTGCCACACGGGTGACCGGCCCCCCGGGGAGTAGCGTCACCGGCATGCATGCGATCACGATTCCCGAACCTGGTGGTCCCGAGGCGCTGGTGTGGGACGAGGTCCCCGATCCGGTGCCCGGCGAGGGCGAGGTGCTGGTCGAGGTGGTGGCCAGCGCCGTCAACCGCGCCGACGTCCTGCAGCGCCAGGGCTTCTACGACCCGCCGCCCGGTGCCTCCCCCTACCCCGGCCTGGAGTGCTCCGGCCGGATCACCGCGCTCGGCCCCGGAGTCTCCGGCTGGGCCGTGGGCGACCCGGTGTGCGCACTGCTTTCGGGCGGCGGCTACGCCGAGAAGGTCGCCGTACCGGCCGGGCAGCTGCTGCCCGTGCCCGAGGGCGTCGACCTCACCCGGGCGGCGGCGCTGCCCGAGGTCGTCTGCACCGTCTGGTCCAATGTGTTCATGATCGCCCACCTGCGCCCGGGCGAGACGCTGCTGGTGCACGGCGGCTCCAGCGGCATCGGGACCATGGCGATCCAGCTGGCCAAGGCCGTCGGCGCCAAGGTGGCGGTGACCGCCGGCACGAAGGAGAAGCTCGACCGCTGCGCCGAGCTGGGCGCCGACGTGCTGATCAACTACCGCGAGCAGGACTTCGTCGCCGAGATCAGGCAGGCCACCGACGGCGCGGGTGCCGACGTCATCCTCGACAACATGGGCGCCAAGTACCTGGACCGCAACGTCCAGGCCCTCGCCGTCAACGGGCGCCTCGCGATCATCGGCATGCAGGGCGGGGTGAAGGGCGAGCTGAACATCGGCGCGCTGCTCGGCAAGCGGGCCGCGATCAGCGCGACCTCGCTGCGCGCCCGTCCGCTGGAGGAGAAGGCGGCGATCGTCGCCGCCGTACGGGAGCATGTGTGGCCCCTGCTGGCTGCCGGGCACGTCCGCCCGGTCGTGGACCGCGAGCTGCCGATGCCGCGGGCGGCCGAGGGACACCGGCTGGTGGAGGAGAGCGGGCACATCGGCAAGGTGCTGCTGGTCGTGCCGTAGCGGCGGGGGTGCCGTAGCGGCGGGGTCGGTGGTGCCGGGCGGTCAGCCCTTGCGGAGTCTCAGGCCCAGCAGAGCCAGGCCCAGGCCGAGTCCGATGAGGACCAGGCCGCTGCCCAGCGGGAGGATGCGCAGGACCGGCTCCGTGCCGGCCTCGCCCTGGGCCGCCTGCTGGGCGGCGGGCTCCACCGGACGCCCGGCCGGGTCGAGACCGGCCTCCTCGGATGGCGAGGAGGCGCTCGGTATCTCAGCGGTCTCCGGTTCCTCCGGTTCCTCCGGCTCCTCCGGCCGGGCGACGGGGGTGGCGGGAGGCGGGTCGTCGTCACCCTCCACCTCGGCCGGGGGCCCGTCGGGCCGGCCCGGCCGCATCCGTCCCTCGCCGGCCCGGCTGCCCGCCCGGGACGGCTCGACCGAGGCGAGCGGACGGAAGGGGCGGACCGACGCCGAGGCGGAGTCGGACGGCATCGGCACGGCGGCCGGCGAGTGCCGGTGCGCGGGGGCGGCCGGAGTGGCCTGCGCCTGGCCCGGGCCGTCCCGTCCCGTCGGGCCCTGTTCCGGCTGTCCACGGCTCGGGGCGGTGTCCTCAGCAGCCGCTTCCGCGCGGGCCGTGTCCTCGGCGGGCCGCTGCCGGCCCGGGCGCCCGGTGGCGGACGGGCGGGCGGAGCCCGGCTCCGTGGCGCGGACGGGCGGGCCGCCGTACGCGACGGCGGTGCCGTACGCCGGCACGGCCGCTGTCGTGAGGGCGACCATCAGCGGGACGCAGCGGAGTGTGTGTCGCACGCGTGGAGTCACGGCGGTGACCTCCCGGAGCCCAGGTGTCGTGACCGATGGAAAACCAACGGGAATAAGCCTCACATTCAACGCCAAAGAGGGCATTCCGGATTGCTCCGTCGGGTCTAAACGGTGGATCACCCCCACGAGGGGGCACGACGGTGATGAGGTGGTGGCGTGCGAGAGAATGGCGGCATGGAGATGCCGAGGAACGAACGGTCGCCGGAGAACCCCCAGATCCTCGTCGTGGGTCAGGACGGGATGGCGCTCGGCGGCGGCGGGGACGAGGACTCCCGTGAGACCCCGGTGACGGAGCAGGTGGAACAGCCGGCCAAGGTCATGCGGATCGGCAGCATGATCAAGCAGCTGCTGGAGGAGGTGCGCGCGGCTCCCCTCGACGAGGCCAGCCGGGTGCGGCTGAAGGAGATCCACGCCAGCTCGGTCAAGGAGCTGGAGGACGGCCTGGCCCCCGAGCTGGTCGAGGAACTGGAGCGGCTCTCCTTGCCGTTCACCGACGACGCCACGCCCAGCGACGCCGAACTACGGATCGCGCAGGCGCAGTTGGTGGGCTGGCTGGAGGGCCTCTTCCACGGGATCCAGACGACGCTGTTCGCCCAGCAGATGGCCGCGCGGGCCCAGTTGGAGCAGATGCGCCGCGCGCTCCCGCCGGGCATGTCCGGCCACGAGGGCGGCGACGACCACCACGCGGGCGGCCGCTCGGGCGGGCCGTACCTGTAAACCGCCCATCCGTCCGAGCCGGTCACGGCACACGAAGGGCCCGGCGGGACGACCGCCGGGCCCGACCTATGCCCGTGGACCCCGGACCGCCGGTCCGGGCCTCACTGCGGCGGGTTGCCCGTGGAGACGCTCAACTGGATCTCGACGTTGTCCGGGTCGACGTCGGTGCCCTGCTCGGGAAACTGCTGCAGGACCGCCCCGTCGGGCCACGTGTTGTCGTCCTCGTCGTCGAGGTCCCACTTCCAGCCCGCGGCCTGCATGCACTCCTTCACGGAGGTGATGTCCTTGTAGCGGAAGTCGGGCAGCTCGACCTTGTCCGGATCCTTCCAGGACTCCTGCGGGTCGGTGCACTTGGACTTGTCGATCGTCCGGGTGGGGTCCGGCTCGCGGTAGCCCGCGCGGTGGGACGCGGACGCCGAGGCGCTCGATCCGACGCTGCCCTTGATGTCCTCGCCGGCGTCCTTCAGCGTCAGCGCGACGATCACGCCGACGACCACGATGGCCGCCACCGCGACCGAACCGACGACCACCGGCCGCTTCTTGCGACCGCCGGCCTGACCGGCCGGCCGCCCGGCGGCCTGCGGCGCGATCGTGTACGGCGGCGGGGTCGGGGCGGCGGCCTGCGGGCCGTAGCCCGCCGGGGGCGTCTGGTAGCCGCCCTGCTGCGGGTAGCCGTAGGAGGGAGCGGGCGTCGGGTGGCCGTACGGGTTCGGGGTCGGAGCCGGGGCGGGGGCGGGCTGGTACGGCGTCTGGACCTGCCCGTGCGGCGCCGGGGTCGACTGGTCGACCGGCGGGAACACCGCGGAGCCGACACCCGCGCCGCTCTGCGTGGGCCCGGCGCCCGGCACGATGCTCGGCGGGGCCGCCTGGAAGGAGGCCGCGATCCGCAGGCACTCGTCGCGCATGGACTCGGCGGTCGGGAAGCGTTCGTTCGGGTTCTTCTTCAGCGCGCGGGCGACCAGCGCGTCCACCGCGGGCGGCAGCGCCCGGTTGACCGAGGAGGGCGCCACCGGCTCCTCCTGCACATGCGCGTACGCGATCGCCAGCGGGGAGTCCGCGTCGAACGGCAGCCGCCCGGTGACCAGCTGGAACAGCATGATGCCGACCGAGTACAGGTCGGAGCGGGCGTCCACACCGCGGCCGAGGGCCTGCTCGGGCGAGAGGTACTGCGGGGTGCCGACGACCATGCCGGTCTGGGTCATCGAGGTGACGCCGGACTGCATGGCGCGGGCGATGCCGAAGTCCATCACCTTGACCACGCCACGCTTGGTCACCATCACGTTGCCCGGCTTGATGTCGCGGTGGACCAGCCCCTTCTCGTGGCTGATCTCCAGGGCCGCGAGCACATCGGCGGTGACCTTCAGCGCCTTGTCGGCGGGCATCGCGCCGTACTGCCGGATGTCCTCCTCCAGCACGGAGCCCAGCGGCCGGCCCTCGACGTACTCCATGACGATGTACGGCGTCGCCATGCCGTTCAGCTCGTCCTCGCCGGTGTCGAAGACGGAGACGATGTTGGTGTGCGTGAGCTTGGCCACGGCCTGCGCCTCGCGGCGGAAGCGCTCGCGGAAGGCCTGTTCCCGGCCGAGTTCGGTGTGAAGGGTCTTGATCGCCACCTGGCGGTCCAGTACGGCGTCGTACGCAAGGTGCACCGAGGCCATGCCGCCCTCGCCCAGCAAGTCACGCAGCTGGTAGCGGCCTCCGGCCAGCGCCTGCCCCGCGTACCGGCCGTGTGCGCCGTCCTGGCTCATCTCTCCGCGTCCCCCACTGGCCGTCCGGCGCCGTCATCCATCGAACAGGCCTTGATCGAATGTGTCATTCCCGGCCAAGTCTGCCCCAGGGCACTGACACGTCAAGCTCGGTGCCCGTTCCGTGACCGTACGCGCAAGAAGCGTCGCGCAAGCGTTACAGGGGGTGTACGACCGGCACACAGAATTTGCACGACAGCGCGTGCTAGAGGTTTCATGACCGGTCCGTCTCGGGTCGGTCCCGGTAGCCGTTCCGAACCGGTGGCCCCCGCGGAGGCTGTAGCGTGGCCGACGGAGACCGTAACAACACCGCGCGCACCGCGGGCAGAAACGACGGCGAGGACTGATGGCACAGACGCAGCGCTCTCAGGGCCCGTCCGACCCCGAGGCGACTGGCGGCGGCATGTCAGACGCGCCGGAGATGTGGGGCAACGGCGGGCTCGTCGGCGACGGCCGGTACCGGCTCACGCACCGGCTGGGCCGGGGCGGCATGGCCGAGGTGTTCGCGGCCGAGGACGTCCGTCTGGGCCGTACGGTCGCGGTCAAGCTGCTCCGCGCCGACCTGGCCGAGGACCCCGTCTCCAAGGCCCGGTTCACCCGTGAGGCACAGTCGGTCGCCGGCCTCAACCACCACGCGATCGTCGCCGTGTACGACTCCGGCGAGGACATGGTGGGCGGCCAGTCCGTGCCGTACATCGTCATGGAGCTGGTCGAGGGCCGCACCATCCGCGACCTGCTGATGAACGCCGAGGCGCCGGGGCCCGAGCAGGCCCTGATCATCGTCTCCGGTGTGCTGGAGGCGCTCGCCTACTCGCACCAGCACGGCATCGTCCACCGTGACATCAAGCCGGCGAATGTCATCATCACCGACAGCGGTGCCGTCAAGGTGATGGACTTCGGCATCGCCCGCGCCCTGCACGGCGCCTCGACAACGATGACGCAGACCGGCATGGTCATGGGCACCCCGCAGTACCTCTCCCCGGAGCAGGCGCTCGGCAAGGCCGTCGACCACCGCTCCGACCTGTACGCCACGGGCTGCCTGCTGTACGAACTCCTCGCACTGCGGCCCCCGTTCACCGGCGAGACCCCGCTGTCGGTGGTCTACCAGCACGTCCAGGACATGCCGGTGGCTCCGTCGCAGGTCGCCGACGGGACCTGCCCGCCGGAGCTGGACGGCCTGGTCATGCGCTCCCTCGCCAAGGACCCCGACGACCGGTTCCAGACGGCTGAGGAGATGCGCGGCCTGGTCCAGTACGGCCTGCAGATGCTGTACGACCAGGGCGGCCACACCGGCACCTGGAACACCGGCCCGGTGGAGACGCACGACGGCCGGCACACCCCGGCGGCCGGCTTCGCCGGGACGACCGTCATGCCGCACCCCATGGACGGGGGCGGCACCACGCAGATCCCGCAGCCGATCCTGCCCGCGGGCTACGGCAGCGGCGACGACGGCGGCTTCGAGGGCCACGGCAACAAGGGCAGCGGACGCGGCAAGCTGTGGATCCTCGCCGTGCTCGCGGTCGTCGCGATCGCGGCGGGTGTCGCCCTGGCGCTGAAGGGCGCGGGCGGCAACGGCGGCGACGGCACCGACACCAAGCCGACGTCGACGCACTCCAAGGACACCAAGGAGAAGTCGCCCTCCGCGACCCCGACCGACACGGACACCGGCGAGCCCTCGGACCCCTCCACGGAGACCGGCGGCTCGGACACGGGCACCGGCTCCGGCTGGCCGCCGGCGTCCACGCCGTCGTACAGCCCGTCGCAGTCGGCCCCGTCGACCCCGAGCAGCGAGCCGTCGACCCCGCAGAGCACGCCGTCGCAGCCCACGGGCACGACGGACGGCGGGACCGACGCCGGCACCGGTGACGGCGGTACGGACGCGGGCACGGGCGACGGCGGTACGGACGCGGGCACCGACGTCGGCGGCACGGACGCGGGCACCACGACCGAGGGCACGATCGGCGACACCACCGGTTGAAGGACGCCCACGGCGACCGGGCCGGCCGCGCCCTGAGGTGACGCCGGCCGCGCGCGGCCGGCCGTAGCGCGGCTCACTCCACGAACGCGTCGCACACCGCGTCGTACTCGCGCGTCCACCACACGGCGAGCGCCGACGCGGCCGGGAACTGGCAGTCCGCGCGCGTGTCGCCGCGCTCGTAGTGCCAGCGCAGCATCCAGAAGTCGTTCAGCCGCTCCCACCACACCCGGTGCACGGCCGCCGCCAGCTCCGAGGGTGTGGCGCCGGCCGCACGCCGGTACGCGCGCGCGTAGGCACGCACTTTCGGCAGGTCCAGCGTTCCGCCGGGGCGTACGAAGAAGATCACGGCGGCGCGTACGGCCTCCTCCGCGCGCGGCTGCACGCCGAGCCGGTCCCAGTCCACGATGGCCGCGGGGGCGTCGTCCCGGTAGAGCAGGTTGAACGGGTGGAAGTCGCCGTGCACCCAGCCCACCGAGCCGCCACGCGGCGGGCGCCGGTCCGCGTGCTGTTCGAGGAGGGCGCGGCGCTCCAGCAGCCGGTGCCGGGCGAGTTCGTCGAAGGCGTCGGCGGGCCGGTGCCGGCGCACATGGGCGAGCAGGTTGTCGATGAGGGCGAAGGTGTCGGCCGGGTCGGCGCTCTCCACGGGGTGCGGGCTCGTCGCCGGGCGCGTGCGCCCCTTGGGCGGCATCACGCGTTCCAGACAGGCGTGCACCGCGCCCAGGAGCGCGCCCAGGCGTGCGCTCTCCCCGCGGGTGAGCTGGCCGCCGTGGCGGTGCCTGCCGTCGATCCAGGGGTGCAGGGCGTAGGCGTGGCCGCCGATGACGGCGACCGTGCGGCCCTCGCGGTGCGCCAGGGGCAGCGGGACCGGGACGCCGAGGTCGGCGAGGCGCTGGGTGGCCCGGTGCCGGCGTTCGATGGCGGCCGGGTCGGCGGTGTCCGGATCGAAGTGGTGCTTGAGGAAGTAGCGGCCGCTGGTGGTGCAGAGCCGGTAGCCGCGGTTCAGGAGGCCCTGGTCGACCGGCTCGCAGGTGAGGGCGGTTCCGGCGGCGTACAGACGGAGCAGGGCGCCCAGAGGGGGCGCATGGGGTACGACAGGTGGTACACATGAGCGCGGCACGCGCCAGATGTTAGGGCAAGCGCAGCCCCTGTGAGCTGGGGCTTGTCACAGGCAGTCGCCGACGGTCGCTTTCGGTCACGTGACGGGCTTTTCTGTTTTCCGGAGGGCGGCGGCTGCGGCCGTGTGGGTTATCGAGCGGCCTATCGAACAGAAATACCCGGAATTTCCGCCTTCGTGTGCGAGGTCAGTCTCACATGAAACTCTTCCCGTGACCTGGGTGCGCGGGATAACGTGCGGGTGCTCCGGACTGGCGCAAGGCTGTGACCAGCGCGCTTTCACACCACCTCGATTTACTTGGAAATCCAAGCAAAATCGCAGGTCAAACGGGGTTTCACAGAAATGTGAGGCACTGGGTAACGTGATGGTTGCAGGGCGCTCGCCGGGGCACCTGTCACGCCTGTTCCCGGCCGAGTGGCACCCACCCCGTGCCCGGTGGTCGAAACAGGTGAGCCGCACTGGCCTACCGGCAACCCCGGGGGCCGGAACGACGGAGGAGCACACGTGACCGTGGAGAGCAGTGCCGCGCGCAAGCCGCGACGCACCGCCGCAGGCAAGGCCGGCACCACCGGCAGCAAGTCCGGCACGACCGCCGGCAAGACCGGAGCCACCGGCACCCAGCGCACCACCCGCAGCACCGCCAAGAAGAGCACCGAACCGGAACTCGTGCAGCTCCTGACCCCGGAGGGCAAGCGGGTCAAGAACGCCGAGTACGACGCCTACGTCGCCGGCATCACCCCCGAGGAACTCCGCGGCCTGTACCGCGACATGGTGCTCACCCGTCGCTTCGACGCCGAGGCCACCTCTCTCCAGCGCCAGGGCGAGCTGGGCCTGTGGGCCTCCCTGCTGGGCCAGGAGGCCGCCCAGATCGGCTCCGGCCGGGCCACCCGCGAGGACGACTACGTCTTCCCGACCTACCGCGAGCACGGCGTCGCCTGGTGCCGCGGGGTCGACCCGGCCAACCTACTCGGCATGTTCCGCGGCGTGAACAACGGCGGCTGGGACCCGAACAGCAACAACTTCCACCTGTACACGATCGTCATCGGTTCCCAGACGCTGCACGCCACCGGCTACGCGATGGGCATCGCCAAGGACGGCGCGGACTCGGCGGTCATCGCCTACTTCGGCGACGGCGCCTCCAGCCAGGGCGACGTCGCGGAATCGTTCACCTTCGCCGCGGTCTACAACGCCCCGGTGGTGTTCTTCTGCCAGAACAACCAGTGGGCGATCTCCGAGCCGACCGAGCGCCAGACCCGCGTCCCGCTCTACCAGCGCGCCCAGGGCTACGGCTTCCCCGGCGTCCGGGTCGACGGCAACGACGTGCTCGCCTGCCTCGCGGTCACCAAGCGGGCGCTGGAGCGCGCCCGCAACGGCGAGGGCCCGACCCTGGTCGAGGCGTTCACCTACCGCATGGGCGCCCACACCACCTCCGACGACCCCACCCGCTACCGGGGCGACGAGGAGCGCCTGGCCTGGGAGGCGAAGGACCCGATCCTGCGCCTTCGCCGGTACCTGGAGGCCTCGAACCACGCGGACGAGGGATTCTTCGCGGAACTGGAGGCCGAGTCCGAAGCGTTGGGCAAACGAGTGCGCGAAGCGGTCCGCGCCATGCCCGACCCGGACCACTTCGCCATCTTCGAGAACGTGTACGCGGACGGGCACGCGCTCGTCGACGAGGAGCGCGCCCAGTTCGCCGCCTACCAGGCGTCGTTCGCCGATGAAGGGGGTCACTGAGATGGCCGAGAAGATGGCGATGGCCAAGGCCATCAACGAGTCGCTGCGCCGTGCCCTGGACGCCGACCCCAAGGTCCTGATCATGGGCGAGGACGTCGGCAAGCTCGGCGGTGTCTTCCGCGTGACGGACGGCCTGCAGAAGGACTTCGGCGAGAGCAGGGTCATCGACACCCCGCTCGCCGAGTCCGGCATCGTCGGCACCGCGATCGGTCTGGCCCTGCGCGGCTACCGCCCGGTCGTGGAGATCCAGTTCGACGGCTTCGTCTTCCCGGCCTACGACCAGATCGTCACCCAGCTCGCCAAGATGCACGCCCGCTCGCTGGGCAAGGTCAAGCTGCCGGTCGTCGTCCGCATCCCCTACGGCGGCGGCATCGGCGCGGTCGAGCACCACTCGGAGTCGCCGGAAGCGCTGTTCGCCCACGTGGCCGGCCTGAAGATCGTCTCGCCGTCGAACGCGTCGGACGCGTACTGGATGATGCAGCAGGCCATCCAGAGCGACGACCCGGTGATCTACTTCGAGCCCAAGCGGCGCTACTGGGACAAGGCCGAGGTCGACCCCGAGGCGATCCCCGCCCCGCTGCACAAGGCGCGCGTGGTCCGCGAGGGCACGGACCTCACCCTGGCGGCCTACGGCCCGATGGTGAAGCTGTGCCAGGAGGTCGCGGACGCGGCGGCCGAGGAGGGCAAGTCCCTGGAGGTGCTGGACCTGCGCTCGGTCAGCCCCCTCGACTTCGACTCCGTCCAGGCCTCGGTGGAGAAGACCCGCCGCCTGGTCGTGGTGCACGAGGCGCCGGTGTTCTTCGGCTCCGGCGCGGAGATCGCCGCCCGGATCACCGAGCGCTGCTTCTACCACCTGGAGGCACCGGTCCTGCGCGTCGGCGGCTACCACGCCCCGTACCCGCCGGCGCGCCTGGAGGAGTCGTACCTGCCGGACCTGGACCGCGTGCTCGACGCCGTCGACCGCTCGCTGGCGTACTGAGGAGAGGGCCGTGACGACGATGACGGAAGCGTCCGTACGCGAGTTCAAGATGCCCGACGTGGGCGAGGGACTCACCGAGGCCGAGATCCTCAAGTGGTACGTCCAGCCGGGCGACACGGTGACGGACGGCCAGGTGGTCTGCGAGGTGGAGACGGCGAAGGCGGCCGTCGAACTGCCCATCCCCTACGACGGCGTGGTCCACGAGCTGCACTTCCCCGAGGGCACCACGGTCGACGTGGGCACGCCCATCATCGCGGTGGCCGTGGCCGGCGGTGCCGCGCCGCAGGCCCCCGCCGAGCAGCCCGAGCCGGCGGCCGAGCGGCCCGAGCCGGCGGCCAAGGAGCCCGAGCCCAAGCCGGAGGGCCGCCAGCCGGTCCTCGTCGGTTACGGCGTGGCGACGTCCTCCACCAAGCGCCGCCCGCGCAAGGGCCCCGAGGTCACCGTCCCGGCACCGGCACAGGCGATCCAGGCGGAGCTGAACGGGCACGCCGGCGCGGTCGCCGAGAAGCCGCGGCCTTTGGCCAAGCCCCCGGTGCGCAAACTGGCCAAGGACCTGGGTGTCGACCTGGCCGCGATCACCCCCTCCGGCCCGGACGGCATCATCACCCGCGAGGACGTCCACGCGGCGGCCACACCGCGGACGGCCGAACCGGCGGCCCCGGTCACGACGGCCCCGGCCGCCCCCGCGGCCCCGGCTCCCGCGGCGACGTACGACACCGCGCGCGAGACCCGTATCCCGGTCAAGGGCGTCCGCAAGGCGACGGCGGCGGCCATGGTCGGCTCGGCGTTCACGGCCCCGCACGTCACGGAGTTCGTGACGGTGGACGTGACCCGCACGATGAAGCTGGTCGAGGAGCTGAAGCAGGACAAGGAGATGCAGGGCCTGCGGGTCAACCCGCTCCTGCT
The DNA here is from genome assembly GCF_055564915.1 of Streptomyces sp. NPDC028928. Lineage (NCBI taxonomy): Bacteria > Bacillati > Actinomycetota > Actinomycetes > Kitasatosporales > Streptomycetaceae > Streptomyces > Streptomyces sp. NPDC028928. The sequence continues at coordinate 335,799 of NZ_JBVHVI010000008.1, forward strand.
GATCGCCAAGGCCCTGCTGGTCGCCATCAAGCGCAATCCGGAGATCAACGCGTCCTGGGACGAGGCCAACCAGGAGATCGTGCTCAAGCACTACGTCAACCTGGGCATCGCGGCGGCCACCCCGCGCGGCCTGATCGTCCCCAACATCAAGGACGCGCACGACAAGACGCTCCCGCAGCTCGCTCAGGCGCTGGGCGAGCTGGTGACGACGGCCCGCGACGGCAAGACCTCCCCGGCGGCGATGCAGGGCGGCACGGTGACCATCACCAACGTCGGAGTCTTCGGCGTCGACACGGGCACCCCGATCCTCAACCCCGGCGAGTCGGCGATCCTCGCGGTCGGCGCGATCAAGCTCCAGCCGTGGGTCCACAAGGGCAAGGTGAAGCCGCGCCAGGTCACCACCCTCGCCCTGAGCTTCGACCACCGCCTGGTCGACGGCGAACTGGGCTCCAAGGTCCTGGCGGACATCGCGGCGATCCTGGAGCAGCCGAAGAGGCTGATCACCTGGGCGTGAAAGCCCGTCTCGACGGGTAACGTCGGAGACATGAAGGGGGGCGGCCGCAACTTCGTCTTGCGACCGCCCCCTCTCTCTTTCCCAGCCCCGCTCTGTCAGCTCCGGTCGAGCACGTACACCGGCGCCCCGTCCTCCGCCCCGCCCTGCGAGCGGATGCAGGCGTGCTTGCGTAGCAGGCGGAGGCCACGGGTCACACGTTCCGCCCACTGCTTGAAGGGAGCGGCAGCGGGCTTGGTGCAGGCACCAACAAGGACGAGCAAGCCCTGGAGGTCGATCAGTCGCAGGTCTCGGCGCCACCTTCTACGGCACGTGATCGGCAAGGGCCTTGGTGGTGTTGCTGTGCCCGAGTTCCTTGCACACATCCACCGCCGGAAACCAATGGCTCCCGTCCGGCATGGTCAGTCGGCGGACGCGGGCTCCGGTCGCCGCGTACACGAAGTCGCTGACGTCGATCGCGTTGTGCTGTCCGACGGGGCTCGGACTGTTTCCTGGGTTCGTTCATGTGAACCACCTCCGCCGCGGAACGTAGAGCGGATGAAATGGAATATGCCAGCGGAATGAAGGGCGTTCACCATTGCGGTGGAACCTTTCGCGTTGCCGTTGACTCCTGACCCGGCAACGCGGGCCCGACGGGGGGCCGCGACGACCCAGGGGGTCAGGGATGGATGGACGTGTGTTGCCGGAGGACCGTCAGGCGGTTCACCGGTACATCGCCGTACGCGGTACCCGGCTGCACCTCGCCGAGTACGGCGGCACCGGCACCCCGCTGCTGATGCTGCACGGCTTTCCGCAGCACTGGTACGCCTGGCACAAGGTCGCCGGGCGGCTGGACGGTGAGTACCGGCTGCTCTGCCCGGACCTGCGGGGCTTCGGGTGGTCGGAGACCACCCGGCGCGGGTACGACATGGACGGCCTGGCGGACGACGCCCTCGCGCTGCTCGACGCGCTCGGGATCGGCGGGCCGGTCGGGCTCGTCGGGCACGACTGGGGTGCGCACCTGGGCTTCCGGCTGTGTCTGCGGGCGCCGGAGCGGTTCACCGGGTATCTCGCGCTGAACATGTCCCACCCCTGGCCGCGGCACCGGGCGGTGCTGCCCAACCTGTGGCGGCTGTGGTACACGGCGTTCCTGGAGTACCCGGTGCTCGGGCGCGCCGTGCTGCGCCACTGGCCCGGTTTCACCCGCTTCCTGCTGCGGCACCAGGTGGCCGACCGGTCCGTGTGGACGGAGGCCGAGCTGACCGAGTACGCCACCGCGACCTCGGCCGGTGCCACCGCGGCGCAGTCCCTGTTCTGGCAGTACGTGCTGCACGACATCCCCGCGCTCGTCCGCGGCACCTGGCGGCGGCACCGGCTCACCGTGCCGACGCTGCTGCTCGGCGGGGAACGGGACACCGTCGTCGTACCGTCGCTGCTGGCGGGCGCGGAGCCGTACGCCGACGATCTGAGGGTGCGGCTGGTGCCCGGGGCCGGTCACTATCTGCCGCAGGAGCGGCCGGGGGAGGTGGCGCGGGCCATCCGCGAACACTTCTCGCGCTGAAGGCGCCTACCGAAGCGCCGCCCGCTCAGCCACCCGCCGTACGAACGCCCGCCCGCGCCGCTCGCCGAGCAGGCGGCCGTAGAGCCACTGGGCGGGGCGCAGGGCGGCCGGCCGGGTGGCGCCCAGCACGGCGAAGCGGGTGCCGCCGGCTTCCGGTACGGCCGCCATGCCGCCCACGACCAGACGGGACTGCATGAGGCACCAGCCGGGGGCGAGCCGTACCTCGAAGGCCTCCGTCAGCCCGGAACGGCCCACCGCCAGCGCCTCCTTGCGGTCCGCGTCGCCCGGCGGCACCCGGAACTCCCGCAGGAACGGGACGAGGTACGGCAGTTCGGTCCGCAGGTCGGCGGCGACCCGCCACACCCGGTCGTACGGCAGGGGGAGGTGCTCCTCGGCGTACATTCCGGCGTGCAGGCCCGCGGCCAGGACCCGGAGCCGCCGTACCGGATCGGAACTCATCGTGACCACGCTTTCCGGAAGGAGGAACGGGCCCGGTGCAACCGGGACTTGACGGTGCCCTGCGGCACCCCGAGGAGGTCGGCGACGGCGGCCTCGTCCAGGCCCTCCAGCTCGCGCAGCACCAGGACCGCACGGTGCCGGACGGGCAGCCGGGCGAGGACGTCGCGGACGTCGGCCGGCAGTTCGCCGTCGGTGTCCGCCCGCAGTCCGCCGAGGCGGGCGAGGCCGTCGGGGTCGGCCGGTTCCTCGGTGCCCGTACGGCGGGCGACGCGCACCGCCTCGCGCACCGTGGCGGTGCGCACCCAGCCGTAGAAGGCGCGCGGGTCGCGCAGTCCGCGCAGGCCCTTGAAGACGGCCAGCAGGGATTCCTGGACGGCGTCGGCGACGTCGTACGGGGCGATCGGGCGGCACAGCCGGGTGACGTACGGCGTCACCAGCGCCAGCAGTTCGTCCATGGCCAGGGCGTCGCCGCCCTGCGCGGCCCGGACCAGCGCGGCGGCCGTGTCCCACGGCTCCGCGCGGCTCTCGTCCTCCCCCTGGGCGCGCATCGGGCTCAGCCTAGCCGCCGCACCACCGGCCCGGTGGCCGGGCCGAGTTCACCGATCACCCTGCCCCGTCCCGGTCGCGGAGTGCGTTCAGCAGCGCGGCGCCCCGCTCGGCGTCGTCCACGCTCACCGCGAAGTCCGTGTGGCGGCCCCGGGGGCGTACGACCAGGCAGTCGCCGGCCCGGAGCATCACCGTCGTACCGAGGCCGCTGAGGCGGTAGCCCCAGTCACCGACCTGGGACGGCAGCCGCTGCTCGGCGCGGGCGGACTCGATGGCGGCCGGGGCCCAGCGGCGGGCCGGCCGGCCGAGCGGGCCGAACGACACCTCCAGCCCCGCTTCCGACACATTCGTCCGGACCGAGGAGAAGACGCCGCCGGCGAGCGCCGTGACGGCGCAGACCGCGCACACCGGCCACAGCCCGGCGGGGTCCGCCAGGCCGGGAACGGGAAAGGGCCCGCCGCTGTCCGCGACGGGCCCTGGTGACCGTGGTGGTCGTCAGCCGAGCCGGGCGAAGCCGTAGTTGAGGATCTTCTTGGCGTCCGCCTCGCGCTGGGCGATGGAGGAGGAGGCGAGGACGGTGCCGGTGATCGTCTTGCCGTTCCGGGTCGCGGCGAAGACCAGGCAGTACTTGGCCTCCGGGCCGGAGCCGGTCTTCACGCCGATGGTGCCGCTGTAGCTGCTGAGGAGCCCGTTGGTGTTCTTCCACGGGTTCATCGTGCGGGTGCTGCCCGTCTTGGTGATCGTCTTCGCGGTGTACGACTTCGTCTTGACGATCGTGCGGAACGTGGAGTTCTTCATCGCGCTGCTGGCGATTTTCGTCAGGTCGCGCGGCGTCGAGTAGTTGTCGCCGTTGCCGATGCCGTCGAAGGAATCGAAGTGCGTGTTCTTCAGGTCCAGGTTCTTGGCGGCGGAGTTCATCTTGCCGATGAAGGACTTCACGCGCGCGGAAGTGGTGGAGCCCGAGCCGTACTTGTCGGCGAGCGCGTAGGCGGCGTCGCAGCCCGACGGCAGCATCAGGCCGTACAGCAGCTGGCGGACGGTCACCTTGTCGCCGACGATCAGGTGCGCCTGGGAGGCGTTGTTCCTGACGACGTAGTCGCTGTAGATCTTCTTGATCGTGACCTTGGCGTCGAGGTTGAGGTTCGACTGGGCGAGCACGACCTTGGCGGTCATGATCTTCGTGGTGGAGCCGGTGGCCAGCCGGGTGTCCGCCTTCTTGGTGAACAGCGTCGAGCTGTTCGCGTTGTTCATGAGGTACCCGCCCTTGGCCACGATCGAGGGCGCGGTGACGGCCTGGGCGGGCGCTGCGGTGAGGGCACCGGTGGTGAGCAGCGCGCCGGAGGTGACGGCGACGACGGCTGCTCTGCGGAGGCGGGTGCCCTTAATGCCGGTAATCAAAGTGATGTACCTCTAATGTCTTGAATGCCCCTGAAACGCGGCCGAGTTGAGGTGGCATGGGGGAGGGGGGCCGCGCATGTGTGACACGTAAGTAGCACAGAAGGTTGTGCGGGGGCTGCGGGAGGGGTTCACCTCGTCCGGATGATGGACGGTACTGCCCTTGCGTACGTGTTGTATCTATGCTGTGGGCATGAACACGGCCGTCGAGCAGCCCGCCCCGCAGTCCCTCAAGCCGCCACCCGCCGCCGACCGCGTGTACGCCCACGTCAAGCAGGGAGTGCTCGACCGCCGCTACGAGGGCGGCACCCTGCTCACCGAGGGAGAGCTGGCCGAGGCCGTCGGCGTCTCGCGCACCCCCGTCCGGGAGGCGCTGCTGCGGCTGGAGGTCGAGGGGCTCATCCGGCTCTACCCGAAGAAGGGCGCCCTGGTCCTGCCGGTCTCCGCGCAGGAGATCGCCGACGTGGTGGAGACCCGGCTGCTGGTGGAGGAGCACGCGGCCCGCAAGACCGTACCCGCCCCGCCCGGTCTGCTGGAGCGGCTGACCGAGCTGCTGGAGCAGCAGAAGGCGCAGGCCGCCGCCGGCGACCTGGCCGCCGCCGCGGTCACCGACCGCTGCTTCCACGCCGAGATCGTGCGCAGCGGGGGCAACGAGATCCTCTCCCGGCTCTACGACCAGCTGCGCGACCGCCAGCTGCGGATGGGCGTCGCCGTCATGCACTCCCACCCCGACCGGATCGCCAAGACGCTCGCCGAGCACGAGGAGATCCTGAGCGCGCTGCGCGCCGGGGACGCGGAGGCGGCCGTCGCGGTCGTGCACCGGCATGTCGGCTGGTTCTCGCACCTCGCGCGGGGTGAGGTCCGATGAGCGGTGCGGTGCGCGACGCCACCCTTCCGGGTGACCCACCGGGCGGCCGCCGGGCCGTCGCCGTGTGGTCCATAGGCGTGGCCGTCTACTTCGTCGCCGTCATCTTCCGTACGTCCCTGGGCGTGGCCGGCCTCGACGCGGCCGACCGCTTCCACGTGGGCGCCTCCGCCCTCTCCACCTTCTCCATACTCCAGCTGCTGGTCTACGCGGGCATGCAGATACCCGTCGGCCTGCTGGTCGACCGCCTCGGCACCAAGAAGGTGCTGAGCATCGGGGCGGTCCTGTTCACCGCCGGGCAGCTGGGCTTCGCCTTCTCCCCCTCGTACGGCACCGCGCTCGCCTCCCGCGCCCTGCTGGGCTGCGGCGACGCGATGACCTTCATCAGCGTGCTACGGCTCGGCACCCGCTGGTTCCCGGCCCGGCGCGGTCCACTGGTCGCGCAGCTCGCGGGGCTGGCCGGCATGGCGGGCAACCTGGTCTCCACCCTGGTCCTGTCCCGGCTGCTGCACGGCATCGGCTGGACCCCGGCGTTCGCGGGCAGCGCGCTGGCGGGCGCGGTGGTCCTGGTCCTGACCCTGCTGTTCCTCAAGGACCACCCCGAGGGGCAGGAGCCGGAGCCGTCCCCGCACCGGGGCGCGGCCTACGTTCGTCGGCAGATCGCCGCGGCCTGGCGGGAGCCGGGCACCCGGCTGGGCCTGTGGGTGCACTTCACCACCCAGTTCCCGGCGATGGTGTTCCTGCTGCTGTGGGGCCTGCCGTTCCTCGTCGAGGCGCAGGGCCTCAGCCGCGCCACGGCCGGCGAACTGCTCACCCTCGTCGTCCTGTCCAACATGGTGATCGGCCTGGTCTACGGCCAGATCGTCGCCCGGCACCACGCGGCCCGGCTGCCGCTGGCGCTGGGCACGGTGAGCGCCACCGCGCTGCTGTGGGCGGCGACGCTCGCCTACCCCGGTGACCACGCGCCGAGGTGGCTGTTGCTGGTGCTGTGCACGGTGCTCGGCGCGTGCGGGCCGGCGTCGATGCTCGGCTTCGACTTCGCCCGGCCGGCCAACCCGCCCGAGCGGCAGGGCACCGCGTCCGGCATCACCAACATGGGCGGCTTCATCGCCTCCATGACGACGCTGTTCGCGATCGGTGTGCTGCTGGACGCGACCGGGGACGATTACACCGTGGCGTTCAGTGCCGTGTTCGTGCTGCAGGCGCTCGGGGTCAGCCAGATCCTGCGGTTGCGGGGGCGGGCGGCTCGGCGGGAGCGGGAGCGGCTGGTCGCCAGCCGGGTGGAGACGGTGCACGTCCCTGCCGCCTGAGCATGGTGTCCGCCCACGGGCGGCTTGCCCTCCGCGGGCGTTACGGCGTGACCGCGAAGTGGCGCAGGATCGCCGCTGCCAGATCCTGGTCGCCCTCCGTCTTGACCCGGTCCGTCACCGCCTCGGGGGTGACGCGGCCGCAGGCCAGGCGGACGTAGGTCTCCCAGTCGAGGGTGAGCGTGGCGGCGGGGCCGAGCGCGGGGGCGGTCTCCACGGTGCCGCGGCCCTGGATGTCGACGCGGACCGTGCGCAGGAACTCGACCGGGCCGTGCACGTCGAACACGATCGCCGAGCTGCGCGGGGCGTTCGCGTCGTGCGCCACGACCTTGGGCAGCGCCTCCAGCAGCACGTCCCGGGTGACATGCGCGCCCGGCGAGTCCAGGTTGCCGGGGCGGCCCAGGGCCGTGCGCAGGTCCTGCTCGTGCACCCACACGTCGAACGCCCGGGTGCGGTAGGCCTGTTCCAGGGTGATCTCGGTGCTCAGCGGGCCGCGGACCAGGGTGCCGGGCTCCCGGGACTCGTTGCGCAGCTGGCGGTTGCGGCGGATGACCGTGTACTCCAGCTCGGCTGTCATCTCCGGCGCCGTGTGGTGGCGGCGGACGTCGACCTGCATCTCCATGTAGCGCTGGTGCTCGGTGGTGACGTGGAAGAGGTCGCGCGGCAGGGAGTGGATGGGGCGCGGGTCGCCGAGCATCTCGCAGTCCATGCCGATGACATGCGACACGATGTCCCGCACCGACCAGCCGGGGCAGGGGGTCCGCCGGTTCCACTCACCCTCGACGAGTGACTGCACCATCTCGGATATCGCTTCGATGGAGTGCGTCCAGGCGTCGGCGTAGGGCTGGAGGGTGGGATGCAGACTCACGGAACGGGACCCCTCGGCGGTCGGTACACGGGCAGGTTGCGGCGGCGGTGCCAGCGGGCGGCGGCTGCACTTCGCGGGTGTCTTGAGGAGCTAAGTTACGCTGCTGGAAGGCACCCCGGCAGTGCTTTCGTGTGACGATCGTAGGCCTGTGTGGACGACTCGAATGCCAGGACGGTGGTAGTGTGCGCGCTTCGCTGATCCAGATCGCCGTGGACGAGGGCGAACCGGTCGACTCCCGGCGGCGGCGCGTGGCCGCGCTGGTGCGGGAGCAGAGCGGGGCGGACCTCGTCGTCCTGCCCGAACTGTGGACCACCGGCGCCTTCGCCTACGAGGAGTTCGGCCGGGAGGCCGAGCCGCTCGAAGGGCCGACGTACGAGACGATGGCCAAGGCGGCGAGCGACGCGGGCGTGTGGCTGCACGCCGGCTCCATCCCCGAGCGGGCAGCGTCCGGCAGCGGCTCCGCCGCGGGTGAAGGCCCCCTGTACAACACGTCTCTCGTCTTCTCCCCCTCCGGTGAACTGGCCGCGGTCTACCGCAAGATCCACCGCTTCGGCTTCGACAAGGGCGAGGCCGTACTGATGGGTGCGGGACGGGACCTGGTGACGGTCCGGCTGCCCGGGACCACGCTCGGCGTGGCCACCTGCTACGACCTCCGTTTCCCCGAACTCTTCCGTGGACTGGTCGACGCCGGCGCCGAGACGCTGGTGATCCCGGCGGGCTGGCCCGAGCGGCGACGCGCGCACTGGACGCTGCTGGCTCAGGCGCGGGCGGTGGAGAACCAGGCGTTCGTGCTCGCCTGTGGAACGGCCGGGACCCACGCCGGAGTTCCGCAGGCGGGTCACTCGATCGTGGTCGATCCGTGGGGCGAGGTGCTCGCCGAGGCCGGCCCCGGAGAAGAGGTCCTCACCGTCGACCTCGACCCGGCGAAGGTGGCCGCGACCCGCGAACAGTTCCCGGCGCTGAAGGACCGCGTCCTCGGCCTGGAACGCCCCGGGCCCCGGGGCTAGGGGGGTTCGTCTGGATCAGCCCGGGTCCGCGACGCCCGGCACGGCACCTCGCCGCGTTGTCGGATCACCCTGATCCGAACGAAACCCCCTAGTCCTCCTCCCCCTCCTTCTCGGCGAGGTGGATCACGCACACCGCCACGGCGATCAGCAGCGCCGGGTCGGCGTCCTCCCGTACGACGTCGACGCCGTAGGTGTCGCGGACGCTCAGCCAGCGGCGGGAGATCACCGCGAGGAGTTCGCCGTCGTACTCGACGGCGAACTCGCGGTCCAGGATCTTTCCGCTGACGTCCAGCTCGGTGCCGTCCACCAGCGAGACCCGGTAGTGGTTGCGCAGCAGGGACAGCCGCTTGCGCCGGATCCGGGCCAGGGCCTCGCCGTCCCGTTCGATCACCATGGTGTCGCGCAGGGCGAGCATCTTCTGGTGGATGTCGATCAGGACCTGCCCCTGGACGTCCTTCAGCTCGAAGGTGTCGCGCAGCCGCATCGCCTTGCCGTCGACGAGGAACACCTTCCGGCCGTGCTCGTCCTCGATCCACCAGTCGTCACCGATGCCGAGGATCCGGTCGCGTACGAGGAATCTCATACGGTCACGCTTCCCCGGCACCGGCCGACCGTCACAAAGTGGTGGCACCGCCCCGAACCGCTTGCGGTACGCCGACGGGCTCAGTCCCGTCTCCCGCCGCAGCCGGGCCCGCAGATTGGCCGCCGTACCCAGGCCGCTGCGCGCCGCCACGACGTCCAGCCGCTCCTCGCCGCGCTCGATCAGCCGGCACGCCAGCGCCACGCGCTCCCCGGTGAGCCAGGCCAGCGGGGTCGTCCCCAGCTGGCTGCGGAAGCGGCGGTGCAGGGTGGCGGGGGAGACGGCCGCGCGCGCGGCGAGGTCCGCCACGGTCAGCGGCTCGCCCAGCCGTTCCTGCGCCCAGGCCAGCAGCGGTCCGAGCGACTCGTCGGGCACCGCGGGCACCGGCCGCTCGACGAACTGCCGTTGCCCGCCGTCCCGGTGCGCGGCGAAGACGAGCCGCCGGGAGACATGGTTGGCGATCTCCACGCCGTGGTCGCGGCGTACGAGGTGCAGGCCGAGGTCGAGCGCGGAGGCGCTGCCGGAGGCGGTGAGGATGTCGCCGTCGTCCACGAAGAGGACGTCCGCCTCCAGGCGCACCTGAGGGAAGCGGGCCCGGAAGGCGTCCGCCCACATCCAGTGGCAGGCCGCCCGGCGCCCGTCCAGCAGCCCGGCCTCCGCGAGGGTGAACGCGCCCGAGCAGAAGCCGACGAGCCGGGCGCCACGCGCGTGTGCCCGCCGGATGACGTCTAGGACGCGTTCGGCGCGCGGGACCTCGGTGTCGGGCCGGTTCGGCACGATCAGCGTGTCCGCGGACTCGGCGGCCTCCAGCCCGGCGACCCCGGTGAGCGTGAAGAAACCGTCCCGCATCCGGGTCTCCGGCTCGGCCGCGCACAGCCGGAAGTCGTACAGCTCCCGCCCCAGTTCGGGCCGTGCGAGCCCGAAGATCTCGATGGCGCAGCTCATCTCGAAGGGGTTGGAGTTGTCGTCGACGACGAGCACGACACGGTGAGAGGATCGTTGCGGCATGTGCGATTTCTAGCACTCGTCCAGTGCGTCGGCACCCCCGACGATGAACCCATGGAACCGATCTCCCTCGAGGCGGCCCTCGCCTCCTTCACCGAGCAGTGGAGCCCCCGCATCGTCACCGCCGTCAACGACTACGACGTGCGCGTGGCGAAGGTCGAGGGCGAGCACCTCTGGCACGCGCACGAGCACACCGACGAGTTCTTCCTGGTCCTCGCGGGCGAACTGCACATCGGCCTGCGCGAGCCGGCCGGCGAGCGCACGGTGGTCCTGCCCACGGGGTCGGTGTTCACCGTCCCGCGCGGCATCGAACACAAGCCGTACGCGCCCGTGCCCACCGAGATCCTGGTCTTCGAGCCCACCGGGACGCTGACCGTCGGCGACCGGCACGAGGAGGTCCCCGACCACGTGGACGCGACGACGGGCCACGCCCTCTCCTGACGGGGCGCAGGCGCCGGAGTTGTCCACAGGCTCCGAACCGGCTGTCGCCGCCGGATGGCACCCTGGGTGCCATGACCGACTCCGCACCCCGACGCGCCCGAGTCCGCGCCCCCGAGCTGATCGGCAAGGGTGGCTGGCTGAACACGGGAGACCAGCAGTACACCCTCGCCGACCTGCGCGGACGCATAGTCGTCCTGGACTTCTGGACCTTCTGCTGCATCAACTGCCTGCACGTCCTGGACGAGCTGCGCGAGCTGGAGGAGAAGCACCGGGACACGCTCGTGGTGATCGGGGTGCACTCGCCGAAGTTCGTGCACGAGGCCGAGCACCAGGCCGTCGTGGACGCCGTGGAGCGCTACGGCGTGGCGCACCCGGTCCTGGACGACCCGGAGCTGGCGACCTGGAAGCAGTACGCGGTGCGCGCCTGGCCGACGCTGGTGGTGATCGACCCCGAGGGGTACGTCGTCGCCCAGCACGCGGGCGAGGGCCATGTGCACGCCATCGAGCGGCTGGTGACGGAGCTGGAGGCGGAGCACGAGGCGAAGGGCACGCTGCGCCGCGGCGACGGCCCCTACGTGCCGCCGGAGCCCGAGCCGACGACGCTGCGCTTCCCCGGCAAGGCGCTGCTGCTGCCGTCGGGGAACTTCCTGGTCAGCGACACCACCCGGCACCAGCTGGTGGAGCTGGCCGAGGACGCGGAGACCGTCGTACGGCGGCTCGGCCGCGGCACCCGGGGGTTCGCCGACGGCGGCCCGGAGGAGGCGTCCTTCAACGAGCCGCAGGGCCTCGCGCTGCTGGACGACGGCTCGGTGGTGGTCGCCGACACCGTCAACCACGCCCTGCGCCGCCTGGACCTCGCGACCGGTGAGGTGACCACCCTGGCGGGCACCGGGAAGCAGTGGTGGCAGGGCTCGGCGACCTCCGGCCCGGCCCGCGAGGTGGACCTCTCCTCCCCGTGGGACGTCGCGGTCTTCGGTGGCAGGGTGTGGATCGCGATGGCGGGCGTCCACCAGCTGTGGACGTACGACCCGGCCGCCCGCACGGTCGCCGTGGCGGCGGGCACCACCAACGAGGGCCTCGTGGACGGGCCCGGCGCCGAGGCCTGGTTCGCCCAGCCCTCCGGCCTCGCGGCCACCGCCGACCGGCTGTGGCTCGCCGACTCCGAGACGAGCGCCCTGCGCTGGGTGGACCCGGACGGGCACGTCCACACCGCCGTCGGCACCGGCCTGTTCGACTTCGGCCACCGGGACGGCGCCGCCGGCCAGGCCCTCCTCCAGCACCCGCTGGGCGTCACGGCCCTGCCGGACGGCTCGGTCGCGGTCGCCGACACCTACAACCACGCCCTGCGCCGCTACGACCCCGCCACCGGCGAGGTCACCACGCTCGCCACCGATCTGCGCGAGCCCAGCGACGCGGTCCTCGTCGGCGAGGACATCGTGGTCGTGGAGTCGGCCCGGCACCGGCTGACCCGCCTGCGCCTGCCGGAGGAGGCGGTGCGCGTGGCGCCGGTCGCCCACCGCACCCGGCGCGCCGCCACCGAGGTCGCCCCCGGCCGGCTCCTCCTGGACGTGATCTTCCAGGCCCCCGCGGGCCAGAAGCTCGACACACGGTACGGCCCCTCGACCCGCCTGCTGGTCTCCTCGACCCCGCCCGAGCTGCTGCTCAAGGGCGAGGGAGCGGACACGGACCTCTCCCGTGAACTGGAACTGAACCCGGCCGTCAGCGAGGGCGTCCTGCACGTCTCCGCGATGGCGGCCTCCTGCGACGACGACCCGAGCAACGCCTACCCCGCCTGCCATGTCCACCAGCAGGACTGGGGCGTGCCGCTCCGCCTCACAGCGGGCGGGGCGGACCGCCTGCCGCTCGTCCTGGCGGGCATGGACGCGGGCGCGGACGAGCAGGAGGCGGTGCCTCAGACGCCGTAACCGTCGCTGTAGCCGTCGGCGCGGTGGTGGCGCGGTTCGTCCTCCACCACCGGTGTCGTCGGCGGGACCACCACCCGGCGGCGTCGTGCGATACCGCTGAACGTGGCCACCCCGATCAGACCCACGGCCATCAGGATCAGGCCGACGACCGTGAGGTTGACGCCCTGCATCTGCCAGTCGGTCGCGAACGTCAGAATGGCCCCTACGGCGATGAGGATGATGCATCCGCCGAGACCCATGAGACCTCGCCTCCCCTTCCGGTTCCGGAATCTCCGGTGCCGTCCGGGTACCCGGCGAGGCCCCGGCTAGCCCTGCAGGAAGGCGGTCAGGGCGTTCGCCAGCAGGAACGGGTCGTCGGCGCCGCACAGTTCACGGACGCTGTGCATGGAGAGGATCGCCACGCCGATGTCGACCGTGCGGATGCCGTGCCGGGCCGCGGTGATCGGGCCGATGGTGGTGCCGCACGGCATGGAGTTGTTGGAGACGAAGCTCTGGAAGGGGACGTTCGCCTTCTCGCAGGCCGCGGCGAACACCGCGCGGCCCGAACCGTCCGTGGCATAGCGGTTGTTGACGTTGACCTTGAGGATCGGGCCGCCGTTGACCCGCGGGTGGTGCGTGGGGTCGTGCCGCTCCGCGTAGTTGGGGTGGACCGCGTGGCCCGTGTCGGAGGACAGGCAGACCGTGCCGGCGAACGCGCGGGCGCGGTCCTCGAACGAGCCGCCGCGGGCGAACACCGAACGCTCCAGGACGGATCCGAGCAGCGGGCCGTCCGCGCCGGTGTCCGACTGGGAGCCGTTCTCCTCGTGGTCGAAGGCGGCCAGCACCGGGATGCGGGTGAGCGCGGCGCCCGAGGCCGCGACGGCGGCGAGGGCGGCGGCACCGGCGTGCACGGAGAGCAGGTTGTCCATGCGCGGACCGGCGACCAGCTCCCGGTCCCGGCCCAGGTAGGCCGGCGGCTCCACCGGATGCGTCATCAGGTCCCAGCCGGCCACCGAGCCCGCCGCCAGCCCGGCCTCCTCCTCGAGGAAGGCGATGAGGTCGCCGTCCAGCACGTCGTTGCCGAGGCCCCACACCGGTTGCAGATGCCGCTGCTTGTCGAGCTTGAGCCCCTCGGAGCTGACCGAGCGGTCCAGGTGGATGGCGAGCTGCGGCACCCGCAGCAGCGGCCGGTCCACACTGACCAGGACCGAGGAGCCGTCGCGTAGGGTCAGCCGGCCGGCCAGGCCCAGGTCCCGGTCCAGCCAGGAGTTGAGCAGCGGGCCGCCGTAGATCTCCACGGCCACCTGGCGCCAGCCGTGCGCCCCGGTGTCCGGGCGCGGTTTGACCCTCAGGCTCGGGGAGTCGGTGTGCGCGCCGATGATGTGGAAGGGGGTGTGCGGCTCGGCACCCTCGGGCACGTACCAGGCCACGATCGCGCCGCCGCGCAGCACGTACTTGCCGCCGCTCGTGCCGTCCCAGGCGTCCGTCTCCGCGACCTGCCTGAAGCCCGCCTTCTCCAGCCGCTCGGCGGTGTTCGCCACGGCGTGGTACGGCGACGGGCTCGCCGCCAGGAAGGACATCAGGTCGTCGGTGTGGCCGCGGTCGAAGCGGGCTGGTGCGCTCATGGGATTCACCTTAACGACGTGCACGGGCCCGCTCCCGGTAATGGGAGCGGGCCCGTGCGAGGAATCGACGGGGACGTCCGGAACGTCCAGACGGGTCGGCTAGAAGGCGGCCTCGTCCAGCTCCATGAGGTCCAGCTCGACGTTGCCGGCGACCTTGCGGGCGAGCGTGACGCCCGGCAGGACGTTCGCCGCGAAGAACTTCGCCGCGGCGATCTTGCCGGTGTAGAAGGCCTTGTCCTTCGCCGAGGCGGTGGCCAGCTTCTCGGCGGCGACCGCGGCGCCCTTGAGGAGCAGGTAGCCGACGACGACGTCACCGGAGGCCATGAGCAGGCGGGTGGTGTTCAGGCCGACCTTGTAGATGTTCTTGGTGTCCTGCTCGGTGGCGGCGAGGTCGGTCAGCATCAGGCCGACGATCGCCTCCAGCTCGACGGCCGCCTTGGCCAGGTGCTCGCGGGCGCCGGCCAGCTCCTCGCCGCCGGTGCCGAGGGCCAGGAACTTCTTGATGTCCTCGGCGAGGGAGTTCAGCGCGGCGCCCTGGTTGCGGACGATCTTCCGGAAGAAGAAGTCCTGGCCCTGGATCGCCGTGGTGCCCTCGTACAGGGTGTCGATCTTGGAGTCCCGGATGTACTGCTCGATCGGGTACTCCTGCAGGAAGCCGGAGCCGCCGAAGGTCTGCAGCGACTGGGCGAGCTGCTCGTAGCCCTTCTCCGAGCCGTAGCCCTTGACGATCGGCAGGAGCAGGTCGTTCAGCGCGATCTCGGCGGAGGCGTCCTCGCCGTTCGCCTCCTTGATCTGGATCGCGTCCTGGATCGAGGCCGTGTAGAGGACCAGGGCGCGCATGCCCTCCGCGTACGCCTTCTGCGTGATCAGCGAGCGGCGCACGTCGGGGTGGTGGGTGATGGTGACCTTCGGCGCGGTCTTGTCCATGAAGTTCGCCAGGTCCGGACCCTGGACGCGCTCCTTGGCGTACTCCAGCGCGTTCAGGTAGCCGGTGGAGAGCGTGGAGATCGCCTTCGTGCCGACCATCATGCGGGCGAACTCGATGATGCGGAACATCTGGCGGATGCCGTCGTGCTTGTCGCCGATCAGCCAGCCCTTGGCGGGGTGCTTGTCGCCGAAGGTCATCTCGCACGTGTTGGAGGCCTTCAGGCCCATCTTGTGCTCGACGTTGGTGGCGTAGACGCCGTTGCGCTCGCCCAGCTCGCCGGTCTCGAAGTCGAAGAGGTACTTCGGGACGAGGAAGAGGGACAGGCCCTTGGTGCCGGGGCCGGCACCCTCGGGGCGCGCGAGCACGTAGTGGAGGATGTTCTCCGACATGTCGTGCTCACCCGAGGTGATGAAGCGCTTCACGCCCTCGATGTGCCAGGAGCCGTCCTCCTGCTGGACCGCCTTGGTGCGGCCGGCGCCCACGTCCGAGCCGGCGTCCGGCTCGGTGAGCACCATGGTGGAGCCCCACTGCTTCTCGGTGGCGATCTTGGCGATGTGCTTCTGGACCTCGTTGCCCTCCTCGAAGAGGATGCCGGCGAACGCGGGGCCCGAGGAGTACATCCACACGGCCGGGTTGGCGCCCAGGATCAGCTCGGCGTAGGCCCAGATCAGGGAGCGCGGCGAGGTGGTGCCGCCGATCTCCTCGGGGATGCCGAGGCGCCAGTACTCGGAGTCCATGAAGGCCTGGTAGCTCTTCTTGAAGGACTCGGGGACCGGCGCGGTGTTGGTCTCCGGGTCGAAGACCGGCGGGTTGCGGTCGGCGTCGGCGAAGGACTCGGCCAGCTCGTTCTCGGAGAGGCGGGTCAGCTCCTCCAGGACGCTCTTGGCGGTCTCGACGTCCATCTCCTCGAACGGGCCGGTGCCGTACACCTTGTCGCGCCCCAGTACTTCGAAGAGGTTGAACTCGATGTCGCGGAGATTCGACTTGTAGTGCCCCATGGCGACGGCTCCGTAGAGGGATCGGCGAGGCACTGACTCCTCGCACCTAGTTCACGTACCAACAAGTAGCTACGATGATGCTACCCGCCGGTAATAAGAAGCAACCCCGATCCGGGGATCTGTGACCCACCCCTCGCCCGGTTCTCAGTACCCTTACGCCCATGTACGGCTACGACCAGAACGTGGGTGCCCAGCAGCAGTACGCCCCGCCGCAGCAGCCGATGGCCGGCGGATACGGGCAGCAGCCGCCGCTGTACCCCGAGCCGTCCCCGCCCTCGCTCGCGGACGCGGTGCGTGCCTTCACCACCGGGCAGATGTCCGCCGAGGACTTCCAGCAGATCTTCGCCACGTCGAAGGTGTACTGCCCGCGCGGCGACACCCCCGGCTTCCTCGCCCTGCACAACACCCAGCAGCCGGTGATCCCGATGTTCACCTCGCTGAAGGAGCTGCGCCGGTACGCGGGCAAGGAGTCCAAGTACTTCGTCATCACCGGCGCCGAGGTGATCGACCTGCTGCCGACCGGCTACGGCTTCGTCCTGGACATGGAGGGCGAGCACCGGATGGTGTTCGACGCGAAGGCGGTCGAGCAGATGGTCGACTTCGCGATGCGGCGCATGTACGGCTAGGCGCGATGGCCGCGCGGACGGCGGCCGAGCCGCGCGCCTCGCGCAACCGGAGCCCGGAGGGAATGCCCTCCGGGCTTTCTCTGTTCCGGGTGACAGGAAGTTCAATGCTCAACTAAAGTGGGCGTACCAAGGAGGTACCCACCATGCCTGCAGTGACTGTCGAGAACCCGTTGACGCTGCCCCGTGTGACCGCTCCCGCCGATGCCGTGGCACGTCCCGTGCTCGCCGTCACGACCGCTCCGAGCGGTTTCGAGGGTGAGGGCTTCCCGGTGCGCCGGGCGTTCGCGGGGATCAACTACCGCCATCTCGACCCGTTCATCATGATGGACCAGATGGGCGAGGTGGAGTACGCGCCGGGCGAGCCCAAGGGCACCCCCTGGCACCCCCACCGCGGCTTCGAGACCGTCACCTACATCATCGACGGCGTCTTCGACCACCAGGACAGCAACGGCGGTGGCGGGACCATCACCAACGGCGACACCCAGTGGATGACGGCCGGTTCCGGTCTGCTGCACATCGAGGCCCCGCCGGAGTCCCTCGTCGTGTCCGGCGGTCTCTTCCACGGGCTCCAGCTGTGGGTGAACCTCCCGGCCAGGGACAAGATGATGGCCCCGCGCTACCAGGACATCCGCGGCGGCAACGTCCAGCTGCTCACCTCCCCCGACGGCGGCGCGCTGCTGCGGGTCATCGCCGGTGAGCTGGACGGCCACCAGGGTCCGGGCATCACCCACACGCCGATCACGATGATCCACGCGACCCTCGCGCCGGGCGCGGAGATCACCCTGCCGTGGCGGGAGGACTTCAACGGTCTGGCGTACGTCCTCGCGGGCCGCGGCAGCGTGGGGGCGGAGCGCCGCCCGATCCACCTGGGCCAGACGGCGGTCTTCGGCGCCGGCGGTTCGCTGACCGTCCGCGCGGACGAGAGGCAGGACGCGCACACCCCGGACCTGGAGGTCGTCCTCCTCGGCGGGCAGCCGATCCGGGAGCCGATGGTCCACTACGGGCCGTTCGTCATGAACACCAAGGACGAGCTGATGCAGGCCTTCGAGGACTTCCAGAAGGGCCGCCTCGGCACGATCCCGGCCGTGCACGGGATGACCGAGGGCGGGCTGTAAGCCGTACGACCGGGCCTACGACCGCCACGGCTCTCCGTGGGCGAGGCCCTGCCCCACCCGGGCAGGGCCTCGCGCGTGCCGTCAGCCCTCGACCAGGCTCTTGAACTGCTGGAGGTCGCCCCGGACCGTGTTTTCGATGCGGTGGACCTGCGCCATCCCCTTCGGGCCGCCGAAGGCGCTCTGGACGGCCCCCGGCTCGTACTCCAGCCGGACCTGTACCTGGCTGTGGTCCTGGTCCAGCGACCGTACCGACAGGGTGCCCTTCAGTTCCGGGCTGCCCTCCGTCTGCCAGCTGATGACCTGGTCGCCCTTGCGGTCGTCGAGGACGGCGTCGAACTCCCGTTGCCCGCTGCCGGTCCGGACATCGAGATGGGCGCGGTTGCCACCGCGGCCCTGGGCACGCTGGACGCCGTCGATGAATGTCGGATAGGACTCGACGTCATGCAGCAGGTCCCAGACCTTCTGCGCGGGGGCGTCGATGTCGATGTGCTCTTCAAGCCTGCTCATCGTGAACCTCGCCTCCTGGCCCGGTGACCGGACCATCAGGTCATTCCAGCGTGCGCCGCAGGCCGGTCACCCCGCAAATCAGTGCACCGGCCGGACCATGAAGAGCGCCTGTTCACCGGCCGACTCGGTGCCGTCGTAGAGCGAGGCGTCCAACCCGCAGAAGGCGAAGCCCATCCGGAGGTAGGCGCGGATGGCGGGGGCGTTGACGTTGCTGACTTCCAGCCACACATGCACCGCCCCGCACTCCCGGGCGAAGTCGACGGCGTGATCCATGAGGGCCCGCCCCACTCCCTGGCCGCGCCACGCCGGTGCGACCTCGATGTCACGGACGGTCAGGCGCGCGTTCCACGGCTCGAAGGCGGCCGTCACGAACCCGCACAGCCCGTCCCCGGCGACGGCGACGACCGTCCTGGTCGGCTCCGGGGCCCCACCGGTGCCGTCCTCCGTGTCGTCATCGTCGGGGAAGGCCTTGTGCAGGGGCGGGTCCACCGGGGTCGGGCGGATGCCGAAACCCCCTTCCGTCACCGTCACTTCGAACACCTCGTCCGTCGTGAACGACCCGTCCAGCGCCGCGATCGCCTCGTCGTCCTCGGGCCGGGCGTGCCGGTAGACGACGGCTGTGGTCCTCTTCATGAACCCGACCGTAGGCCTTCTCACCCGCCCGGACCCGCGCCGCAGGACAGTCGGGGGCGGGCGTGATGCGCTGGTGGCGTGCAGTTTCTTCCCGTTCCCGTACGTCGGTTCGCCGCGTGGTGTGTCGTGCTGCTGCTCGGTGCGGGCGTGGGCTGGGTGGGGGTGCGGCTGTGCGGGGAGCTGCGTACGGCCGTCACGCCGGTGCTGCTCGCCCTGCTCGGGACCGCGCTGCTCGGGCCGTTGTACCGGCGGATGGTGCGGGCGGGGGTGCAGGCGTCGGTGGCGGCGGGGCTCACCTGTGTCGCCGTCCTCGCCGTGGTCGGCGGTGCCGTGTACATCATCGTCGCCGCGCTCATCGACACCGGCGACCAGATCGTCTCCTCCCTGCGGGACGCGGCCAAGGGTCTGTCGCGGCACTTCGGGGCCGCCGGGACCAGCCTCGACGACCTGGCCGCCAACGCGCGCGAGCTGCTGCGCAAGTTCGGCGCGACGGCCGCGTCCAACGTCATCAGCGGGGTCAGCGTCGTCGCCGAGTCCATCGCCATGGCCGTGCTCGCGCTGCTGCTCGTCTTCTTCTTCCTGCGCGACTCCCACCGGGCCGTGGGCGCCCTGCGCTCGGTCGCGCCCGGCGGCACCGCCGACACCGTGGAGGCCATCGCCCGGCGGGCCTTCGCCGCGGTGGAGGGGTTCATGCGCGGGACGACCTTCATCGCCCTGATCGACGCGCTGTGCATCACCGTCGGTCTGCTGGTCCTCCGGGTGCCCGGCGCGGTCGGGCTCGGCGCGCTCGTCTTCGTCGGCGCCTACATCCCCTATCTCGGCGCGTTCATCTCCGGCGCGGTGGCCGTGCTGGTCGCGCTCGCCGACCGGGGTTTCGTGATCGCGCTGTGGGCGCTCGGCGTGGTGCTCGCGGTGCAGGTGCTGGAGGGGCATGTGCTGCAGCCGGTGATCCAGAGCCGGACCGTGCAGATGCATCCTGCCGTGGTGATGCTGGCGATCACCGCGGGCGCCTCCGTCGCGGGCATCCTCGGCATGCTCCTCGCGGTCCCGCTGACCGCGGCGGCCTTCGGGGTCGTACACGAGCTGAGGGAGCGTTACACCGGCCCCTCCGGCCCCACCGCGCCCTCCGGCCCCACCGCATCCTCCGGCCCCTCCGGCACGTCGGCCGCCGAGCCCCCGGGCTCGTAGAGCTCGAACCAGATGCTCTTGCCCTCGCCCCGCGGGTCCACCCCCCACGCGTCCGCGAGGAGTTCGATCAGCATCAGTCCCCGGCCGGAGGAGGCCAGCTCGCCGGGGCGGCGCCGGTGCGGCAGGTCGTCGCCGCTGTCGAAGACCTCCACCCGCAGCCGCCGCCCCGCCCCCTCGCCGATGACCTCGGCGAGCAGCAGCGCGTCGGCGTCCGTGTGCACCAGCACGTTGGTGACCATCTCGGAGACCAGCAGCACCGCCGAGTCCAGCTGCTCGGCGGATGCCCAGTCGTGCAGCAGCTCGCGCAGGTGCTGGCGGGCCTCGGCGATCCGGTCCGGCTCGTCCTGCGCCACCGACAGCAGCGTGCGCCGCACCCGTGGCCGTACCGCGACGGTGTCGCCGCAGCCGCAGCCCTCCCCCGGCCGGCACAGCAGCAGCAGCGCGATGTCGTCCTCGCGGCGGTCGGCCAGCGGGCCGGTGGTGTGGTGCGAGGAGGGCCCGTGCACGGCCTGCACCAGCGTGTCCGCCAGCGACTCCAGGTCGCCCCGGTGGTCCTCCAGGGTCTGGCGGAGTCTGCGCCAGCCGCTCTCCATGTCGTGCCCGCCGGTCTCGATCAGGCCGTCGGTGCACAGCATCAGCGTCTCGCCGGGTTCCAGGGTGAACCGGGTCGTCGGGTAGTCGGCGTCCGGGTCGATGCCCAGCGGCAGCCCGCCCACCGTCGGCCGCATCATCACCGTGCCGTCCGCCATCCGGATCACCGGGTGCGGATGCCCGGCGCGGGCGATCTCCAGCCGGCCGGTGGGCGGGTCGGCCTCCACGTACAGGCAGGTCGCGAAGCGGAGGTCGGCCTGCGGGTCGTCGGCGGTGGCCTGTGTGACGCCGTGCAGGAAGCGGGAGGCGCGGGAGAGGACGGCGTCCGGGCGGTGCCCCTCGGCGGCGTAGGCGCGCAGTGCGATCCGCAGCTGGCCCATGAGGCCGGCCGCGCGCACGTCATGGCCCTGGACGTCCCCGATGACCAGCGCGAACCGTCCCGAGGGCAGTGGGATCAGGTCGTACCAGTCGCCGCCGACCTGGAGGCCGCCGCCGGTCGGGATGTACCGGGCGGCCACCCGCATCCCCGGGATCTCCGGGCCCAGCGACGGCAGCATGGACCGCTGCAGGCCCTCCGTCAGCTCCCGCTCGGACTCGGCGGCACCGGCCCGCGACAGCGCCTGGGCGAGCATCCGGGCGACCGTGGTCAGCACCGCGCGCTCGTCCGGGGTGAAGGCCACCGGGTAGGTGAAGGCGGCCATCCAGGCGCCCATGGTGCGTCCGGCGACCGTCAGCGGCAGGAAGGCCCACGAGCGGCGCCCGAAGACCCGGGCCAGCGGCCAGGTCACCGGGTAGCGCTCCTTGTACTCCTGCGGCGAGGACAGGTACACGGCCCGTCCGGTGCGGGCGACCTCGGCGGCCGGGTAGTCGGTGTCCAGCGGCATGTCGGAGAACGGGTTCATGTCGGCGGGCTGGTGCCCGTGCTGGCCGATGATGGTCAGCCGGTCGCCCTGGACGCCGAACACCACGAGCCCGTCCGGGGAGAACCCCGGCATCGACAGGCCCCCCGCCACCCGCAGCACCTCGGCCGTGGACCGGGCCTCCGCCAGCGCCCGGCCGGCGTCCAGCAGGAACGCCTCCCGGGAGCGCCGCCAGTCCCCGGTGACCGCGCTCCGGGCGGCCGCCGTGCCCGGGGTCGGCTCGGTCACCTCCTGGAGCGTGCCGATCAGTTCGTACGCCTGCCGTTCGGGGTCGTAGGACGGCTTCGACCGGCTGCGGACCACCCGCAGGATGTCGCCGTCGCCGTTCATGATCCGGATGCGTACCTCGGCGAGGGTGCCCTCGGTGACCGCCAGCCGCACCACGCCGGTGATCTCGTTCCAGTCGACCGGGTGGAACCGGGCGCGGGTCTGGGCCTCGGTCAGGGTGGCCGGCTGCGCGGGCAGGCCGAGCAGCCGCGCCGCCTCCGCGTCGACGGTGACCAGCCCGGTGGCCGTGTCCCAGTGCCAGAGCCCGGTCGCGAGGGCGGCGAGGACGTCCTCGACGGACGGAAGGGGCTCGCCGGTGCGCATTGCCCCACTTTAGGAAGATGTGACCGGTGACTGCCACCGTAGGCGGGCGAGCGGTAATGGTGGGGAGCCGAGCTTGGGGTGCCCGGTACCCTTGATGGGTCCGGGCCCCGTGCCCGATCTCGCCGGGCCGGCAAACCCGGCAGACGCCAACTCGCGAAGGACGATGAACGACGATGCATCGGTACAGGTCCCACACCTGCGGCCAGCTCCGCGCCTCTGACGTCGGCACCGACGTCCGGCTGAGTGGCTGGCTGCACAATCGGCGCGACCTGGGCGGCATCCTCTTCATCGATCTGCGCGACCACTACGGCATCACGCAGCTGGTCGCCCGCCCCGGCACCCCCGCGTACGAGGCCCTGGACAAGCTCTCCAAGGAGTCCACGGTCCGCGTCGACGGCCAGGTCGTTTCCCGTGGCACCGAGAACGTGAACCCCGACCTGCCCACCGGCGAGGTCGAGGTCGAGGTGGCCGAGGTCGAGCTGCTCGGTGCGGCCCAGCCCCTGCCCTTCACCATCAACACCGAGGACGGGGTCAACGAGGAGCGGCGCCTGGAGTACCGCTTCCTGGACCTGCGCCGCGAGCGCATGCACCGCAACATCATGCTGCGTACGGCCGTGATCTCCGCGATCCGCCAGAAGATGGCGGCGATGGGCTTCAACGAGATGGCGACGCCGATCCTGTCCGCCACCTCCCCCGAGGGCGCCCGCGACTACGTGGTGCCCTCCCGTGTGCACCCGGGCAAGTTCTACGCCCTGCCGCAGGCCCCGCAGCAGTTCAAGCAGCTGCTGATGATCTCCGGCTTCGACCGCTACTTCCAGATCGCGCCCTGCTTCCGCGACGAGGACGCCCGCGCCGACCGCTCGCCGGGCGAGTTCTACCAGCTCGACGTCGAGATGAGCTTCGTCGAGCAGGAGGACGTCTTCCAGCCGATCGAGAAGCTCATGACCGAGCTGTTCGAGGAGTTCGGCGGCGGCCGCCACGTCACCTCCCCCTTCCCGCGCATCCCGTTCCGCGAGGCGATGGCGAAGTACGGCTCCGACAAGCCGGACCTGCGCGCCAAGCTGGAGCTGGTGGACATCACCGACGTCTTCGAGGGCTCGGAGTTCAAGGCCTTCGCGGGCAAGCACGTGCGCGCGCTGCCGGTGCCGGACGTCTCCGGGCAGCCCCGCAAGTTCTTCGACCAGCTCGGTGAGTACGCCGTCGAGCAGGGCGCCAAGGGCCTGGCCTGGGTGCGCGTCGGCGAGGACGGCTCGCTCTCCGGCCCGATCGCCAAGTTCCTCACCGAGGCGAACGTCGCGGAGCTGACCAAGCGCCTCTCCCTGGCCCCCGGCCACGCCGTCTTCTTCGGTGCGGGCGAGTACGACGAGGTCTCGAAGATCATGGGCGCGGTCCGCGTGGAGGCGGCCAAGCGTGCCGGCCACTTCGAGGAGGGCGTCTTCCGCTTCTGCTGGATCGTGGACTTCCCGATGTACGAGAAGGACGAGGAGACCGGCGGGATCGACTTCTCCCACAACCCCTTCTCGATGCCGCAGGGCGGTCTGGAGGCCCTTCAGACCCAGGACCCGCTGGACATCCTGGGCTGGCAGTACGACATCGTCTGCAACGGCGTCGAGCTGTCCTCCGGCGCGATCCGGAACCACGACCCGGAGATCATGCTCAAGGCCTTCGAGATCGCGGGCTACGACCGGGAGACCGTCGAGGAGAAGTTCGCGGGCATGCTCCGCGCGTTCCGCTTCGGCGCCCCGCCGCACGGCGGCATCGCCCCGGGCGTGGACCGCATCGTCATGCTCCTCGCGGACGAGCCCAACATCCGCGAGACGATCGCCTTCCCGCTCAACGGCAACGCCCAGGACCTGATGATGGGCGCCCCGACCGAGCTGGACGAGTCCCGCCTGCGCGAGCTGCACCTGACCATCAGGAAGCCGCAGCCCAAGTAGCGAGCACCGCTGTGCGCGCCGATCTGTCCTGACCCGCTCTTGACGATCGGCGCGCACAGCTGTCTCCGGGCTCGGTGACAGCTTTCGTCCCTACGGTCCCGGCCCATGACCGAAACCCCTGAAACCCAAGGCGGAGACCGTGAGCTGTCCCGTCGTACGGTGCTCCTGGCGGGCGGTGCCACCGCCGTGGCCGTGGGCCTGGGCGGCGCCCTGGCCGTCGACGCGTCCGCGGAGGACGACGCCGGCGCGGACACCTGCTACACGCTGACCTCCGAGGCCGTCGAGGGCCCCTACTACATCGACGCCGACAAGATCCGGCAGGACATCACCGAGGACCAGGACGGCATCCCGCTGGCGCTCACCCTCAGGGTGATCGACGCGGAGACCTGCGAGCCGCTGCGGAACGCGGCCGTCGACATCTGGCACTGCAACGCGGTGGGCGTCTACTCCGGGTACGAGGCATCGGGCAGCGGCGGAGGCGGGGGAGGCGGCCCGGCCCCCACGGGATCCCCGACCGGTACGCCCACGGGGGCGCCGCCCTCCGGTGGTCCCGGCGGTGGGGGCGGGGGTCACCAGGAGCCCACGGACGACAGCCGCTACCTGCGTGGCACCTGGCGCACCGACAAGCGCGGGTACGTCACTTTCCGGACCGTCTTCCCCGGCTGGTACCAGGGCCGCTGTGTGCACATCCACGTCAAGGTGCACGTCGACGGCACCTGGACGGACGCCGGGTACGAGGGCGGCCGCACCTGCCACACCGGGCAGCTCTTCTTCGCCGAGAAGGCGGTGCTGCTGACGGAGGACGTCGAGCCGTACTCCACCAACACCGTCATCCGCACCACGCTCGACGAGGACACCATCTACCCGGGCAACGGCCACGCGGGCGGCCTGCTGTACCTGTCGTACGACAGGAAGCACATCGCGCGCGGCGTCCGCGGCCGTCTCACCCTGGGTGTGGCCCCGGACGAGACGCACGACGGCAGCTGAGCCCGCTCAGCCGCCCTGCCCGCTCAGCCGCCCTGCTCGTCCGGCTCGGTGTCGGGGGAGGCGCCCTCCTCCAGGAGACGTTCGGCGATGTCGTCGGACCAGTGCTGGGCCCAGGCGCGCAGGGCGGCGACGGCGGCCTCGTCCAGGCCGTAGCGGAGGAAGTCCCGGTCGGCGTAGAAGTCGGTGCCGGTCAGGCGGGACTGGAGGGTGGGCAGGTCGAACGGGTCGTGGGCGTGCCGGCGGCCCAGTTCCTCCAGGTCGGGCAGGGAGAACCGGGCCGCGCAGGCCTGCGCGTCGATGAGGTCGACGGCCGCACCCCGGTCGTACAGGGCCCGGATCTTCGTGCCGACGGCGTCCGCCAGGGAGAGCGCCGGGCCGTACGCCGTGAGTTCCGGCGACTGCCAGAACGCCTCCTTGTGCAGCGCGAGCGCGCACTCCTCCCCGCTCGGCGGGTCCGTCACCGTCAGCTGCGCGGTGAGCGTGGTCACCGCGCCGGTCCGCACCCGCCGTCCCCGCGCCTCCAGGGCCGCGGCGACGGCACCGGCGATGTGCTCCACGGTCTCGCCGCTCTCGGTGGCGAGGTCGACGTTGGCGTGCGGGCGGCGGAGCAGTCCGTGGGCTTCGAGGGCGTAGCCGCCGGCCAGCACCAGGCCGTGCGGGCCGCCCGCCGGGACGACGTCCGCGAGGAGCCGGTGATGGGGTTCGGGGATGTCCACGGGAAGATTTTTCCGCGCGGACGGCAACTTCCGCCCGTGCCGCGCCCACTGAGGAGTCGTAAGGCATGTTCGACAGACCCTTAAGGACTCCTCCGTGGCAGCTCCCTCCCACCGCCGGTCCCTCCGCAAGCGGCGCACCCTCGCCGTGTCCGCCGCCGTCGTGGCCGCGGGTGTCGGCGTCGGGGTGTTCGTGATGAGCGCGAACGCCGACCCCGTCGACCTGTACCACCAGACCCTCGCCGCCAAGGACGGCTGGGCCGCCTCCGGCACGGGGACCACCGGCGGCGCGAAGGCCGACTCCGCGCACACCTTCACCGTCTCCACCCGGGCCCAGCTGGTGAAGGCGCTGGGCTCGGCCTCCGACACCACGCCCCGGATCATCAAGGTCAAGGGCACGATCGACGCCAACACCGACGACAGCGGCAAGAAGCTGACCTGCGCCGACTACGCCTCCGGCACCGGCTACTCGCTGTCGGCCTACCTCAAGGCCTACGACCCCGCCACCTACGGCCGCTCCAAGCTGCCCTCCGGCTCCCTGGAGAAGGCCCGCGCCGCCGCCCAGGAGAAGCAGGCGAAGAACGTCGTCTTCAAGGTGCCGGCCAACACCACGATCGTGGGCGTGCCCGGCAGCAACGCCGGGATCACCGGCGGCATGCTCCAGATCCAGAGCGTGGACAACGTCATCGTCCGCAACCTGACCTTCTCCGCCACCGAGGACTGCTTCCCGCAGTGGGACCCGACCGACGGCGACGACGGCAACTGGAACTCGAACTACGACTCGGTCACCCTGCGCGGCGCCACCCACGTCTGGGCGGACCACAACACGTTCACCGACGCACCCCACTTCGACAAGGTGAACCCGAAGTACTTCGGCCGCGAGTACCAGATCCACGACGGGGCCCTGGACATCACCAAGGGCTCCGACCTGGTGACCGTCGAGCGCAACCAGTTCACCGACCACGACAAGACCATGCTGATCGGCAGCAGCGACAAGGACAGCACCGGCAAGCTGCGCGTCTCGATCCACCACAACGTGTGGAAGGGCATCGTCCAGCGCGCCCCGCTGGCCCGCATCGGCCAGATCCACATCTACAACAACGTGTACGACACGACGACCGTCGACGGCTACGCGCCCCTGTACAGCATCAACTCCCGTGCCAAGGCCCAGGTCGTCGCCCAGGCCAACTCCTGGACGGTGCCGTCCGGCGGCAAGGTCGCCAAGCTGCTCAGCGGCGACGGCACCGGCTCGGTCGCGGGCAGCGGCAACCTGGTCAACGGCACGGTCACCGACCTGGTCGCCGCGTACAACGCCGCGAGCTCCAAGAAGATCAAGACGACCGTGAACTGGACGCCGACGCTCACCGCCGGCCTCCAGACGTCGGCGAAGAACCTGCCGGCGGAGCTGGCGAACACCACCGGCGCCGGTGTGCTGAAGTAGCCCGGACCGTATGCGAGAGGGCGCCGAGCCATCCGACTCGGCGCCCTCTGGCGCGGGTCGGACCCCGGTCAGCCTTCCTCGCCGCCGAAGCGCTCCTTGTACGTCGCCAGGTCCTCGTCCGTCAGCTTGGCGAACAGGACCGGCGGGACCGTGAACGGGGTGCCGGCCGGCACGGACGCCAGGGCCTTCGCCTCGTCGCGGCTCACCCAGGTGGCGGTGTCGTCGGCCAGGGAGAACGCCTCACGCATCGTCTTCGCGGTCGCCGGGATGAACGGCTCGGAGACCACCGCGTACAGGTGGATGAGGTTCATCGCCGTACGCAGGGTGAGGGCCGCGCCCTCCTTGTTCGTCTTGATCTCCAGCCAGGGGGCCTTCTCCTCCAGGTAGGAGTTGCCGGCCGACCACAGGGCACGCAGGGCCGCGGCGGCCTTGCGGAACTGGAGCGCCTCCATGTGCTCCTCGTACTCCGCGAGCAGGCGGGCGATCTCCTCGCCGAGCCGTGCCTCCGCCTCGCCGGGCTCGCCGCCGGCCGGGACGTCGTCGCCGAAGCGCTTGCGGGAGAAGGACAGCACGCGGTTGACGAAGTTGCCGAGGGTGTCGGCCAGGTCCTTGTTCACCGTCGCGGTGAAGTGCTCCCAGGTGAAGGACGAGTCGTCCGACTCGGGGGCGTTGGCGATCAGGAAGTAGCGCCAGTAGTCGGCGGGCAGGATGTCCAGGGCCTGGTCCGTGAAGACGCCCCGCTTCTGCGAGGTGGAGAACTTGCCGCCGTAGTACGTCAGCCAGTTGAACGCCTTGACGTAGTCGACCTTCTTCCACGGTTCGCGCACGCCCAGCTCGGTGGCCGGGAACATGACGGTGTGGAAGGGGACGTTGTCCTTGGCCATGAACTCGGTGTAGCGGACGGTGTCGTCCGCCTCGTACCACCACGACTTCCAGTCGCGGTTCTCCGGGTCCTGGTCGGCCCACTCCTTCGTCGCGCCGATGTACTCGATCGGGGCGTCGAACCAGACGTAGAAGACCTTGCCCTCGGCCGCCAGCTCCGGCCAGGTGTCCGCCGGGACCGGGACGCCCCAGTCCAGGTCCCGGGTGATCGCCCGGTCGTGCAGGCCCTCGGTCAGCCACTTGCGGGCGATGGAGGAGGCCAGCTGCGGCCAGTCCGCCTCGTGCCGGGCGACCCACGCCTCGACCTCGTGCTGCAGCTTCGACTGCAGGAGGAAGAGGTGCTTGGTCTCGCGGACCTCCAGGTTCGTGGCGCCGGAGATCGCGGAGCGGGGGTTGATCAGGTCGGTCGGGTCCAGGACGCGGGTGCAGTTCTCGCACTGGTCGCCGCGGGCCTTGTCGTAGCCGCAGTGGGGGCAGGTGCCCTCGACATAGCGGTCCGGCAGGAAGCGGCCGTCGGTGGGCGAGTAGACCTGGCGGATCGCGCGCTCTTCGATGAAGCCGTTCTCGTTCAGCTTGCGGGCGAAGTGCTGCGTGATCTCGCGGTTCTCCGGGCTGGAGCTGCGGCCGAAGTAGTCGAAGGCCAGCGCGAAGCCGTCGTAGACCGCCTTCTGGGCGTCGTGCGCCTGCGCGCAGAACTCGGCGACCGGGAGGCCCTGCTCCTTGGCGGCCAGCTCGGCGGGGGTGCCGTGCTCGTCGGTCGCGCAGATGTACAGGACGTCGTGGCCGCGCTGGCGGAGGTACCGGGAGTACACGTCCGCCGGGAGCATGGACCCCACCATGTTGCCCAGGTGCTTGATCCCGTTGATGTACGGAAGGGCGCTGGTGATGAGGTGTCGAGCCATCGGGGGCTGCTCCCAGGTCGCTATGTGTACGAACCTTGAAATCGTAGCCGACGTGTGTATGCCGCCCGCTTCCCGTTTTGCGGGGTGAGAAGCGGGCGGCACGGGATCACGGGCGCCACTGGGCCAGGATGCCCTGGTACAGCTCGGTGTCCGTCAGCTCGCGGGGGGTCGGGCCCGCGTGGAAGAAGGACGTGGTGTCGGTCTTCAGTTTGCGGAGGTAGTCGAAGGCCTTGTTGTCGTGCTCGCCGAAGGCGACGAAGGAGAAGAAGACCGCGGGGTGGGTGTCTGCCGCCGCGGTCAGGGCCTGGGTCGCCGGGGTCTTCGCGTCCGGGGCGCCGTCGGTCTGGAACACGACCAGGGCCGGGGTGCCGGGGGTGTTCTTGTCGTAGTGCGCGAGTACGGCCTCCACGGCGGCGTGGTAGCTGGTACGGCCCATGCGGCCGAGGCCGGCGTGCACGTCGTCGATCTTCGTCTCGTGGTCCGCGGTGAGGGTGAGGTCGGTGGTGCCGTCGACCTCCGTGGAGAAGAAGACGACGTGGACCGTGGCCTCGGGGTCGAGGTGGGCGGCGAGGGCGAGGGTCTGGTCGGCGAGGGCCTGGGCGGAGCCGTCCTTGTAGTACGGGCGCATGCTCGCGGAGCGGTCGAGGACGAGGTAGACCTTGGCGCGGGTGCCGGTCAGGTTCGTCTTCTTCAGGGCGGCTGTGGCGGCCTTGTAGGCGGTGGTGAGGGCGGGGGTGCGCGACTTCACCTTGGCGAGCGGGAGGGCGGGGTGCGGCTTGCCCACCGCGGTTGCCTGCGGCGCCTCGGGGTGCGGGGCCGCCTCGGCTTCGCCTTCGGCGTCCGTGTTCCCACCCGCACCGGTTGCCTGCGGCGCCTCAGTGTGCGGGACCGCCTCGGCTTCGCCTTCGGCGTCCGTGTTCCCACCCGCACCACCCGTGCGGGTTTCGTTGTCGACTGCGGGTGGCCCCAGTGGGGCGTCCCCGCCGTCGGCGGCCTGCGGGGCCGTTTCTGCCGGTGGGGCAGGCTCGGGTGCCGTCTCCGCAGCCGGGCCGGGTGCCTCCGTACCGACCGGCTCCGGTTCCACCGCCGCGTCGGCCTCCGGCATGACCGGCTCGGAAGCCGTCTCGGTCTCGGCCGGTGCCTCGTCGGCCGTCGGCTCGGCCTCGGGCGCCGTTTCCTCGGGCCGGGGCGGAGCCGCTGCCTCCGTGGCCTCCGCCGTGACCTCCGCCTCCTCGGGGTTCGGTTCGGCCTTGGCCGGAGCCGTGCTCTCGGGAGCCGGGTCGGGGGTCTGGACCTTGGTGAAGGCCGCTGTCACCAGTTCGTGTTCGGCCGAGGGGGACTGGCGGGGTTCGGGTACCGAGGTGGTGGGGGTCTGCGGCTCGGGGGTCTGGGTCGCACCCTCCGGCTCGGTGGCTCGGGACTTACGTGAGCGGCCGAATGCGTTCCGCAGGAGAGTGAGAATGCCCATGTGCGCAACCCTTCGCATGAGGTTGTAACCGTCGATCGCTGGCCAGGACGGACACGTAAGGTTAGCGGCCCCGCGTTGCCGGACCGCGTCAGTGCGGGGATGTGATGGCCCGGGCGGCCGCGACCTCCTGGCGGAGGGGTTCCAGGACGCTGCCCGAGGGGCCCGTGAGGTCGGTGCGGACGGCTGTCAGCGTCTCCGCGCTCCGTACGCCCTCGGACAGCTCGCGCAGTTGCAGCGCCACCTGGGAGATCTCGCCGGTGGACGGCGGCGCGGCCCCGTGCCGGACGCGGACGCGGGCCGCCGTCGTGGCGTCCACGATGCGTTCCACGGCGACGACCAGCGGCCACCACGCCGCGGCGCGCCGGCCGGTCGGCGGTGGTTCGGTCAGGGCCCGCTGGAATTCGGTGCGGATGACGGACAGGTCGCGGTAGAGGCGGCGGCGCATGCGGGCCCGGGCAGCCGGTTCCGTGGACGGGCCGAAGGCCGCCTCCACGTAGGCCGCGGTGTCGGCCACCGCGTCGGCCAGGCGGTCGCCGACCCGGGTGTGCCAGCTCTCCGGCCACAGGAGGTAGCCGGCGATCAGGGCGATCGCGCAGCCCAGCAGGGAGTCGTTCAGCCGGGGGAGCAGGAGTGCCGTGCCCTGGTGGTTGAGGACGTCGGAGAGGAGGAGGATCACCGGGGTGATCGCCATGGTCTGGTAGCCGTAGCCGCGGGGGGTCAGGGCCGGGATCAGGGGGGCCAGGAGGAAGAGGGCGGGGACGTCCCACCAGCCCAGGGGGACCTCGGCCAGGACCACCGCCGCGACCACCAGGCCGGCCACCGTGCCGAGCGCGCGCAGCAGGGCGCGGGAGAAGACCGAGCCGAAGTCGGGCTTGAGGACGAAGGTGATGGTCAGGGCGACCCAGTAGGAGCGCGGGACGGGGATCAGGGAGACCAGGGCCTGGGCGATGCCGATGCAGACCGCCAGACGGACGCCGTAGCGCCACGAGTTGGCGGACAGGACGACGTTGCGGGCGGCGCGGGCCGTGCGGATGCCGAGGGCGGCCGGCCGGCCCAGGCGGTCGTCGACGCCCCGGGGGTCCACGTCGGGGGCGGTGACGACCTCGGCCGTGTGCCGCAGGGCGTGGTCCACCGCCCGCGCCGTCTCCGTGGTGGGCAGGGGGAGGTTCAGGGGTGGCGGCGGGGTTCCGTTCCCCTCCACCGCGCCGGCCAGCTGGTGGAGGGCCTCCGGGATCCGGGCCGGGAGCGGGCGGGCGGCCAGGTGGGCCGCGGGGGCCGCCTCGATCACCGGGGTGATCGCGTTCAACTGGGCGAGCAGGCGGGTGAGTTCGCGGCTGCGGCCGTGGTGGCGGGCGCGCCGGGCCAGGATCAGGTCGTACGACTCGTTGAGGGACTGGGTGACGGCGCGGCGGGCCTCCTCGTACTGCTCGGTGCGGTCGGTGCCGGCGACGGCGAGGAGGGCGGCGACCGTGCGGTAGGTGGCGGCGACCGCCGTCCGTTCGGGGACGCCCGCGCGCAGCGGCCAGGCCAGCAGGGCCAGCAGCAGGACCAGGAGGCCGCCGCCGGTCATCAGGGCGGGGGCCAGCCACCACGGGGAGGGGAGCGGGAGGCCCGCCCCGACCACGCAGTTCAACAGCAGCAGCAGGCCGGAGACCGAGGCCACCGCGCCGATCGTCGAGATCATCCCGGAGAGCAGGGCGACGCCGGTGACCGCCACCACCGCGTACCAGCCGTGGCCGTACACCAGCGTGCCCAGGGTCACGCCGACCGCGCCGAAGAGCTGGGGGACGGCGATGTTGAGGATGCGCATGCGGTAGGCGTCGGCGGTGTCGCCGATGACACCGGACAGGGCGCCCATGGAGGCGAGGGCGCCGTAGGCCGGGCGGCCGGCGGCGAGGCCGAGCGCCAGGGGGAGGGCCATGCCGAGGGCGGCGCGGGCGACGGCGGCCCAGTTGACGGGTGCCTGCTGGGGCTTGAGGTTCCGGACCAGCCAGTCGGGAGGGGTGAGGCCGATGGGGAACTCTCGGGGCATGCGCCCATTATGGGTTGTTCGGCCGTATTCGGGTCACGAGGCTGTGACCGCCGGCGCCCCGTTCAGGTTCGTCCGTGCAGCGTCAGGTCCACGAGCAGGGCCCGGTGGTCGCTGCCGGACACGCGCAGGAAGCGGGCGCCGGTCGCGGTGAAGTCCCGGGAGACCAGGACGTGGTCGATCTGGGCGCCGATGACGGAGGCGGTGCGCGACGGCCAGCTCGGGGTGCGGTCGTGGCCGGCGAGGCGGGCCGCGTCGGTCAGGCCGGTGTCGAGGATGTGCCGGAAGGCCGCGTGGTCCTGGGAGGCGTTGAAGTCGCCGGCGAGGATCGTGGGGGTCCGGGCGGAGGTGGCCGCGAAGGCGCGCAGTCGGGCCAGTTCGCGGCGCCAGAGGCCGACCTGGTCCGGCAGCGGGGGCATGGGGTGGGCGAGCTGGAGGCGTACGGCGTGGCCGCCTACGTCGGCGACGGCCCCGGGCATGCCCATCGTGCCGGGGACGCCCGGGGCCGGGGCCAGCGGGTGGCGGCTGAGGATGAGCGAGCCCTTGGAGCCGTCCTCCTCGACGGCCCGGCGGTGCGGGTAGTCGGCCGCGAAGTCGCCTTCCAGGGTGGCCCGGCAGCCGGACTCGCACTCCTGCACGAAGACCACGTCGGGGTGCCGGTCGCGGATGACCGGGACCAGGGCGGGGGTGCCGCGCCCGAACTCGACGTTCGCGGTCAGTACGCGGAGCCGGGCGAGTTGCGGGCCGTCGGGTTCGCGGGTCGTGCCGTACGGCTCCAGGTACCAGGCGAGCAGGCCGAGGACGGCGACGCCCCAGACCAGGCCGGTCCACCAGCGGGCGAACAGCGCGCACAGCAGGGCGAGGCCGGCCGGCGCGAGCAGCCAGGGGAGGAAGGCGAGGAACTGGGGCACGGGGGTGATGCCGTCGGTGTCGGCGACCCGGCAGCCGACGACCACGCTCACCCCGGCGAGCAGCAGCCCGGCACACCAGGCGCCGAGCCTGCGTCCGGGGCGCTGGGTCACGGGAGCGAGCCTACGATCGCCCGGGCCGGCGGCGCCAGGAGGTCACCCGGCGCCCCGGCGGACGGAGCGGCGCTCAGCGCTTGGTGGTGCTGTTGAACAGCGAGCGCGACCAGATGTAGCCGACCAGGGTGATGCCGGCGCACCAGGCGAGGGAGATCCAGCCGTTGTTCCCGATCGCCGAGCCGGAGAGCAGGCCGCGCAGGGTCTCGGTCATCGGCGTGAAGGGCTGGTTCTCGGCGAACCAGCGCAGGCCGGGCGACATGGAGCCGGCCGGGACGAACGCCGAGCCGAGGAACGGCAGGAACTGGATCAGCAGCGGCTTGTTGCTCGCGGACTCGACGGTCTTGGAGATCAGGCCGAGCGCCACCGACAGCCAGGTCACCGCGAAGGCGATGGCCGCGAGGAGACCGGCCGCCGCCAGCCACTCCAGCGGGGTCGCCCCGGAGCGGAAACCGACGGCGAGCGCGACGCCCACGACCGGGACCATGCACACCATCGTCTGGACGACGCTGCCGATGACATGCCCCGTCATGAACGACGACCGCGTGATGTTCATGGTGCGGAAGCGGTTGATGATGCCCTCGGTCATGTCGGAGCAGACCGCGATCGAGGTCGACATCGAACCGGCGGCCACGCCCATGATGATGACGCCGGGCGTCAGGTACTCCAGGTAGGCGTCCCGGCCGCCGCCCATGCCGGCGCCGATCGAGTCGCCGAAGGCGTACACGAACAGCAGCAGCATCAGGATCGGCATCATGGCGCTGCCGAGCCCCACGGACGGATAGCGGATCGCGTGCTTCAGGTTGCGCCGGAGCATCGTCATCGAGTCGTGCACGGCGTAGGCGAGGCTGCTCATCGCTGGGTCTCCTTGACGTGAAGCGCGGAGTCGGCGGTTCCCTCGCCGGTCAGGGCGAGGAACACGTCGTCGAGGTCGGGGGTGTGCACGGAGAGGTCGGCGGCCTGGATGCCGGCGGCGTCGAGCCGGTCGAGCAGGCCGCGCAGCGCGTCGAGGCCGCCGTCGCCCGCCACGCGCAGGGCGAGGTTCTCGTCGTCCCGGGCCGCGCCGGGGAAGACGGCCGCCGCGCGCTCGTAGGCGGCGGACTCGGTGAACCGCAGCCGTACGTGGCTGCCGGGGATCCGCGCCTTCAGCTCGTCGGCGGTGCCCTCGGCGACGATCCGGCCGCCGTCGAGCACGGCGATCCGGTCGGCCAACTGGTCGGCCTCCTCCAGGTACTGGGTGGTGAGGAAGACGGTGGTGCCGCCCGCGACCAGGGTGCGCACGGTCTCCCACATGGTGCGGCGGCTGCGCGGGTCCAGCCCGGTCGTCGGCTCGTCCAGGAAGATCACCTGGGGGTCGCCGACCAGGGTCATGGCGATGTCGAGCCGGCGCCGCATCCCGCCGGAGAAGGCCGCGGCGCGCTGGTCCGCGACGTCCGCGATGCCGAACCGCTCCAGCAACTCCCGGGCGCGGGACCTGCCTTCGCGCTTGCCCAGCCGCAGCAGGTCGGCCATGAGGAGCAGGTTCTCCTCGGCGGTGAGCAGGTCGTCCAGGGCGGCGAACTGCCCGGTGACACCGATCGCGGCGCGTACACCGTCGGGTGAGGTGGCGACGTCGTGCCCGGCCACCTGGGCCTGTCCGCCGTCGGCGGCGATGAGCGTGGACAGGATCTGCACGGTGGTGGTCTTGCCGGCGCCGTTCGGGCCGAGCAGCGCGAACACGGACCCGGCCGGGATGCGCAGATCGATGCCGTCGAGCACGGCCTTGTCGCCGTACGACTTGCGCAGGCCGACGACGGAGACGGCGGCGGGCGGCTGCGCACCGGCCTGCCTTGATGTAGACATGACAGAAGAAGGCATGGGCCCTCCCGTTCGAAGGCTGGAGTGGGCGGGGAAGCGGGTGGAGAAGAGGGGGGAGGGGGCGCTCAGGGCCGGGGGCGGCGGATGTCGATGTTGCCGTACCGGGTGCGGGCGCGGATCTTGACGGTGTCCTCGGTCTGCTCCGGGCCCTCGGACGCGGTGAGCGAGTTGCGCACCTGGCCGGAGTCCGAGCTGACGTCGAGCCAGGCGGCCGTGCCCTCGCGGACACCGACCTCGATGGCGCCGTAGGAGGTCTCCAACTGGACGGCCCCGCGGGCCACTTCACCCACCCGCAGGGTGCCGTGGGCGGTGGTGGCGGTGACCGAGTCCTCGGCGCGCCGGATCTCGATGTCCCCGTTGGCGCCGCTCACCCGCAGCTCGCCGGTCGCGGCGCCGACGGTCGTGGTGCCGTGCGAGTTCTTCAGGACGGCGGGGCCGTCGAGGAGGCCGACGCGCAGGCTGCCGGAGCTGGTGGTGATCTCGGCCATGCCCTCGACCCGGTCCACGGTGATCGTGCCGTGCGACGCGGTCAGCGTCGCCGGGCCGGTCGTGTCGAAGCGGACGTCGCCGGCCGA
Organism: Streptomyces sp. NPDC028928; assembly: GCF_055564915.1. Taxonomy (NCBI): domain Bacteria; kingdom Bacillati; phylum Actinomycetota; class Actinomycetes; order Kitasatosporales; family Streptomycetaceae; genus Streptomyces; species Streptomyces sp. NPDC028928. The sequence goes on from NZ_JBVHVI010000008.1 coordinate 371,762, forward strand.
GGTCTTCACGCGGACCTCGCCGAGCCGGCCCTCGCCGAGCACCTGGGTCCAGGCGCCGTTCGCGTCGACGTGCGAGCCCGTGGGCAGTTCGATCGTCACGTCGACCACGCCGGTGCGGCCGAAGAGATTCGGCTTGGGCGTCCGGACGGTCAGGGCGCCGTTCGCGTACGTCACCTCGGTCTGGTCGGCCGCCCGCACGTCCAGGTCCTTCTTCGGGTTGCGGGGCCGCACCTCCACGACGGTGTCGGTGCGGTCGCCCGCGGTGAACTGGAGGGAACCGGCGTCCACGCGCGCCGTCACCGAGATCGCTTCGGGAGTGTCGAAAGAAGGCATGGCTGTCCCGTCCTCTTGGCTCGTCAGGGCGTCCCCGCTGGTGGGACGTGGTGTGGGTGAAGTGGTGCGGGTTGCTGTGGTGTGTGCGGGCGCGGGCGCGGTCAGCGCACCCAGCCCGTGAAGCTCTGTCCGACGCTCTGGGTCTTCTCCGCCGTACGCGGCCGGGTGCCGCCCTCGACCGCGGCCGACACGGCGCGCACCAGCCAGGCGTTGACCGACAGGCCCTCGCGGGCCGCGGCCTCCTCGGCGCGGGCCTTGAGGTGGGCCGGCAGGCGCAGGTTCACGCGGGCCGTGCCGCCCTCGTCGCCCTCGGCCGGGGCCGGGGCCCGGAACGGCTCGACGGGCGCGGCGGCCGCCTCGCCGGAGGCGCCGGCGGGCGGCGGGGTCACCACGAAGTCGGGGTCCAGGCCGCGCAGCCGTACGTCGACCGAGCCGGGGGCGAGTTCGCGGGTGATCTCGTCCATCGCGGCGGAGAGCACGTTGAGCAGGGTCAGTCGGGTCGCCGACTCCAGCGGAGCGGTGAGCCGCTCGGCCAGCTCGCGGGCGTCTTCGCCGCCGGCTTCGGCGGCCACCGCGAGTTCGCGGCGGAGGGTGTCGACATACGGCGTGAGGTCCATGACGCCATCATGGCACCATCATGGTGCCAAGCGCAAGCCTCAATGGTGTCGCGCCTGGGGGTTGTGGGAGTGCAGCCCATCTGACCTGCGGAAACGCTCGGTGGCACCGGATGGCGCCAAGCGATGCCAGGTGGCGTCAAGCGGCGCCAGGTGGTGCCAAGTGGTGTCACACAGGGCGGTCAGGCCCGGACGCGGCTCGGTGCCGGACCCGCGGCCGGTGCCACCGCCGAGGAACCCCGTCGGCGTCGCGTGGGCCGGTGCAGCCGGAGCCGGCGGGTGAGCCAGGCGGTGAGGGCCACCGCCACGCCCAGGCCGAGCAGCAGCCAGGCGGCCGTGCGCAGGGTGCCGGTCAGGGCGTCGTAGACGGCGCCCGCGGCCGGGTGGGACACGTCGGCCGGCAGGTCGGACAGGGTGAGGCTGCGGCCGACGGCCAGGGCGAGGACCAGCAGGGCGCCGCCCAGGGCCGTACCCAGGGCGGTGGCGGCGACCGCGCGGCGCCGGCGCACGGCCAGCCCGATCCCGCCGACGGCGAAGGCGACGGCCGCCACCGGCAGCCAGAAACCGGCGACTTCGAGCACGTGGAACCCCTTCCGGAACGTGGTCAGCCGGTCCGCCGGGAGCACGGCGACCGCGGTGTGCTCCACCGGGATCCGCGCGGCGAGCGGCACATGGTCCCGGGCGAGCTGGCGTTTGACCTGGGCGGTGACGGGGGCGAGGTCGACGGTGACGGCGCGCTCGTCCTCGGCGCGCAGGGCGCGCAGTACGGCGTCGTGGGTGACCCGGTTGCCGGTGTCCCAGGCCAGCCGGAAGGCCCGGGTGTGGGTGAAGGAGCGCACCGCGTCGTGGACGAAGGGGCGCACCGAGCCGCGGACCGGGCGGACGTCCAGGTGCTGGTCCACCGCGCGCAGGATGCCGTCACCGACCGTGTCCACGACGGCCTCCCGCACGGCCGGGTCGGCGGCGAGCGGCGCCATCGTGGTGACGTACCGGCCCGTGTCGGCGAGCCCGTACGCCGCCCAGGCCGCCAGCGCGCCGAACGGCACGAGGAGGCAGGACAGGGCGATCAGTACGGCCGACAGGGCGCTCCTGAGACGTGGGGGCACGCTTCCAGGCAACGGTCCCGGAGGCCGGTGCGCGAGCGGGGGGACTGCGTTCGGGCGGCTCTCCGGTGGAGGGATCACCCGAACGGGTGTTTCCTGGTGCTGGGGGGACGGAAGTGGCCGGTGTGACCCTTCGGTCCGGCCGCGTGGGGAAAACAGGGGAAAACAGGGGAGCGCGTGGGCCCCGGCCACCTGGTCGGGGCCCACGCGTGCCGGAATCCGTCCCCGCGCCGTTCCCATCCGCTCAGCGGATCCGGCGCCCGAACGCGTCCTCCCGCGTGTAGTACCGGTAGAAGAACACGGCGAAGGTGACCGCCGACACCAGCAGGGACATCAGCACCGACCGCACCACGTCGTCATGACTGCCCTGGCCGGCGCCCTGGGTGGACATGAAGCTGCCGCTCTGGCTGTAGAGGAAGCCGAACGCACAGCCCACGAACGCCGACCACAGCAGGGCGTGCACCTCCCGCGGCATCCGCGGGGCCAGGATCAGCAGGGCGGCGCACAGCACGGCGAACACCACCGCGCTGGCGAAGCCGAGCAGCAGGTTCCAGCCGGTGATCCCACCGCCGGAGCGGTTGTTGGCCGCCACCCAGTAGCCGTAGACCAGGCCGAGAGCGACCGGGACGGCCAGCCGGGCGATCCGGTGGGTCCGGGCGTCGAAGATGTCGGGTGTCCGCCGGACGATGTCGGACGACCGGCGCTCCACCTCGGGCGTGCGGCCGGGCCGGGACATCCCGCCGGGCGTGGATGCCGCTTGAGCCATGGGAGCACTCCTTCCCTCTCGCCCCGGTCCGCCCCGCTTCCGGGGCCCGTCTTTGGGGCACGTCTCCAGGGCACACCGGGGGCCCTGGCCCGGCAACTCGGCCAGGAGGGTCACGAGTGCCCGGATGCGTGCGGTTCTCTCCCGTGATTCGCTGAACGACATGGAGGGCTGCCGGCCGTGACGGAGATGGAGTACGGGCGGCGCCGCCCGCTGCTTCGGGTCCGCGGGCGGAGCATCGCCTGGCTGCCGCCCCTGCTGCTGCTCGTCGGGATCATCCTGCTGGACTTCAACACCGGTGAACAGTTCCGGATCATCACGTGGATCGTCCTGGTGCCGGGCATCGCCGCCGCGATCTGCGGGGTGTGGACGACGGCCGCCTACAGCGTGCTGTCCGTGGTGACGTACGTCCTCGTGGACAACGCCTGGCCGGACCAGTACCAGGCCGGGTTCGGCGACTTCCTGCTGGTCGCCCTCGGCGGCGCGCTGGCCACCCTCGCCGCGGTGGTCCGCGTGCGCCAGGAGCGGCAGATCCTGCACATCCGGGACATCGCCGAGACCACCCGGCGTACGGTGCTGCGCCCGCTGCCGCCGCGCTGGGCCGGTCTGGAGCACGCCGGGGTGTACCTGGCCGCCGACGTGGACGCCCGGGTCGGCGGCGACTTCTACGACATCCAGCCCGGCCCGCACGGCACCCGGGTCCTGGTCGGAGACGTGCAGGGCAAGGGCCTCGGCGCGGTGGAGGCCGCCGCCGCGCTGCTCGGCACCTTTCGCGAGGCCGGCTACCACGAGAAGGACCTCACGACCGTCGCCGCGCGCCTGGAGACCCGGATGCTGCGGCACCGCTCGCACACCGCCGCGCTCGGCCGGGCCGACGGCGACCGCTTCGCCACCGCCGTCCTCATCGCCTTCCCCGAGGACGCCACGGAGGCGATCGACATCACGAACTTCGGCCACGAGCCGCCGCTCGCCGTCGGCCCGCGCGGGGTCCGCGAACTGCCCAGCGGCGACGGGGTGCCGCTCGGCCTCGGCGAGCTGGCGGGCGGACTGCCGCCGGTGCACCGGGTGCCGCTGGCCGCCGACGAGACGCTGCTGCTGGTCACCGACGGGGTGACCGAGGCCCGCGACGGGCCCGGCGAGTTCTTCCAGCTGGCCCGCGAGGTCGCCCGCGCGGTCGAAGCCGACCCGGGCCGCGCCGCACCCCGGCGCCTGGTCCGCCGGGTCCGTGACGGCGTGCTGCGGCACAGCGGGGGCCGGCTGGAGGACGACACCACGATCTTCGCGGTACGGCGGCTGACGGGCAGTGGGGGCGAAGACCACGAACAGGGACGTTTGCGGTCCTGAGGCACCGCTGTGCGGCGGCAGCGGTTACGGTGCTGGCTGGAGACCGGATCTACGGGACAGGGGGAGGCACGATGCCCGGAACCGTGCTGTTGCTCGCGGCCTCGCCGCTGGGCCGGGGGCGCCTGGTGGACGCGGCCGGTGTCCTGCCGGTGCTGGCCGCCGTCGCCCCCGCCGTGCTGTCCGGCACCGACACCGCGAACGTGGTCGAACTCGCCGACCCGCTGGAGCCGCAGGCCGTCCTCACCCGTCTGCGCGCCGCCGCGGCCACGCCCGCGCCGCTCACGGTCTACGTCACCGGCCAGCTGCACCTGGACCGGCGCCAGCACCAGCCCCATCTCGCCCTGGCCCGCACCACTCCGGCCACCCTGCGCTACACCGCGCTGCCCTGGCACTGGATCCGCGAGGAACTCCGGCTGCGCTCCGCCACGGACACCGCACTGGTCCTCGACCTGCACGCCGACGCCGAGGCCTGGCGCCACATCACCGAGCGCGGCCTCGACTCCGGCCGCACCACCGCGGTGTACGGCCGCGTCGCGCCGCCCAGGGGACGGCGGGGCCTGGCCGAGCCGACGTACATGAAAACGGTGGCCACACTCCTGCGAAGCGGCCACCGACCTCCCCTGGACTCCCTCCACCAGCAGGCACTGGCCCGGATCACGGAGGAGACGAGGGACAACCTGCTGCTGGCCGGCGTAGGGGGACTGATGCGCGGGCCCGGGCCGTCCGGTTTCGCACCGGCACCCGGAACCGGCGGCTTCACACCGGGGACTACGGCCGGGGCCCTGGCCCCCGAATCCATGGCCGGCACACCGACGCCGGGCGCTGCGGCCGCAGCCACCGGCCCCCGGCCGGGAGGCACGGGCACCGGCTCGGTGCCGGTGGTCGCGGGTGGCGGCTCGGTGCCGGTTGTTACTGGTGGTGGCTCGGTGCCGGTGGCCACGGGTGGCGGCCCGGTGCCGGTTCTCCCGGCTGGTGGCCAGGCCTCCGGTGCCGGCGCCGAGGACCTGCTGCCGGGACCCCGGTACGGCGCGGCTGCCGGCAAGCCCGGGACCGGCAACACCGCCCCCGTCCCCGCCGGCATGACCGGCCCCGCCCCGGCCGCTGACGCCGCTCCCACCGTCGCTGTGGCCGGCCTCGCCGCTGACGCTGCCCCCGCCTCGACCGCTGATGCCGCTCCCACCACCGTTGCCGCCCCCGTCGGCCCTGCCGCCGTCGCAGGCTCCGCTCCCGTCGGCGGTCCCGGCCCCGTCGGCCCTGCCGCCGTCGCAGGCTCCGCTCCCGTCGGCGGTCCCGCCCCCGTCGGCCCCGCCGCCCCCACCATCGCCCCCGGCTCCCCGAGCACCTCCTCCTCCTCCACCTCCTCTACCTCCCCCGCTTCCCCCGCTCCCCCAGTCTCCCCCGCCGAGACGCCCCACCCCAGCGACCCGCACGCCGGTATCACGGCCGCTGTGCAGGCCGGGCGGTATGGGGAGGCTGATGGGGTGGCTGCTCGGCATGAGGCGGAGGCCGTGCGGGCGTACGGGGCGGGGTCGGAGCAGGCGTTGCACTGGAGTGAGGTCCGGGCCGACCTGGCGATGTTCGCGGGGGACGCGGTGCGCAGTTGCCGGATGTGGCTGGGCGTGGCCGAGTCGCGGCTGACCGCCGGGCAGGCGGTGGACGCGCCCGCCGTGGAGGCGGCCGTGGACCGGGCGCACCACCAGTGGGCGTCCATCAAAGACACGGCGCGGGCCCGTGAACTCGGGCCCGCGCTCGCTCAGTTGCGGCTTCGGGTGCCCGGCCGCCGGCGTGGCGCGCTGGAGAACGTCCAGCGGCAGCTGCGCCAGCTGCAGGGCACCCCCTAGCGCTTACCGGGTGAAGGTGAAGTACTTCCAGGCGCCGTGCGTCGTGGAGTTCACGGTGTCACCGGAGGCGCTGTTGATGTACGACGAGCGGACCCGGAACCGCCAGCCGACGTCCTCACTGTGGTCGCCGGTGATGCTGACCCGGGAGACGCCGTCGGAGCCGAGCTTGAAGTACGCGGGGTCACCCGGGTACCAGCGGCCCTGGTAGTACACCTCGAACTCGAACTTCTGCGCCCGGCCGGGGTAGTACGGCATCTTGGTCGTGATCAGCGGGTTCTTCGTCTTGTGGAAGAAGTAGTACGTGTGGTTCCACGTGTACTGCGACTTGTAGTGGTTGCCGACCGACGTGGACACGCTGACCTTGGCGCCGACGGTGCTGGCGGCGGACGCCGGCGTGTAGCGGGAGTCGCCCTTGAACTTCGCGGTGACCTTGGTGTCCCGCTTGAGGTCCAGGGTGACCGACAGGTTGCCGTCGGAGTTGACCTTGCCGGACTTCACCAGCTTGTTCGGCTTGTCGCCGCCGAACGGGTCGGCCCAGATCTCCACCGTACGGTTGGTGTAGGTCTTGCCGAGGTGCGCGGTGAACTTGACGTCCTTGCCGTACGAGTACACCTTGCCGTTGTTGTTGATCGTCAGCGTCGGCTTGGCGCGGGAGACCTCGACGGTGTCCGAGCCGGAGGCCGCCGCGTGGTCGGCGTCGCCCGCGTAGGCCACCGTGTACTTCACCTTGCCGCCGGACGGCGGGGTGTCGGTGAAGGAGAACGTGCCGTCGGCCTTGGTGACCGCCGCCGCCAGGGCCTTGCCCTTCGGGGACTCCATGTCGGTGCGGGTGACGGTCAGCTTGGTGCCGGCCGGGACCGCCACCTTGGAGGTGACCTTGCCCTTGACGGTGAGCTGCTTGGCGCGGGCGGCGGTGGCCGGCGCGTCCACGGTGACGGTGGCGGCCGCCTTGGTGGGCGCGTCGAGGACGCGCAGCGAGTACGCGCCCTCGCTGTTGCTGGTCACCGCGAACAGCCGGGAGCCGTTCGGGTCCCAGGCCAGTCCGCCCCGGGCCAGCAGGTCGGAGCCGCTGGTGGTGCCGGTGTTCGGGAAGTCGTAGGTGCGCACCGCCTCGCCGGAGCCGGGCTTGAAGATGTAGACATCCGGCTCGTAGGAGCCGGAGATGCCGGCCGCGAGCGTGCCGTCGGCGGCGATCGCGACGGAGTTCGGGTAGGCGTCCGTGACGTACTTGCCGGCCTCGTTGAGGTCGGAGGTGCGGAACACCTGCTGGTAGTACGGCGCACCGCTGGCCACGACGACGTTCTGGCCGTCGGGGGTGACCTGGAAGTCGCCGAGGTTGCTGCCCGCCTCACGGGTGGTGGCCACCTGCGCGGCGGTGCCCGACGAGACGTCGTACGAGGCCAGTACGGCCGGGCTCTGCCCGAGCGCGCCCGCGACGAGCGTGTGGGAGCCGGGCGCGGCGTCCAGCAGCGGGGCCGCGTACCAGCTGTTGTCCTGGCCGAGCGTGATCTTGTGGTCCTCGGCCGCCAGGTCGACGGAGCCGATGTTGCCCTCGGCCGCGCCGCCGTAGCCGAACCACAGCTTGCCGCCCGCGAGGGCGACGCTGAGCGGCTTGTCGCCGACCTCGTACCGGCCGGTCTCGGTGTCGGTGGCGGTGTCGATGACCGCGATGGTGTCCAGGTCCTGTACGGCCGCGTAGAGCGTGCCGGAGTCGGCGGACAGCTCGAGCCCCTGGACCCCGGACAGGTTGGTGGTGAGCTGCTTGACGACCCGGCCGGCGTAGTCGGTGACGACGATCTTGCCGTTGAGCGGGTCGCTGACGAAGACCTGCTGGTGGACGGCGTCCACGACGATGTCACCGGTCTGCTTCACCGGCAGGACGGCGGTGGAGTCGGCGGACGCCGGAGTGGCGGCGAGGGCCGCCGAGCTGAAGAGGACCGCCAGGGTGGTGGCAGCCGTGAGAGAGCGCTTGCGCACGCTGATTCGAACCCCCCGGAACGAATGAAAAAGACGTGGGTGCCCGCGCGGACACGGCGAAGTGTGAGCCCCCTGTGCGTGAGCCGTGTGCGCCGCGCGTGGCGAGTGTGCGCAAAGACTAGGTCATGTCAGTGACAACAACGCCAGGGCCCCGGAGGCCGGCGTGCGGACACCTGGGGCAACCGTGGACAGGTCGGGCGCGAAGCGGGGGCCGTGGTACTCGATCGCTCTTCGGTCCCGTCAGCGGTGCGGCGCCGGCGTGATGACATGTGCGGCCGGGGCGTCCGGGGTCGCCCTCGCCGGGCCGGCGTTGGCGGCTGTCAGCAAGGCCGCCGCGGCGATCACCGCGGCCGTTACCGCCCTCCGTGCGGTGGGGCGTGCGTAGGGTGCGGATGTACGTCCGGACACGGCGACCTCGCAACACAACAGCGGAGTGTTAAGCATGCTTAATCCGCCGTTTAACGTAGGGGCTGCCGAAGCCCGACGGCAAGGGGTGCCAGGCGAGTTGGGGGGAGCGGCAGGCATGCGGGAGCGGGACGACCCGGAGGTCATCGGGCGGCGGGTGCAACGGCTGCGGACGCAGCAGGGGCTTACGCAGCGGCAGTTGGCGGAGCCGGCGTACACGCCCGCCTACATCTCCACCCTGGAGGCCGGCCGGGTCCGCGCCTCCGACGAGGCGTTACGGCATATCGCGGAGCGGCTCGGCGTGGCCTTCGAGGAGCTGGCCGTGGGCCGCCCCGCCCACCTGGCCACGGACCTGCGGCTGCGGCTCACCGAGGCCCAGCGGATCCTCGCCGACGGCCGGGCCGAGGAGGCGGCCGCCCAGTACGCCGTGCTGCGCGCGGAGGCGGAGGCGCACGGGCTCGGCTGCGAACAGGCGACCGCGCTGCTGGGGCTCGGCGAATGCGCCCTCGAGACAGGCGAGCTGACCGGGGCCCGCGAGTACTTCGAGCAGGCCGAGGAACGGCTGGCCGGCAAGACCCTGCCGGAACGCGTGCCCGCCATCCGCGGCAGGGCGGTGGCCCACTACCTCGCCGGTGAGCTGCGGTACGCCGTCTACCTCCTGGAGTCCACCCTCGACGAACTGAACCGCGGCGGACTGCACGACCCCGACGCGCTGCTGCTGCTCTACGCCAGCGTGATCGGCCCGTACATGGACATGGGCGCGCACGCCCGTGCCGCCCAGGCCGCCGAGTTCGCCCTCGCGCTCGCCCCGCGGGCGGCAGACCCCGCGCTGATCGCCCGGATGCACCGCTCGGTGGCCCGTACCCTGCTCGCCGAGGGCCGGGTCACCGAGGCCGACGCCTCCCTGGCCAAGGCGGCCGAGCTGTACCGGCAGCTGAGCCTGCGCACCGAGCTGGCCAACTGCCACTGGATGCGCGGCTACGTCAGCGCGCAGAACGGCGAACTGGACCGGGCGGAGGCTGAGCTGCGGCAGGCGTACGCCATGCTCTCGGAGACCCGCGCCGCCCTGTACCGCAGCCAGGCCGCCGTCGAACTCGCCGACGTGCTGCACCGCCGGGGCAAGTCCGAGGAGGCCGCCGGGCTGCTGGAGGGCGTCCTCGGCGACTTCTCCTCCGAGCGCGGCGCCGTCCACGCGGCCGCCGCACACCGCCTGCTCGGCATCATCGCGGAGGACGCCCGGGACACCGAGGCCGCCGAGGAGCACTACGTCCGCGCCCTCAGCCTCCTGGAACGCGCGGGCGCAGCCGGCGACCTCGCCGACCTGTGCCGCCTCCTCGGCGACCTGCTCCGCCGCACGGGCCGCGTCGAGGCCGCCCTGGACGCCTACCGCACCGGCCTCGGCCACCGCACCGCCCCCGGCACCACCACCCTCGGCCCGCCCCCGGCCCAGCCGCCGCTCTGACCCTCACACCTGCGCCCGCCCCTGCTTGCGGATGTCCGCCAGACGCAGGGCGCCGATCTGTACGGCGGCCTGGGTGGCGTCGTTCGGTACGTCGCCGAGGCCGGCGTTGGTGAGGGCGAAGGCGTCCTCGCCGACGCGGACGGCGGCCAGGTCCATGGTGAGGAGGTACTCCTCGTCGTCGTCGGTCGTGGTGGCGATGGTGACGCGCAGGCCCTGCCGGGCGTCGCCGACCTCCGGCAGCGGGGCGTCCATGACCTGGACGTCCTCCACGAGCCCGAGTTCCGTGGTGGCGGTGAACCGGGCGCACTGCACGGGCAGCGTCCGCAGCCAGGACAGTACGGCGTCGACGTCCGCCGGGCGGCGGGCGCCGATCTGGTAGCGGAGCTGGGCGTCGGTGTCGGCGTCGTCCAGGCCGACGGCGACGCGGGCCGGGGCGCCGAGGAGTTCGTCGCTGTACAGGGCGTCCAGCAGCCGCTGGCACTCCCCGGCCGTGGTGTGGGTCTTCAGCAGCCCGTCCCGCCAGGTGGCCGCGCCGCGCGTGGCGGTCCAGGGGGCGCCCAGGTCGGTCTCGTTGATCAGCGCGGACTGCGCCTGCTCGTCGCTGAGCGTGGAGCCGTCGGCCCGCGCGGACGCCCTGGACGTCTGGCTCGGCCGGTCGATGGTGGGCAGCGGGTACGGCGCGCTCGCCGGGTGCTTCAGACCGAGGGCCGCGCAGCCTCCGGCGGCTATGAGGCCGGCGGCGACGACGGTGAGGAGGACGCCACGGGGGACGCGGGGGCGTATCGCGGGGGACATGGGTGCCTCCTGGGCTGCGTGCGGCCGACGGTGCCTGATCTCACGGCACCACCGGGCCGACCCGCTCACCAGCGCTCCGGGCCGTACGGGTGAGGGGAGGGGGCGCCCGGAAATCCGTGGTGCGGGGCGGGCGGGGGCGGTACCTTGCCTGTCATGCAGCGCGCCCACCAGCACCCGTCGAACACGACGACGCCGGACACCGTCCCGGCGCGCTGACACCTGACCAGCATCGAAGCCCCGGGGCGCACGCCCCGGGGCTTCGTCGTGCACCGGGGCGTCCGCCTCCCCGACGGAGGAGAACCGGATGAACGACAAGGTCGACGACCATCGGCGGCTCGGCCGTGCGCTGGACCTCTTCGACACCGACCCGCTGATGGGCGCCGGACTGCCGTACTGGCTGCCGGACGGGGCGGTCGTGCGGCACACCCTGGAGGAGTACATCCGGGACGCCGAACGCCGGGCCGGCTACCGGCACGTCTACTCGCCCGCGCTCGGCAAACGCGAGCTGTACGAGATCTCCGGGCACTGGGACCACTACCGCGACGACATGTACCCGCCGATGCGGCTCGGCGCCGAGGAGGTCGTGCTGCGGCCCAGCCTCTGCCCCCACCACGCCCTGATCTACCGCTCCCGCTCCCACAGCTACCGCGAACTGCCCCTGCGCATCGCCGAGCTGGGCGCCATGCACCGTGCCGAGCTGTCCGGCGTGCTCGGCGGGCTGACCCGGGTCCGCGCCATCCACCTCAACGACGCGCACGTCTTCTGCACCCTGGACCAGGTGGTGGCCGAGGCCCGCGCCGCCCTGGAGCTGATCGCCCGCGCCTACGCCGACCTCGGCATCGAGGCCGTACGCCACCGCCTCTCGCTGCCCGGCGCGGGCGGCAAGTACGTCGCCGACCCGGAGCTGTGGCGCCGGGCGACCGAGCTGCTGCGGGAGGTCCTCGCCGAGGCCGGGGTGGCGTACGAGGAGGCGGAGGGCGAGGCCGCGTTCTACGGCCCGAAGATCGACGTGCAGATCGCCGACCCGGCGGGCCGCGAGTCCACCCTGTCCACCGTCCAGATCGACTTCCACCAGCCCGCCCGCTTCGACCTGCACTACATCGGCGCCGACGGCGCGAAGCACCGGCCGGTGATGGTGCACCGCTCCGTCATCGGCAGCGTCGAGCGGGCCGTCGCCCACCTCCTGGAGGCGCACGGCGGCGCGTTCCCGGCCTGGCTGGCCCCGGTCCAGCTGGCCGTGCTGCCGGTCGGTGAGGACCAGCGGGAGCAGGCGGCGGCACTGGTCCGGGAGGCGCTCGCGCTCGGCCTGCGCGCCGAAGTCGCCGGGCCCGAGGAGGGCACCCTGGGAGCCAGGATCCGCGCGGCGCGCCTCGTGCCGTACCAGGCGGTGATCGGTGCCCGGGAGGCCGGCGCCGGGCTGGCCGCCGTACGCCTGCGGGACGGCCGGCGGCCCGGTGCGCTGCCCGGGAGTGAACTCCTGCGGCGCATCGCCGAACGGGTGGCGGCACGCGGCACCGCGCTCTGGGACTGATCTAAGGTCGGGTCGACGGAAGGAGTCCGCCGTGACCGGTCAGCCCATCCCCGTGATCATCGACTGCGACACCGGCGTCGACGACGCCCTGGCCCTGCTGTTCGCCGTACGCCACCCCGGACTCGACCTCCGTGCGGTGACCTGCGTGGCCGGGAACACCGACGTGGACGGCGTGGTCCGCAACACCCTCACCGTGCTGGAGCAGGCGGGCGCCCCCGACATCCCGGTGGCCCGGGGCGCCGAGCGCCCGCTGCTGGAGCCCGCCCGCTCCGCGCCCGTGCACGGCGCCGACGGCATGGGCGACCTGGGCCTGCCCGCGCCCGCCCGCACCCCGGTCGACGTCGACGCCGTCACCCTCCTGCACCGCGAGATCCTCGCCTCCCCGCGCCCGGTCACCCTGATCCCGACGGCGCCCCTGACGAACATCGCCCTGCTCCTGCGCACCCACCCGGAGGTGACCCGGAACATCGAGCGGATCGTGTTCATGGGCGGCGCGGTGGAGGTCGGGAACGCCACGCCGGTCGCGGAGTTCAACGTCTGGCACGACCCGGAGGCCGCGGCGATCCTGCTCACGGCCGGGGTGCCGATCACGATGTACGGCCTGGACGTCTTCCGGCAGGTCATCGTGGACAGTGACGAGGTGCACCGGCTGCGGACGAGCAGCGAGCCCGGCACCCGCCTGGCCGGTGAACTCCTCGCCCACCGGCCGGCCCACCAGGGCGAGCCGCCGGAGGCCGAGGAGGCGGGCGGCCTCGGCGACGCGGGCGCGGTGTGCGCGGTCGCCGACCCGCAGGGCATCACCACCAGCCTCCTCCCGGTCGAGGTCTCCCTCGCCCCCGGCCCGACCCGCGGCCAGACCATCGTCGACCGCCGGCCCCGGCTGGGCGAGTCGGAGATCCACGAGGGCGGCCGCGAACGGGCGCTGGTCGACGTGGCGTTGGAGGTCGACGTCGACCGGTACGTGAAGCTGTACCTGGAGACGGTGGAACGCTAGTCGGCGGGCGTGGCGGGGGCCGACCAGCGTTCCTCCACGCGGGCCAGTCGCCAGTACGTCAGCGCCGCCGCCCACACCACCACGAACAGGCCGACGATGAGGTAGCCGACGTTGTCGAGGTCGAGGCCGGCGATCCAGCCGGTCACGGCGTCGTGCAGGGCGAACTTCTCGTGCAGGACGCCGACCAGTTCGATGGTGCCGATGAAGAAGGCGACGGCGATGGACAGGCCGGTGATGGCGAGGTTGTAGAAGACCTTGCGGACGGGGTTGGCGAACGCCCACTGGTAGGCGAAGTTCATGAACGTGCCGTCCAGGGTGTCGAACAGGCTCATCCCGGCCGCGAAGAGGAGGGGCAGGCAGAGCACCGCGTACCAGGGCAGGCCGGCTGCCGCGCCGGAGCCCGCCATCACCATCAGCGTGACCTCGGTGGCCGTGTCGAAGCCGAGGCCGAAGAGGAAGCCCAGCGGGTACATCTGGCCGGGGCGGGAGACGGACCTGGTGAGGCGGCCGAGGATCCGGTTCATGAAGCCCCGTGAGTCCAGGTGCTGTTCCAGCTCCTGCTCGTCGTACGCGCCCGCGCGCATCGCCCGGAACACCTTCAGGATGCCCACCAGGGCGACCAGGTTCAGGGCGGCGATGAGGTAGAGGAACGTGCCGGAGATCGTCGTACCGAGGAAGCCGAGCACCTGGTGGGTGGTGGAGCCCTCGTTCATCACCTTGCCGGCCAGCGAGGTGCCGCCCGCGATCAGCAGCGCCAGCAGGACGACGACGCTGGAGTGGCCGAGCGCGAACCAGAAGCCCACCGACACCGGCCGCTTGCCGTCGGCCATCAGCTTGCGGGTGGTGTTGTCGATGGCGGCGATGTGGTCGGCGTCGAAGGCGTGCCGCATGCCGAGGGTGTAGGCGGTGATGCCGAGGCCGACACCGAAGACGTCGGTGCCGACCTTGTAGTGCCGGGGGGCGACGAGGAGGTAGAGGATCCCGAAGGCCACGACGTGCAGGGCGACGATCACCGCCATCAGGCCCGCCGTCTTGACGGTGTCCTCGCGTCGCCAGCGGAAGGTTGCGGCATCGGCCATCGGTTCATGCTCCAGCACCTCGTGGATCACTTCATGAGCTGCCGTGGCCGGTCTCCTGGCTTACGGGTGCCGCGTCCGCCGTCCCTGCCTTCCCGGTCGTAGGACCAGTGGCCCGGCGGTGTGCCGGACGGAACGGGAACTCCCCGATCACAGTGGCGAGGGCCGCGTCGACCTTGCATCGACTTCCCGAGCACCACGGCCCGCCCACCGTAGAGGGGCACGCGGTTTCCCGCATAGCTGCGCACCCGCGCAGGTATCCAAGATCACAGGCGGTCCCCGCCACCGGTGACGCGCGGACACAGGGCCTGTTGGGGCACTGCACGGCCTGACCACCCGCGAAAAGGTTGCCTTTCCGGGCAAGGTGGACAGATACAGATTCCGTACTGTCGTCCGTCCCAGGGGAGCCCGTATGGCAGACCACTCGCCGGACCTCTCACCCAGAAACCCCGACTGGTGGCGCCAGGCCGTCATCTACCAGGTCTATCCGCGCAGTTTCGCCGACGCCGACGGAGACGGCCTCGGCGACCTCAGGGGCATCGCCCAGCGGCTGGGCCACCTCGCCACGCTCGGCGTGGACGCCCTGTGGCTGAGCCCCTTCTACCCCTCCGAACTCGCCGACGGCGGCTACGACGTCATCGACCCCCGCGGGGTCGACGAACGCCTCGGCACCCTGGACGACTTCGACGCCCTGGTCGCCGAGGCGCACCGGCTCGGCCTCAAGGTCGTCGTGGACATCGTCCCCAACCACACCTCCCACCTGCACCCCTGGTTCCAGGAGGCGTTGCGCGCCGGACCCGGCTCCGCCGCCCGGGACCGGTACGTCTTCCGGCCCGGCCGCGGTGCGCACGGCGAACTCCCGCCCACCGACTGGCAGTCAGTGTTCGGCGGCAGCGCCTGGCGGCGGGTGCCCGACGGGGAGTGGTACCTCCACCTCTTCGCCCCCGAACAGCCCGACCTCAACTGGGACAACGAGGAGGTCCGCGCCGACTTCCGCACCACCCTGCGGTTCTGGTCCGACCGGGGCGTGGACGGCTTCCGCGTCGACGTCGCCCACGGCCTGGCCAAGGACCTCACCGAGCCGCTGCGGGACGTCGGCGACATCGGCGCGACCGGCGAGGACGCGCTGCCCCTGGTCCCGCCGGGCAGCCACCCGTACTGGGACCGGGACGAGGTCCACGAGATCTACCGCGACTGGCGCAAGATCTTCGACGCCTACACCCCGCCGCGCATGGCCGTCGCCGAGGCCTGGGTGCCGGGCGCCCGCCGCGCCCTGTACGCCCGGCCCGACGAACTCGGCCAGGCCTTCAACTTCGAGTACCTGGAGGCACGCTGGGACGCCGAGGAACTGCGGGACGTCATCACCGGCTCGCTGGCCACGGCCCGGGCGGCCGGGGCCTCCGCCACCTGGGTGCTGTCCAACCACGACGTCGTACGCCACGCCTCCCGGCTGATGCTGCCGGCCGGCACCGATCCGGCCGCCTGGCTGCTCGCCGACGGCGCGGCGCCCGCGGTCGACACGGCGGCCGGGCTGCGCCGGGCCCGGGCCGCGACCCTGCTGATGCTGGCGCTGCCCGGCTCGGCCTACCTCTACCAGGGTGAGGAACTCGGCCTGCCCGAGGTCGCCGACCTGCCCGCCGAGGTGCTCCAGGACCCGATCTGGGAGCAGACCGGCCATGTCCGCAAGGGCCGCGACGGCTGCCGGGTGCCGCTGCCGTGGACGACGACCGGACCCAGTTACGGCTTCGGGCCCGGGGCCTCCTGGCTGCCGCAGCCCGCGTCCTTCGCGGCCTACGCCGTCGAGGCGCAGACCGGCGCCGAGGGCTCCACGCTGGAGCTGTACCGCACGGCCCTGCGGCTGCGCCGCAAGCTGCTGGCGGGCGAGACCCTGTCCTGGACCCCGCAGGCACCGGCGGCCGTACTGGACTTCAGCCGCACCGAGGGCTGGCGCAACGTCACCAACCTCGGCACCGCGCCGGTACCGCTGCCGCCGGGCGAGGTCCTGCTGACCAGCACCCCGCTGCCCGACGGAAGGGTGCTGCCGCCGGACACCACGGTGTGGCTGGCCTAGCCGGCCGAGGGACTGGGACCCGGGACCGAGTTCCCGCCGCCGGCGATGCCGTTGATGTCCACCGGGGTGGAGGTGGCGGTCGGCGGCGGGGTGAGCACCACCTCCGGCTGGCCGGCGGCCGGGGGCGGCGGGGTCAGGTCGGAGTTGGGCAGCTTGGGCGGGGTGGTCTGCTGGAACAGGGTCTGGTCGAAGTCGACCAGACCCGTCTTCTCCATCACCGTGATGTGGTCCAGCACGGTGTCGTTGGCCTGGTCGGCGAGGGCCCGCACCAGGGAGTTCTTGGTGGTGGACCGGATCTTCGCGACCGTGTTGAAGATCGAGCCGTGCGTCATCCGCAGGATGTTGGCGAAGTCCGTGTCGAACTGCTTGCCGCTCTCCGACTTCAGCGTGTTCACGAAGCCCTCCTGCTGCGGGCTCGCCACGTTGGGCAGCGTGATGTTCAGCATGGGCGCGATCTTGCGGCAGGTGGTGTCCAGCGCCGCGTGTCCGTCGATCAGGTGCTGGCTGGCCGTGATCACCGCCTTCGAACTGCCCTTCTGCAGCCCGATCTGCCCCACCGGGTACTCCCACAGGCCGGCCGCCCGCACCTTGACCACGAAGTCCCGGTCCTGTTCGGTGAGCGGTCCCCACTGGGTGTTGGCGATCACGCGGTCCTGTGCACTGGAGACCTTGTCCAGGCCGAGCATGCCGGGGTAGGCGAGGGCCGCGAGGGTCAGGGCCATCGCACCGCCCACGAAGACAGTTCCCGTCGCGTTCCGCGAAAAGCGCACCGTTCCTCCTGCCTGGTGATCCGCCCATGGTTCGGACGCACAGCAGTACGGACGCGGAGGCGGTTCGTCTCAGCGGTGGCGAGTAAAGAATTGCCCTAGCCCGTTGGCCAAAGGTTGGCCGCTCCTGGGCAGAAGGTTGACCTCCGCGCGGGAGAAGGCAGACCCGGCGCCCGCCTAGATTCGCCGCATGTCCCCGCAACCGCCGCCCCGTCCCCCTGCCGCGCTGCCCGTCCTGCCCTACCGCAAGCCCACCAAGGGCCGTGACTACTGGGTGCTGGACGACGTCCTGCCGGACGTCGACGCGGTACGGCAGCGGTGTCTGGCCGAGGACGACTGGGTCGAGGGGTACCCGTACACCTCCGAGACCTGGCCCGGCCTGCGCGCCATGCCCGGTCTGGAGCCGGGGGAACTCGCCCGGATCGAGCGGCTGGTGAGGAAGGCGACCGGGGCGAAGGAGCTGTGGGTGCAGCAGGCGCCCGGCGGCGGCACCCTCAACCACAACTGCGTGCAGGTGGTCGGCGAGGGCGAGAGCGAGCCCCGCCCGCACACCGACTCCCGCGCCCTGTGCCGGTACGCGGCCGTGCTCTACCTCAACCCGGACGTCCCCAAGGACTGCGGCACCAGCTTCTACCGCCAGTCCCTGCCCGGCGGCCGGCTCGGCGGCAACGTCGTCCAGGCCCCGCACACCAACCTCGTCGAGGCCCTCGGCACCCGCTACGTCACCGCGGACGCCTTCGAGGAGGACGTCCGCGTCCCGCACAAGTACAACCGGCTGCTGCTGTACCACGCCAACCTGGTGCACAGCGCCACCGGTTACTTCGGCCGGACCCTGGCGGAGAAGCGTATGACGGCGGTGTTCTTCTGGATGGCCTGAGCCGGACGGCCTGACGGCCCGAGGGTGTGAGGCGGCGGCCCGCGCGGTACGGATGTCCGGCATGAGCAGTGTCGCCATCGTGGGAGCCGGGCCGGGGCTCGGGGCCGCCGTCGCACGGCGGTTCGGGCGGGAGGGGTTCGCCGTCGGGCTGGTCGCCAGGGACCGGGGCCGGCTGGACGTGATCACCGACGGGCTCGCGGCCGAGGGGATCACCGCGCGCGGCTTCACCGCCGATGTGCGCCGGCCCGAGGAAC
Organism: Streptomyces sp. NPDC028928; assembly: GCF_055564915.1. NCBI lineage: Bacteria > Bacillati > Actinomycetota > Actinomycetes > Kitasatosporales > Streptomycetaceae > Streptomyces > Streptomyces sp. NPDC028928. Next base: position 389,969 of record NZ_JBVHVI010000008.1, read on the forward strand.
TGGCGGTGGCGCTGCGGGAACTGGCCGACGCCCTCGGGACCGTGGAGGTGCTGCAGTACAGCCCCGTGCCGCACCGGGACTTCATGCGGCCCGTGCTGGACACCGGGCACCGGGATCTGGTGGGGCCGATCGAGTTCTCCGTGTACGGGCCGGTGGCCGCCGTGCAGCAGGTGCTGCCGGGGATGCGGCGGCTCGGGCGCGGCACGATCCTCTTCGTCAACGGCGGGAGCGCCGCCGTCCCCCATCCCGAGCGGGCCGGCACCTCGATCGCCTTCGCCGCGGAGAGCGCGTACGGCCATCTGCTGCACGACCGGCTGGCCGGCGAGGGCATCCACGTCGCCCAGCTGGTGATCCCGGGCGCCATCACGGCAGGCCACGCCCGCAAGGACCCGGACGTCCTCGCCGAGACCCTGTGGACCCTCCACCGAGACCGTCACGGCTTCCGCCACTACGCCGATGACCTCGCGGGCTGACCCGCCGCGGGGCCCGGCGGCCGCGCCTGCTTCGATGCCCGGCGTGGAGGAGGCGGAGGAGGCACGGGTGACGGAGCGGCGACCCGGCGGGGCGGAGATCGCGGTCTGGCTCGGCGCGGTGTCCGTCGGCTGCTGGCCGGTGGTGTGCGGTCGCTGATCGGCACGGCCGCCGCGGTCGCGTACCTGGTCCACCTCGCCACGCATCCGGGGCTGCCCGTGCAGGGCTGAGCGGTGGTGGGGGACGGCCGCCCTGCGAGGAGTGGATTTGTGAGCCAATATGGTGACATTGGCCGCATTGCTCTCTTCAGAGGGGGCCTCCATGGCTGTGGACATCCCTGCGCTCGTCAAACCGTCCCGTCTCCGAAGCCGGGGCGGACTGCTGGGCGAGTGCCTGGCGGAGTTCCTCGGAACCTTCGTGCTCATCTCCTTCGGCTGCGGTGTCGTCGCGATGGCGGTCGCCGCGCTGCCCGGTTCGGGCCGCGCGGCGACCCCCACCACGATCTTCCTCGCGGCCGGCGACTGGCTGCTCATCACCTGGGGCTGGGCCCTGGCCGTCGTGTTCGGCGTCTACGTCGCCGGCGGCGTCAGCGGCGCCCACCTCAACCCGGCGGTGACCCTGGCGATGGCCATCCGCCGCGGCTTCTCCTGGGCCAAGGTCCTGCCGTACTGGTTCGCGCAGGTCGTCGGCGCCCTCACCGGCGCCGCCCTGGTCTACCTCGTCTACCACAACGCGATCAACGCCTACGACCAGGCCGCACCGGGACCCAAGGTGAACGGGCACACCAACGCCACCTTCTCGATCTTCGCGACCTTCCCCGCTGCGTACTTCCACGGCGGCATCTGGGGACCGCTGATCGACCAGATCGTCGGCACGGCCTTCCTGCTCATGCTGATCGCCGCCGTCATCGACCTGCGCAACCAGGCCGTGAAGGCCAACCTCGGGCCGCTGGTCGTGGGCTTCGTCGTCGCCGCCATCGGCATGTCCTACGGCGCCAACGCCGGCTACGCCATCAACCCGGCCCGCGACTTCGGTCCGCGCCTGTTCACCTTCGCGGCGGGCTGGGACGGCCTGGCGTTCCCGGGAAGCGTCGCCGGCTCCTTCAGCGCCTATTGGTGGATCCCGATCGTCGGGCCGCTGATCGGCGGTGCGATCGGGATCCTGGTCTACGACCTCTTCATCGGCGACGTCCTGCTCGTCCGCGCGGAACTGGCCGAGCTGCCCGAGCCCGGCCGCACCACTCCGGTGCGGACCTCCGACGAGGAGTAGACCCCTCAAGGGCTGGTCGGACAGGCCCTAGCCCGCCAGGTGGTACCCGAACGCCGTGTACGTGCCCGCCGGCAGACCCACCTTCGTGGGGCCGAACGTGGTGGACGCGGTCGTGGAGTACAGCGTGCCGGCGGCGCCGGGCAGGTGCCAGAGGGCGCCCTCGGGGTCGTTCTCGTTGCCGGCGACGGCCGTCAGGTCCGCCCGGCCGTCGCGGTTGACGTCGGAGGCGAGCAGGGTCTGGCCGAAGCCGTCGGCCCCCTCCACGGCACCCGGCACGCCGGGGCTGTCCTGGGTCAGGAACACCGCGCGCGTGGTGGTCGGCCCGGACGCCGATCCGCGCAGCAGGGTGATCGCGCCGGCGGCCCCCAGGGAGTGGGTGTCGTCGCCGAAGCCCTCGCCGGGCGCGCCGACCGCGAGGTCCCCGTAGCCGTCCTTGTCGAAGTCGCCGATGGCCAGCGCCTCGCCGAAATCGTCCCCCGCCTCGGCGGAGTCGGGCACCCCGGCCGTGTTCTGGGTGAGGGAGACGCGACGGGTGGCGCTCGGGCCGGACGAGGTGCCGTAGACGACGTGGATCTTGCCGCCGGTGGAGCCGGACGGATCACGGTCCGGGTCCATCGGGTTGCCGAGGACGATGTCGCCGAAGCCGTCCTTGTCCAGGTCGCCGATCGCGGCCGTCCCGGCGGTGCGCAGGCTCGCCGCCTTGCTGATGCCGTCGGGGGTGCCCTTGTAGTAGACGGCCGTGGCGAGGTGTTCGCCGTTCGGCTTCTGCCCGGTGACCACCAGGTCGGCCTTGGTGTCGCCGCTGACCCGGCCCGCGGTGAGCTGCGGCCGGTCGGGGCCCGGCGTGTAGGAGGAGACCCGGCCCGTCGCCCCCGACTTGGTGAACGGGCCGCGGATCAGCCGGATCCGCCAGCTGGAGGTGCCCGTGTCGCTCTGCGCGGAGATCGCCAGGTCCGGCTTGCCGTCACCGGTGAAGTCGGCCGCCGCGATGCTCGTGCCGAAGTAGCTGCCGTAGAGGGTCTGCGGGTTCTTCACCGTCGTACCGCCCGACAGGCCGTTCTTCGAACCCCAGACGATGACGACCGTGCCCGCGTCCTCGGCGCTGCCCGACTTCTCCTCCGGGGCCCCGACGACCAGGTCGCTGTAGCCGTCGCGGTTGAGGTCGGCGGCGGCGATCGTGCCGCCGAACTCGTCGTCCTTCTCCGCGTCGCCGGGGATGCCCGCGGTGTGCTGGCTGATCAGCTGGCGCTTGGCGGGGTTCAGGCCGGACGCGGTGCCGTAGACCACGGCCACCTGGCCGGCCCACGACTTTCCGCTCACGGTGGCCGCGGGGGCCGCGACGGCCATGTCCCGGTAGCCGTCGCCGTTGAAGTCGCCGGGCAGCCCGGAGGGGGCCGCGGCGGCGGTGCCGGACAGGAGCGGCGGCGTCAGGCCGGCGAGGAGCAGGGCGGCGAGGGCGGTGCCTGCCCGCAGGGAGTGCTTCACGTCCGGATCTCCCGGGGAACGGTCGGATGGGGCCGAAGAGGAGACAACCGGCGGTGCGCAAGGGTTGTAGGCGACTCAGGAGGACTTTGGCCCGGCGGACTCGCTCCTCTGCGATAATCGCGCTCCGTGCCGTGGCGGACCGTCAAGTCGGCCCGGAGCGAGGGGAGTACGAGCACGATGGGCGCCGGGCGACGGCGGGCTCTGCTGATCGCGGTGTCCGCGTATCCGCAGCTGGACGTGGAGAAGCTGAGGGAGGACTTCCCGAGCCTGCCCTTCACCACGAAGGACGTCGCGACCCTGCGCACCGCCCTGCTGCGCAGCGGCTATCTGCCGGAGCACGTGACCGTGCTGGACGAGGAGGAGACGACCCGCGAGGGCGCCATCTACGACGCGCTGGGCCGGTTCCTCGACTCCTGCGAGGACGGCGACGTGGGCCTCGTCTACTTCTCCGGCCACGGCGTCCGGTTCGGCGAGACCGACTACCTCCTGCCCAGTGACGTCCGCGCGCGCTGGGGGGCCGGCGAGCGCACCCTGAGCCCGCACGGGCTCATCGAGATCGTGCCCGACGACCTGCTCGCGCCCCTGCGCGCCGGCGCCACGGTGATGCTCTGCTTCGACGCCTGCCGGAGCAGCGGGGACACCCCGCCGGCGACCTTCGAGGCGATGAAGAAGGTCAGCCGCGCCTGGGACAACGTCGTCGTACTGAGCGCCTGCGCCCCCGGCGAGGAGGCCCTGGGTCACGCCGACGCGGGCAGCGTCCTGGCCATGGCGCTGAGCGAGACCCTGGCCCCGGAGTCCTCGGCGCGTACGTTCCGTCAGGTCATCCAGCGCGTGGAGCAGCGCGCGGAGGAGATCGCGGCCAACTACACGTACAGCAGACCGCCCAGGGCCGTCCACCGGTGGCTGGGCGGTGACCCCACGGGCGGCACCCACGCCGACGTACCGCTGTGCGAGGCGGTCCCGTCCGCCGGCCCCTGGACGGACGCCGTCCTCCGCTCGAACCTGTGGGAACGCACCGACGGCACGCCGGTCCAGCGCGCCAAGGCCAAGGAGCACGTGGCCGAGGTCGTGAAGAAGACCGTGGCCATCCGCAGGCAACGGGACCCCGAGTCCGACCCGTGGGACGACCCGCAGGTCCCGCAGCGGCTGATCGAACGGCTCGACCAGCTCGTGGACGCCTCCGGCGCACGGCTGAGCCTCATCGAGACCGTCGTGCTGCTGGGGGCGCCGTTCCTGCGGGAGGCCGCGCTCTCCTGCGGCCTGGCCGCGCTGCGCACCCTCTACGACGACGCACCCGACGACACCCCCCGGGACGAGGACAGCTTCGCCGCCCATCTCGAACGTGACATGGAGGACGTACGGCGCGCCCACCGGCAGATCGAGGCGACCCGCCGGACGCTGCTGCGCCGCGGGGAGAAGGAGGACGCCGCCGGCGCCGAGTACTGGCTGCGGCACCGCTTCCTCGCCGACTGGGACCTGCTGTGGGAGCAGGGGCGCATGGACGCCGAGCTGGACAGCCTGCGCGCCGCGGTCGACCTGCTGGTGCGGGCGGCGGAGAGCGCCGCCGGCCTCACCCCGGGCCCGGACGAGCGGGGCGAGCTGCGCCATGCCGTCGTCAAGGTCGTCTCCCAGCTGGGCACCGGCACCCCGGCCGACTCCGTCGCGCCCGACGGCACGGCCTGGGACACCGAACTCGGGCTGTGCGCCTACCTGTGCGGGGAACCCGAGCGGTGGAGCTGGCGCCCGCGCGAACTGGCCACCCTGCTGCACCTCGCCGGGCTGCTCGCCATCGACCCGCGCATGCTCGACGGTGTACTCATCGACCACCTCGGCCCGCGCGAGCCCACCCAGGTCCGGCCGAAGGGCATCATCGGCGAGATCGCCGCGAACGGCGGTTTCCTCCCCGTCACCCACGCCCCCGCACCCGACGGGACCGAACCGGCGGGCCCGCCCGGCCGCGCCGCGGGCAGCTACTGGCGGCTGGTGTTCAAGTGCAGCAGCGCCGCCCTGTTCACGGCGTTGGAGCGGCTCGCCGCCCGTATCGCCGCGGAGTCGGCGGCGACCCGGCGCGGCCTCGGGGGCCCGCGCTCCGGCGACCTCCTCTTCGGCCTGCCCCAGATGGTCAAGACCGAGGGGCTCCTGCCCCGGAACCACGGCTTCGACAAGCCGCCGCCCCGGTTCCGGCTGGCCGAGGACGAGGTGAAGCCGCTCATCATGGGCACCCAGCTGTACGGGGACCGGATGCTGGCGGTGCGCGAGCTGTACCAGAACGCCCTCGACGCCTGCCGGGTGCGCCAGGCCCGCCGCCGGTACGCGGAGCACACCCGGCAGCCCGCCGGGCAGACCGAGCGGGAGCAGCTCGCCGACTGCCGCATCCTGTTCACCCAGGGCACCGACCCGGCGGGCCGCACCTACATCGAGTGCGAGGACGACGGCGTCGGGATGACGGCGGAGGAGCTGAGGGACCTCTTCGCCCAGGCCGGCCGGCGCTCCGAGCAGTCCTCGGCCCGCATGCGGGAGATGCGCCGGTGGCGCCGCCGCGGCATCACCACGGAACTCAACAGCCGGTTCGGCATCGGCGTCTTCAGCTACTTCATGCTGGCCGAGGAGGTCGAGGTGACCACCCGGGCGGTCGACGTCTCCGGTCACCTTCCCGGCGAGGGCCACCGGGCCACCGTCACCGCCGGCTCCGGACTGATGCACCTGAGCCGGGAGCAGCGGGCACTGCCGCGCGGCGGCACCCGGGTCCGGCTGTATCTGCACGACGACCCCGAGACGGACGAGCAACCCCCGTCCCTGATCCAGGCGTTGCGCGAGTTCCTGTGGTGCAGCCCCGTGGAGGTGGTCGCCCGGGAGAACGACGGCGACCCGGCGGTGTGGCAACCGGGCGAGCTGTACGGCGACTCCTCGCTGCCGAGTGCGCGCATCGAGGCCACCGAGGGCGTCTGGTGGGTGCAGGGCACGGGTATGCGGCTCGCGGACGGGCTGCTGGTCTCACAGGCCGAGCGCCCGGAGGGGTATGTGGTGAACCTGCGGGGCAGGCACCGGCCGGAGCTGAGCGTCGACCGCAACCGCTTCCTCCGGTACGACGAGCGCGCCGTCGAGGAGGATCTGAAGGCAGCTGTCCCAGCGCTGGTCCGCCGGGCGTGGCGGCCGTTTCCGCTGGAGTGGCTGTGGCAGTTCGCCGAGGCCCAGCCCCCGCTCGCGCAGGAGGTCCTCGGCCGGCTGATGGCGCACGACGTGCCCGTCTGGGTGCCGTTCTCGGGGCGCGAGGAGTGGACCCAGGAGCGGCGCGACCTCCCGCTGCGCGACGTCGGTTGTCTGCCCGTGGACGCCGACATCCTCAAGGACGAGTTCCAGGCGACAAACGCCGACCTGCGCTTCTTCGAGGCCTGGCGGTCCGGCGTGCTGGGCCGGCGGCAGTCGGAGCCCGTCACCACGCAGGCCGGCTTCCCCCGGCCGGAGCCCCTCGACGCGGTGCTGCTCCGCGGCTGGCCGGTCGCATCCTTCGGGACACCGCTGAGTGCCGCGGCGGACACCGGGCGCCCGCTGCGGGAAGTGCTCCGCAAGCTGCGCCGCTACGCCATGGTGGGGGTGCAGGTCCCCTACGTCGCGGACATCCGCTCCCTGCCGGACGTCGTGCCGAGCCGGCTGGCGACCACTCTGTACGGGGAGTTCCAGGACGCGCTCGGCCGGGGCCCCTGGGACGCGGACCAGGCCGGGCACTACGCGGTGCGACAGGCGATGGTGCGCGTGTCGGCCCGCGAGAAGGTGAGTCTCGGAACCCTGGCGGAGCTGTTCGCCCAGCTGTCGGACCTCGATCCGTCGATTCCCGCGCCGCCGGATCTCAAGGGATTCGCGGCCCACCGCGTGGACGCGCGGGAACAGCGCGTACTGCTGAAGGACGCACCGGACGCGATACCGTTCGCCGCCGTCAGCGCCGGCCCGCTCGCGGGGCTCGTGCGGCCGGTGGACGTCGCCTGGCGGGCGCGCCGGTTGGGGATCCCGCCGGCGGAGATCGAAGCGGTCGTGCGCCGCTTCGAACCTCTCGGTTATCGGCTCACCGGACCGGATCTGCCGTACCCGCTGGACGAGCCGCAGCTCGCCGCGCTCAGCCGGGACCTGGACGCGCAGCCGCCCTTCCTCACCCCGGAGCCGATCGGCCTGCGGCACTTGGTCCGGCTGGCTGCCCGGCGCGAGGCGACCGTGGGAGCCACCGCGAGCTGGCTGGCCGCATGGGCGGGCCCGCTGGGCGTCGAGGTCGTGGATCCGGGGCCGCTCGGCTCTCTCCTGCCGCCCCTGTGGTGCGCACGGCTTCCGGTGGAGGCAGCGGACGCGGGCCGGAGCGGGAAGCGGCTGATCTCGGCCTGGGCGGTGCTGGGGGCCATGGACGACCCGGAGGACCACACTGCCCGGCAGCGGAACGTCGCCGCGGTCGAGGTGCTGGCGGAGGCGGGCCTGGTCGAGCGCCGGGCGGTCGACGTGGCCCGCGCCTGGCTGTCCGAGCCCCGGTCCGCCCGGCAGCGGAGCCGGTGGAAGACGGTCCTGCCGGGCAACGGTCGGCGCAGTCCGTTCGCCTTGACGACGAGCGTCGGACGGGACGCCCGGCTGACGCCGTCCTCTCTGGTGGTGATGGCTGCGGCTGTCGGGGAGAGCCTCGGCTCCACCGCCGAGGGTGTGTGCAAGCATCTGGCCGCCTACGGCTTCGACGTGCCCGAGGTCCCCGAGGACGTGACCCGGCTGAAACCGACCCGCACCCTGCGTACCGCGCTGTGCAACCGCACACGGTGGCGCGAGCGCATATCGCTGCACGACCTCGTCAACTACGCCGACAATGAAGGTGTCGACCTCGCCACCGCTGCCGCCGAGCTGAACGCCTACCGGTCCCTGGGCGCCCCTACGGTGCCGGTGGCCCCGGACTTCGTACGGCCGGCGGAGCCCCTGGAGCGGGACCTGGCCGCCGAACACGCGCTCTTCCAGCCCTGCCTGGAGGACTCCTGGACGCTGACGCCGCTCGCCCTGGTGGTGACGGCCGGGCGGCTCGGTGAGGGGCTGCGGGACACGTACCGCCGGCTCGGGCCGTTCACCAGGATCGGGCTGGACATCCCGTACCCCGAGCCCGGCTGTGACCGGGTCCCCGACTGGCGGGACGTCGTGCTGCTCACGGTCCGGCTCACCGGACGGGAACCGGCGCTGTCCGGGGACGTCTCCGAGGAGCAGATCGAGCTGGCCGCCGAGGAGACGGAACTGAGCGTCGCCGACGTCCGTGCGCGCCTCGCCGACTACGCGCCCCTGTTCGGCTTCCGTCTGCCGCCGCACGAGAGGACCTGAGGTGCCCCACGACCCCAAGGACTACGAATCCACGTACCTGCCGGACCAGACGGGGTTCGTCTGGGACTTCTCCAGCGGCCGGCTGGTCATCACCGGTCTGTGCCCGGCCTGTTCCGGCGAGACCCGGCACCCGGTCCCGACGCGCATCACGCCCGGCGCGGTGACCAAGGGCGGGGGCTCCGGCGCCTCGCCGGAGGACGAGGAGGTACCGCGCGAGGTGTACATGCGGTGCCGGTGCCGCCGGCCACACCCCGGGGACACCCAGGAGACCGGTGGCTGCGGTGCCAAGTGGGTGGCGGTCCGGCAGCCGGGCGCCGGTTCGTGACGCCGCCCGGGGGGTACCTGCCCGAGGAACTGGAGAGCGCCCAGCAGCGGCTGGACGCGATGATCGAGGCCCAGCTGGAGATCGGGCGGGCGCAGGCGGAGGGCTGGCGGAACTTCCTCACCATCGCCTCGGGACTGCTGGCCGCGGTGCTGGTCCTCAAGGGCCGCGAGAACGTCGCCGAACTCCCCGGCGGCTACCGGCTCGCGGTCGTCGTGCTGGTGGCGCTCGGGCTGGTCCTGCTGCTCGTCGCCGCCTTCGTCGCCGTGTCGGCCGCCCACGGCCGGCCCGGTGACGTGCTGAAGTACCCGCACGCCGCGAAGCTGCTGGACTGGGAGGAGCGGGAGCGGGAGCGGATCGCGTCGCGGATCGGCATCACCCGCTGGGCGACCGTGGCCGGCGTGGTGGCCACCGCGACCGGCGTCCTGATCACCTGGGTGGCCCCGGCGCCGAGCGAGCCGGCGCAGACGGTCCGGGTGCAGACCAGGACGGAGACGCTGTGCGGGGAGCTTCTCGCGGCCGACGGCAGCGGCGTCACGGTCAAGGTCAAGGCCGCGGCCGGCGGCAAGGGGAAGGAGACGGAGACGGTCCGGCACCTCGGCTGGCAGCGCGACGCGGTGAGCGTGGCCCCCGCCGACAAGTGCTGATCCGGCCTCTTACGTCCCGGCGCCGGTGATGGTGACCTTGGCGCCGACGACCGTGTGCTCGTACAGCCAGCGGGCGTCGGCGGTGCGCAGGCCGACCAGGCTCAGCGTGGACGCGCGGCGCCCGGGGACGTCGACCGTGTTCCCGGTGCCGTAGAGGTAGTGCGGCTGCTGCCCGGGGCCGAGGAAGGCCAGCACCCAGTCGTGCTGCTCGATCTCGCCGGTCGGCGAGGCGCTGAACCGGGCGTGCCGGAGGCGCTCGGTGACCCGGGCGACCGCGTCGCCGCGGAACGGCTGGTTCATGCCGGGCGCGGAGACGGGGAACGTCCGTCCTCCCGCCCGGAGTTCGAGGGTGGTCAGGTCGATCCGGATGTCGCGGACGGGGGAGTCGTCGTCGGGGGACAGGGTCGGTGCCGGAGCAGTGGTGGAGGCGGTCGCGGCGGGCGGGGGTGCCGGCCGGTCGGCGGGGTCCAGCAGGGCCGTGGCGGCGAGGACGGCGGTGCCCGCGACGACGAGTCCGGCCGACACCAGCCCGGCCCGGCGGGTTCGGCGGCGCAGCACGGCCCGGCGGCGTACGGCGGCACCGGAGCCGGGTGCGGATCGCCGGCCGTGTACGGCGACCTCGCGCAGCGCGTCCGTGAGCCGTTCGGTGGCGTCCTCGGGCGCGGCCGGGCCCGACGGGTCATGAGGCATGCGTGGCCTCCTTCGTCCCGGTCATGGTCTCAGCCTCCTCGGGCGACAGATGGCGGGCGAGCGCGGCGCGGCCCCGGGCCAGCCGGGCCTTGACCGTCCCGACGGGGGAGCCGGTCTCCGCGGCGATCTGATCCACGCTCAGGTCGCACACGTGGTAGAGGACGACGGCCAGCCGCTGGGCGGGGGGCAGTTCGCGCAGGGCGGCGACCAGCGCGACGTGTTCGGGGCCCGGTCCCGGGGTCTGCTCCGGCGGGGTGTCCCCGCGGACGAGTTCCAGCCAGCGCCGGGCCCGCCGGAAGCGGCTGACCGCGAGCCGGGTGGCGACCGTGCGGATCCACGCCTCCGGCGCCTCGGCCGCGTCGAAGGACGCACGCCGGTCCCAGGCCCGCACGAAGGCCTCCTGCACCACGTCCTGTGCCTCGGCGTGGTCGCCGGTGAAGGCGTACAACTGCCCGACCAGGCGGGGGAAGGCAGCCGCGTAGAAGGCGTCGAACTCCTCCTCCGTCATCGGTCCCCCCGTGTCCCCGTCGCGGAGAAGCGATCCTACGGGGCGGTTCGGGCCGGGCGGCCGGGCGCCGGCAATTCCCCCCGAGCCGGATGCAACCCGCGCCCCGCGCCGTGCGTACAGACCATGTCCGCACACATCAGGGGGGAACTTCCGTGTCCACGCACCACTGCCCAAGCCGCCGCACGCGCACCGTCCTCGGCGCCCTCACCGCTGCCTGCGCGCTCGTCCTCACCGCGACCGGCTGCGCGGCCACCGCCGAGCCGACCCGTGCGGTCACCCCGCACCCGCCCGCCGAGCCCAGCCGCACCACGCCCGCCGTGCCCGAGCCGGCCCCGCTCGCCGGGGCCAGGGTCAACGTCGGCGAGGGCGCCACCGTCGGCGTCGGCATGCCGATATCCGTGACCTTCCCGCACCCGGTCCCGCCCGCACAGCGGGCGGCGGTCGAGCACTGGCTCACCGTCGGCACCGAGCCCGCCGTCTCCGGTGCCTGGAGCTGGGTGAAGGACCGCAACCTGCTCGACGGCCAGCGCGTCGACTACCGTCCGCCCGCCTACTGGAAGCCCGGCACCCGTGTCACCCTGCGCGTCGGCACCCACGCCGTACGGCACTTCGCCATCGGCCGTTCGCTGACCGCGACCGTCGACGTGCGCCGCCACACCATGACCGTCACCGAGGACGGCAAGCCCGTCTCCCGGATCCCGGTCACCGCCGGCCGGCCCGGCCTGGACACCTGGAACGGGACGATGGTGGTGATGGACAAGCAGCCGAAGGTCTACATGGACTCACGGACCGTCGGCCTCGGCGACGCCTACCACGGCTACTACGCCTGGGCGGTGCACGTCACCACGTCCGGCACCTACGTCCACCAGAACCCCAACGCCGACAGCTACGCCGGCCGGTCCAACGTCACCCACGGCTGCGTCGGCCTCGCCACCGACGGCACCGCCGAACGCTTCTACCAGCGGGTCATCCCCGGCGACGTCATCCGCGTCACCGGCTCCCTGGAGACGGTGGAGGCCGGCAACGGCTACGGCGACTGGAACCTCTCCTGGTCCCAGTGGCTGGCCCGCAGCGCGTCGAAGTCATAGTCCGTCAACTCGGCTTCAACTCTTGCCACTTGGCGTACCCGCTCCTAAGTTAAGCGCGCTGTTAAGTGCGTTTAACCAGACACTTGAGCGAGGTCGCCGTGCCGTACCGCGCAAGACCGCACAGCCGTTGGACCAGCACCGCCGCCCTCGCCCTCGCCGTCGTGGCGGCGTGGGCCGGCGGGGCCGTCCCGGGGCCTGCCGAGGCGGCCGCCCCGCCGGAGCGGTCCCAGCGCGTCGAGTACTTCCCGGGCCCCGGGGCCGAGCCCCGCCGGGTGACCGTCCCGGCGGACGCACCGGCCGCCGGGACCGCCGGCCGCGCGCCGGGCCCGGCCCGCACCGGCACGGCGGTGCGGGCGCTCCAGCGGACCGGCCCGGTGTCCGGGCGGCTCGACCTGGTGGTGACGGGCGACGGCTACACCGCCGACGAGCAGGGCGAGTTCGCGGCGGACGCCGAGGAGAAACTGGACGCCATCTTCCGTATCGAGCCGTACCGGAGCTACCGCGGCCTGTTCAACATCTGGCTGGTCGACGCCGTCTCTCCCGAGTCCGGTGTCTCCGGTGACCCGACGGCCGATGTGGTGAGGAGGACCGCGCTCGGCGCCTCCTTCTTCTGCGACGGCATCGAACGGCTGCTGTGCGTCGACACCGGCGCGGTCACGCGGTACGCCGCCCTGGCCCCGGACGCCGACATCGTGTTCGTCGTCGCCCACTCCGCCAAGTACGGCGGCGCCGGCTACTCCGCCCCCGACCTGCCGCCGGGCTCCCCCTTCCACGGCGTGGCGACGATGTCCTCCGGCAACGACCGGTCGTACCTCATAGGCGCCCATGAACTCGGCCATTCCATAGGCGGGTTGGCCGACGAGTACCAGTACCCGGGCTACGGCGCCTACCCCTGGGCCGAGGAGCCCGCCGCGGCCAACCTCACCCTCGCCCGCGACCCGGCCGAGGCGAAGTGGGCCCGCTGGGCCGGGGTCCAGGACCCGACCGGCTCGGTCGTCGGGACGTACGAGGGCGGCGGCTACTACGAGACCGGCATCCACCGCCCGACCGACACGTCCCTCATGCGCGCCCTGGCCTCGACCGAGTTCAACGTCGTCGGACGCGAGGCGATGATCGCCGGCTTCTACGCCGACGCGGACGCGCTGACCTCGCCCGTACCGACCGCCGAGCCGGTGCGTGCGGGCCGGCCGCTCACGGTGCGCCTCGCCCCGCTGACCGGCCTCGCCGACCTGCGCCTCACCTGGTCCGTCGACGGCAGGACCGTCCCGTGGGCGACCGGGCTGCGCTCGGTGACCCCGCGCGCGCTGGGCGTCCGCGGCCACGGGCACCGGGTCACCGCGACCGTGACCGACCGTACGGCGGCCCTGCGGGACCCGGCGGTGCGCGCCCGCGCGGCCAACTCCCTCACCTGGGCCGTACGGTGAACTCCCCTGCGCGGCGTGGTCAGTTCAGCGCGTCGAGGGCCGCGAGGATGTCGGCGGGCTCGGCGCGGGCGGTGTAGTCGGTGTCCACGAAGGCCCAGCGGATGGTGCCGTCCCGGTCGATGACGTAGGTGGCCGGCAGCGGCAGGGTGCGCGGGTGGCCGCCGTTGACGCGCTGGAGGTCGAAGCCGAGCCGGTCGTAGACGGCGGCGAGGTCGTCGGGGAGGTCGAAGGCGAGACCGTACTGCTTGGCGGTGTCGGAGCCGATGTCGCTGAGCACCTCGAAGGCGAGACCGTGTTTCTCGGTGAGGCCGAGGGACTCGTCGGGGATCTGCGGGGACACGGCGACGAGGCGGGCGCCCCGGGCGGTGATCGCGTCGTGGTGCTGCTGGAGGGCGCGCAGCGCGATGTTGCAGTACGGGCACCAGGCGCCGCGGTAGAAGGTCAGCACGACCGGGCCCTGGGCGAGCAGCTCCTCCAGGGTCACCGTACGGCCGGACGCGGAGGGCAGGCGGAAGCCGGGGGCGCGGTCGCCGACGGCGAGGGCGCGGCCGGCCTGCCCGGAGTCGGCGAGTTCGCGGCCCGCCCGCTGCATGATCTCCCGTACATCGGCGGGGATCTGCTGCTGGCGGGCTTCGTAGAAGGTGCGTAGTTCGGCGTTGAGGCTGGTCATGACGGACCTCCGGTACTTGAAACGTTCGTTCCAAGATAACGGCGGGACGTGCCCGGCGCCAGGCGGTGCGCGCCCTGGTCTTCAGAGGGTCGTGAACGGGCGGTGGTCCGCCAGGGCGAGCGCGCGCACGAAGTCGCGCAGGCGGACCGCCGTGCGTGCGAGCAGGCGCAGGGCCGGGGGTGCCTGCGGGCCGTAGGCGGCCCGCCACAGCGGGGGTATGTGTGTCATGGCCGCAGCATCGCGCCGGGGGCCGTCCGCGGCGGCGCATCGTGGACGAACCTGGACGCCTTTGCCGCGCGGGGTCCGCCGAGTATCTTGGAATCAGGATTTCAAGATGGCGGGTGGGACATGCCGGACATCAAGCACTTCGATCCGGACGCGGCCCTGGACACGGTGGTGCGGCTGTTCTGGAAGCAGGGCGTGGCCACGACCGGGATCCAGGACATCGTGACCGCGACCGGCCTCAACCGCTCCAGCCTGTACGCCACGTTCGGCGGCAAGCAGGAGCTGTACCTGGCCGCGCTGCGCCGCTATCTGGAGCTGCGGTCCCAGCCGATGTTCCGCCGGCTCGCGGAGGACGGCCGCGGACTGCCCGCCGTGGCGGAGTTCTTCGACGGCCTGATCAAGGCGCGCTGTTCGGGCGAGTACGCCCGCTGGGGCTGCATGGTCTCCAATGCCCACGCGGGCGCCGAGAACGGCGACCCCGAGGTCCGTGCCGTCCTCGACCGGCACCACCAGGAGCTGCGGGACGCGCTGTACGCGGCGCTCGTCACGGCCGAGGCGCACGAGCAACTGGCCCCCGGTGCCGACCCGGCCGCCGCGGCCGACCTGCTGGCCCTGCTCGCCTACGGCGTGAACCTGCGCTCCCGCGCCGGCGCCGACGCGCGGGCCCTGTGCGGCACCGTGACCGCCGCGCTGGACTCCCTCGGCCGGCCGGCGGCCGCGTGACACTCTGACGGAGCGTCCGGAACTCTCCGGCGGGGACGTCCAGCACTCGGGTACCGCTTGACAGCCGAGACCCCCTGTCCTCTAACTTGAAACGACCGTTCCAAGTTGATCGTGGCCAGGTGTCCCATGGGGGAGGATGTTCGTGCCGCAGGTACTGGACCCGGGAGAAGCCCGCACGATGGACGAGTTCATCGCGCAGCTGCGGCTGTTGAAGGCGTGGGCCGGCAATCCGTCGATCACCGAGATCACCCGCCGAGTCCACCGGGACTGGCAGCGGGCCGGCCGGCCGCGCAACGAGTGGCCCGCCCGCTCGACCGTCGGCAACTGCTTCCAGCTGGGCCGCCGGCGCCCCAACTCCGACCTCTTACTGGCCGTCGTCCGCGCCCTCGTCTGCGGTGAGGAGGCCGCCGTCTCGGTGTGGCGGCAGGCGCTGCGCACGGTCCTCGGCGAGGCCGAGGCGGCCGCCCGGGTCAGCGCCTGGGACCGGCTGCCCGCCGCACCGGCCGTGTTCCTCGGCCGCTCCCGGCCGGCGGCCGCCACCGCGGCGGCGCTGCGGGCGGACGGCCCGGCGGGCGTGGTGGTGCTGGACGGGCCCGCGGGGGTCGGCAAGACCTCGCTCGCCCTGCACGTGGCCCGCCGGCTGCACGCCCGGCGGCCGGCCGGCGCCCCCGTCCTCTTCGCCAACCTCCGTGGACACGCCCCGAACAGCCCGGCCGCCGACCCGGCCGCGGTGCTGGAGACGTTCCTGCGGCTGCTCGGGGTCGCCGGGGACCGCGTCCCGCACGGAGTCGACGCCCGGTGCGTGCTGTACCGGCAGCTGCTGGCCGGGACCGGCGCCCTGGTCGTCCTGGACGACGCGGCGGACGCGGACCAGATCCGCGCGCTGCTGCCGGGCGACCCGGGCTGCCGCGTCCTCGTCACCAGCCGCCGTACCCTGTGCCCGCCCGGAGCCACGCGCCTGTCCGTGCCGCCGCTGGCGCCGGCCGCGTCGGTGGAGCTGCTGC
The DNA here is from genome assembly GCF_055564915.1 of Streptomyces sp. NPDC028928. Taxonomy (NCBI): domain Bacteria; kingdom Bacillati; phylum Actinomycetota; class Actinomycetes; order Kitasatosporales; family Streptomycetaceae; genus Streptomyces; species Streptomyces sp. NPDC028928. The sequence goes on from NZ_JBVHVI010000008.1 coordinate 405,826, forward strand.
GGCGGACGGCGGGGGCCGAGCGCGACACCGCGGACACCGGGGCGCTGCGCCGGATCGCCGCCGACCTCGGCCACCTGCCGCTGGCGCTGACCGTGATCGGCCGGCACATGCGGGACCACCCCGGCTGGACGCTGGACGACTACTACCGCGAGCCGGTGATCACCCTGGCCCTGGAGGACGGCGCCCGCGGCGCGCTGGCCGCCTCCGACGCACGGCTCACCACGGGCGCGCGCCGGCTGCTGCGCCTCCTCGCCCTGCACCCGCTGCCCCGCACGGACCTCGCGGGCGCCGCCGCGCTCGCGGGCGAGGGCGAGCGGACCGTCCGCGACCAACTCGACGCGCTCGCGGCGGCGCATCTGCTGACGGAACCCGAACCCGGCTGGTTCCAGCTGCACGCACTGGTCCGCGCCTACGCGGAGGAACGTGTCTGCGTGGATCTGCCGGGCACCTCGATCCGGCAGGCCCTCAGCCGTGTCCTCGCGCACTGCGCCACCGCCCACCCCGCCCGCGAGGTGCCCGCCCCCCGCGAACTCCCCGTCCTGCGCCGCCTGAACAGCGGGGGCACCTGGGCCGAGGTCTCGCGCGCCGAACCGGCAAGCAGCGCACGCGTGTTGGCGGCGTGACGCCCACCCGGCCCAGTCGGCCAGGAGGTGCCACACCGTCAGCGCGAGCCTGACCCGGGTCGGGCCCGCGGGGACGGCGAGCCGGCCGGGACGGCGGGCCGCCGAGCCGTGGTGCGGGTGGAGACGGTCGGCGGCGGGGTGCCACACCGTCAGCGCGAGCCTGACCCGGGTCGGGCCCGCGGGGTCGGCGAGCCGGCCGGGACGGCGGGCCGCCGTGCCGTGGTGCGGGTGGAGACGGTCGGCGGCCCGGAGCAGGGAGCCGGTGGCGCGGTAGGCCTCCAGGGTCTCCAGGTCCTTCGGGGTGCCGGCGATCCGGACGACCGCGCCGACGTCGGGGTTGTCCCGGAGGGCGTCCTGGGAGACCTCGGCCGGGAGGGGCGGCGCCCCCAGGCCGGCGTGGTGAAGCGGAGCGCTGTGCGGGCCTTACGCCAGGGTCGCCGGGGGTCGGCGGCGGGACCGACGCCCGCGCGGGCCTCGGCCGGGAGCCGGGCCGCGTCCAGGGCACCGGCCCGGTTGACGCCCATGTCGGCGAGGAGGGCCGTCTTCACCGGGCGTCCCGGGAGACCTCGGCCGGGAGGGGCGGCGCCTCCAGGCCGGCGTGGTGAAGCGGAGCGCTGTGCGGGCCTTACGCCAGGGTCGCCGGGGGTCGGCGGCGGGACCGACGCCCGCGCGGGCCTCGGCCG
>NZ_JBVHVI010000008.1:407228-426280 GCF_055564915.1 Streptomyces sp. NPDC028928
CCGGGAGCCGGGCCTCGTCCAGGGCGCCGGCCCGGTTGACGCCCATGTCGGCGCGGAGGGCCGCTTTCACCGGGCGTCCCGGGAGACCTCGGCCGGGAGGGGCGGCGCCTCCAGGCCGGCGTGGTGAAGCGGAGCGCGGTGCGGGCCTTACGCCAGGGTCGCCGGGGGTCGGCGGCGGGACCGACGCCCGCGCGGGCCTCGGCCGGGAGCCGGGCCGAGTCCAGGGCACCGGCCCCGGCTGACGCCCGCGTCGGCGCGGAGGGCCGCCTTCACCGGGCGGCCGGGGTCCTGCGCCGGGCCCTGGCCGCACCGGTGTGACGTTCGGGGCTGTGGGTGCGCTGTGAGGACAGAGCGGATCTTCGTCCGCCCGTGAAAGGAGATCCATGCGCAAGCGTGCCGCCTCTGCCATGCTCGGTGCCGTCGCCGTGCTGGCCGGCCTGGCCGTCCCCGGTGCCTCCGCCGACGAGACCCAGGACGTCCAGATCAGCGACGTCACCCTCGACGGGGGCAGGAACATCGTGATCGACGTCTACGACAGGACGGTCACGGTCTCCGGGACCTTCAGCCACCCGTCCGGCATCCAGGACGCGGACTTCGTCCTGTGGCGGGGACCGGACGGCGCGAACCCGTACCAGACCTACGACGACCGTTTCGTGTCGAACCAGTACTACGTCCACGCCGACTGCGTGGCCGTCAGCGCCACCACCTCCACCTGCGAGCAGACGTTCACCTTCGAGCCGGACTGGCTGCTCACCAACGCCCACGCCGGCACCTGGAAGGTCAGCGTCCAGGGGGTGGCCAACGACGACAGCTGGACGCACGTCCCGGACTACACCACGACCCGCCTGCAACGGAAGTCGAGCCTCACCGTGAACGCCGGCCCGGAGCCGGTCGCCAAGGGCAACACCCTCACGGTCACCGGCAAGCTCAGCCGGGCCAACTGGGACACCCTCGACCACCGGGGCTACGCCGGCCAGTCCGTCCAGCTCCAGTTCCGCAAGGCCGGTACGACGACGTACACCACCGTCAAGACGGTCACCACCTCCAGCACCGGCACCCTGTCCACCACGGTCACGGCGGCCGAGGACGGCTACTGGCGCTGGAGCTTCGCGGGCACCTCCACCACCCCGGCGGCCAGGGCGGCCGGCGACTACGTGGACGTGCAGTAGTACCCCCTTGCTGCGTCCCAGCGGACCCCGGACCACCACGTCGCCAACTTCCTTTCCTGTAACCACCATTGTCGAACCGAACGCTCCGTGTTCCACTAATCTCTCTCCGCCACAGCACCCGCTCACGGGCGGGCGAGCATCCACGAGGGATCCGTGTGTGAAGACCTGGGGTTCGAGAAACTCCTCGGTGAGGAAGGCTTCTTCGCGCGTCTGCTGGGACGGTCACCGTCGGGCGCCGGCCGCGAGGTGCTGTACGGCCCCGACCTTCCCGTGGTGCTGCTCACCGGCGGCCCGGGCATGGGCAAGGCGCGGCTGCTGCGGACGGTGCGCGACCGCTTCGCCGCCAAGGTGCCGGTGATCTGTCTGGACTGTGGCTCCCCGGTCTACGCGGACCGGGCCGAGCCGGAGCCGGACGCCCGCTCGGCAGCGACCGAGCTGCTGGTCGAGGCCGCCCGCAGGCTGTCCACCTGGCAGGGCACGGGAGGCTCCTTCGCCTTCCCGCGGCTCTTCGCGGGCCTCGCGGTGATCGCGACCGGCGTCTCCGAGGGCACGCCCGAGGCGGTGGCCACGGAGGTCGAACGGTACGCGGACTTACCCCAGCGGCAGCGCCTGCGGGGCCTCGCGGCGGGCGACTTCTGGCGCGGTGTGCTCGGCGGGGCCATCCGCAACCTGCTGACGACCCTGGGCGGACAGACCCTCGACCCCTACTCGGCCTCCGTGAACACCGCCCTGCTGGACGCCCTGTTCGCCAGCCTGGCACCGCGCGGCAAGGCCGAACTGGCGCGGATCTACGGCGCCTACCCCAACGCGGCCGACCAGCCCGAGCACGGCCTGCGCGACCTCGCCGCCGACTTCCGGGCCGGCGGCCAGGGGCGGGAGCTGGCGGAGAGCTTCCTCTTCCGGGCCCTGCGCGAGGACCTGGAGGCGGCCTACGCGTCGGCCTCCGGCTGGCTGCGCCGCGTCGGCCGCCCGGCGCTGCTGCTGGACCGCGCCGACACGCCGCTCGGCGAGCAGCTGCTGCGCGCCGTGCTCGACGACCGCCGCAACGGCCTCCGCGACCGCGTGGTGATCGTCGGCACGGCCCGCCGGGCGGACGGCGGCGCCTTCCTGTACGAGGGGCTGCCGCCCCGGGAGGTCCCGGCCCCGGCGGAGTTCCGGCCCGCCGACGGCGTACCCGCCACCTGGACCCGGCGCACCGGCCCCGACGGGGACCGGGCCCCGCTGGCCGGCGGGGTGCTCCTGTTGCGGATGCCTTTCCTGACCGGCGACCAGCTCCGCCGGGAGACCGAGCGCCGGCAGCGGCGCGCGGAGCCGGAGGGCGGCGCCCATCGCCGTCGTATCGACGCCGCCGTCGCCCGGCTGAGCGGGGGACGGCCGCACACGGTGATCCGGCTGGCCGAGGCCGTCGCCGGCTTCCGGATGGAGGCGGACGCCAACGACCGGGACGTCCTGGACGCCCCGCTGCGGTTCCCGGGCGACGGGGGTCCCGAGCGGCCCGTGGCGGACGTACTGCTGCAGGAACTGGTCCTGGAGCAGCTGCCGGTGCGGTTACCGGCCGAGCACCGGGACCAGTGGCTCGACCTGCTCACCCATCTGTCGGTGGCGCACGACGAGGAATGCGCGGACGTCCTGCTCCGCCACCACCAGTCCGGGCGCGTCCACCGCCTGACGGCGCACAACGTCGCCCAGCTGCTCACCGACACCGGCTGGCCCGGCTGCGAACGGCACTTCATCGGGGACTTCGGGCTGCGCCAGCTGCTGGTGCACCGGCTGTACCGGCTGCGCCCGGACGGCGCCGCCTGGTACGCCGACCACCACCTGCTGCGCGACCACTACACCGGATGGCCGGAGGGCTCCCGGGGCGGGGCGTTCCGTTCGGTCGTGGCGCACCGGATGAACCACCACCTGGTCTCCGGAGGCGTGGACGACGTGGTCGGCCACCTCGCCGCCACCCTGCCCGGCCGCCCCGGGGAATGGTGCGCGGAGCTGCTGGAGATCGCCCAGGCGCCGTACCCGGGCGGCGCCGACGCCCGCCGGCAGCGCGCCGAGGGCCGCGTGGAGGTCGCCGGAACGGCCCTGCGCCGCACCGTCGACCAGCTGCTGCACGCCGTCTGGCTGTGCGAGGAGCGCACCCGGCCGACCGGGAGGGAGACGGCCGGCACCCTGGAGAAGCTGCTGAACCTTCTCTCGATCATGGAGTTCGACGGCGCCGGACAGCTCGGCCGGACGGCCACCGACTGGAGCGGCCTGGCGGAGAACGAGCAGCCGTTGCTGCGCTGCACCTGCACCGAACAGCTCGGGCGAAGGAGGTAGCGGGGATGCCCAGGTGGAAGAAGATCCTCTACACGCTCCTGATCGCGGCGGCGGCCGTGGCGGCGGGCTGGTTCGGCTGGTCCCTGCTGATGAAACCGGACACCTGCGCCGACGGGATCGAGCGGATCGGCAGCGAGTGCATCGGCGTCGACGGCGAGGGCTACGACTTCGGTACCTCGGAGATCAGCGCCGTGGCCCGGGCCATCGCCCAGGAGAACCGGAAGATCGAGGGCCAGCCCCATGTGACGGTGGCGATGATGCTGCCGCTCCAGTCGGACAAGCCGGCGCTGCGGCGGCAGATGCGCAGCGACCTCCAGGGCGCCTACCTGGGCCAGCTCCAGGCCAACAAGGGCGAGGGCGAACCGCCCAAGATCCGGCTGGTCCTGGCCAACCCCGGGCGGGACTACGGGCAGCAGGCGAAGGTCGTGGACACCCTGCTGCGCATGGCCGCCTCCCCCGAGGACCGGCTGCGCGCCGTCACCGGCTTCAACCTCAGCCTCGACAGCACGGAGGACGCCGTCCGGCGCCTGACGGAACACAAGATCCCGGTGCTCGCCTCCCGGATCAGCGGCGACCAGATAGCCAACGAGGACGGGGTGGACGGGATGGCGAAGCCGCGGTTCCCCGGCCTGGCCCGGATCATCCCCACCAACGGCGACGCGGCGCGGGCACTGGCCGACTTCAACGGTGACCGCGGCCGGGAGAACCGTAAGACGGTGCTGGTGTACGACACCCGGCCGGACAACTACAACGAGTCGCTGGCGAAGGCGTTCAGCGGCATCGAGGAGAAGGGCCCGCCCGGTCCCGCCGCGATGCCCTTCGAGTCCCCGGCGATCGACGAGCCGGGCTCGACCGGCAACCAGTTCACCCAGATAGCCAACAACATCTGCGACTCCGACGCCGACACCGTCTACTTCGCGGGGCGCACCCTGCACCTGCGGATCTTCGCCCTCAAGCTGGCCCAGGTGGGCTGCGAGAACCGGCACTACACGATCGTCAGCGGTTCCGACGCGGCCTCGCTGCGGCAGGACATGAAGGAGAAGGACTGGGAGCAGCTGCGCGGCGCGGACGGCAAGGCCAAGGTGACCGTGCAGTACGCCGCCCCCGCGCACCCCGAGGCCTGGACCACCGAGCTGGCCGCCTGGACCAGGAGGTGGCAGCAGGCCCACGACCGCAAGCCCACCGCGAACGAACTCCCCCAGTACCTCACCGAGCCCAAGGCGGCCCTGGACGGCCTGCGGAACCTGATCGAGACCACCCGCCGGCAGGGCATCGACCTCGGCTCCACCCCGAACCTGGAGGACTCCCGGACGATGCTCGTCTACGACGGCCTCGTCACCATCGGTACGGCACTCCACCAGATGCAGAGCGGCAACGCCGAGGCCGTGCCCCGCCTGGAGGACGTCGGCAGGGAGTGGTCCCAGCTCCAGTCCCGGCACCGGGTCCACGGCACGAGCGGCCTGATCTGCCTCACCAGCGGCGGCAACGCCTACGACAAACCGGCGGCCGTGGTCGAACTGGACCCCGGCGAGCAAGGGGGCCGGGGCAAGCTGAAGTTCGTCGGCCTGGGCTGGCCGACCGGCCGGGAACAGCCGAAGAACTGCGTGATCCCCAGCCGTACACCCTGAGCGGAGGCAGGGTCAGCCGCGGGCTGACCGGCCCCGGGCGGCGAGGCAGGCCGGTACGGCCACGGCGGCGCCGATGTACAGCAGCGCCGGGTAGTCCAGCGCACGCACGACCTGCCCGCCGACGACGGCACCGACGCCGTAGACGACCAGCAGCCCCGTCACGGCGGTGGCCCTGCCGTCGGCGTGCAGCGCGACGGCCAGGAAGGTGTACAGGGTGTACACGGAGAAGGCCCACAAACGCCGTCAGGCGACACCGCCGAGCGGAGCCAGCCGGTACGGAGCCGGCTCGGCCGAGGTGGGGCGGGTCGCAGACGGCGTGTCAGATGGCGTCGCCCTCCGGCCGCGTCACCAGCCGAGTGCGTCCTCGTCGGCGCGCGTGGCCAGGGTGGTCGGTGCGACCGGGGGTGTGTCGTGGCAGGTGAAGCCGAGGCGGGTCAGGGCCCGGCGCATTTCGGTGACCGTGAAGTCCCGGCGGTTCTGCCTGGTGATCACTTCGCCGACCTGCATCACGGGGTAGACGCGGCGGCCGATGGTCACGGAGACGTTGGTGACGGGCTCGGGCGTGATGCCGCTCATGGACTGCTCGACCTCACTCTTGATCAGGTCGAAGGGGAAACGGGCGATGACACAGCGCATGGATGCCTCCTCGGTGGGCGCGGGTCAGGGGGTGAGGGCGAGGACGCCCAGGGCGTAGCCGTGTTCGTCGATCACGGGGGACACATCCAGGGTCCGGCCCCGCATGGCGGCTTCCGCCTCGCTGAGCAGGGCCATGGACGAGGTGAACGGTCCGCGGTCCAGCGGGATGTCCCGCAGCCGCGTCCGGTTGCTGTACCAGGAGCCGCCGCGGTGCGCGGCCAGTTGGGCCCGGGTGACCAGTCCCGCGCACCGGCCGTCCTCGTCCTGGAGGAGCAGGTGCGGGACGCGCGCGCCGATGAGCACGGACAGGGCCACGTCCACCGCCATGTGGTCGTCGACCTGCGGCCCGGGCGCGTCCATGGCGTCGCGAGCGGTCAGACCCGTGCCGTCGGCCCTGTCGGCGCTGTCCGTCTGCGGTGTCCGGGGCGGACACGGCGGCAGGGGCGGTACGGGCGTCACGGGCTTCTCCTCGTCGTCGGGCGGGCAAGGACGGGCGGGCGGCTCGTCCCGGCCGCTGGGAGTGCGTCCCCCGTGTCCGGGCTAGGGGTTGTTCCTCCGGGCGGGGCGGCGGCCCCGGGCCGCGGCGGTCCGGCCCCTGCGACGCCGTCCCGTGGAGCCGTTGCCCTCGCGCGGTCCCTCGACCGGCGCGGCGATGGTGACGGGTTCGCCGGAGGGGGTCCGGGCGCCGGTGATGCGCTCCAGCTCGGCCTCGCCCGGGCGGATCCGGGCGGTACGCGGAGTGATGCCGGCGTCGGCCATCAAGCGGTCCATCGCGCGCCGCTGGTGCGGCAGCACGAGGGTCACGACGGTGCCGGACTCGCCGGCGCGTGCGGTACGGCCGCCGCGGTGCAGGTAGTCCTTGTGGTCGCCGGGCGGGTCGACGTTCACGACGAGGTCGAGGCCCTCGACATGGATCCCGCGGGCGGCGACGTTGGTCGCCACCAGGGCCGTGACCTGGCCGTCCTTGAACTGCGCGAGCGTCCGGTTGCGCTGCGGCTGGGACTTGCCGCCGTGCAGGGCCGCGGCCCGCACCCCGACGGACAGCAGGTGCTTGGCCAGCCGGTCCACCGCGTGCTTGGTGTCCAGGAACATGATCACGCGCCCGTCGCGGGCGGCGATCTCCGTCGCGGCGGTGTGCTTGTCGTCGTCGTGCACGTGCAGTAGATGGTGCTCCATCGTGGTGACCGCTCCCGCGGACGGGTCGACCGAGTGCACGACGGGGTCGTGGAGGTAACGGCGTACCAGGAGGTCGATGTTGCGGTCCAGGGTGGCCGAGAACAGCAACCGCTGGCCGCGGGAGGGGACCTGGTCGAGCAGCGCGGTCACCTGCGGCATGAAGCCCATGTCGGCCATCTGGTCGGCCTCGTCCAGGACGGTGACGGCGACCTGGTCCAGTTGGCAGGCCCCTCGCTCGATCAGGTCCTTGAGACGGCCGGGCGTCGCGACGACGACCTCCGCGCCGGCGCGCAGCGCACTCGACTGACGGCCGATCGACACACCGCCCACCACGGTGGCGAGCCGCAGGCGCAGGGCGCGGGCGTACGGGGTGAGCGCGTCGGTGACCTGCTGCGCCAGTTCCCGGGTCGGTACGAGGACGAGGGCGAGCGGCTGCCGCGGCTGCGCCCGCTGTCCGTCCAGACGGGCCAGCACCGGCAGGCCGAAGGCGAGCGTCTTGCCCGAGCCCGTACGGCCCCGGCCCAGGACGTCGCGTCCCGCCAGCGCGTTCGGCAGCGTGGCCGCCTGGATCGGGAACGGCTCGGTCACGCCCTCGGTGCGCAGGGCGGCCAACAGCCGTTCGGGCATGTCGAGTTCGGCGAACGTCTCGACCGCGGGCAGCGGCTCGGTGAGGGTGACCGGCAGGGCGAACTCCTGTCGGCGCGGGCTGGAGCCCGCGCCCTGGCCGGTCTTCCGTCCGGTGCCCGGACGGGCGCCCTGGCGGCCCGTTCCCTGCGTGCGGAAGCGGCTGCCGGCGGCGGAGCCTGCGGAACGCGTGGACCTTCGGTCCCCGCGGAAGCCACCGGAAGCGCTGCCGGTGCCGCCGGTGCGACGGGTGCGGTTCATGGAGGAACCTTCCTCGATGCGGCGTATCGAGGAATTCCGTCCGGCGGTGATGACCGCGCGAGGATTCGCAAGAATGAGCCGGAGAAAAAAAGTGTGAAGAGCCGGGTCTCGTGGATGCCGGAGCCGGCGTGCCCGCGTCGTCCGGGAAATCCCGAAAGCGGGCAGAATGATGAATGGGCTGAGGCCCGCACCCCAAGAGCGCGGGCCCCAGCCACATCATGCGCGAACCACTGGCTCGCGACGAGTTCGCGTCAGCGTCAGGCGGGAACGATGTTCTCGGCCTGCGGGCCCTTCTGGCCCTGCGTGACGTCGAAGGTAACCTTCTGGCCTTCCTGAAGCTCGCGGAAGCCCTGGGTGGCGATGTTCGAGTAGTGGGCGAAGACGTCGGGGCCGCCACCCTCCTGCTCGATGAAGCCGAAGCCCTTTTCCGCGTTGAACCACTTCACGGTGCCAGATGCCATATTGAATCTCCCTTGGGGGGCAGTGCCGGTCTCCGCACCCTGCGGAGCCGAGTCGCCGCGATGATCACCCCTCCGGAAAGATCCGGAAAGCTCTGCAAAGAAAAATTCTCTGGCAACCAAAACTGCAACTGCTATCACGCTAACACAGGCCGGATGGAAGCGGCCAGACGTTTTCGACGGCGTCCGGAAATTATCGTGTCGCGCCCATGTATTTTTCTGTAGTGGCGAGACCAGGTTTCTGTGCCGCGCTCGCCCGACCCGGGTGCCCTGCTCGACCAGTCCACGGGCGCGGGCCGCGAGGCGCGGCCGGCGGCGGGAGCACTGGCCCCGAAAGGATCGGCGCCCTCCGCGTCGTCCGACAATCCTGACTCCGGAAGGTACGGAGATGTGGATTCGCCGTGACAGATTTCCTCAGCCCGCTCGGACATCGCCACCAGGTCGACGGCGTCGCCGTTGATCTCCTGGTGGACGAAGAGGCCGTCGGCGCCGGCGAGGGTGTAGGTGGTGAGGGTGTGTACGGCGTCCTCGTCCAGGCCGGGGAACAGGGTCCGGAAGACTTCCGTGATCCGCCGCCGGGAGATGTCGCGGACCTGGAGGAACACCGTCCGCCCCCGGGGCACCGCGGGGCGCCGCTCCAGGGCGAGCATCAGGCCGAGGCGCAGGACGGCGGTCAGTCAGGCCTCGAAGCCGCGCTCGAGCTGACCGCCGCGATGGACGTGCCCTCGTACCCGCGCTCGCCCGCGATCTCCACGGCGGCGTCGAGAATGCGGCGGCGCGACTCCACACCGTTGGCGCGCTGCTTCCGCTCCGTGCTCCCCCTGGCCATCTGTGCGCCTCTCCCGTTCGTGCAGGCTGTGCACATCACTCTAATTGGGGACAGCGCCGCAATTGGAGCGGGTGCTACAGGAGCCGGGGACTTCACTCGGTATCGCCGGGCCGGTGGGTGTCATGGCCGGCGAAGAGAGTCGCGGCCACGTGGTGGGTGTCGGCGTATTCGACGACGGAGACGATCTTGCCGTCGCGCACCGTGTAGATGCCGAGGCAGCGGTTGTCGTAGGTGCCGCCGTAGACCGTCTTGGCCTTGGCGGTCCATTCGGCCACCACGCGGTCGCCCTCGGCGATCGTGCCGACCAGATCGATCTCCAGGCTGCCGGGGACGAAGACCGTTCCCATGGTGCCGAGGAAGTCGTTGATGATCTCGTCGCGGCCGCGCCACACCTTGGAGACGGGCAGGTCGCCCGGGTAGTGCCAGGTCGCGTGCGCGGAGAAGCTGTCGCGGATGACGTCGGCGTCACCGTCGCGGACGGCCTCGACGTAGCGGATGACGACGGCTCGCGCGTCGGTGGTGGTCATGGGCGTGCTCCTTCGGTTGTCGTTACGTCCGGTCGTACCGGCGTGGATCAGGACAGGGTGAGGACGGCCTTGCCGCGGATGCGGCGGTCGCGCAGGTCGGTGAGGGCGGTCGCGGTGTCGGCCCAGTCCGTGACACGGCCGATCTCGGGGTGCAGGCGGCCTTCGGCGGTCAGCCGGACGAGTGCCGCCAGGTCGTCGGCGAGGCGGGTGTCGGCGTCGAGGTAGTGGAAGTGGCGGATGACAGCCGATTCGGGCCCGGTGAAGAAGTCGAAGAAGTCGAGCGTCGCCGGGGTACGGCCGGCCTGCCCGAACCAGATGAGCGTGCCGCGTCGGACGAGCCGCGCCAGCGCGAGCGGGAGCGCCTGGCCGCCGGTCGACTCCAGCACGATGTCGTACGGGCCCCGGGCGTCGGCGATGTCGTGGACGATCTCGGCGGCGCCGAGTTCGGCGAGCCGGGCGCCGCGCACGGCGTCCCTGGTCACGGCGGTGACCTGGGCCCCGGCGGCCGCCGCGAGTTCGGTGACGAAGTGGCCCACGCCCCCGGAGGCACCTGTCAGCAGCACCCGCCGGCCGAGCACCGGCCCCGCAGCGCGCAGCAGCCGCAGCGCGGTCAGCCCGGCCAGCGGCAGGGCCGCCCCCTGAAGCACGGAGACGTCGTCCGGCAACTCGGCGAGCGCGTCGGTCGGCACCGCCGCGTACTCCGCCCAGCCGCCCTCCATGGGGTGGCCGAGGACCCGAGTGATCCCGGACGGCCCGCTGCCGTCGGCGGCGGGCTGCACCACCAGGCCCGCGATGTCCTTGCCGGGGCGCTCGCCGGGGGCCGGCTTCTCCAGCTTGAACGTCTCGCCCCGGTTGACCGAGAACGCCTCCACCTTCACCAGCGCCTCGCCGGGGCGCGGCGTCGGCTCGGGAACGTCGGCGAGCACGACCGGCTCGGCGGGATCCCCGGTCGCCACGAGGGCTTTCATCACGATCGACTCCTGGCCTCTCCGGGCCCGTCCCTGGTGCGGCCCCCGGGACCATCGGACCGCGTGCAGGGGCGTACCGGCCAACAACCCCGTGCCCTGGCCGACAACGCCCGGTTGTCGCATAAGGTCAGCGGCATGGACCTCGACCTCACGCTGGTCCGCGCCTTCGTCGCGACCGCCGGGACACTGCACTTCGGGAGGGCCGCCGAGGAGCTGAACACCAGTCAGCAGACGCTGTCCAAACGCATCGCGCGGCTGGAGGGGTTGCTGGGCGTGCGGCTGTTCGAGCGCCAGGGCGGCATCCGGCTCAGCGAGGCGGGAGAGCGGTTCCTGCCGGCCGCGCGTGAGGCGCTCACGGCGGGCGAGCGGGCGGTCGCGACGGTGACGGGGGCCGGACCGGTCGTACGGATCGACACGTGGGGACATCTGTACGCACCGATGCGCACGGTCGCCGAGGCGGTACGGGCGCTCGGCGCGGTCCGGTGGGAGCCCGGCCCGGGACGGGACTGGCCGTCCGTCGCACAGGCGCTGCTGCGCGGCGACACGGACCTGGGATTCGGCCGGGTGCACCCGCTGCCCGACGGCCGGGACGCGGGACTCACCCAGCGTCTGGTGCGGCTGGAACCCGTCGACGTGGTGGTCGGCCCGTCCCACCCGCTGGCCCACGCCGACGCACTGCGCCCGGCCGACCTGCGCGACAGCGTCCTGGTGTGCCCGGCCGAACTGGACCGCCTGGACTTCCTGCGCCGCTTCGCCGACGCATTCCGCATCACGCGCCGCCACGACGGCCCCAACCTCGGTCTGGACCACCTCGCCCAGCACCTCCGCACCGACCCCGAGGGCTTCACGGTCTTCCCCGCCGACGTGCCGCTGCCGGACCACACGGGTCTGCGCTCCATCCCCCTCGTCGAGCCCACACCGCTGTACGCGTGGTCGCTGGCCTGGCGGGAGACGTCCCGCCACCCCCTGCTCGACACCTTGCTAAGCGGCTTCACCGAATCCGCCCGCACCCGCCGCTGGCTGGACTACCAACCACAACGCGACTGGCTCCCGGACACCGACCATTCGAAACTCGGGGTGCGTTAGGGCTACGCCCATCGGGGTGCGTTAGAGCTACGCCCAAGGGAACTCGCGCTCTCCATCGCGGGGCCGGTCGCGCCCTGGCGGCGGCGATGCACTCGAAGTCCCGGTCGCGGTGCAGCAGCGTCAGTCCCTGCAACTCGGCCGCGGCGGCCACCACGAGGTCGACGGCCCGGGAGCCGACGCGGGTGGGTGGTCAGCCGTTCATCCCCCACCGCACCGACGCGACCACTGCGAGCAACAGGGCCGGCCCTACGCACCGCCATCGCATGACCCGCCGTGCGGGTGACAGCACCCACCACACGGCCGCGGCACCGGCCGCGCCGATGGTGAGGACGCACGACAGGACGATGCCTGCGTACGCGTCATGGTCCCAGGGCCCGGACGGCCGGATGGTCAGTGCCGTCCAGCAGAAGTACGCAGCGGTGACGGTGAGCAGGAAGAGCGGCACGGCGAGAACCAGGCGGAGGCAACCGCGGTCGTCGTCCACGGGGGGAGGGCTGGTCATCGGCGTAGCGCGCTGCTTGCGGCGGGGTGAAGGGGCGAGTGGCGATCACCCGTAGAGCGAGCGTGCTCCCGGGCTGTTGCCCTTGAAGCGCTGGCCCATGGCGATCTCGTCGCCCACGACCCACCAGACGGTCTCGTCGTCCTGGAAGGGGAGTGGGTCAATGCTGCTCGTCTCCTCACGGATGCGATCGACCTCGCCCTCCAAGCGCTCGAAGTCGGCTTCCTCGTCGCCGCTGAAGGTGAATTCTTCGAGCAGGCGCTGGAACCGCAGGGTGACCTGCACGAGGGAGGAGACGTCCGTGTGGAGTTCCCGCGCGGTCTCCTCGTCGGGGTCGAAGGCGTGCACCCTGCCGGAGGCGGGGTCGAGGGCGAGGTGCGCGTTGAGCAGCCAGCCGATGACGGGCCATGCGCCCGCGCCCTCCGCGGCGTCCTCGAAGTCCTCGATGTGGACGGCGTCCTGGACGAGGGGCAGCAGGCCGTCGTCCTCGTCGGGCTGACGCAGCAGGAGTGTGCCGGTGGGTACGCCGACGGTCTGCAGGAGGCGGGCGCCCTCGGTGTCCGCGGCGGCGGGCGGGAAGGCGGTGGCGGGGATGGTCGCGAGCCGGTCCTCGCCGAATATGTCGACGAGTTCGCTGCGGGATACGTCGAAAAGCACTGCCGGAACTCCGAACTCGGCGGCGGTGTGGGCGCCGTGAAGCTTTCAGTGGACGGGTTACGGAACGAACTTGTTGTCCGAGGGTGAGAGGTTCATCACTGTATCAGTGCGTCCGCCGGCGACGCCGTGCTGGTCCCACTGGTCGTGCAGCCACTTGACGTAGGCGCGGTGCTCCCGGTCCTTCTTGTACTTGCTGAGTTCTTCGCCGTCCGGTCCCTTTTCGGATTGGTCGTATTTCGCGCTGTGGGTGACCTTGAGATCGTCGGGGAATTCCCTCGCAAGATACTTGTCGCACTTGGGATTCTTCTGGCAGGGCTCACGTTCCGTGTAGAGATCGCTGACGTTGCCCTCGTGGCCCTTCTTTATCAGTGGGTGTCCGATGGAACGTTCGGAGTGTGCCTCACCGCTGGCACCGACGAGGATGAAACGCTTCCCCTTGCCGTCGTCGTACAGCGCCGAGGCGTAGTTGCCGCCGGGGACGTAGGAGTCGGGGCGTTCGGTGCGGTTGGCGTAGCGGCCGAGCTGGGTGGCGCGGGCCAGATCGGTGGAGCCGGGCGCGACCTTCGTGGACTTGACCTTGTCGCCCTTGCCACGCTTGTTCTTGCGCTGCTTCTCCCCCTTGTTGTTCCACGGGTACCAGGCCTTGTCGCCGAGTACGTCCTTCACTCCGGAGGAGTCGTCGGAACGGACGGGACTGGTGGTTCCGTCGTGGTGCAACTGACGTATCGAACCGTCGTCACTGAGCAGGTACATGGGCGTGTCGCCGTCATGCTTGGCCTTTTTGACCTGGACCTTGTCGGCCTCGGCGCCGACGTCGTGGTCCTTGCGCTTCTGGTGCCGGGAGGCGGCCTTGACATGGTCCGGGATGGTGTCGGTGACGTGGTCGGTCACCTTCTTGGCGGCCTTCTCCATGCCCTCGATGGCTCCCTCGAGGATGCCGTCGAACGCCTGGGTGAAGGTGTCCTTGCCCTTGGTCTTGTGGAAGGTGTTCTTCGACTTGCCGAGATGGATCCCGGACTGGCTGCCCAAGTCGCTGCCGTGGCCGGAGACCTTGTTGGCGCCGTCCTCGAACTCGACGTGGTCGATGACCGTCTTCTTGCCCTCGCCGCCGGAGCCGCCGTCGCTGCCGCCCGCGGAGGCCAGCTTCATGCCGCCCGGATTGTCACCTGGGTTGAAGGCTCCTTCGGCGAGGTCGAGGACCATGTCCGAGACGAGTTCCTCGAGTTTGCCGGTGACGGGCTCGGTGACCTTCGCGACGAGTTGGTCGACTATCTGATCGACCGCCTCGTCGATGAGCCGCTTCACGATGGTGCGCATCAGGGCGATCTCACCGGCGGCGGCCGCGGCGGAGATCCCGAACGTCAGGGGCGTGGCGGCGAGTTCGGCGACGATGGTGCCGGCGAGTACACCGAGTTCGACGCCTGCCTTGACCTTCATGCCTTGGATGATGTGGCCGACACCGTCGCAGGCGTCCGCGAACAGCCGCGCCACCTCGGGGATCTTCTCCAGGTGGCGGGTCTTCACGTGTGACCAGTGCTTCCGCATGGACTCCACGGCCCAGCCCTCGGAGGAGTCGAGGATGCGGGTCACGGCTTTGTGCGCGTTGCCGCCGTGTCCCTCGAACTGGTCGGCGAAGTCCCGCATGGACGTCGCCATCTCGAAGTAGTCGTCCTCGTCGACGTTGGGCCAGCTGACCCCGATGAGGTCGAGTGCCTCGTCGATGATGCTCGGCAGTACCAGCCCCATGGCCGCGCGCTCCGTCCCCCGTCAACTACTGCATCTCCTGCCCTCCCAGCTAACGGGCCAGGCTGTCAGGTACACAAGTGGGAAGCCGGTCGCGTCACGATTCTGTGACAGAAGTCCCATCCGATAGTAATGACAACGGAGTTGGCGGGGGCCGTACGGGGACACGCCGCTCACCGCGTGGCAGTCGTCACCGCACCCGCATCCGCACGAGTGCCTCGTCCGTCCCCACCACCAGGTCCCCTTCCGGCGTGAAGGCAAGGGCGTGGGCCTGGCTGCCGGGGTGGAAGGTGCGCAGCCGGTCGTCGTCCAGGGCTCGGTGTTCCACGAGGCCGTCGGCCCAGGCGATCGCGAGGACGAGCCCGGCGTCGGCCATCGCCACCGCCACCGCGTTGACGGCACAGGTGCGGGCGGCCACCGGCTCGGGCATGGGGTCGGTGTGCGGGGCCCATGCGCGTACGGTGCCGTCGGCGCCGCCCGTGTACAGCAGGAGGACGGTGTCACCCGCCGCGGAGACGGGCAGGGCGGTCCCGGCGACCGCCGTGACGCGTCCCCGGTGCAGAGCGGCGGTACGCGGCTCGGCGCCGACGGTCACCACGTGCACCGTTCCGGCGGCGTCACCGAGGACGACCCGGTCCCTGGTGCCGGTCAGCGCGGTGACCGTCTCCTGCCGGCGCCGCGTGTACTCCCGTACGGCCTCGAGGAGCCGCTCCTGCAAGGAGGGGCCGTCGTCGAGGAGGGCGGCGAGCCCCTTGGGCTTTGCTGACTCGGCGGCGCGCTGGGTGTGCAGGAGGCCGTGCTCGTCGAGGACGCTGACGCTGCCGTCGCCGTGCTCGGCGATGGCGCGGACGCCGGGCGCGGAGTGCGGGAGGCGTCCGGCGGAGCGGGCGCTCTCCGCGTCGAGGACGCGCACGGTGCCCTGGTGGTCGGCGACGACGAGCTGCCCGGCCAGCGGGCCGGTACCGGCCGCCAGGGAGCGGACCGGGCCGGGCCACGGCGGGGTGACGTCGCCGCGCACCCGGTGCCAGACGACGGTCCAGGAGGCGTCGCGGGCAAGGGAGGCGAGGGCGGCGGGCAGTCGCGGATCACCGGCGTCACCGAGGGCGGCGAGGAGGACCAGGGCGCGTTCGGCGGCCGGCTGCTCGCGGGTCAGGGAGGCGCCGGCCCGCAGCCAGGCGGCGCGCAGTCCGCCGTGGCTCTCCTCGGAGCGTTCGTACGCGGTGGTCACGCTCCAGGGGTCGGCGGCGCAGACCGAGGCGGGATCGTCCAGGTCGAACGGTTCCTCCGGCTCCGGGTCCGGCCCCGCCGGCGCGGCCGGGTGGGCTGCCTCCCAGGACGCTCGGCGGGTCTCGTCGGTCCACTGGGGGTCGTCCAGGTCCATGCGGGCGCAGGATCCGGCGGTGAGCGCCTGCGCCCATTCCGTACCGGAGCGGACCTCGACGAGTACCCGGACGTGGTCCAACGCGGCGAGGTCCAGGACGAGTTCGACGAGGGCGCCGGGCTGCTCGGCGGAGTGCAGTTCGGGCAGCGCGATGACGGTGCGGCGGCGGTCGGCGGCAAGCGCGGTCAGCAGGTCGCCCGGGGAGCGGGCGGCGATCGACAACTGTTCGCCGAGCATCCAGGCGGCCGTGGTCGCGGTCTGGCCGGGCAGCGGTACGAAGCCGTGGATGCGGCGTTCGCTGACGGTGCCGGGCCGGGTGCCGTGGCCGATCAACCAGGCGAGCAGCCGTGACTTGCCGCTGCCCTCGGAGCCGGTGACCACGGCGAGGCCCGGGGCTCGGGGATCGCCGAGCCAGCCGAGCAGGGCGGCCGCGGCGGGCTCCCGCCCGGAAGCGGGCCGGGACCAGTGCGAGGCGGGACCGGCGGTCATGAACCCGCCTCCGCTCCTGCGGCACCCGAGCGCCGAGTCACTGCCGGGCCTGCTGTGCGGCGTAGGTGATGAGTTCCTTGAGGCCTTCCTCGCGGGACTCGGCAGTGCTGCCGTAGTCGAAGCTGTGCGTGAACTCGGCGTGCGGGAAGACGGCTTGGAGCCAGACGGCGCAGTAGTGGCCCGGCATCATGCACGGTTCGAGTTCGCAGTAGACGCGGCGGACCTGCTCGGGCTCCACCCCGGCGGCGGAGAGCTGCTGCCACAGCTGTTCTTCGGGGTGCAGGCGGCCAGGACCGGTCTGGGCGGTGACGATCTGCTTCGCGCCGTCCTTGCCGACGTACTCGAAGGCCGACGAGAAAGGGAAGTTGAGGGTGTGGCGGACGTCATCGAGCACCCGCGACCACCAGTTCTCCCGGTCGGCGACGGCCTCCGGGTCGATCTGCCGGATCTCCCGGACCAGCGCGGCGAACGTCTCGGCGGCGGACTGGAGTCCGTCAGAGGCGGCGATCACCGGGAGGGCGCGGTCCAGGGCGGCGGCGCAGTGGGTGAAGGCGGCAACGTCCGAGTTGACGAACAGGGCGGCTTCGCCGCGACCGAGGAAGAGGGCCTGTACGGAGCCGTCGGTGCGCACACACAGGTCCGCCAGCCGGTCGGTGCCGATGCGCACCCACTCCGCCCAGTCACCGTGCAGGGCGACGCCGCGGTGGCCGGTGTACATCCCGAGCGTGGGCCCGTCGGTGTCGTCCGCCGCGATGAAGTACGGACCGACGTGCAGGGGCACACCGATCTGCGCGAGGTGGGTGCGGGCCGAGGCCGGCACGGTGCCGTACGAGGCAGGCACGCTGATGCGGCGCAGCCCCTGGGGGCCGAACTGTGCGACGGCGGGGTCCGAGGGGAGCTCGGGCATCACAGACCTCTCACGGTGGCGGGCTTACCGGTTCCACCCTATGCGCAGGCCGGGCGGGGCCGGGGGGCTGTGACGCATCCGAAACGAGGGCGCCCGGCGTTGCGCTTGCACGGGCCACGGGTACCGGGCCTCGCAGATGCCGCGTCCACCACCGTCCTGCGGTGTGACGGCGCTTTCGCCGTGGTGAGGACGGGGGACGCCCTCGTCCTCACCGCGCTAGAGGTCCTGGCGGGGTGACGGCCTGAGCCGATCTGCGAAGAAGAGGTAGGTCTGCGCCGTTGCGCGCGCGGTTGGTGCCACTGGTGCCACTGGTGGCCTTGGCGGTCCGGAGACGGCCCGCGCTCCCGTGTTCAGCCGACGCCGGACCTGCCCGCCGATTCGCTGGCGGCACGGCGGTACTCGGCGTTGATGCGCTGTGCTTCCTCAAGCTGGTCCTCAAGGATGACGATGCGGCACGCGGCCTCGATCGGGGTCCCTCTGTCGACGAGCTCGCGAGCGCGAGCGGCGATCCGCAGTTGGTAGCGGGAGTACCGGCGATGTCCTCCCTCCGAGCGGAGCGGAGTGATCAGACGAGCCTCACCGATGGCTCGCAGGAAGGCCGGGGTGGTGCCGAGCATCTCGGCTGCCCGGCCCATGGTGTACGCGGGGTAGTCGTCGTCGTCCAGACGATCATTCAGAGGGTTGTCCGATGTCATGTCACCTCGCTGTGCAACGCGTCGAGGGGCCCTGGTGCCGTACGGCACCAGGGCCCCGAAGGAAATTGAACACCATCTGTCGGCCCTACTGCTGTGCCGACCTTCTGTTTCCGCTACCCGGCCCGGCAGGGCGGAGCGGGGGATCGCAGCTGCGTGACCGGGGACCACCATCCAATCCGGGGTCTTGCGGTACCCGGGCCGAGTGCTTCTCGGACCGGGCGATCCTGATGGCGTCTGCTCCTCCGTTCCTCTCGGGTCCTCTGAGGGACCGACCACTGCGGTACTTCGTGTTCAGTCATCCGCCAGTTCGTGTCTGGCGGTCTCCTTCGACCTTGTCTACGAGAAGAAGCGTACCCATGCCGGGAATGAAAATCTACCTTCGCAAGAGAAGATTTCACTCTGTTGGTGGAGGAAGAACCCTGAGGCGATCGCTTCGCGCCGGTGGGGCGGGAGCCGCCTCCTGCGCTCGCGGGGCCGCTTCACCCCCAGCGGGGGGTCCCCGTGCGGGTGGGCCGCATAAGCTCTGGTGTCATGTCGAACCCTGATGAGCTGCTCGTCGCGATCTCTGCCGCGGTGGAGTCCGAGCGAAGCAATCAGATGTCGCTGACCGTGGTCGTCGGCGGTGCCGTCATCACCGGCCGGCTGGCTCCCGAGGCCGTGTGGAGGGAGCGAGTGGCGGAGGTCCTGAAGGACTCGGACCGTCTCGGCCCGTTCGCCGACGTCTTCGCCGGCGGGCCCCGAGGGAACCGGCCCGCTCGCGGCGAGGCGCCCACGCATCTGCACTTCCATCTCGCCCGGATCCTGCAGGGCAGCCTCGGGATCCCGGAGACGGGCGGTATGTACCGCGTCGCGATCAAGGACGTCAGTGCATGGACCGTGGGCGATCTCAGCTACTCCGACCGGTGACACAGCGGTGGGGGGGGGGGGGGGGGGGGGGGGGGGGGGGGGGGGGGAGGGAAGGGAGGAGAGGGGGGGGGGGGGGGGGTAGGGGGGGAGGGGGGGGGGA
>NZ_JBVHVI010000009.1:0-19510 GCF_055564915.1 Streptomyces sp. NPDC028928
CGGGCCAGCGTCCGCGGATCCCGCTTGTAGGGCCAGAACACTTCACTGCCGTCGTCCAGGGTGTGGTTCGGGCCCTGCGCGAACTGCACCCGCAGATCGGGCAGCTCCTCCAGATCCGGGATCCGCCACGGCTCGGAGCCGTTGGCCAGATAACCGTCCGACAGCAGCATCACCGGCGTCCGGTACGTCAGCGCGATCCGCGCCGCCTCCAGCACGGCCTGGAAACAGTCCGCCGGCGTCCGCGGCGCCACCACCGGCACCGGCGCCTCACCGTTACGGCCGTACATCGCCTGCAGCAGATCCGCCTGCTCCGTCTTGGTCGGCAACCCCGTCGAGGGACCACCACGCTGGATGTCCACCACCAGCAACGGCAGCTCCAGCGAGACAGCGAGGCCGATCGTCTCCGACTTCAGGGCGACACCGGGACCGCTCGTCGTGGTCACCGCCAGCGAACCGCCGAACGCCGCGCCCAGCGCCGCCCCGATCCCCGCGATCTCGTCCTCCGCCTGGAAGGTACGCACACCGAAGTTCTTGTGCCGGCTCAGCTCGTGCAGGATGTCCGAGGCCGGCGTGATCGGGTACGAACCCAGGAACAGCGGCAGGTCCGCCTGCCGGGACGCGGCGATCAGACCGTAGGCCAGAGCCAGATTGCCGGAGATGTTGCGGTAGGTACCGACCGGGAACGCCTGCGCGGCCGGCGCCACCTCGTAGGAGACCGCGAAGTCCTCCGTCGTCTCACCGAAGTTCCAGCCCGCCCGGAACGCGGCGATGTTCGCCTCCGCGATGGCCGGCTTCTTCGCGAACTTCGACCTCAGAAACCTCTCCGTACCCTCCGTGGGCCGGTGGTACATCCAGCTCAGCAGACCCAGCGCGAACATGTTCTTGCTGCGCTCGGCCTCCTTGCGGGACAGGTCGAACTCCTTCAGCGCCTCCACCGTCAACGTCGTCAACGGCACCGGATGAAGGCTGTAGCCGTCGAGCGAGCCGTCCTCCAGCGGAGAGGCGTCGTACCCGACCTTCTGCAGGGCGCGCTTGGTGAACTCGTCGGTGTTGACGATGATCTCGGCGCCACGGGGCAGGTCGCCGATGTTGGCCTTCAGGGCGGCCGGGTTCATGGCGACGAGGACGTTCGGCGCGTCACCGGGGGTGAGGATGTCGTGATCGGCGAAGTGCAGCTGGAAGGACGAGACACCCGGCAGGGTGCCGGCGGGGGCGCGGATCTCGGCGGGGAAGTTCGGCAGGGTGGAGAGGTCGTTGCCGAACGAAGCGGTCTCCGAGGTGAACCGGTCACCGGTGAGCTGCATGCCGTCACCCGAGTCCCCCGCGAACCGGATGATCACCCGGTCCAGGCGCCGCACGTCCTTCGCGCCGCCCGGTTTGCGCTGCTCTCCCACGACGGTTCCGTCGGTCTGCTCCGCTGGGCTGCTGACCTGGCTGGTCACTGAACTGGACCTCCTTCGAGGCGGCTGTCCGGGGCCTGGTCGTCCCACGGACCATCCCAGGATCAACCCTACGTCGGTTAGGGTCGCCTTCCCGAGGTCATCCGTGGATTGGACGAATTCGAGACGGCCTGTCGCGCTGACTTCACATCATGTCCCGCATCGCCGAGGCGCCGGTCAAGGCGCTCCCCGCGCGTTCTCAGGTTCTCCCCGTCCGGTTCAGGTTCTCCCCGTCCGGCTGTCGTCCGGTCCCCGGCCCGCGTCCGTCCGGCCCCCTGTCTCAGGAGTTCAGGTAGGTGAGAACGGCCAGCACCCGCCGGTGGTCGCCGTCGCTCGGCGTCAGCCCGAGCTTGAGGAAGATGTTGCTGACGTGCTTCTCCACGGCACCGTCGCTGACCACCAGCTGCCGGGCGATCGCCGAGTTCGTCCGCCCCTCCGCCATCAGCCCGAGCACCTCGCGCTCCCGGGGCGTCAGCCCCGTCAGCACGTCCTGCTTGCGGCTGCGACCGAGCAGCTGCGCGACCACCTCCGGGTCCAGCGCCGTACCGCCGTCGGCCACCCGCACCACCGCGTCCACGAACTCCCGTACGTCCGCGACCCGGTCCTTGAGCAGATAGCCGACGCCCCGGCTGGATCCGGCCAGCAGTTCGGTGGCGTAGCGCTCCTCGACGTACTGCGACAGCACCAGCACCCCGAGCCCGGGGTGCAGCCGGCGCAGCAGTACGGCCGCCCGGACGCCCTCGTCGGTGTGCGTCGGCGGCATCCGCACGTCCGCCACCACCACGTCCGGCAGCTCGCCCTGCTCGGCCAGTTCCGAGATGGTCTTCACCAGCGCGTCCGCGTCCCCGACACCGGCGACGACATCGTGCCCCCGGTCGGTCAGCAGCCGGGTCAGGCCCTCCCGGAGCAGCACTGAATCCTCGGCGATGACCACCCGCACCCTGTCCTCCACGATCTTCCGGTCCCCCCACAGCCCGTTCCCCGCGACGACGCCGGTCCACGCCGTTCTCCGGAGGACCAGCATTCCAGGATTCGCGCCGGGCCGCCGCCGTACCGGGGGGAGAGCGGGGCCGTGGTTGTCCTCAGCCGCGCCAGGGCAGTTCCGCGATCACCCGGGTGGGGCCGCCCGCCGGGGAGTCCACCACCAGGACGCCGTCCACCGCGTCCAGGCGCGCGGCGAGCCCGGCGAGCCCGGAGCCGCGGGAGACGTCGGCGCCGCCCACGCCGTCGTCGGTCACCTGGAGCATCAGCCGGTCCTCCGCGCGCCAGACGTCGACCGAGGCGGTCCGTGCCCGGCTGTGCTTGCTGATGTTCTGCAGCAGCTCGGAGACGGTGAAGTAGGCGATGCCCTCGATGGCCGGCGTCGGCCGGGCCGGCAGGTCGACCTCCACCCGCACCGGCACCGTGCAGCGGGAGGCGACCGCCGACAGGGCCGCGTCCAGGCCGCGGTCGGTCAGTACGGCCGGGTGGATGCCCCGGGCGAGGTCGCGCAGCTCCTGGAGGGCCAGCTTCACCTCGCCGTGCGCCTCCTCGACCATCGCCGCCGCCGTGCCGGGGTCCTCCCGCAGCTTCTCCTTGGCCAGCCCCAGGTCCATCGCCAGGCCGACCAGCCGGGCCTGCGCCCCGTCGTGCAGATCCCGTTCGATGCGCCGCAGGTCGGCGGCGGCCGTGTCGACCACCGCCCCCCGGTCCGACTCCAGCTCCACCACTCGCGCCGACAGCGGCGACGGCCCGAGCAGCCCGCGCACCAGCAGCCCGTCCACGGTGGTCAGCGCCCGCACGAGCCACGGCGTGGCCAGCGTGAACAGCAGACCGATCAGCGCGGTCACGGCGATCTCGAAGGGGTTGTCGAGGTAGACGCTGTGGTGGGCGTCGCCGTACAGCTGGATGCCGCCCTCGCCGGCGTACGCCGGGAACACCCAGAACCACAGGGGATAGCTCAGCAGCGCCCAGCCGCAGGTCCAGAAGCTCACCGCGACCGAGAACGAGAACACCGCCCACGGGAACTGCACCAGCGCGTACAGCGCGTGCCGCCAGGAGGCGCCGCTCTTGAGCATCGCGCCCATCCACGCCGCCGCGCCCGGCTTGGACAGCCGCAGCGGTTCCGGGGCGGCCACCTCCAGGCCGAGCAGCCCGCGCGCCCGCGCCCGCTCCAGCACCCCGAAGCCCCGGCAGCCGGCGAGGGCCGCCGCCAGCACCGGGATGCCGAGGAAGGTCACCAGCAGGCCCGCGCCGAGCGCGACCATCGTCACCGTCCAGGCGAACAGCACGATCGCGACCGGCAGACCCAGCAGCACGTAGCCGAGTTCGCGCCAGCTGCGCGCCTCGACGGGCGCCCGCAGCGCGGGGGGCAGCCGGTGGTGCCGCTCGCTGCGGTGGGCGTAGCCCTGTCCGTACTCCGTGACCATCGCTGGTGTTCCGTTCTGCTCGTCCTGGCGGGCGGGTTCAGCCGTACGGCGGTACGTCAGGACGTCCGCTTCGTGGGGCCGTACATCCAGGGTCGTCCGCCGCGCGGTCCGGCGACATGGAGTCCGTCGGCGTCTTGGGCGGGGGGTTTCCCCCACCCCTCGGCACGCCGTGGGGTTCAGGCCGTGCGGTTCCGCCACGGCAGCTCCGCGGTGACCACGGTCGGGCCGCCGGCCGGGGAGTCGACCACGAACAGGCCGTCCACCGCGCCGAGCCGTTCCGCCAGGCCCTGCATCCCGCCGCCCCCGTCCAGCCGGGCGCCGCCCCGGCCGTCGTCCCGGACCTGGATGAGCAGCCGGTCCTCGGTCCGCCACACATCGACCGAGGCGGTCCGTGCCCCGCTGTGCTTGCTGATGTTCTGCAGCAGCTCGGAGACAGTGAAGTAGGCGATGCCCTCGATGGCCTCCGCGGGCCGGGCCGGCAGGTCCACGGTCACCGTCACCGGCACCGTGCAGCGGGAGGCGACCGAGGACAGGGCCGCGTCCAGGCCACGGTCGGTGAGCACGGCCGGATGAATACCGCGGGCGAGGTCGCGCAGCTCCTGGAGGGCCAGCTTCACCTCGCCGTGCGCCTCCTCCACCATCGCCGCCGCCGTGTCGGGATCCTCCAGCAGCTTCTCCTTGGCCAGGCCGAGCCCCATGGCCAGGTTGACCAGCCGCGCCTGGGCGCCGTCGTGCAGGTCCCGTTCGATCCGGCGCAGATCCGCGGCCGCCGTGTCGACCACGATCCCGCGGTCGGACTCCAGTTCGGCGATACGGCGCTCCAGCTCGTCCGAGGGCGACAACAGCCCGCGCACCATCGCCCGGTCCACGTTCGCCAGGCCCCGCGCGAGGTACGGCAGCACCGGCCACAGCACGAACAGGGAGGTCAGCACGGTGCAGAAGGTGAGGATGCCCCAGGGCAGCCGGATCGCGTCGTACAGCAGGGTCCGCCAGCCCACCGGGTCCTTCAGCGCCATCCACAGCCGCTGCACCGGGCCCCCGCCCTTGGCGATCGGCAGCGCAGACGGCTCCTCCACCCGCACCCCGAGCAGTTTCCGGGCCCGGGCCCGTTCCAGCTTGCCCAGCTGCCGTGCGCCCAGCAGGCAGAGCGCGAGCAGCGGGAGACCGATCGCGGTGAGGGTGAGGGCGCCGCCGGCCGTCAGCACCGTGACCGCGTACACGAATCCGAACACCGCCACCGGCAGGTTCAGCAGGAGATGCGCGATCTCCTTCCAGGTGTGCGCGTCGTAGGCCGGGCGGGGCGGCGGCAGCCGGTGCAGGCCGTCGCGGCCGTCACGCCCGCCGGTGCGGTCGGTGCGGTCGGTGCGGTCACTGTGGTCGCTGCGGTCGGTGTCGCCGGGCCGGTCGGCGGCGGGGCTGGGAGCGGTCATGCTGATCAGCGTGCCGTGCGGGGCACCGTTCACGCCATGCGGTACGCCGCCCTCCGCCGCCGGGGGAAAACCCCACCCTCACCGGAACCTGCTGTCTCACGGCGTGACGGGCTGCTTACCGGTTCTTTATCAGGGCCTAGACTCCCGTGCGTACACATCCTCGAATCACGTTGCATCACAGAGTTCACCAAGTCACGAGGTCAGGGAGCGAGGGACGGACGGTGCGGGAGACGTTGGGGGACTCGTCGTTCGCCGCGGCGGACATCGTCGCGGCCGGCTACTTCCGGTCCTATTCGGTGGTCGGACTGCTCGCCCTCATCGGCGTGCTGTTCGTCGCGGTCGCCTTCGGCGCGGGCCGCCTGCTGCGCCCGGTGGTACCGACGCCGGAGAAACTCCTGACCTACGAGTGCGGTGTCGACCCCGTCGGCGAGGGCTGGGCCCACACCCAGGTCCGCTACTACGTCTACGCCTTCCTCTACGTGATCTTCGCGGTCGACTCGATCTTCCTGTTCCCCTGGGCGACGGTCTTCGCCGCCCCCGGCTACGGCGCGACGACCCTCGTGGAGATGTTCATCTTCCTCGGCTTCCTCGCCGTGGGCCTGCTGTACGCATACAAGAAGGGCGTCCTGGCATGGACGTGAACCCCTCGACCTCCGAGTCCGTGTACCTGCCGGAGCCGAAGCGGCTGGGCGCGCTCGCCCGCCTCGCTCCCGAGCCGATGAAGGTCGTCCTGAACTGGGGCCGCCGCTACTCGCTCTGGGTCTTCAACTTCGGCCTCGCCTGCTGCGCGATCGAGTTCATCGCCGCGTCGATGGCACGGCACGACTTCATCCGGCTCGGCGTCATCCCCTTCGCGCCGGGCCCCCGCCAGGCCGACCTGATGGTGGTGTCGGGCACGGTCACGGACAAGATGGCCCCGGCCGTCAAGCGCCTGTACGAGCAGATGCCCGAGCCGAAGTACGTCATCTCCTTCGGCGCCTGCTCCAACTGCGGCGGCCCGTACTGGGACTCCTACTCGGTGACGAAGGGCGTCGACCAGATCATCCCGGTCGACGTCTACGTCCCCGGCTGCCCGCCCCGCCCCGAGGCGCTGCTCCAGGGCATCCTCAAGCTCCAGGAGAAGATCGCCCGCGAGTCGCTGGGGGAGCGGTACGGCAACGGGCCCGCCCGGCCGTCGGCGGCGGCGCTGCAGAGCGGCCTGGTGAAGCCCCCCGTGCCGGCCGGTGAGGGGGACGCGCGATGAGCACGGCCGCCGGCTGGCTGCCCGCCCCCGCCGAGGAACTCTTCGGCCCGGACGCCACGGCCGAGGAGTCGTACGACCTCCTGACCGTGGACGTGCCGCCGTCCTCCTGGCTCACCGCCCTGGAGACGGCCCGTACGACCCTGTCCTGCACCTACTTCGACTGGCTGAGCGCGGTCGACGAACCGGGCACGGGCTTCCGGGTCTCCGCGCACGTCGTCGCCCTGAACCCGGTCCGCCGTCTCCTCGTCCGTACGACGGTCCCGCACGACGCCCCCGCCCTGCCCTCGGCCGTCGGCGTCTACGCGGGCGCCGGCTGGCACGAGCGCGAGACCCACGAGATGTTCGGCGTCGTCTTCGAGGGCCACCCGGGCCTGGAGCACCTGCTCCTCCCCGAGACCTTCGAGGGCCACCCGCTCCGCAAGGACTTCGTCCTCGCCGCCCGCGTGGCCAAGGCCTGGCCTGGTGCCAAGGAACCCGGCGAGTCCGAGCACGGGGGGCCGAAGCGGCGCCAGATGCTGCCGCCGGGCGTACCCGACCCCAACGAGTGGGGCCCCCTGAAGGGCCAGCTCCCCCCTGCCCCGGCCCGCCCGGCCAGGGCGGCGGCGGGCCGCGCGGCGGGCGAGCGTCCGGCCCGCGCGGCGGGGGACCGTCCGGTACGGCGGACCCGTTCGGCTTCGGAGGGCTCGGCCAGCCAGGCGGCGGCCCAGCCGCCTCAGCCGGGTCAGGCGGAAGAGGCCGCCGGTGCCGGTGCCGCTGCCCGGCCGCGGAGGACGCGGAGTGCGAGCGAGGGCTCGGCGAGCCAGCAGGCGGCACGGGTCGGCGACGCCGGGGACGCCGGGGACGCGGCGACGCGCAAGCAGGCCGCGACCGAGGGAGACGCCACGCCGGCGGCGGAGGGCCCGACGCAGGGGCCGGCCACCGAGGCCTCGGTGGCCCACGAGCCCGGCCCGGCGCCCACACCCGCCCGGCCGCGCCGCGCGCGCAGCGCCTCGGAAGGCTCGGCCTCACAGCGGACCCAGCCCGCGGAACAGGCCCCGACCGAACCGGTCCGCGAACCTGCCCGCGAAGCTGTCCGCCGGAGTACGGCCCCGCGCAGCTCGGACGCCCCGTGGCACCACGCCCGCCCGGCCTTCGAGGAGCCGGAGCGGGAGGCCCCCCGACCGGAGCAGGACGGCACCCCCGACAGCCCCGGGACTCCCGACAGCCCCGAAACCCCCAGCACCCCCGACGACCCCACAGGAGGCCCGCAGTGAACGGCGCGCTGGACGTCGCCCTGCGACTCCTGGTCGTCTTCGTCGTCTTCCTCACCTTCCCGCTGATCGTGGGCCAGACCGAGCACAAGGTGATGGCCCATATGCAGGGCCGCCTCGGCCCGATGTACGCGGGCGGCTTCCACGGCTGGGCCCAGCTCATCGCGGACGGCGTGAAGTTCGCGCAGAAGGAGGACGTGGTCCCGGCGGGCGCCGACCGCCGTGTCTTCCAGCTCGCCCCCGCCGTGGCCCTGCTGCCGTACCTCCTCGTCCTGCTCGCCGTCCCGATCGGCCCGAGCGAGGGCGCCGTCGGCCAGGTCCTGGACGCCGGCGTGTTCTTCGTGCTCGCGGTGATGGGCGTCGGCGTGCTCGGCTCGCTGATGGCCGGCTGGGCCAGCGCCAACAAGTTCTCCCTGCTCGGCGGCCTGCGCACGGCCGCCCAGCTGCTCGCCTACGAACTCCCGATGCTGCTGGCGGCGGCCTCGGTCGCGATGGCCGCGGGCACGGTCTCCCTGCCCGGCATCCTGCACTCCTTCCACTGGTGGTGGGTGCCCTGGCAGATCGTCGGCGCGGTCGTCTTCTTCGTCGCCGGACTCGCCGAGCTGCAGCGCCCGCCGTTCGACATGCCGGTCGCCGACTCGGAGATCATCTTCGGCGCGTACACCGAGTACACCGGCCTGCGCTTCGCCCTGTTCCTGCTCGCCGAGTACGCCGGCATCGTCGTCCTGTGCGGCCTGACCACCGTCCTCTTCCTGGGCGGCTGGCACGGCCCGTGGGGCGCCGACGGCCTCGGCTGGGTCTGGACCCTGCTGAAGACCGCGATCCTCGCCTTCCTGGTCATCTGGCTCCGCGTGACCTACCCGCGGCTGCGCGAGGACCAGCTCCAGAAGCTGTCCTGGACCCTCCTCGTCCCCCTCTCCCTCGCCCAGATCGCCCTCACCGGCATCGTCAAGGTGGTGATCAGCTAACCATGGCCCCCATCCCCGGCAGCGGCCTCGCCAAGGGCCTGGCCGTCACCCTGCGCACGATGACGAGGAAGCACGTCACCGAGCAGTACCCGGACGCCCTGCCCGAACTCCCGCCGCGCACCCGTGGCGTGATCGGCCTGTTCGAGGAGAACTGCACGGTCTGCATGCTGTGCGCCCGCGAGTGCCCGGACTGGTGCATCTACATCGACTCCCACAAGGAGACGGTGCCGCCCGCCACCCCCGGTGGCCGGGAGCGCAGCCGCAACGTCCTCGACCGGTTCGCGATCGACTTCTCGCTGTGCATGTACTGCGGTATCTGCATCGAGGTCTGTCCTTTCGACGCCCTGTTCTGGTCCCCGGAGTTCGAGTACGCCGAGACCGACATCCGCGACCTCACCCACGAGCGGGACAAGCTCCGCGAGTGGATGTGGACCGTGCCGGCCCCGCCCGCCCTGGACCCCGGCGCGGAGGAACCCAAGGAGATCGCCGCCGCCCGCAAGACCGCCGAGAAGCTGGCCGCCGCGCAGGCGGAACCGGGGGAGGGGACGTCATGACGCTCGCCCAGGCCCAGCACGGCTTCCTGTCCCCGACCGGTGTCGAGATCGCCTTCCTCCTCGTCGGCCTGGTCACCCTCGGCGCCGCGCTGATCACCGTCACCACCCGGCAGCTGGTGCACGCCGCCCTCTGGCTGGTGGTCGCGCTCGGCGGCCTCGCCGTGGAGTACCTGCTGCTCACGGCGGAGTTCATCGCCTGGGTCCAGGTCCTGATCTACGTCGGTTCCGTCGTCGTCCTCCTCCTGTTCGGCCTGATGCTCACCAAGGCGCCCATCGGCCGCTCCCCGGACGCCGACTCCGGCAACCGCTGGGCCGCGCTGACCGTCGCGGTCGCCGCCGCGGTGGCCCTGGTGTGGGTGGTCACCGACGCCTTCCGGACCACCTGGATCGACCTGGACGGCCCGGCCGCCGGCACCACCAAGGTCACCGGCGCGAGCCTGTTCCGGCACTGGGTGCTGCCGTTCGAGGCCCTCTCCGTGCTGCTCCTCGCGGCGCTGGTCGGCGCGATC
The DNA here is from genome assembly GCF_055564915.1 of Streptomyces sp. NPDC028928. NCBI lineage: Bacteria > Bacillati > Actinomycetota > Actinomycetes > Kitasatosporales > Streptomycetaceae > Streptomyces > Streptomyces sp. NPDC028928. The sequence goes on from NZ_JBVHVI010000009.1 coordinate 9,802, forward strand.
GTCCTGTCCCGCAAGGCCAAGGCGGACACGCCCGCCGCACCCGCGGCCCCCGGGAAGGAAGGCGCCCGCTGATGCACCTCGCCTACCCCGCCGTACTCTCCGCCCTCCTCTTCTGCACCGGCCTGTACGGCGTCCTCGCCCGCCGCAACGCGATCCTGGTCCTGATGTCGGTCGAGCTGATGCTCAACGCCGTCAACCTCAACCTGGTCGCCTTCGACGTCTGGCTCAGCCGGACCGCGAAGGAGACCCTGCACTCCGGCCAGGCCCTGACCCTGTTCACCATCGCCATCGCCGCCGCCGAGATCGGCATCGGCCTCGCGATCGTGCTCGCCGTCTACCGCAACCGCGGCACCTCCGACATCGACAAGCTCCGCGACACCGCCGAGGGCCCCGAGACGGCAGGCCCCGACACCGAGGGCCCCGGCACCTCCGCGGCCGAGAAGGCTGAGGCCCCCGCGTGACCACGACCACCCTCGCCGCCCTCGTCCCGCTCCTGCCGTTCCTGGGCGCCGCGGCCGGCCTGCTGCTCGGCCGCACCGCGCCCGGGTTCGTCCGCCCGCTCGCCGTGCTGCCGCCGCTGGCCTCGCTGGTGCTGGCCGCGCTGGTCGCCGTACGGCAGGGCGGTGACGCGGCCGTCGACGCCCACACCGAGCTGACGCCCACCGGGTCCGTCCCCGTAGAGCTGGCCCTGCACATCGACGGCTTCGCCGCGCTCGTCGCCGTCCTGGTCGCCTTCGTCGCGACCTGCGTGCAGATCTACTCCACCGGCTACCTGCGCGACGACCCGCGCTACCCCTCGTACGCCGCTCTCGTCTCCCTGTTCACCTCCGCGATGCTCCTGGTCGTCTACTCCGGCGACCTGATCGTGCTGCTGGTCGGCTGGGAGGTCATGGGCATCTGCTCCTACTTCCTCGTGGGCCACTACTGGGAGACCCCCGAGGCCCGCGCCGCCTCCCTCAAGGCCTTCCTGGTCACCAAGCTCGGCGACGTGCCCTTCCTCATCGGCCTGTTCGCCCTGGCCGGCGACGCCGGGTCGTTCCGGATCACCCGCGTCCTCGGCGCCGTGGCGAGCGGTGGCATCGACCACCCGACGCTGATCGCGCTGCTGCTGCTCGCCGGTGTCGCGGGCAAGTCGGCGCAGTTCCCGCTGCACACCTGGCTCCCGGACGCGATGGCGGGCCCGACGCCCGTCTCGGCGCTGATCCACGCCGCGACGATGGTCGCCGCCGGTGTCTACTTCATCGCCCGTCTCCTCCCGCTCTTCGAGGCCTCCCAGGCCGCGATGGTGGTCCTCGCCGTCATGGCCGCCGTCACCATGGCCGGCTCCGGTCTCGCCGCGCTCGCCCAGGACGACATCAAGCGCGTCCTCGCCTACTCGACGGTCGGCCAGCTCGGCTACATGACCGGCGCCCTCGCCGTCGGCGACCGCGGTGCCGCCGTCTTCCACCTCCTGTCGCACGGCGCCTTCAAGGCGCTGCTGTTCCTCGCGGCCGGCGTGATCATCCACGCCGCCGGCACCAACTCGCTGGCCGCGATGTCCCGCACGCACGGCCTGCGCGACCGCATCCCGGACGCCTACTGGACGATGACCGTGGCGCTGCTCGCGCTCGCCGCGATCCCGCCCTTCAGCGGCTTCTTCTCCAAGGAGTCCGTCCTCGGCGCCGCCGAGCACGTGACCACCGGCCACACCGAGCACGCCCCCGGGGCCGCGGGCTGGATCGTCCTCGTCGCCGGCCTGCTCACCGCCCTGCTGACCGCCGCGTACGCGGCCCGGCTGTGGCTGCTGGCCTTCCGCGGCCGGGGCACCGAGGCCCCCGACCACGGCCGCCAGCCGCTGACGATGACCGTGGTGCTGTGGGTCCTGGCGATTCCGTCCCTGGCCTTCGGCGGGCTCGCCTACCGCGCGCTGCCCGACTGGTTCGACGGCCGGGACCTCACCCCGACCCTGCTCACCTCCATCCTCGGCACGGGCCTCGCCCTGGTCGGCGGGCTCCTCACCTACGGCGCCTGGCAGCGCACCACCCAGGTCGCCGCCCGGGTCCCGCTGGGCGCGGTCGCCGCCCACCCGGAGGAGGACGCCGGACTGGTCGAGGCCGAGGCCATCGCCACCCACGCGCCGGCCTACGGCGACATCGCCTACGCCCCCGACCCGGCGGACCCCTCACGGCTCCTCCTCGGCCCGCTGCACCGTCCCGCGGCCGCCGGCTTCCACCTGGACGCCGTGTACGCGGCGCTCTTCGTCCGCCCGGTCCAGGCCGGAGCGAGTCTCGTCCGGTTCCTCGACCGCGAGGTCGTCGACACCTACGTACACGGTGCCGCCGCCCTGCCCCGGCTGCTCGGGGCTGCCGTACGGCGCGCCCAGACCGGCAATGTGCAGACCTATGTGAGCGCGCTGCTCGCCGGCACCGTCGTCCTGGCGGTCGCCGTCCTCCTCGTCGCCACGGGAGCGTGAGCAGGCGTGATCGATATCAACGAGTCCGTGATGCAGTTCCTTCTGGCATTCGTCGTCGTCGGCCCGCTCCTCGGCGCCGCCGCCGCTCTCCTCCCGGCCCCGCCCGGACTGAAGGGGAAGTCCCCCGAGCAGGCCGTGCTGCGGCACGGTGTGACCGTGACCGGCGCGGTCCTCATCGCCGCGATCGTCCTCGCGCTCGGCTTCGACCACGACCATCCGTCGAAGATGCAGGCCACGACCGACATCAGCTGGATCCCCGCACTCGACGTGCGGATCCACCTCGGCATGGACGGCATCTCCCTCCCCCTTCTGGTCCTGACCGCGCTGCTGACCTTCCTCTGCGCGCTCTACTCCTACTCCAAGCCGCCGTCGGGCCCGTCCCCGAAGGCGTTCGTCGCCCTGCTGCTCCTGCTGGAGTCCGGCACCCTCGCGACCTTCGCCGTCCTCGACCTGCTGCTGTTCTTCCTCGCGTTCGAGATGGTGCTCATCCCGATGTACTTCCTCATCGCCCGCTGGGGCGGCGAGGGCCGGACCCGGGCCGCGTGGAAGTTCATCCTGTTCACGCTGCTCGGCTCCGTGGTCATGCTGCTCGGCCTGCTCCTGATCGGAATCAAGGCGGGCACGTTCGACATGGTGGCACTCGCCACTGACAACGGCCGGTCCCTGACCACATCCGTGCAGGTCATCGCCGTTCTGGCGATCGGGATCGGGCTCGCCGTGAAGACGCCGATGTGGCCGCTGCACAGCTGGCTGCCCGACGCCCACACCGCCGCGCCGACCGTCGGCTCGGTGCTGCTGGCCGGTGTTCTGCTGAAGATGGGCACGTACGGGGTCGTCCGGATCCTGCTGCCGGTGGCGCCGGACGGCTTCCACACCTTCGCGCCGTACCTCGCCGCGTTCGCCGTCGTCGGGATCATCTACGGGTCCCTGGCCTGCCTGGCCCTCGCCAAGCAGGGCGCGAAGGGCGACCTCAAGCGGCTGATCGCCTACTCCTCCGTCGGCCACATGGGTTTCGTCCTGCTCGGCATCGCCAGCACGACCCCGACCGGCGTGAACGGCGCCCTGTTCGCCAACATCGCCCACGGCCTCATCACCGGCCTGCTGTTCTTCCTGGTCGGCGCGCTGAAGGACCGCACCGGCACGACCGACCTGGACACCCTCGCCGAGGAGACCGGCGCAGCCCTGTACGGCAGGGCACCGCGCCTCGGCGGGCTGCTCGCCTTCGGCGCGGTCGCCTCCCTCGGCCTGCCCGGACTCGCCGGGTTCTGGGGCGAGATGCTCGCGCTGTTCGGCGCGTTCCGGCCCGCCGCCGACCTCAGCCGGCCGGCCTTCCTCACCTTCATGGCGATCGGCGCGTTCGGCACCCTGCTGACCGCCGCGTACATGCTGATCGTGGTCCGCCGCGTCTGTATGGGCGGCGCCGAGCGGGAGGTGCCGAAACTCGCCGATGTCCACGGGTACGAGTTCGCCGCCTGGACCCCGCTCGTCACCCTCACCGTCCTCGCCGGACTGTGGCCGAAGGCCCTGCTCGGCCTGACCGACCCGGCCGTGCAGCAGCTCCTCGCAGGAGGCACCCGATGAGCGCCCAGCCGCTTGCCGAGTCGCTGGTCCAGTCCGTCGACTGGCTCGCGATCGCCCCGCCCACCCTCGCGGCCGTCGTGGCGCTCGGCGTCCTCGTCGCCGACCTGTTCGTGCCCGAGCCCCGCAAGGCCGTGCTCGGCTGGGTCTCGGTCGCCGGACTCGCCGCCTCCACCCTGCTGCTCCTGCCCCTCCTGGACGGTGACCGCAGCACCTTCTGCCTCACCGGCGGTACGCGCGCGTGCAGCTACACCGCCGACCACTTCACCCTCGTCATCCAGTTCCTGGTGCTCGGCGGCGCGCTGCTCGCGGCCCTGCTGTCCGTCACCCACCTGGACGACGAGCGGCGGCGCGTCCCGGCGGGCGAGTTCTGGTTCCTGCTGCTGTCCTCGGCGGCCGGTGCCGCCCTGCTGCCCGCCTCCCGCGACCTGGCCACCCTGATCGTCGCCCTGGAGGTCGCCTCCCTGCCCGCGTTCGCCCTCGTCGGCATCCGGCACGGCGACAAGCGGTCCTCCGAGGCCGCCCTGAAGTTCTTCCTGTCCTCGGTCACCGCCACCGCGGTCAGCCTGATGGGCATCAGCTTCGTCTACGCCTCCACCGGCACCCTCTACCTCACCCAGGTCGCCCAGCGCCTGCCGCACGTCGACGGCCCACTGCACACCCTCGCCCAGGCCGGCGTCGTCCTGACCCTCGTCGGCTTCGCCTTCAAAACGGCCGCCGTGCCGTTCCACTTCTGGGTGCCCGACACCTACGTGGGCGCGCCCCTGCCCGTCGCCGCCTACCTCTCCGTGGTCGGCAAGGCCGTCGGCTTCTCCGGGCTGATCCTCGTCACCGTCGTCGCCTTCCCGTCGTACGCCGACGTGTGGGGGCCCGCGCTCGCCGCCCTGGCCGCCCTCACCATGACCGTCGGCAACGTCGCCGCCCTGCGCCAGCAGGCCACGCGCGCGTACAGCGCCGTACGGCTGCTCGCCTGGTCCTCCGTGGGCCAGGCCGGCTACCTGCTGGTGCCGATCGCCGCCGCCGGATACACCAAGGACGCCGAGAAGGCGATCGGCTCCACGGTCGCGTACGCCCTGATGTACGCCGCTGTGAACCTCGGCGCCTTCGCGGTGGCCGCGCTGGTGGGCCGTAGCCGGGCCCTGAACCGGATCAGCGACTACCGGGGCCTGTACGCCACCAACCCGTTCAGTGCGCTCCTCCTGGCCTTCTTCCTGCTCTGCCTGGCCGGGCTGCCGCCGGGCGTCATCGGCCTGTTCGCCAAGGTCACCGTGTTCTCGGCGGCCGTCGACGCGGGCCTCGGCTGGCTCGCCGTCGTCATGGCCCTCAACGTCGTGATCGCCCTGTTCTACTACCTGCAGTGGACGGCCCTGCTGTTCCGCGTCCCCGAGGGCGAGCCCGCCCGGCACCGCGTCCCGGCGCCTGTCACGGCCGCCCTCGCCGTCACCGGCGTCCTCGGCGTCGCCCTGTCCGGAGCACCCCAGCTGGTCCTCCGCTTCGCGGCCACCGGACTGTTCTGACGAGTCGCCACGCGCGCGTGGGGCACCCGTGCCGTCACGCGTGCGTGAGGCCGAACCCGCATGTCACCCGTACGGCCGATCCATGCGTCCGCACACACCGGGGAACTCGCGACCGCCGCCTGGCGTTGTCAGAAGCGGGAGGGTCCACTGGATCAGAGTGTTCCCCAGCTGCACGACTTGGAGGGCGCACCGTGCACCGCCGGCACAACGGGCTCAGGACCGCCGTACTCCTCGGGGGGCTGTCCGCACTCATCATCGTCATCGGCAGCTTCTTCGGCCGCGCCGGACTGGTCGTCGCGGTCCTGGTCGCCCTGGGCACGAACGCGTACGCGTACTGGAACAGCGACAAGCTGGCGCTCCGCGCGATGCGCGCCCGCCCGGTCAGCGAGTTCGAGGCCCCGGCGCTGTACCGGATGGTGCGGGAGCTGTCCACGCAGGCCCGCCAGCCCATGCCCCGGCTGTACATCTCGCCGACGGAGGCCCCCAACGCCTTCGCCACGGGCCGCAACCCGCGCAACGCGGCCGTGTGCTGCACCGAGGGCATCCTGCGCCTGCTGGACGAGCGGGAGCTGCGCGGCGTCATCGGCCATGAACTGAGCCATGTCTACAACCGGGACATCCTGATCTCCTCGGTCGCCGGCGCGCTCGCCTCCGTGATCATGTTCCTGGTGAACTTCGCCTGGCTGATCCCGGTCGGCCGCTCGGACGACGACGACGGCCCCGGCCTGTTCGGCATGCTGCTGATCATGATCCTCGGTCCGCTCGCCGCCACCCTGATCCAGCTGGCCATCAGCCGTTCCCGGGAGTACGAGGCGGACGCCTCCGGCGCCCACCTCACCGGCGACCCGCTCGCCCTCGCCAGTGCCCTGCGCAAGCTGGAGACGGGCACCCAGCAGCTTCCGCTGCCTCCCGAGCCCCGGATCGAGACGGCGAGCCACATGATGATCGCCAACCCCTTCCGCCCGGGCCAGGGAATGTCCAAGATGTTCTCCACCCACCCGCCGATGGCGGAGCGCATCGCCCGCCTGGAGAAGATGGCAGGACGCCCGTGAAGACCATCCTGAACGTCATCTGGCTCGTCCTGAGCGGCCTGTGGCTGTTCCTCGGCTATCTGCTGGCCGGCGTGCTGCTGTGCATCACGGTCATCGCCATCCCCTTCGGGATCGCCGCCTTCCGCATCGGCCTCTACGCCCTCTGGCCCTTCGGGTACACCACGGTCGAGCGGCGCGACGCGGGCGCCCCCTCCTGCGTGGGCAACGTCCTGTGGCTGCTCCTCGCCGGCTGGTGGCTGGCGCTCGCGCACATCGCCACCGGCATCGCCCTGTGCGTCACGATCATCGGCATCCCGTTCGGCATCGCCAACTTCAAGCTGATACCGGTCTCCCTGCTTCCGCTGGGCCGCGAGATCGTCCCCACCGACCAGCCGTTCGCGGCCCGCTGAGCACACCGTCCCGAGCACACCGGCCTACGCCGAGCCGCCCCCCCCGTACGCGCGTCACGCCCCGCCGTACGCGCGTCACGCCCCGCGCCGCCCCGCCCACCACCGCCGTACGCCGTACGCGGCCACGCCCACCGCGAGGACGCCCGCGCCCACGGCCACCGAGACGGCGGGCAGCGCGAACGCCAGCGTGGCGCAGCCCAGCAGGCCCACCACGGGCACCACACGCGCGCGCGTGGCCGGGTTCAGCGTCCAGGCCGAGGCGTTGGCGACGGCGTAGTAGGCGAGCACACCGAAGGACGAGAAGCCGATCGCGCCGCGCACGTCCACCGTCGCGGCCAGCACGGCGACCACCGCGCCCACGGCCAGCTCCGCCCGGTGCGGCACCCGGAACCGCGGGTGCACGGCCGCCAGCGCGCCCGGCAGATGCCCGTCCCGGGCCATGGCGAGCGTCGTACGGGACACCCCGAGGATGAGCGCGAGCAGCGAGCCCAGCGCGGCCACCGCCGCCCCGGCCCGCACCACGGGCACGAGCCCCGGCACCCCGGCCGCCCGCACCGCGTCGGCCAGTGGCGCCGCCGCATGCCCGAGCCGGCCCGCGCCGAGCACGGCGAGCACCGCGACGGCGACGCACACGTACACCACCAGGGCGATCCCGAGGGCCAGCGGGACCGCCCGCGGAATCGTCCGCGCCGGATCGCGCACCTCCTCCCCGAGGGTGGCGATCCGCGCGTACCCGGCGAACGCGAAGAACAGCAGCCCGGCCGCCTGGAGCACCCCGCCGGCCCCCGAGGACAGCCCGATGTCCAGCCGCCCCGTGTCGGTCCGCCCGGAGGCCAGGCACACCACGACCACGGCCGCGAGAACGGCCAGGACGACCGCCACGATCGTCCGCGTCAGCCAGGCCGACTTCTGGATCCCGCCGTAGTTCACGGCGGTCAGCGCCACCACGGCCGCGACCGCCATCGCGTGCGCCTGACCCGGCCACACGTACGCGCCCACGGTGAGCGCCATGGCCGCGCAGGAGGCCGTCTTGCCGACCACGAACGCCCAGCCGGCCAGATACCCCCAGAAGGCGCCCAGCCGCTCCCTGCCGTACACGTACGTCCCGCCGGAGGCCGGGTAGCGGGCGGCGAGCCGGGCCGAGGACATGGCGTTGCAGTAGGCCACCACGGCGGCGACGGCGAGCCCGGGCAGCAGCCCGGAACCGGCCGCCCGCGCGGCGGGCCCCAGCGCGGAGAAGACGCCGGCACCGACCATCGAGCCCAGGCCGACGACCACGGCGTCCCGCAGGCCCAGACTGCGGCGCAGAGCGGCATCGGTACGTGTCATGCGCCGCACCCTACTGACCTCGGCAACCGGCGGGTGGACCGGTGACGTCCTCTTCATCGACACGGCACGAACACGCGCGCGACGACAGCGGATCCGCACCGGAAACCCATGGATCCGACAGTGCGGACGCAGCGCGGAAGGGCAGGTTCACGGCATGAGCATCATCGGTTGGATCATCCTGGGACTGCTGGCCGGAGCCATCGCCAAGGTCCTGCTGCCGGGACGCGACCCCGGCGGCTTCGTCGGCACGACCCTCATCGGCATCGCGGGCGCGTTCATCGGGGGCTGGATATCGGCCCGCTGGCTGGACCACCCGATCAGCAAGAACTTCTACGACGGGGCCACCTGGGCCGCGGCCGTCGGCGGTTCCCTGGTGCTGCTGATCGTCTACCGGATCCTGTTCGGGAACTCACGCGACTGAGCGCGCGGGCACGGCAGCACGAAGGGCGGGCACCGCAGGGTGCCCACCCTTCTCACGATCACCTGTAGTTCACGAACTGCAGCGCGAAGTCGAAGTCCTTGCCCTTCAGGAGCGCGATCACGGTCTGCAGGTCGTCGCGGCTCTTGGAGCTGACGCGCAGCTCGTCACCCTGGACCTGAGCCTTCACGCCCTTGGGGCCCTCGTCGCGGATGATCTTCGCCACCTTCTTGGCGTTCTCCTGGGAGATGCCCTCCTGGATCGACGCGAAGATCTTGTACTCCTTGCCGGAGAGCTGCGGCTCACCCGCGTCCAGCGCCTTCAGCGAGATGCCGCGCTTGATGAGCTTCGACTGGAAGACGTCGAGGACGGCCTTCACCCGGTCCTCGGAGTTCGCCTCCATGAGGATCTTGTCACCGGACCACGAGATCGAGGCCCCCACGCCCTTGAAGTCGTAGCGCTGCGAGATCTCCTTGGCGGCCTGGTTGAGGGCGTTGTCGACCTCCTGCCGCTCGACCTTCGAGACGATGTCGAAACTGGAGTCGGCCATGTCCTGTGGCTCCTTGTATCGGGTGCTGTCGGGGTGCGTATCAGGTGCGTGCCGGCGTGCGCGGCGGCGACCGCCGGGCCCGGTGCAGCACCGGGCCGCATCCGCACCAGCCTAGCCACCCTCCGGGGCCGGGGGCGGAGATCAACCGGGTGGCGAAGCACCCCTGTGCATCGGGTATTGTTTACGTCGTTGCCGGGGAACACCGCCGAAAGCGGGTTCGAGACGGCAGCACTACCCGGCGGTGTGCCCGAGCGGCCAAAGGGAGCAGACTGTAAATCTGTCGGCTATGCCTACCCAGGTTCGAATCCTGGCGCCGCCACACGGGAACAAGGGGCCCGGGGGGGGGGGGGGGGGGGGGGGGGGGGGGGGTGGGGCGGGGGGGGGGGGGGCCCCCCCCCCCCCCCTCTTTTTTTTCTTTTTTGCT
>NZ_JBVHVI010000009.1:19520-173083 GCF_055564915.1 Streptomyces sp. NPDC028928
GGGTTCGGGTCCTGGCACCCCAGCACGAAAAAGGGGACCCTGGACCCCCCCCCCCCCCCCCCCCCCGGGCCCCTCGTCGTACTCCCCGGCGATCACCACACTGTCTCGCTCTGTCTCGCGTTCGAACGGCCTGTCTCGGGTTGCGTGGACGGGCCGTGGACGGGCTTTCCAGAGGGCCGTCACCCGTACTGGCTGAGGCGAGCAGAGATCTTGGCGTTCGCAGCGTCGTCGCCGTCCTTCAGGAACTTCGCGTACACCCGGAAGAGGACAGTCATGCTGTGCCCGGCCCGCTCGGCTACTAGCTGAGGCTCCACGCCGGAGCTGAGCCAGGTGGACACCGCAGCGTGACGTAGATCATATGGGCGCTTGGCCAGTGCCGAGTCGAACTCATCTGAGGTGAGAGCACGTCTCCGGGCCTCCGCCCAAACTTCGCCGTATCCGGTGTCCTGGATCAGACCACCGCGCATCGTCTGGAACAGTCGGCCGTCCGGCGCCGTGCCGTACGCGCTGACGTGCCACCGCAGGAGTGCCACGAGTTCCGGCGGGATCGGTACGTGACGGACCGCTCGCCGGGGCCGATGCTTGAGTCCGCGCTTGTCGTGCGCCTCGCCGCTATCCGTCCACGCTGAGCCGGAGCGCGGGCGAGTCTCTCTCAGCCGGAGCAGCCCCCACCCACGCCGGGGCAGATCGCAGTCCCGAATCCGTAGGCCGATGACTTCGGCCGGCCGCGCGGCCGCGTAGTACATGCAGCCGAAGAATGCGACCAGACGGCGACCGCGCGGGCTCTGGTCTCGCACGGCTGCCAGCAGCTTCGCTGCTTGCCCAGGGTTGGGCACGCATTCGGGGTCGACCTCCTCGACCACCTGCTCCGGGGCTTTCCACTTGATGCGGGTGAGCGGATTGTCCGTGAGGAGTTCGGCCTCTACGGCGTAATCCAGGGAGTTGTAGAAGATTGCTCGCTTGCGGCTGATAGTTCCTGGTGCAGCCGTTGTGCCGTCCAGCTTCCTGGAGATCGCGTTGAGCGCGGCCCGCACAAGAACCAGATCAGACAACGCTGACGTGGGCAACGACTTGCGCTTGAACCATTCCAGAACCTTGCCCACATCGGGCGGGACCTCCTGGTCCCAGCGGTTCTTGTTGAAAGCCCAGCTATACAGCGCCTGGCGTACGGCTCGGTCGTCCGCCATACCGCGCGTGTCTTTCACGAACGTAGGCGTCACCGTTGCCATGGCTTCGGCCAATGTGCGCCGAGTCGAGGCAGGGGAGTGGGCCCACTTCAACTCGATGTAGTTGCGCGCGTGGTCGAACCACGAGATGTCCCGGTCCCTGGCGACCAGGGACTTCGGAAAGCCGCTGTCCACGTCGAACGGCTCGCCCTCACGTGCAGCCGTAATGAGCTGGGCCCGGCGACTCTCCGCCAGGCCCAGGGTGAGGAACGACTCCGAGTGCGGGCGGGGGCCCACCTTCCAGCGGAGTTGGTACGGGTTCCGCGAGTCACTGCGCTTGCGGATAGCCCAGATCTTTACGGAGTAGCTCCACTCGGTCACGCGGATTCCAATTCGTCCTTGAAAGCGTCCAGGGCACTCCGACGCACACAGATACGTCCGGACGGCGTACGGCGTGCCTCCGGGCCATAGCCGCGGTCTCGCCAGCGGTACCAGGTAGGGCGGCTGATGCCGAGTTCTTCCAGAACGTCACTCAGGGGCAGCAGTTCGTCTTTCGGCGTGCGGCGCCGACGGGTCGGGGTCGTCATGCAGATCTCTCCTGTGCGAGAAGACCAGGGCAAGTGGGGTCACATTCCTGTGGGTCGCGGACCATCGCGGACCACCGTGTTTGACCTGCGCTTTTGTGTGGGGTGGTGTGCGGACCATCGCGGACCGCCCTTGGAGGGTTGGTCCGCGATGGTCCGCGATTGGGGTTCGGTAAAGGTGCAGGTCAGCGGGGGCGGTCCGCGATGGTCCGCGACCCGGCGGATTGTGGGCGCTACTTCAGTCGGCGTTGCCGGGTGAGGGGCGCAGGGTGATGCCGGTGTAGGTCCGCACCCGGCTGTCGCCGTCTCGGGGGCGGGTGAGGGTGAGTTGGGGGATCGCGGAGAGCAGGTTGCGGCCGAAGATCTGTTTGGTGCCGGGGCGGACGCCGTTGTCTTCGGCCCACTCGCGCCAGGCGGCCCACAGGTTGTCCACGGGGATCGTGCAGGCGGGTCCGGTGGTGCAGCGTTCGCGGATGAACGCGGACGTGGGTGACGCGGTGTCCTGCATGGTGGTGACGGCCTCGCGGCTGGCGGCCGGCTCAGTGATGCGGCCGGTGCGCTGGAGGCGGGCCAGTCCGTCCAGGGCCCAGTTGAGGATGCCGGGCATCTCGGCGGTGAGCCGGTCGGTGAGGGTGGTGTCTTCCTTGCCGAGCCAGGAGACGGTGAGGTTGAGGACGATGAACCGGCGGGCGATGACGCCGGAGGAGTCGCCGAAGTGCGGCAGCTCGTTGGAGAGCATCATCAGCCGGGTGGGCAGCTTGCCGGTCCATTGCTCGCGGTACTTGCGGTCGATGTCGATGGTGTCCTCGCCGGAGATGGTCAGCAGACGTTCGACGACCTGGCTGCTGTCGTTGCCGGACAGACGCGCGTCGGAGATGACCGCGAGCGGTTTGCCGATCAGGGTGGCCAGTCCGAAGTTCGTGCCGAGTCCGGCGAGGGTGGGGCCGGCGAGGTTGTTCTTGCCGACCAGCTCTTTCATCACGCGGGCGATGGTGCCCTTGCCGGAGCGGGACGGGCCGACCATGAGCAGGATCTTCTGCTGGTCGGTGCGCCCGGACAGGATGTAGCCGAACCACTCCTGAAGGGTGGCGATGGCGTCGGGGGCGTCCGGCCAGATCTTCGCCAGGAACCGTTCCCATTCCGGCGCGGTGGCGTCCGGGTCGTAGGTGAACGGAACGGAGACGTGGTTGAAGAATCCGGGGGTGTGGGGCAGTAGGGCGCGGTCGCGGATGCGCAGCAGCCCGTTGGCGCAGGCCACGATGGGCCCCCATCCGGTGGTGTTCGCGCCGCCGCTGTCCAGCCACGCGGGGGCGTCCACGTCGGAGGGCAGCAGGATGATGGAGCCGAGCGCGTCGAGCAGGTTGCTGATCTTCTGCTTGGTTGGTGCCCAGTCGCGTTCCTCCATCTGGCCGTCCTTGACGGGCACCAGGTAGACGGCGTGTTCCAGGCGTTCGTACATGGCCTTGCGTACCTGGGCTTCATCGATCTCGCGCCAGTGGGTTCCGGTCCAGCGCATCCACGATGCGCGCCAGCGGCGGCACACCAGGTGTCCGTCTTCGGTCTGCCAGTCCGGCAGGAGCCGGCGGGCGACGGCGAGGGGGTTGGACGGCGGTGGCAGTTCCTCGGTGTCGGTGGCGGGTGCCTCGGTCATGCTGCGGTCCTCCCTCCGGGCACAGTGCGGACGCCCTTGCGGGCGGCGACCTTCAGCGCGCCCACGCACGGCCGTGGCGGGTGTTGTGTGGCGCTGTGACGGCCGTGTCCGGGGTGGCGCGGTGCTTTGGTCATGCGGTGTGCTCCCGGGCGGTGCGGAAGCCGTTGGCGACCGCGCGGCGGGCGTACGGTTCGGGGACGCCGACCAGGACGGCGCCGGCGGTGATCTCCTCGCCGATGGCGGCGAGGCCACAGGGTCCGGGGCAGGTGGTGTGCTGGGCGGCGAGGAAGCGGGCGACACCGAACGCCTGTGATCCGGCGCCGGACTCGGCGTGCGAGCGGATGAGAGCGAGGCCGCGTTCCAGTCCGGTTCGGACGTAGCGCTCGGTGTGGCGGCACCCGGTGGCCACCGTGCGGTCCCACGGGGCGCGGGCAGGGGAAGAGGCCACCCCGCGCCGGGCGGGGGTGGCCTCTTCCCTCACCACCAGGGCGCGGACGGCGGACGGCAGCGCGGTCATGCGTCCGCTGCCGGGACCGAGCCAGCGGGCGTACTGGCTGACGGACTTGATGTCGATGCCGGGACGGACGGCGTTCGCGGAGGGCATGGCGCCCTGGTAGATCCAGTGCTGCCCGCGCGTGGTCGGCACGGTCCGGGTAGCGGGCAGGTTCTGCCGCGCCCACGCGATGGCGTCCTCGTTGTCGAGGTCCACCACGGTGAGGCCGGCGCCGCCGGGGTGGTAGGCGACGGCCGCAGCCTCCCGCCATGCCGGCGCCCACGCGGGTGACGCGATGACGCGCGGGTCGGTGGTGGCAGCGGCCCACGCGTGGCAGGGCGCCGGGCAGGTGCAGGGGCCCGCGGTCTTCATGTTCGGCCGTCCGCCGCACGCGTTGCCCGCACAGGCGGGGCAGTTACCAACGGGCACTTTCCCTTTTCGCAGTGGCAGCACGGGCAGCCGGGCGGCGGCGAGGGCGAGGGCCACTCGCCGGACGGGGGCGGGTTGGGTCATGCTGGGACCTCCAACAGGTCTGTTCTGGACTGGTTGGCAAGGGCGGCCCCGGGTTCTTTGGCGAGAGTTGGGGCCGCCCTTGGCGCAGCTAGAAGGGCGATTCGTCGCTGTAGCCGCCGGGGCCCCGCGGGTCGGGGGCGCTGCTGGCGCGGCGGCGCAGCCATCGCGGGCAGCGCGGGAGCGGCAGCAGGACCAGGCACCGGCTCTCGTCCCAGCAGGGACAGGACACCCACTCGGTACCGGCGTACTCGCCGTTGTGGTCGCCGTAGTCGTGGGCGGTGCCGCCCTCGCCCTGGCAGTTCGGGCAGCGGGGGCGAGGGGTATCGGTCAGGGCCAGCGCGCGGCGGGACGAGCAGACGACCTTGATGCGCAGTCGGGGCAAGGCGCGGGAGGTCATACGGTGTGCTCCTCGGTCACGGCGGCCATGTCGTCCACCTGCAAGAGCAGGTCGCCGAGCTGGCGGCGGGTGATCTCGCGGGTGTAGGTGGTCGGGCCGTCCTCGTTGTCCCAGCTCCATTCGACGGTGACGATCTCGTTCGGGTCGATGTCCATCACGGCTCCTTGCGGGCCAGTTCGCGGGTGGGGTGGGTGTCGGCGGTGACGTACAGGCGCATGCGCCGTCCGTCGCGGGCCGGGTAGCGGCGGAAGCCGCCGACGTGGAAGGCGGCGGCGAGGGTGGCCGCGATCTGGTCGGCGTCGCCGGTCGGGCAGATCACGCGGATCTCGAACACGGGTAGGTCCCTCCTGGTCAGCCGTGGAAGTGGTTGCGCTTGATGACGGCCTTGCGGATGTTGACCGTGGTCCCGCCCCGGTGGCCGCTCCCGCTGAAGACCTGCACGGCGACCCAGCCGCCGAAGATGACGGCGGCGAGGATGACGAGCTGGGTGATGAGGGCGGTCAGGGCGGTGATGAACGCGGTCAGCAGGAACAGCCCGCCGCACACGGCGAGGAAGCCGACGCCCCCCAGGGCGACGTTCACCGCAGCGCGGGAGACGGCCGGCTTGGCGGTGACCGGCTCGGGCTGTGCGGGGGCGACGGCGTAGCCGGTGACGACACGGCCGTCCGGGAGGACGATGCTCGCCACCGCCGGGGTGCCGCCCGGCTGCATGGGTGCGAGCGGCGCCGTGGGCGAGCGCACGAACGGGACGGGGCGGTGGACCTCCGGGGCGAACGTGTTGCGTGCGACCGGGCGGTGGGTGGGCTCGTTCACGTCGTCGTCTCCCGTCACTTGCCGAGCGCGGACAGGGCGTCGGCGGATGCCTGCACGAGGTTGTGGATGGGCTCGTAGGCGCCGGTTCCGGCGGTGAAGAAGCCGAACAGGAACAGGACCAGGGCGGCGCCCCCTCCGGCGGACCTGGTCTTGACGGCGAAGGCGGACGCGGCGCCGAACAGCAGCACGGCGGAGATGTTCAGGACCATCAGAAGCACTCCGGGCGGGCGAGCTTGTTGAACCGGGCGTGCATGTCGGCAAGCGCGTGGTGCAGGTCGGTGAGGCTGATCGGGTCGGTGTGGAACCGGTCGCTGAGGGCGGCGAAGTGAAGGAGGTCGTTGCCTTCGTCGCGGCAGACGATGACGGGCGGCTGAGTGGGTTGTGGGTTGCGGTTCATAGGTGCGTGCCTCCGGGGGTTCAGTCGGTGGTGCCGGCGCGGTAGATGCGGGCGGCGCGGTTGTAGAGCCAGCGGCCGACGCGGATGCGCTTGCCGGTGGCGTGGCAGCGGCGGCAGTCCTTGCCGCGCTTGAGGCGTCCCTTGCGGTCGTGCTTGAGGGCGTGGCCCATGCCGCGGCACTTGCGGCAGTCGCCGAACGGCGAGGCCGCACACAGCCCGCCGTAACCGATAGTGATGGCTATCAGGCAGGCGATAGCAAGGAGGATGGGGGTCATCAGGGGCCCTCCGGGCGGGTATCCAGGGGTTTCCGCAGGTGGGGTGCTATCCGCTAGATCGCAGATGAGTGGCGGTTTGGGGTGCTAGCGGGGGTGCTACCGGTAGCAGGTGTGCCTGCTACCGGTAGCACCGTTGCGGGCCTATGCGGCGCCCGGCTTCTCGTTACGCTCCGCAATCGCCTTGAGGAGGTCGGCGCGGACGATGCCGCGCCGGGTCGTGCGGGTGCCGTCCTCCGTCGTGCCCGCAACGTCGCGGGTCTTGATGCCGTGCGGCTTCAGGGCGGAGGTGACGTTCTCGCCCTTCCACCCGCCGTACACGTCGGGCCGCAGTTCGGCGAGGCGGGCGGCGATCCGCTCGTTCCACACCCGTTCCTCGGTCTCCGGCACCACGGCCGCGACGTCGGCGAGCAGGTCGTAGGAGGCTCCCGCGTCGGCCTGCGGCTCTTCCCCGAGGGCGTGGCCGGTGAGCAAGCCCAGCTTCTCGCGCAGTTTGCGGGCCCGGTCGGCGATCGCTTCCGCGGTCGGAGCGTCGACGTAGGTGGCGCACACGATCCGGGCGTCGGCGCCTTCACCGAGGAAGTAGTGCACACCCTTCTCGGCCCAGTTGAACATCGTGGCGCGCACGCCCCGCTTGTAGGCGGAGGTGCCCAGCACCATGTCGTTCTCGGTCTGGCCCATGACCTTCAAGCAGAACCGGGCGGAAGCGTTCGCGCTGATGGCGGTGGGGATGCTGTCCTTGTCCGGTCGCTGCGTGGCCAGCAGCAGCACGATCCCGGTGGCCGGTCCCCGCTTGACCAGGTCGGTGCAGATCTCTTCCAGTTCCTTGCCGTACTTGTCGTGCTCGAACCAGACCTGGCACTCATCCACCCCGACCACGATCGGGTGCAGCCCCAGCGACTTCCTGTCCGCCAGAGCGGACGTCACCTTGGACTCGGGGCACAGGTCCCGGGGCAGGGAACGGATCATCTTCGCCCGGCGGCGCAATTCCTCACGTAGGGCACGCATGTCCTTGACCGCGTACTCGATGTCGTCATCCCCGTCGCCGGCGCGGTGCCGGTGGGCGATACGCTCGCCGACCGGGTCCAGGTCGCCGGTGCCCTTGAGGTCGTAGGAGTGGACCTCAGCGCGCGGATCCAGAGCGGCGATGAGCAGCAGCAGACGCAACAGGAACGTCTTGCCCATGCGCGGGATGGCACCGATGATTCCCGCGATGTACATGAGGGTGATCTCAACCCAGCGTCCGCGCTGGTCAGTGCCGTAGGCGACCGGCTTGAACAGGTCCACCGCACCGGACTTGGCCAGCGGCCAGGCGGGCTTCTTGGCCTTGGTCAGGTCCTGGTCGCCGACCCACAGCACCAGGTGCCCGGTGTGCTCCTCGGCCACCGCCTCCGGCCACACACAGCTCAGCGGCCGGCGCAGACCGGAGGCGAGCCGTTCGCGCCGTTCGATGATGTCCGTGACCGTCACACCGAACGGCAGGTTGCCCTGCGCACGCCAACCGGGCCCGTCCCGGGTGATCGGGGCGGTGAACTCGAACCCGTCCCGCCCCTTGGCCTGAGCCTGGTTGATCGCCGGGATACCCAACGAGCCGAGCGCCCGCAGAACGATGTCCGACGTGAGCTTGGCTGCCTTCGGGACCTCCACCGCACGGTGGATGACCGGGTCATCGGCCTTGCGGCCGTTGAAGCCCAGCGCCAGCACCAGCGCACTGACCGACAGGGCTTGCAGCCAGTCGGGGGCGAGGACGTAGATGGCGAGGGCCGCGCCGATACCGACGAACATCGCCAGCACGGCGACCAGGGTCCGCAGTCGGACCCGGCCGTCACGCTGCCGGGAAAGCTTCAGATACTCGGCGGCGTCCTCGCGGCGCACGGCGGCGAGCCGGACCGGTTCGCCCTCGCGGTCGGCGACCCACCGCATGGTGCCGCCGACGAACCGGGCCAGCCCCGCAGGGGCCTGCATGGCTAGGCGCGCGGCGTAAACAGGCGAGCGAACGGCGTGGTAGGCGGTGGCGTGCGTGTAGTGCCGGGCCACCCACGCGGACGCGGTCTTGAGTTCGGCGACCGAGCGCAGCCACAGCGGGATCACGTCCCGCCGCTTCGCGGCGGCGAGCCGGCCGAGGTAGCCCGGACCGGTCACGGCCGGTGCCGACTGGTCGACCATCACGCGCCGCGTCGGGTCGGCCGACTCCTCGCCCGACTCGTGTCCGGGCGAGTCGGCCGACTGCCCGCCATGCGTCGGCGAACTCGGGTCGGCCGACTGCTCGCGCGCGGAACGTGCCTTGTCGAGGTCGACCACGTCGGCTCCCGAGTCGGGGTCGGCGTCGGCGGCCACCTCGGCTTCCAGCCCGTTGAACAGTTCATCGTCGTCGGGATGCTTCACTGAGAGTCCTTCCACTTTCGGGTGTGAGGGAGAGCGGGCCCGGCCGACGCTGTAGGAGGTGAGCGGCCGGGCCCGTGCTGTGATGGTCGGTTCGTTGGCGAGCTGGAAGGGGCACAATTCCTGCCCCTAGCTCACGCGTTCGGTTCAGGCGGCGTGGGCCGCGGTGCGGGCGAGGGCGTCGGTGACCCGTTCGCCGATCCACTGGGCGACGTTGCAGGAGACGGCGTTCCCGGCCTGCATGGTCTGCTCGCCCTTGTTGCCGTGGACGATGTAGTCGGCCGGGAAGCGCTGTGCGAGGAGCTGTTCGCGCGGCTGGATCATCCGGTAGTGGCAGTCGTCCAACTCCGGTGCCGGACCGAGCAGCGCGGCGGAGTCCTTCGTGCCGAGCGTGTGCAGCGGCTCGCCGGCCGACTTGCTGGCGGCGTTGCGGTAGGGGATGACCAGCCAGTGATGCCGTCCCTGCCCGGTGACCGTGTCGACCGGGGTGGAGACCGGGCGGGCGGTGGCGTTGCGGCGCAGGGTGACGATGAACGAGTCATCGGCCTGCGGCGGGGGCAGCAGTGCCTCGAACCCCCTGGGGTTGGCCAGCCGCGTCCGCATCGGCTCGGCCGTGTGCGTCGGCTGCGTGTTCCACGTCCCGCCCGCCGGAACGAGCACCGCGTCCCCGATCTTCACGGTGCGGGCGGCGAGCGGGGCGCCATCGGCGGGCATGGCGCGGCCGTCGTGTCCGCCGTGGTTGACGGTCAGCACCATCCGCTCACTGCCCAGCAGGCTCAGCCCGGCGCGGATGCGCTTGACCGTGTTCGCGGCGAGCGGCCGCAGTCCGTGCGCGGGTCGGTCGCCGATCCGGACCCCCAGGTTCGTCCAGTCGATGATGGACGCGGCCGGGCGCACGTACGGCTCCACCACAGCGTGGCGGCAGGCGGTGTTGGGGCAGCGGTAGTCGTACTGCTGCTTGTACTTGCCCACCCTGCGGCCGTTGCGCCAGGTCTGCACCGCGAACACGTCCTCGCCGCACTCGGGGCACCAGGCGGGCGGCCGGGGTGCCAGATCGGGGACGGGGATGTCGGTGCGGGTGAAGACGATGTAGATCCGGTCCCGCCACTGCGGCGCGGGCAGGTTGTCGGCGCCGCCGACGTGGGCGGAGGACACGGAGACGATCTGTGAGCGGTAGCCGAGCATCTCCATGCCCTTGCGCCACCACTGGAACAGCTCCCAGTCGACGGCGAACTCCAGCACGTTCTCACACAGCACCGCCTTGTAGCGATGTACCTCGGTCGCCCGGATCACGTCGTAGGCGGTCGCCCTGGTGCGCTCCCACCCGGCGTCCTCCACCCGGCCGCACTCCTCCAGCTCCAGGGTGAGCTGTCCGTGGGTGCGGCGGCGCCCGCCGGCCGGGGAGATCTCCGTGCAGATCGGCGAGGCCCACAGGATGTCCGTCCTGGGCAGGCGCCGCATGTCGTAGTTGTTGATGTCCGCGCACAGGTGGTCGGCGTCGCGGTGGTTGGCCGCGTGGGTCTCCACCGCGCGCTTCCAGTGGTTGGCCGCCAGGCGCAGTTCCAGACCGGCCGCGACCAGGCCCGTGGAGGACCCGCCCGCGCCGCAGAACAGGTCGGTGAACGTCAGGCTCACGCCCGAACTCCCTTCGAGTGCAGTGCAGGTGGGTTACAGGTCGAACAGGCCCGGCGTGTCGTCGGCGGGCGGGGCCGCCTGTGCGCGGGCCCGGCGGTCGGCGGCGACGTAGCAGTCCGGGCACCAGGCCCGCAGGCTGCTGGTGGGCAGCGTGACGGCCCTGGTGGGCGGCGTCGACGGGTCGGCGGGTGCGGCCATCAGGCGGACGCGGTGGCCGTGCTTGCTGGTGTAGCCGTCGTGCTCGCGCGGGCACCGCCCGTCCGTCTTGGCGTGCGGGTTACCGCACTCGCCCGCGCACTGGCAGCGGTGGCCGGCCGCTTCCATCACCGGCAGCCACGTGCCGACGGCCGCGAGGGGCTGTGACTTCATGCCGCCTCCTCCTCGCTGCTGTCGTCCGTGGTGTCGACGGCGTGCAGGGCGGGCGCGGTGCGCTCTGCCTTGAGCGCGTCGCGGACCTTGCGGGCGTTGTCCTGCGAGATCCGCAGCGTGGTCCGCAGCCGCTCAGCGGTCAGCTCGCCCTCGGGCCAGTCGGCCGTCACCGTGCGGGCCTCGCTCAGCGCATCCTCGAACGACCGGGCCCGCGGCTTGCCTGCCTTGGGCTTGGCCTTGGGCGCGGAACGGCGCGGTGGCCGGGGCGCACTGTCGACCGCCGGGGCGGTGGCTGTTTCAGCGGGCGGCGGGGGCGGGGTGGTCTCTTCCTTCCCGGCGGGGGCCAGTTCACCCAGGCGCAGCAGGACGCGTTCGCGTCGGGGCGTCTTCCTGCGCCAGCTGCGGCCGTAGCGCTCGCGCAGGTCCGCGCGGGCCAACAGCCGTTCCCGCTCCAGCGCGAGCGCATCCGAGTAGGAGGTGACCTCCCACAGCGCCATCCGTCGCCACAGCGCGAACGTCGACACCGGGGCCAGCAGCCAGCGTGAGACGCGGATCTTCTCCATGCGGCGTCCGGTGGCGGCACCGATCCGCACGGCGTAGATGTGCGCGCCGATCTCGGAAAACACCACCCACAGCAGCGGCATGGTGCCGTGGGCCACCTTCGCCCACGGCCCATGTCCGGCGGCGACGTTCAGACCGCAGGTGACCAGGGTGAGCACCCAGGGAACGAACCGCACCCAGGCCAGTGCCATGTCCATACGGATCAGCAGCAGGTTGGCCACGGTGAACACCGGAATGGCCGTGTCGATGCCGACCGGCAGCATCCACGGCTCACCGAACCCCCACCGTGCCGCAGCCTCGGAAACGGCGTCGAACGAGGAGATCAGGCCGAGCGCGCCGACCCCGGCGGCGGCCAGCGCCCCCAGACCGGCAAGGCCCATCTCCGGGCGGGTCAGCGGCGGCACCCCCGCCGGCTCGGCAGGGGCGCCCGGGGCGGGGAGTGTCGCGGTGCTCATGCCGCACCCCCGTCCAGCTCCCAGATGCCCAGCAGCTTGTTGATCTCCCGGTGCGCGGCAGCCTCGTTCACCGCGTCGCCGATCAGGGCGTATCCACGAGCCAGCGTGGCGTTCGCGTCCAGCGCCCGGCGCAGCAGCGTGGGGAAGTCGGCGTTCTTGCCGGGACGGGGGCCGTAGACGATCTCGTACAGGGTCATGCCGCTCCCTTCCGGTGCGTGGTGTGGGTGCCGGGGCGTCCGGTACGGCGCCCTGCGGTCGTGCCCCTGGCCGGGGTCGTGGCGGCGGGGTAGTGCCAGCCGCCACCCGTGCGCTTGACCGCGTACATGGCCTCGTCCGCCAGCCGCAGCAGCGTCGCCAGCGCCTCAGCCGGGCGGGACACGGCGGCCGGGTTGAGGTCATTGGAGAGGGCCGCGCCGATGGACGCGCCCACCGTCAGGTCACGGCCGGCGTGGCGGAACGGCGCGGTCATCTCGTCGTGCAGGCCACGCAGCAACCACGGCAGCGAGAGAGGGTCGGCGAGGGGCACGACGGCGGCGAACTCGTCCCCGCCCAACCGGGCCGCGACCGCACCCGGACGCCCGTCAAGGGCGTCGGTCAGGCTCCCGGCGGCGGCACGGATCGCGGCATCCCCGGCGGCGTGTCCGTGGGTGTCGTTGACGGCCTTGAAGCCGTCCAGGTCGCACAGGATGACGGCGACGTGCGGGCGGCGGGCCAGGGTGTGGACGGCGCGGTTCTCGAACGCCTCCCGCGTCCACAGCCCCGACAGCGGATCGCGCCGGGCAGCGGTCAGACGGCGGCGCATCCACAGACTGTGGGCGCCCCACGCGGCGGCCATCGGGCCCACCGCGGCGAGGGTGTGCAGCATGGTGGTCACGCCGCACCCCCCGGCACCACGGCCCTGCGGTTGGCCAGGACGCGCCGGGCGGACAGCACCCGGTTACGGGCCCGCCGCAGACGACGCGCATCCATCTCGTTCGGGACCCGGTCAAGGATCGTGATCTGCACGTCCAGCAGGTCGACCTCCGCCAGGATCAGCGGTGACTCCTGCTCGATCGCGTCCAGCTCCGCGTCCGTCGGCTCCATCCACGGAGCAAAGGCGGTAACGGCGTCCTGAACAGTGACGATGTGGTCCATTGGGTCGTGCTCTCCCTTGCAGGTGGAACGGCCCTACAGCGCCCCCGGAGTTGCCTCTCCGGGGGCGCGCGCCGTTGGTGTCTTGGGTGGAGTCCTCGCGGCTCCCCGCACTCCGGCCCGTACGGGCTGCCACGCTGTGCGCGGCCCGGACGGGCGGGAGAGGCAGCCGGCCGCAGCGTCAGCGCTGCGGACCAGGAACGGACCGGAAGATCTGAGCAGGCGCCGCCGGCCGGTCCGTCGCGGCGGCGCCCTGGTATGTCGTCGGTCCATGCCGACCTCCCGCGAATCGCAGGGACACGGCTTCACCCATCGCGCCGTTGCCAGGGCGGGACAGGTCCCGAGCCGGAGAGTCGGGTGCGTCATCGTCACTGCTCTGACGCCAGCAGGGCGGTCTGCACGAGTCGGTGCAGGTTGGCGTACCGCCGACGGCTTCACCCGGCCGTCACGGGGGCGGTCTCACTCTTGCCGCCACGTGCGTTGGAGCTCCGCTGTACTTCCCCACACCCGGTCACCGGGTGGCGCCTGCCAAGCGCGTAGGGGGAGAGCGTCGTTCATCACGGCGGTTTGCCCCCGGACCCTCGCCCTAGGCACCTACCGCGACCGCCGCTCTCGCGTCGGCTCCGCACGATCACTGTTCAGTTTTCAAACAACGGACGCTGCCTTCGTACTCACCCCGTCGGGGCTTTCCTCCGGGCACCACACGACCACGGGCGAAGCGTGGTGTGTATTACCTACCACTCACGTTGGCAGAAGGATTCCGCGCCGTCAACCCGTGGCTTTCGACTCGGTCCCGCTGGCCTGTCCCGTGCGGTGGTGATTCAACTGTCGTCATCTGGCGAGCGGTTCGGGAGCGAGTACTTGGGGGTGCACTCGTGCACTCCTAGGTGCGAACCCTCTGCACCCCGGGCCTGACCTGCGTAGAGTGACGATGGGTCAAGCTGGTACTACGGCCGCACTCTGGGGGTCCCATGGCAGACCGGAACGCCAGACTGGCCGCGCTCATGCAGGAAGGCGACTTCTCGCACAAGTCCCTTGCTCGCGCGGTGGTCGCCGCTGCCGCTCGGTCAGGTGAAGACATCACCTGCGATCACACGTACGTCTCGCGGTGGCTCAAGGGGGCGACCCCGCGCGGCAACATGCCGCAGTTCATCGCGGATGCCATCGGGCAGAAAGTAGGGCGCCGGCTCACCCTGGACGACATCGGCATGGGTGACGCGGCCGTGTCTTCCGTACAGCCTGACCTCGGACTTGAGTTCGCAGATAGGCCCGAGGCGACAGCCAAGACCGTCGCAAACCTCTGGCGTGCCGACCTTGCTGAGGCTGAGGTACTGGTCAGGGCGCAGCCGGACTCGGCCGCCTGGAACACGGCGTCTCTGCGCTGGATCGTCGCCCCGCCGGACGGGGAGCTGACGCGCGCGGGCAACCGCGCGATCGGCGCGGTGGACGTGGAGATGATCCGTTCCACTGCCGACGCGTTCAGCATGCTCGATGGCAAGTTCGGCGGCGGCCACGCCCGACGCGCGCTGATCCAGTACCTGCACACGGACGTACGGCCAATGCTGGACGGTAAGTACTCCGACGACGTGGGCAAACAGCTCTACTCGGCCGTGGCGGAAGCGCTCTTGCTCGCCGGGTGGATGTCGTACGACAGCGGCCTTCACGGCATCGCTCAGCGGTATTTCATCCAGGCGCTGCGCATGACGCAAGCGGCAGGGGACCGGCTTCTTGGCGGCAGCATCCTTTCCGCGATGAGCCACCAGGCCACGTTCCTCGGGCGCTACCAGGACGCGGCCACCCTTGCTCGGGCGGCCTACACGGGACCAGCGGGCGTGTTGGGCCCCACGATGTCCGCACAGTTCCGCGCGATGGAGGCGCGTGCCCTGGCCCGCCTCGGTGACGAACGGGGATGCGACCTCGCTTTGGTAGAGGCAGAGCGAAAGCTCAGTCAGCGGACCCCGGACAGCGATCCGCCGTACATCGCGTATTTCGATGAAGTGGAACTTGCAGCCGAGATCGGCCACTGCTTCCGAGATTTGGGCCGGTCCGCAGAAGCGGCAGAACGGGGCGCGGGATCGATCTTCGGCGACGGCCTGAATAATCGAAGCGACTTCTTCGCGACGATGGTGCAGGCCGAAGCGTATATCAACCAAGGCGAAATTGGGCGCGGCTGCGAAATCGCCAAGACTGCCCTACAGCTTGGCGAGGGTTTGAAGTCGGCGCGCTGCGTCCAGTACGTTCGAGAATTCCGCGAACGCGTATCCCCTGCGATGCGGGGCGCTGTGGAATTCCGTACCTTCATGGAAGAAGCGCGGACCTACCGCCTGTGGCAGCAATGCGGCTTGACGCCTTAGAAGGGTGCCCAATCTCGGCGTGATCCTCCCGACCGGAGAGTTGCCACACGCTTCTCGACCTCGTCAGCAGCCCGAGGGTTCGCGCCCGCGTTCTGCGAGAGCCACGTGACCATCAGCAGTTCTCGCACGCTCCGCAGCACCATGTATCCGGCCCATTCGCGCACGTCGAAACCGTAGCCCGCCACGAAATCCGCATACTCCGCTTCCGTGTGCCATCCAAAGCTGTCGTAATACATGGCTGTTTGCATCAGGTCCCACTCGCGGGGGCCTGTAGAAAACCCGTCCAGGTCAATTACGCGCGGATGGCCAGACGCATCGTGCAGAACGTTACCCACGTTGAAGTCACCGTGCAGATGTCCCGAGGGAAGCGAGAATTCGAGGCGTCCATACTCGACCTCCAAATCCCTCGCCATCGAGCGCAGGAATGATCGGGTGCTCGCCGGAATGGAGGCACGCTCCAAGCGGCTCGCGACCTTTTCGAACGGCTGGAGTCGCGGCAGCGAAAAAGGCGGCGGCTCCAGTTCGTGCAGCCGCCGCAGTAGCACGCCCATTTCTGCCGTACTCGCGTACGTGTCGCCGTCTGCGAGCCCTTCCCAGAAGGTGACCGGGTGGTCCTCGACCACGATCGGCTGTTCGGCGTCTGTGACGAGACGAGCGGCCGGGTACCCCTGGTCAGCGAGCCACCGGGCCACCGCTACCTCTCGCCGCACCGAGGAAAGCCGGTCGGCTCCCCGCCCCACCCGCGAGATGATCCGGCCGCCGTCGACACGGAACACGGCATGGTCGCCTAGCCGAAGGATCTCGATGCCGTCCGGCTCCAGGTCGGCGACCGCGCATGCCCGGCGCAGGATGGCCTCTGCCGCGTCCGCGTCGAACTCCGTGCGTTCCGTCGTCGTCATGCCGTCTGCGTCTCCCGTCCGGTCGGCAGGGTGAGGACTTCCCGCCCTCGCCCTGCCCCCTTGCCGATCAGCCCTTGGCCTTCCATCTGCGCGATGGCGGAGCGCACGGCAGTCCGGGACGCGCCGAACCGCTCGCACAGCTCCTTCTCGGTGGGGAAGCGGTCGCCGACCTTCACCCCCTCACCACGCAACAGGTCGGTCACCCGCTCGACCAACGGCCGGCGGTCGCCGGTCCCTGTGACGAACCACCCAGCACCCTGCACTGATTCGATCACGCCATCGGCCTTGAGAGCGGCAAGCGCCCGCTCGATGGTGCTGCGGCTCACGCCGTACTCACTCACGAGTGCCGACTGAGACGGCAGCGCTTCAGTGATCTCGCCGTTCGTGATCTTCTCGCGGAGGGTTTCCGAGACCTCCAGGTACGTTCCTCGGGGACTGCCCTGCGGCACGTGGGCTCCTCTTCCTCGACCTCCACTCAATGGCAACAAGTGTTGCACTCCCGGTCCCACCAGCCGATGGTCTTGCCGCCATTCCCCCACCCAGCGCCGCTCGTTGCGCAGTGCTTTGTCCGGTGCCCGGAGGACCGGCACCGTTCACTGCCGCACGCCCACCGTCTCTGACTTGGCGCCTGGAGCCACTGCGGGCCCCCGGCGGGCCTCACGGGCAACCATGGAACTGGCCGCCGCGCCTGTCTGGAGGGTGGAGTAAGGCATCCGCGACGCTGTAGCTTCGCTGGGGGCATTAGTGGCAGGAGTTGCTCACCACAGGACTTAGCGAGGCACTGGCAAGGGTTCGGTCAGATGCTTATCGGCCTCCGTTAGGAAACTATTACGGACTCCCTTGAAGGCTAGGCTCAGCTCTTTGTAGTCGCGGTCAAAAATTGCCATGATGCCTGATGCGTAATCAAAGAGAAGCACGCCTATTTCCCCCTCGTTGAAGCCGCAGTCACCTAGCATTCGATGCGCTTCGGAGACAATGGCCGGGGCGGCCGCAAACGTAGAAGCGGTGACCTGTGCCATCCCCTGTGCCATCATCGCCAGCCCGGCACGGAGACTAGGTTCTCCGCCTTGCACGAGAGTGAAGGGCCGGAACGCCGTCATGGTGATATCTACCAGGTCCTCAGGGGGTGGCGTGGCGGCGATGTTCCCTCTCTCCGCGGCCAGCGATTGAAGGGTATCGTTTGCCTCCAAGATGCGTATCGCTTCACTTGGTGCGTTCGTGGACCCCGCAAGTGCTACATCGCGCCGAGCGTGCGCCACTTTCAGGTTCCACTTTTGATGTGCCGAAGCAAAAGGACCGGCAATAGCCGCGAATATGACCCTTCTGGTGATATTTTTGTGGATTTCGCAGGCCGCTGTGTAGATCTTGCTGGGTCCCTCGAACTCCACGTCGGCTAACTTCGTGAACAGGTTCGCTACTTGCTCTTGAAACGCAGGGCCGTACGCCAAGTCGCCGCGAAACATCCGCTCTGTTGATAGGTTCAGCTCATCGGCAACCCGGATGAACGCAAGCCAGGCTGATCGTCGTGTGTTATCGCGCCATTGCTTTTGACTGGCCTCAACTTGCGTAAGTGCGGCAGAGACCGTGGCGGACGCTTGGTGTCGACCCACTGCATACGCGGCCCCGGCGGCAGGTAAAGCGACCGCAGCACCGATGAGAGCCGAAACGATTTCCACCTGCATGCATGCCCCCCTGGAAGATGCCTAGACCCGATCCTCAAGTTACCGGGCTTAAGACTGGCGAGGGGGCGGTTCGGAGTCGGCCGGTGGCTGTCTTCATCTGGGATGGCTAGTTAGACCACCTCGTGGGCGGTCATCCAGGACAGTTGACTCAGAGAGTCGTGAGCGTGGCTAGCAAGCGTGCGGGGACGCTGTCAGGAGCGTCGCCTCGCGGCGCAAGTAGTGGGAGGGAACCATGCAGGAGCACCTCAAGGCGCTGGAGCACGAGGAAGAGATCATCTGGACGGAGGACATCGAGAAGTTCGACTACGTCCGACAGTCAGTCGCTCAGTCGGTCAAGACTCGTCAGCGTGAAGTTCCCTGGAGTGGCAACGGGCGACGGGTGGGCTACGCCGTACTTCGCGGCAATGCTCCGAGTGGGGCAGTGCCCGGTCACTTCGTTCGGCGGGTCTTTTGGGTCAAGGAGCACGACAGGTCCGAGCAGCCGAATGGCATGTACCGGAGCTCCGCGCCGGCTGAGGCTGTCGACCCTCGCACCGTTGCTCCCGGGGTGTGGGGCGAGGTCACCGAGCGAGCGTGGGGAGCACCTCTCAACGAAGCCTAGGAGCGGGACGCGCCCAACGCTGCGGACGAGGTGTGGACGGCATCGGTTTCGGTCCAGGGAGGTCACCGCGTCTCCGCAGGTCAGAAGGGTTACAGAGGCGCCAACGTGTGGGGACTGTAAATCTGTCGGCTATGCCTACCCAGGTTCGAATCCTGGCGCCGCCACACGGGAACGAAGGCCCCGTGATCTGCGAGAGCAGATCACGGGGCCTTCGTCGTCGTGCCCCGTCCGGATCCCGCTGCTCGCGCTTCCGTCCCGGACCTCACTAGAATCGAACGTGTGAACGAGGACCGTCCGCTGACGCGTCTCGACATGCTGCGTTTCGCGCGCCGCGTCGTCGAACACCAGGCCGCCAGGCAGCTCGCGCTGATGGACCGGTGGATCGCCGACGAGGAACGCCGGGAGGCCGAGCGGCAGCGCCGCCTCGCCGTCCGGCAGAACGCGCCGGAGTGGGCCGTCGAGCACGGCCTGAACGGCCGGAGCGCGGTGTACGTCCACGTCGGCGGCTGTACCGGCGCCGGCGGGCGGGCGAGGGGCGTCGGCCGGGACCAGGCGGTACGGGCCCTCACCGAGGGAGGTGTCCCCGCATGCCCGCTGTGCCGGCCGGACACCGTGCTGGGAATTCTCGAATGACCGGCCCGGGTGCGGTCCCGGGCGGTCCGGATGATGCTGGAGCCATGGCCGGGAAACGTCCCATCGTCGTGCACCTGCCGTCCCCGACCGGCGGTCGCCGGGTGCGGGTGGACGGCGAGATCCTCGGCCTCGCGCACAACGTGCGGGACCTGGTGGAGTTCCTGCGCCGGGCGGGGCTGGAGATGGAACCGGAGGAGGTGGCCGACTCGCCGCTGATCGACTGGCGCGGGGTCGGGCCCGACCGGTGGGAGGCGGAGACCCGGACCTGACTGCGCCACCGCGTCCGCGCGGGCGGAGGCGCGCGGCCGCGCGTTCCGGGCACACTGACGGCATGTCCTCCCGACGCAGAACCTGTCCCGTGTGCCGCCGCGAAATCGCCGTCGTGGCAGGCCGCTTCGCGCGGCACGATCCGCCCGGGGCGCGGGAGAGCGGGGAACTCGTCTCGTGCGCCGGGTCGCGGCGGCCCGCGCAACTCGGGGCGGTCCAGCCGGCGTTGGACGGGTACGTCGTGCCGGACTTTCCCGGGCAGCTGCCGCTGTTCTGAGTCCTGACGGGCCGTCGGGTCCCCGGGCGCGGGCCTACGGCTCGTTCGACGGGTCAACGGCCGGCGGCCGGCCTCAGTTCCCGGCGACCGACTTCACCGCCACCGACACCGGCGTCGAGCCGCTGATCAGCTCCAGGGTGAGACCGGCCGTCGCCGGCGTGTCCACCAGTTCCGCGAGGACGGTCGCCACGTCGTCCCGGGGAACCGAGCCGCGCCCCGTGTGCGCCTCCAGCCGGACCAGACCGGTGCCCGCCTCGTCCGTCAGCGAGCCAGGACGCAGGATCGTCCAGTCCAGCGTCTCCTGCCGGGCGATGTACGCGTCGGCCTCGCCCTTGGCGCGCAGGTACACGTCGAAGACGTCGTCCCCCTGGTGGGCGGGATCCGCGCCCATCGAGGACACCACCAGGAAACGGCGCACACGCGCGCGTACGGCCGCGTCCGCGAACAGCACGGCCGCACCCCGGTCCACCGTGTGCTTGCGGGCCGCGCCGCTGCCCGGGCCCGCGCCGGCCGCGAAGACCGCCGCGTCCGCGCCCTGCAGATGCGCCGCGACCTCCTCCACCGAGGCGGACTCCAGGTCGAGCAGGACCGGTTCGGCGCCCGCCGCCCGCAGATCGTCGCCCTGTTCGAGCGTGCGGATGATCCCCGCGACCTCGTCCCCGCGCGCGGAGAGCAGCCGCTCCAGCCGCAGCGCGATCTGACCATGACCACCAGCGATGACAATGCGCATGAAACCGACCGTACGCCCGAAGAGCCGCATCCGCCGCACGAGTTACCGGCGACCCCAGGGCACGCCGGGCACCCGCCGGCCGCCGCCCGTGACCGCGCGCACCGGTCCCGGCACGCACCCGCCAGCCGCCGCCCGCGACCGGGCGCACTAGTCCCCGCACGCACCCGCCGCTCCCCGCACGCCCCCGCCACTTCCCGCACGCCCCCGCCACTCCCCGCGCGCACCCCCTCACCCCCACCCGCTCGCCCCCCGCCCCTGCGCTCAGGACAGCTCCCCGCGCCCCTGCCGCGGCAGCCCGAGCTCCACTGCCGCCGCCGAGTTGCAGTACTCGCGCACGGCGCTGGTACGGGCCACCACCCGGCCCCGGTGCACCACGATCCGGCTGTAGGCCAGGGAGAGGGCGCCGGCCAGATGGTCACCGCGCACGGCCAGCAGCTCCGCGGGGAAGCCCGCCTCCACGCGGACCTCCGGCAGGCCCAGGACCGCCCGGGCCGAGGCGCACACGGCGTCGTAGGCGTCCTCCGGGCGCAGGCCGTGGGCGGAGGCGAGGAGGTAGGCGGCCTCCAGCGGGTCGCCGCGGCCGACGGGGTTGGAGACGTCGCGCAGGGCGCCGCTGCCGGCCGCCACCCGCACCCCGGCCGCGCGCAGCAGCCGTACCGGCGCCGTGCCCCGCCGGTCGGCGCCGCCGCAGCCGCCCTGGGGCAGGCACACCACCGTCACACCGGCCGCCGCGAGCTGGTCGGCGACGCGGGAGGCGGCCTCGTCGGGCAGGCGCGCGAGACCCGCGCACGGTCCGATCGTCACGCCGGGGCGCAGGCCGCCCGCCATGGCCGCGAGCCGGGACAGCCGGGCCGGATCGGCGGCGTCCGTGTGCAGGTCCACGGGGCAGCCGTGCTCGGAGGCCACCTCCAGGACCGCCTCCACGTAGCCGGTGGGGTCCGGGTCCAGGTCCGGGCAGCCGCCCACCACGGAGGCGCCCATCTTCACCGCGTCCCGCAGCATCGCGAGCCCGTCGGCGCCGGCCGCCCCGGTCAGCAGCCGCGGCATCGCCACCGTCGTCAGCTCCGCCAGCCCCCGCAGCGACCGCCGTGCCTGCAGGACCGCCCCCAGCGCGCCGAGTCCCTGGACGTCGCCCACGCGCACGTGTGCGCGCAGCGCCGTCGTCCCGTGCCCGAGCTGCAGCAGGGCCGCCTCCGTGGCCCGGCGCTGGACGTCCTCGGGGGCGTACGAGACCGGGCCGGGGCGCTCGGCGGAAAGGGCGGTGTCACCGTGGGCGTGCGGCTCGGCCGGGGCCGGCAGCAGCAGGTAGCCGCTCAGGTCGACGCGTGTGGCGCCCTGCCGGGCTCGCCCCGGGGCGAGACTGCCGGTCGTCCCGACCGCCTCGATGCGCCCGCCGGCCAGCCGTACGTCCACGGTCCGGCCGTCGGTGAGCCGCGCCCCGCACAGCAGGAGGGCGGCCGGGTCGGACGGTCCGGAGGACCCCGACGGGTTCGACGGCGGTTGCGGCTGCGGCTGGCTGTCGGGCATCGCGCTCCAGGGTGGGGCCGGGGGGCTCGGGCGGGGCGGCGTGAGCGGTTCGGGGCCGTGGGTGGCCCCAAGATCACGCAGAGTGACTCGAGCCTAGGGTGGCGAGCCGTGCAGGTCCCGCAGGAGCGCAATAGTCGTACCGGCGTGGTCCGCCCCAGGCGGTACACGTGTCGCCCGCGCGCGTGGCGGACGCCGCGTCCGGCGACGCCCCCCTGCGGCGGCGCCGGACGGCCCCGCCGCAGGGGTGCGGGAGGCTCTCGGGAGCGGTGGGGCCGGGGTGGTCGCGGGCGCCGGGATACGGATTTGGGTGAACGGCGGCAGACCGTGTAATGTCTTCATCGCTCGCCCCAATAGCTCAGTCGGCAGAGCGTCTCCATGGTAAGGAGAAGGTCAACGGTTCGATTCCGTTTTGGGGCTCTGATGTGAGAGGTTCCCGTCGCAAGACGGGAGCTGATCTCATCAAAGCGGTGTAGCTCAGTCGGTAGAGCAAGCGGCTCATAATCGCTGTGTCACCGGTTCAAGTCCGGTCACCGCTACTGACAGTAGCCGATTGCGGGGTCGGTCCTTCGATCGGCTACTCTTTCTTGCGTTGAATCAGTCCACCCGTTCGTCTTAGGAGCACTCACGTGGCTGCCACCGACGTCCGCCCGAAGATCACGCTGGCCTGCGTGGAGTGCAAGGAGCGGAACTACATCACCAAGAAGAACCGGCGTAACAACCCGGACCGTCTTGAGATGAAGAAGCACTGCCCGCGTTGCAACGCGCACACCGCGCACCGCGAGACGCGATAAATCAGGCTCGACCGTGAGGCCGTCCCCTTCCGAGGGGGCGGCCTCACGGCGTTTCCGTGCCCCGGCGCGCACCGCGCCCCGGCCCGCCCGCATTCCGCGACCGGTTTCCGGCTAATTTGGGGCCATCACAGCAGACGTCAGGAGGTGCCGGGCCATGGCGCTCGACCAGTCCTTCGTGGGACGGACTTATCCGCCCACCGCGCCCTATGAGGTGGGCCGGGAGAAGATCCGTGAGTTCGCCGAGGCGGTGGGCGAGACCAACCCGGTGTACACGGACCCCGAGGCCGCCAAGGCGCTCGGCTATTCCGATGTGATCGCCCCGCCGACCTTCGTGTTCTCCATCACCTTCCGCGCCGCCGGAGAGGTCATCGAGGACCCGCAGCTGGGCCTGGACTACAGCCGCGTGGTCCACGGCGACCAGAAGTTCGCCTACGCCCGCCCGGTGCGCGCCGGCGACCGGCTCACGGTCACCTCCACGATCGAGGGGATCAAGTCCCTCGCGGGCAACGACATCCTGGACATCCGCGGTGAGGTGCACGACGAGGCCGGCGAGCACGTCGTGACCGCCTGGACCAAGCTCGTGGCCCGCGCGGCCGAGGAGGCGTGAGCACCCGATGACGGCGAAGATCGCGTACGACGACGTGGAGGTCGGCACCGAGCTGCCGGCCCGGACCTTCCCCGTGACCCGCGCCACCCTGGTGCGCTACGCGGGCGCCTCCGGCGACTTCAACCCGATCCACTGGAACGAGAAGTTCGCCAAGGAGGTGGGTCTGCCGGACGTCATCGCGCACGGCATGTTCACCATGGCGGAGGCGATCCGTGTGGTCACCGACTGGCTCGGGGACCCGGGCGCGGTCGTGGAGTACGGCGTCCGCTTCACCAAGCCCGTCGTCGTCCCGAACGACGACCAGGGCGCCCTGATCGAGGTCAGCGGCAAGGTCGCGGCCAAGCTGGACGACAACACCGTCCGGGTGGACCTGACGGCGACGAGCGCCGGCCAGAAGGTGCTCGGCATGTCCCGGGCGGTCGTACGGCTGGCCTGACCGGCGTATGACCGCGTGTAAGGGGCGCGCTCCTTGGCGAGGCGCCCCTTACGCGTAGTCGATGGCGGTGGTGTCGCCTGCGCGGTTGCCAAGTTAGTGATTGAGTACTAACTTAGCGGCATGCCCAGGATGAGCGCAGAGGAGCGGCGCGAGAGCGTCATCCATGCCGCGACCGTCGAGTTCGCGCGCGGCGGATACCACGGCACCTCCACGGAGGCGATCGCCAAGCGGGTCGGCGTCTCGCAGCCGTACCTCTTCCGGCTCTTCCCGGGCAAGAAGGCGATCTTCCTCGCGGTGGCCGAACGCTGCGTGGAGGACACCATCCGGACCTTCGCGGAGGCCTCCGAGGGGCTGCGGGGCGAAGAGGCCCTGCACGCCATGGCGAACGCGTACACCAAGGTCATCGCGGAACGGCCCGAGCGGCTGTTGATGCAGATGCAGATGTACGTCGCCGTGGCGGCGGCCGAGGAGGAGGGTGACCGCGAGTTCGGCGAGCGCGTGCGGGCCGGTTGGATGCGGCTGTGGGACACGGTCCATCTGCCGCTCGGCGCGGACGTCAACGAGACCACCACCTTCATGGCTTACGGAATGCTCGTCAACTGCCTGGTCGCCATGGGCTTCCCGCCCGAGCACCGGGTGTGGGAGGGCATGTATCCGTCGGCCCGACTGAAGGGGCGCCTGGAGCACTGACCCCCACCGGGGGATTCGGGGGCGCCTTCATGACCGCGAAAGTTAGTCATCAATAACTAACTAGAGTTCACGTTCTGGGGGAGCGATGTCACAGCAGACGGAAACACCCGGTACCACCTCCACACGCGCGCGTGCCGTGTGGGCCCTCGTCATCACCAGCGTCGCCGGGTTCATGGCGGCCCTGGACAACCTCGTCGTCACCACCGCCCTGCCCTCCATCCGCGAGGACCTCGGCGGCGCGCTGGACGACCTGGAGTGGACCGTGAGCGCCTACACGCTCACCTTCGCCGTCCTGCTGATGTTCGGCGCCGCGCTCGGCGACCGCTTCGGGCGCCGCCGGCTCTTCATCGCCGGACTCGCCGTGTTCACCGGCGCCTCGGCCGCCGCGGCCGTGGCACCCGGCATCGGCTCCCTGATCGCCGCCCGCGCGGTGCAGGGCGTCGGCGCGGCCGTGATGATGCCGCTGACGCTGACCCTGCTGACCGCGGCCGTGCCCGCGGCCAGGCGAGGAACGGTCTACGGCATCTGGGGCGCCGTCAACGGGCTCGCCGTCGCCTCCGGACCGCTCATCGGCGGCAGTCTCACCGAGCACGTCTCCTGGCACTGGATCTTCTGGCTGAACGTTCCGCTCGGCCTGGTCGCCCTGCCGCTGGCCCGGCTGCGCCTCGCCGAGTCCCACGGCACCGGCGCCCGGCTCGACGTCCCCGGCACACTGCTGGCCAGCGGCGGGCTCTTCGGGATCGTGTACGGCCTGGTCCGCGGGCCCGCCGACGGCTGGACCGACCCCGTGGTGCTGACCGCGCTCGGCGGCGGCGGCGCCCTGCTGCTGGGCTTCGTCGGCTACAGCTCCCGCGCGGCGCACCCGATGCTCCCGATGCGGCTGTTCCGCTCCCGCGCCTTCTCCGGCATCAACGCGGCCAGCCTGCTGATGTTCGTCGGGATGTTCGGCTCGATCTTCCTGCTCAGCCAGTACATGCAGGGCGTCCTCGGCTACTCGCCCACCGAGGCGGGGCTGCGGATGCTGCCGTGGACCGGCATGCCGATGCTGGTCGCGCCCGTCGCCGGGATCCTCTCCGACCGGATCGGCGGCCGTCCGGTCGTCGCCGCGGGCCTGTTCCTGCAGGCCGCAGGCCTCGGCTACATGGCCTGGGTGGCCACCGCGGACGCCTCCTACGCCGTCCAGCTCCCCGCGCTGATCATCAGCGGCGTCGGCATGGCGCTGTACTTCGCACCGGCCGCCAACCTGGTCATGTCCAGCGTCCGCCCGCAGGAGCAGGGCATCGCCTCCGGCGCCAACAACGCGCTGCGCGAGGTGGGTGGTGCGCTCGGCATCGCGGTCATGTCCTCCATCTTCTCCGCGCAGGGCGGCTACGAGTCCGCGCAGAGCTTCGTGGACGGCCTGCGGCCGGCCCTGGTCACCGGCTCGGCGGTGGTCGCCCTCGCCGCGGTCGCCGCCCTGGTGATCCCCGCCCGCCGAAGCGCCGGGCGGACCGCCACCACGGCCGGACAGATGCCCGCACCGGCCCTCGAATCCGCTTCCCGCTGACCCCGCCACACCCGCCCGAGGAGCCCGTGATGCCCACCCTTCCCTGGACCGCGCCGCACACCCCGCCCCCCGGCACCGAGGTGCACGTCTTCGCCTCCCGCTTCGAGACCCGCACCCTGTGGGGCGCCCTCCGCTTCCTCGCCCGCACACCGGCCGTGTGGCGCCAGGTCGGCCGCGCGCCCGGCGCCTACGGGGCCACCCTCAGGGCGCAGCCCCTGCGGCGCACCTTCTGGACGCTGTCCGCCTGGGAGTCGGCGGACGCGCTCCACGCCTTCGCCCGCTCCGGCGCCCACCGGCCGACGTCCCGCGCCCTGGCGGCCGAGATGCACGACGTCACGTTCGCCACCTGGCGGACCTCCGCCGACGAACTTCCGGTCCGCTGGGAGGAGGCGGTACGGCAGCTGACATAGCGGCCCGGCGGACCGCGCACGCGCGCGTGGACCGAGAGCGCCTACGACGGTCCACGCGCGCGTGCGTGCTGTGCGCGCGTACTGGCGGACACCTGCGGAGGCGGGGCTGCCGGAAGGGGTTTGGGACTGCTGCCGGTGAATGCCCGTCGCCAGGCCGCGGGCCCAGCTGGTGAGCGCGGCCGCGGAACTGGGCGTCCCTGTCGTCGTGGTCGATCCCGCCTGCCCCCAGGCCCGACCGGGCATGCTTCCGCTCGGTCTCCAGGAACGGTCTCGTAGTCTTGGGCGCGTGCAGGTACTCCACGACGCCCCCCTTGCCCCGCTGACCACCTTCCGGCTGGGTGGTCCCGCGACGCGGCTGGTGACCGCCGCGACCGACGCCGAGGTGATCGCCGCCGTCCGTGAGGCCGACGACAGCGGTACGCCGCTGCTGGTCATCGGCGGTGGATCGAACCTGGTCATCGGTGACAAGGGCTTCGACGGCACCGCCCTGCGCATCGCCACGCGCGGGGTCGAGCTGCGCGGCACGACGCTGGAGCTGGCGGCCGGCGAGGTGTGGACCGACGCCGTCGCCCGCACCGTCGAGGCCGGCCTCGCCGGAGTCGAGTGCCTGGCCGGCATCCCCGGGTCCGCCGGTGCCACGCCGATCCAGAACGTGGGCGCCTACGGCCAGGAGGTCTCCTCGACGATCACCGAGGTGATCGCGTACGACCGGCGGGCCGGCGAGACCGTCACGCTGACGAACGAGGAGTGCGCCTTCTCGTACCGCCACAGCCGCTTCAAGGCCGACCCCGAGCGCTATGTCGTGCTCCGCGTCCGCTTCGAGCTGGAGGACGCGGGCGGGCTGTCCGCGCCCGTCCGGTACGCCGAGGCGGCCCGCGCGCTGGGCGTGGAGCCCGGCGACCGGGTGCCGCTGGCCGACGCCCGCGAGACCGTGCTGAAGCTGCGCGCGGGGAAGGGCATGGTGCTCGACCCCGAGGACCACGACACCTGGTCGGCCGGGTCCTTCTTCACCAACCCGATCCTCACCGACGAGCAGTTCGCCGCGTTCCACGCGCGCGTGCGCGAGCGGCTGGGCGACGGCGTCGAGCCGCCCGCCTACCCGGCGGGTCAGGGCCGTACGAAGACCTCCGCGGCCTGGCTGATCGACAAGGCCGGCTTCACCAAGGGCTACGGCTCCGGCCCCACCCGCATCTCCACCAAGCACACCCTCGCCCTCACCAACCGGGGCGCCGCCACCACCGAGGACCTGCTCGCCCTGGCCCGCGAGGTGGTCGCCGGAGTGCGCGAGGCCTTCGGGATCACGCTGGTCAACGAGCCGGTGACCGTCGGCGTCAGCCTCTAGCGGCGCCGGAGCGGCGGCGGCTCAGTACGCCACCCCGACCCCCTGCTTCAGGGTCTCCTCGGCGTCGATCATCGACAGCATCGCGTGCGCGACGTCCGCGCGCGCGATGAAGCGCCCCTTGGGCGGGAAGCCGCCGACGACGGTGCGGTAGCGGCCGGTGAGCGGCTTGTCCTGCAGACGCGGCGGGCGCACGGACGTCCAGTCCGTGGCGCTGCGGGCCAGCTCGGCCTCCATCGCGCGCAGGTCGGCGTAGACGTCCTTCAGGACCGCCGACACCAGACCCCGCACCCCTCGGTCCAGCGGGCCGTCGCCCACCGGAGCCGGGCCGACCGGAGCGGCGCTGACCACCAGCAGCCGGCGTACGCCCTCGGCCTCCATGGCGCCGAGGACCGTCCGGGTCAGCCGGGTCGCCACCCCGGCGTCCTTGCGGCTGCGCGCGCCCAGCCCGGACAGGACGGCGTGGCGGCCCCGGACGGCGCCGCGCAGCTCCTCCGGGTCGGTCAGACCGCTGCGGACGACCTCCAGGCGGCCGCCGGTGACAGCGAGCCGGGCCGGGTCGCGCACGACCGCCGTGACCTCGTGACCGGCGGCCAGGGCCTGGCGGACCAGCTCCCGGCCGATCCCTCCGGTGGCGCCGAAAACAGTGAGCTTCATGCCGACCTTCCCCGTGCGTTGCGGGTGGGTGAGTACTTACTCACCCCTTTCCCGTCTAGAGTGGGTAAACACTCACCCGCCCGTCAAGGCCCGAACGGAGCCCCATGGAGACGAAGCCGGCGCGTGTCCGCATCCTCGACGCCGCCCACGAGCTGATGCTCACCGTCGGGCTCGCCCGCGCCACCACCAAGGAGATCGCCCGCGCGGCCGGCTGCTCGGAAGCCGCCCTCTACAAGCACTTCGACAGCAAGGAAGAGCTGTTCGTCCGGGTCCTCACCGAACGCCTGCCCCGGCTCACCCCGCTGCTCGACAGCCTCGCCGCCCAGCCCGGCCAGGGCACGCTGGAGGCGAACCTCACCGAGATCGCCCGCCAGGCCGCCCTCTTCTACGAGCAGAGCTTCCCGATCGCCGCCTCCTTGTACGCCGAGACCCAGCTCAAACGGCGCCACGACGACGCCCTGCGCACCCTCGGCTCCGGCCCCCACCTGCCCATCCAGGGACTGGACGCCTATCTCCGCGCCGAACAGGCCGCTGGCCGGGTCCGCGCCGACGCCGACACCTACGCCGCCGCCTCCCTCCTCATCGGCGCGTGCGCCCAGCGCGCGTTCGCCTACGACGCCACCGAGAGCGGCGAACGCCCGCCCGTGGACGCGTTCGCCGCCCGGCTCGCGCGGACCCTGCTCGGCGGAATCTCCGTTGCCCGACAGCCCGGACAGCCGTGATCATGCTGCCCATGAGGTACCGCACATGCGGCTGAGGCTGCGCGAGTTCCGGCCCCGCACCGGGCCGCACGAGTACCGGATCGTCCAGCCCCGGCACCCCCTGCGCCACACCTCGCTGCGCGCCCCCGAACCCATCGGCCTGCTGCTCGGCGACCACGACGGGCTGAACCGGCTCGCCGGCCTCTTCTCCTTCGCGGCCCGCTCCCGGCACACCCTCGTCCATGTGCCGCTGCGCGACGGCGTCCCGCCCGACGAGGGCGTCGGCGAGCTGGTCGACCTCGTCCTCGTCCACCACAGCCTCGGCCTGCGCCCCAGCCAGTGGCCCGAGCTGCGGCGCAGGCTACGGCAGGGCACCCCGCTCACCGTCCGTACCGACGAGGCGCGCACCGCGCGGGACGCCGCCGCCTGGCGCGCACGCCAGGAGCGGACCGGCTTCCAGGAAGAGCTGAGGCACGCCACGCACGCGCGTACGCTCTTTTTCTTCGGCGACCGGGACCTGTTCGCCGACATGGCGGTCTGGCTCGCCCGGGCGGCGGGCCACGGGCCGCATCAGAAGGGTGTCGGCGAGGGGCACATGGCGTACATGGGATCGATGTTCCCCCTGGCCGATCACCCCGGCGGCGGACACCCGGTCGAGCTGATGATCTGCTTCAAGGCCTATCCGCCGTACGCCCACTTCAGGCCGCCGGGCGGGCCAGCCAGTCGTCCACGCCGGCCAGCAGCCGCTTCCTGACCTCCTCCGGGGCGGCCGAACCGCGCACCGACTGCCGGGCCAGCTCCGCGAGTTCCGCGTCCGTGAAGCCGTGGTGGTGGCGGGCGATCTCGTACTGGGCCGCCAGCCGGGAGCCGAACAGCAGCGGGTCGTCGGCGCCGAGAGCCATCGGGACGCCCGCCTCGAAGAACGTGCGCAGCGGGACGTCCTCCGGCTTCTCGTACACGCCGAGCGCCACGTTCGAGGCCGGGCACACCTCGCAGGTCACGCCCCGCTCGGCCAGCCTCTTCAGCAACCGCGGGTCATCGGCCGCACGCACCCCGTGCCCGATCCGGGTGGCGTGCAGATCGTCCAGGCAGTCCCGGACCGACGCGGGACCGGCCAGCTCGCCACCGTGCGGCGCCGACAGCAGACCGCCCTCCCGCGCGATGTGGAAGGCCCGGTCGAAGTCCCGCGCCATGCCCCGCCGCTCGTCGTTGGAGAGCCCGAAGCCGACCACGCCCCGGTCCGCGTACCGCACCGCGAGGCGGGCCAGCGTGCGCGCGTCCAGCGGATGCTTCATCCGGTTCGCGGCGACCAGCACCCGCATGCCGAGCCCGGTCTCCCGGGACGTCGTGTCCACCGCGTCCAGGATGATCTCCAGGGCCGGGATCAGACCGCCCAGCCGGGGCGCGTACGACGTCGGGTCCACCTGGATCTCCAGCCAGCCCGAGCCGTCCCGCACGTCCTCCTCGGCGGCCTCCCGGACCAGGCGCTGGATGTCCTCCGGCTCACGCAGACAGGAACGCGCCGCGTCGTACAGCCGCTGGAAACGGAACCAGCCCCGCTCGTCCGTGGCGCGCAGCCTCGGTGGTTCCCCGCTGGTCAGCGCGTCCGTCAGCGCGTCGGGCAGGCGGACGCCGTACTTGTCGGCCAGTTCCAGGACCGTCCCCGGCCGCATCGAGCCGGTGAAGTGCAGGTGCAGATGGGCTTTCGGCAGCTCGGACAGATCACGTACACGCTCCATTCCCAGATCCTGCCGCACGTCCCTGCCGTCCCGGTAGCCGTTTCCCCGTACGTGGTCTTGCTCGCACACACAAGCGGGCCGCCTCCCCGGAGGGAAACGGCCCGCACGCGCGCGCAGCGGCCGGGAACTAGTCCCGCGCCTCCGTCAGCAGCTTCTGCATCCGGCTCACGCCCTCGACGAGGTCCTCGTCACCGAGCGCGTACGACAGCCGCAGATAGCCCGGCGTGCCGAAGGCCTCGCCCGGCACGACCGCGACCTCGGCCTCCTCCAGGATCAGCGCGGCCAGCTCGACCGTGTCCTGCGGGCGCTTGCCGCGGATCTCCTTGCCGAGCAGCGCCTTGACCGAGGGGTAGGCGTAGAACGCGCCCTCGGGCTCCGGGCAGACCACGCCGTCGATCTCGTTGAGCATCCGCACGATCGTCTTGCGGCGCCGGTCGAAGGCCTCGCGCATCTTCGCCACGGCCTCCAGATCACCGGAGACGGCGGCCAGGGCGGCCACCTGGGCGACGTTGGAGACGTTCGAGGTGGCGTGCGACTGCAGGTTCGTCGCGGCCTTGACCACGTCCTTCGGGCCGATGACCCAGCCCACGCGCCAGCCGGTCATGGCGTACGTCTTCGCCACACCGTTGACGACGACGCACTTGTCGCGCAGCTCGGGGAAGAGCCCCGGCAGGGACACGGCGGCGGCGTCGCCGTAGACCAGGTGCTCGTAGATCTCGTCGGTGAGCACCCACAGGCCGTGCTCCAGGGCCCAGCGGCCGATCGCCTCGGTCTCGGTCTCGGAGTACACCGCGCCGGTCGGGTTGGACGGGGAGACGAAGAGGACGACCTTCGTCTTCTCCGTGCGCGCGGCCTCCAGCTGCTCCACCGAGACCCGGTAGCCGGTCGTCTCGTCGGCGACGACCTCGACCGGGACACCGCCGGCCAGGCGGATCGACTCCGGGTACGTCGTCCAGTACGGCGCCGGGACGATGACCTCGTCGCCCGGGTCGAGGATCGCGGCGAACGCCTCGTAGATGGCCTGCTTGCCGCCGTTGGTGACCAGGATCTGCGAGACGTCGGGCTCCCAGCCGGAGTCCCGCAGCGTCTTCGCGGCGATCGCGGCCTTCAGCTCGGGCAGGCCGCCGGCCGGGGTGTAGCGGTGGTACTTCGGGTTCTTGCAGGCCTCGACGGCCGCCTCGACGATGTAGTCCGGGGTCGGGAAGTCGGGCTCGCCGGCGCCGAAGCCGATCACCGGACGCCCGGCGGCCTTCAGAGCCTTCGCCTTGGCGTCCACGGCGAGGGTGGCGGACTCGGAGATCGCGCCGACTCGGGCGGAGACCCGGCGCTCGGTGGGTGGGGTTGCAGCGCTCATGCGGCCCATCGTTCCAGACACGAAATGCGCACGGCACACGGGTTTCACAGACTGAACAGGAAGGGTCGAGGCGTGAACAGGGATCCGAATCCGGCCCCCGGCCAGGACGATCTTTGGTCACGCGGCCCCCGACGGGCACTTTCTGTTCGACGCCGGGCCGCGGACCACGTACACTCTCACCTCGTTGGCCTTCAGCGGCCACCGCGCAACCGGTGCACACCGAGCACCCGGTCGGATGCGGTACGTTGGGGACACACAAAGGGTCGTAGCTCAATTGGTAGAGCACCGGTCTCCAAAACCGGCGGTTGGGGGTTCAAGTCCCTCCGGCCCTGCTACACACACCGCCAGGATGTGTGCGCATGTACGTACAGCATTGCACCGCCGTGCGGCTCAGGAACCGGGCGCGGCACGGCCACGACCCGGGATCAGGTGAGGACAATGACGGACGCCGTGGGCTCCATCGACACGCCTGATGCCCAGGACGAGGTGCCCGAGTCCAAGAAGAAGGCCCGCAAGGGCGGTAAGCGCGCCAAGAAGGGCCCGCTGAGGCGTCTCGCCACCTTCTACCGCCAGGTTATCGCGGAACTCCGCAAGGTCGTCTGGCCGTCGCGTAACCAGCTGACGTCGTACACCACCGTGGTGATCTTCTTCGTCGCCATCATGATCGCCCTGGTGACCGTGATTGACTATGGGCTCGACCACGCGGCCAAGTACGTCTTCGGCTGAGCCAAGAGCGAAGGGCGCCGTGGCACCGGCGCCCGTTTTCGCATGTTCCACCCCTATGTATCCAGGAAGAAGCAGCCATCGTGTCTGACCCGAACCTGAACGACGCCATCGAGCCGGACGAGACGGTGGACGACGAGCTCAACATCGTCGAGGGCGCGGACGAGCAGGACGAGTTCGAGGCTGCCGAGGCCGAGGCGGGTGAGCCGGCCGAGGAGGCCGCGCTGCACGCCGAGGACGAGGACGAAGAGGCCGGCGAGGAAGCCGACGAGGAGACCGCCGTCGAGGAGGCCGCCGAGGAGCCGGCCGCCCCGGTGGACACGGTCGAGGCCCTCCGCGAGGAACTGCGCACCCTGCCCGGCGAGTGGTACGTCATCCACACCTACGCCGGCTACGAGAACCGCGTGAAGACCAACCTGGAGCAGCGCGCCGTCTCGCTGAACGTCGAGGACTACATCTTCCAGGCCGAGGTGCCGCAGGAAGAGGTCGTCCAGATCAAGAACGGCGACCGCAAGACGATCAAGCAGAACAAGCTGCCGGGTTACGTCCTGGTCCGCATGGACCTGACCAACGAGTCCTGGGGCGTCGTCCGCAACACGCCGGGCGTCACCGGCTTCGTCGGCAACGCCTACGACCCGTACCCGCTGACCCTGGACGAGATCGTCAAGATGCTCGCCCCGGAGGCCGAGGAGAAGGCCGCCCGCGAGGCCGCCGAGGCCGAGGGCAAGCCCGCCCCGCAGCGCAAGGTCGAGGTCCAGGTCCTGGACTTCGAGGTCGGCGACTCGGTCACCGTCACCGACGGCCCGTTCGCCACGCTCCAGGCGACCATCAACGAGATCAACCCCGACTCGAAGAAGGTCAAGGGCCTGGTGGAGATCTTCGGCCGCGAGACGCCGGTCGAGCTGTCCTTCGACCAGATCCAGAAGAACTGAAGCCGTCCCCCGAGAGCGCCCCGCCGGTCAGCACCGGGCCGGGGCGCTCTCGCCGTGTCCGCCCCGCCGTCCTCGCCGCCGTGGCCGCACCGGCCCTGCTGGTGGCGGCGTATGCCGTCTTCTTCCCGGCGGCCTGGCTGCGGACCGAGCTGCGGGGCGCGGAGCCGGCCGAGGCCACCTTCCACAGCGGGACGTGTGTCCTCGGCGGCTGCAGCGTCACCTTCTCCCTGGCGGGGGAGGAAGTCACGGCCGGTCTCCCGCTCGGCACGCGCGCGCGTGGGCACGCCGAAGGTGACACCGTGGAGGTACGGCACGCGCCGGGCGAGCCGGAGCGGGTCGTGCTCGCCGAGGACACCGGACGCGGGACCGTCGCGGCGCTGCTCGCCGTACCGGGTGGCGCGACCGTGGTCAGCCTGGTGGCAGCGGCCGTGCACGTGCTGCGCGACCGTCGGCCCGAAGGTCCCGCAGACCCCGCCTGACCAGGGCGATTTCCTGTCTCGCGGAGACAGCGGCTATCGTGGTGCGGTATGCCATCTGTGTGATCTTGC
Organism: Streptomyces sp. NPDC028928; assembly: GCF_055564915.1. Classification (NCBI taxonomy): domain Bacteria; kingdom Bacillati; phylum Actinomycetota; class Actinomycetes; order Kitasatosporales; family Streptomycetaceae; genus Streptomyces; species Streptomyces sp. NPDC028928. Next base: position 53,783 of record NZ_JBVHVI010000009.1, read on the forward strand.
CCCCATGGGTGCAGGTCCTAGGCACGGATGGCAGTCAACCTCTCAGTAAGGACCCGGAGAGAGCATGCCTCCCAAGAAGAAGAAGGTCACGGGGCTCATCAAGCTCCAGATCCAGGCCGGCGCCGCCAACCCGGCTCCGCCGGTCGGCCCGGCGCTGGGTCAGCACGGCGTCAACATCATGGAGTTCTGCAAGGCCTACAACGCCGCGACCGAGTCGCAGCGCGGTTGGGTCATCCCGGTGGAGATCACGGTCTACGAGGACCGCTCCTTCACCTTCGTCACCAAGACGCCGCCGGCCGCGAAGATGATCCTCAAGGCCGCGGGTGTCGAGAAGGGCTCCGGCGAGCCGCACAAGACCAAGGTCGCCAAGATCACCGAGGCGCAGGTCCGCGAGATCGCCCAGACCAAGATGCCCGACCTCAACGCGAACGACCTGGACGCCGCGGCGAAGATCATCGCCGGTACCGCGCGCTCCATGGGCGTCACGGTCGAGGGCTGACCTCAACCCACCAGTAGTCATGCGGCTGCCGGCGACACGTAGCCGCACGTGGCAGGGCCTGCTCGGCCCAGGGACCACGACTCCTTTCAGAACACACAGGAGCAAGTTGTGAGCAAGCGCAGCAAGGCTCTCCGCGCTGCGGACGCCAAGGTCGACCGGGAGAAGCTGTACGCCCCGCTCGAAGCCGTCCGTCTCGCCAAGGAGACCTCCACGACCAAGTTCGACGCCACCGTCGAGGTCGCCTTCCGTCTGGGTGTCGACCCGCGCAAGGCCGACCAGATGGTCCGTGGCACCGTGAACCTTCCGCACGGCACCGGTAAGACCGCCCGGGTCCTGGTCTTCGCGACCGGCGACCGTGCCGAGGCCGCGCGTGCCGCGGGCGCCGACATCGTCGGTGCCGACGAGCTGATCGACGAGGTCTCGAAGGGCCGTCTGGACTTCGACGCCGTCGTCGCCACCCCGGACCTCATGGGCAAGGTCGGCCGCCTCGGCCGCGTCCTCGGCCCGCGTGGTCTGATGCCGAACCCGAAGACCGGCACCGTCACCCCCGACGTCGCCAAGGCCGTCACCGACATCAAGGGCGGCAAGATCGAGTTCCGCGTCGACAAGCACTCGAACCTGCACTTCATCATCGGCAAGGCGTCCTTCGACGACGCCAAGCTGGTGGAGAACTACGGCGCCGCGCTGGAGGAGATCCTCCGTCTGAAGCCGTCCGCCGCCAAGGGTCGCTACATCAAGAAGGCCGCCATCACCACCACGATGGGCCCCGGCATCCCGGTCGACCCGAACCGCACCCGCAACCTCCTGGTCGAGGAGGACCCGGCCGCCGTCTGAGCCTGAGGCTCGGCCCCGGTAGCCGCGTCAGCGACGCGTAAGGAAAAGGGCGGGCCCTGGAACCTTCAAGGTTCCGGGCCCGTCCTTTCTTTGTGCGACCTTTCGTACGACTGTCAGCGGCCTGGGCTACGGTGCAGGCACGGGACACGCAATTGGGGTGGGAGCAGATGAACAGCACGACCGCGCGCCGGACGGCCCTTTCCATCGCGGTGGTGGCCGCGCTGACCGGAGTTGCCGCCTGCGGCTCCTCCGAGTCGGACAAGGGCGGTGACAAGGCGGCCGGCAAGACCGTGACCCACGTCAGCCCCATAGCCGCCCTGCGCTCCGCCGAGAAGTCCACCGACAAGGCCGACTCGGCCAAGGTGCGGTCCACGACCTCCATCGGCGACGTCATGTCGATGACCGCGAACGGCGCCCTCACCTGGAGCGACGGCCTCAAGGGCAACCTCACCATCACGTACACCGGCGGCCAGATGGCCGAGCTGATGAAGAAGGCCGGCACGTCGTCCATGGAGGCCCGGTACCTGCCGGACGCCTACTACGCGCACATGAGCGACGCGTACGCCCAGCAGGCGGGCGGCGGCAAGCACTGGATCAAGTACTCCTACGCCGACCTCGAAAAGCTCGGCGGCGCCTCCGGGTCGTACATGAAGGACCAGCTCCAGAACTCCACGCCGAACCAGTCCGTGAAGCTGCTGCTGGCCTCCGGTGACGTCAAGAAGGTCGGCGAGGAGACGGTCTCCGGCGCCCACACCACGCACTACTCGGGCAAGGTCGACGTCGCCGACCTCGCCGAGAAGTCCAGCGACCTCACCGCCGAGCAGATGTCCGCCCTGAAGAAGCAGCTCACCCAGGCCGGCGTCACCACCGAGACCGTCGACGTCTGGATCAACGACCAGGACCTGCTGGTCAAGAAGACCGAGAAGGCCGACACGGCCAACGGCGCCATGACCAACACGACGCTCTACAGCGACTACGGCGTGAAGGTCACCGCCGAGGCGCCCCCGGCCGGCGACACCAAGGACTTCGCGGACATGATGAAGTCCGGCGGGCTGACGGGCGGCACCGGCGCCACCTCCTGACGCCGAGGACCGTCCCCTGACCCCGACGGCCGTCCCCTGACCCGACGGCCCTCCTGGACCCCCTGAGGCGCGCTCAGCGCCCCTCGGGGGGCCTGGCTGCCACACCCCCTGTCTGCCGGCCGGAACGCCCGCCCCGCCTCGGCCGGAAGGCCTGCCCTGCCCCGGGCGGACCGGTCCCAAACGGCCGATTTGCTCGACCGGGCCCGCGTCCCGTACTCTCTCCGAGAAGCCAAAGACCGCTGGTCGTTGCCGTGCGCTCGAATGAGGGTGCGGTGGCCGAAGGATCCGCTGAAAAGTGGGCGACCCGCGCAGGTGACAGTGGAAGAACTCCCGGAGTGCGCGCGCCGAGCGCGTGTGCGGCCGGTCGAGTCCGCCCCGTGCGCCTGCGCCGGGGCGTTTCGTTTTACCCAGTCCTCCTTCGGGTCCGCGCGGTCCGAATCACCCGGAAGGAGGCCGAGGCTCTATGGCGAGGCCCGACAAGGCTGCCGCGGTTGCGGAGCTGACGGACAAGTTCCGCAGCTCCAACGCCGCCGTGCTGACCGAGTACCGCGGTCTCACCGTGGCGCAGCTCAAGACGCTGCGCCGGTCGCTCGGTGAGAACGCCCAGTACGCCGTGGTGAAGAACACGCTGACCAAGATTGCGGCCAAGGAGGCCGGGATCACGCTGGAGGACCAGCTCTTCGCTGGCCCGACGGCCGTCGCCTTCGTCACCGGTGACCCGGTGGAGTCGGCGAAGGGTCTGCGTGACTTCGCCAAGGACAACCCCAATCTCGTCATCAAGGGCGGTGTCCTGGAGGGCAAGGCCCTCTCCGCCGACGAGATCAAGAAGCTTGCGGACCTCGAGTCCCGCGAGGTTCTGCTCAGCAAGCTGGCCGGTGCCTTCAAGGCGAAGCAGTCCCAGGCTGCCTCCGTCTTCCAGGCTCTGCCGTCGAAGCTCGTCCGCACCGTGGACGCGCTGCGCGCCAAGCAGGCCGAGCAGGGCGGTGCCGAGTAATTCGGCTCGCTTTCTGACCCGCACCAACGGCGCGGGTCGCAGCGGGCCGACGTACGCCCGCCTTACCCAGTACATCCGGCACCTGCCGATTTGAGTGGAAGGACCGCCATCATGGCGAAGCTCAGCCAGGAAGACCTGCTCGCCCAGTTCGAGGAGATGACCCTCATCGAGCTCTCCGAGTTCGTGAAGGCCTTCGAGGAGAAGTTCGACGTCACCGCCGCCGCCGCCGCGCCGGTCGTCGTCGCCGGTGGTGCCGCTGGTGGCGCCGCCGCCGAGGCCGAGGAGGAGAAGGACGAGTTCGACGTCATCCTCACCGGCGCCGGCGACAAGAAGATCCAGGTCATCAAGGTCGTGCGTGAGCTGACCTCCCTGGGTCTGAAGGAGGCCAAGGACCTCGTCGACGGCACCCCGAAGCCGGTCCTGGAGAAGGTCAACAAGGAGGCCGCGGACAAGGCCGCCGAGGCCCTCAAGGGCGCCGGCGCGTCCGTCGAGGTCAAGTAAGACCTTCGCGACCGCAGAAACGGCCCGCTAGGGCTGTAACGCGAACGCACCGAAGGGCGATCATCCATCCGGGTGGTCGCCCTTCGGCGTTCCCCGGGGTCCGGCGAGGGCTGCCTTGCACCTGTGTTCGTGAGGGGTAAGGTGATCTTCGTCGTGTCTCCCGGTACCCCGGTTCCGGCAAGGAGCCCTTGACGAACCGCACGCAGCGCGCAATTCTCAGGACGCGTCGTCACAAGCATCCGAATCCGAGGCATGGATCGACGGCGAAGAGGGCAGTATCAACGTGCGTTGAGGGCAGGCATGCCGAGGGCGTTGACAAGGGCGTTGAGGACAACGAGGGTCTTCGAAAACCCGCACTGGACATCAGTGTGCCAAGTGGCTACACTGACCCTTTGCGCTGCCTGTTAGCTGTCCCCTGCCCGTCACCAGGGGTCTGCCCTCACTTGAGCACAGTCGACCGAAGCCCCCCTGACCTGGGGTTTCCGTCCCTGTGTACGGGAGAGGGACCGGTACGCGCGTAGTGAGTCCGAGCCCTCGGAAGGACCCCCTCTTGGCCGCCTCGCGCACTGCCTCGACCGCGAATACGAACAACGGCGCCAGCACCGCCCCGCTGCGCATCTCCTTTGCAAAGATCAAGGAGCCCCTCGAGGTTCCGAACCTGCTCGCGCTGCAGACCGAGAGCTTTGACTGGCTGCTCGGCAACACCGCCTGGCAGACTCGGGTCGAGGAGGCTCTTGAGAACGGTCAGGACGTCCCCACCAAGTCCGGTCTGGAGGAGATCTTCGAGGAGATCTCCCCGATCGAGGACTTCTCCGGGTCGATGTCGCTGACGTTCCGGGACCACCGCTTCGAGCCGCCGAAGAACTCGATCGACGAGTGCAAGGAGCGCGACTTCACGTACGCCGCCCCGCTCTTCGTCACCGCCGAGTTCACCAACAACGAGACCGGCGAGATCAAGTCCCAGACCGTCTTCATGGGCGACTTCCCGCTCATGACGAACAAGGGCACTTTCGTCATCAACGGCACCGAGCGTGTCGTGGTGTCGCAGCTGGTCCGTTCCCCCGGTGTCTACTTCGACTCTTCCATCGACAAGACGTCCGACAAGGACATCTTCTCCGCCAAGATCATCCCGTCCCGGGGTGCCTGGCTGGAGATGGAGATCGACAAGCGCGACATGGTCGGTGTCCGTATCGACCGCAAGCGCAAGCAGTCGGTCACCGTCCTGCTGAAGGCGCTCGGCTGGACGACCGAGCAGATCCTTGAGGAGTTCGGCGACTACGAGTCGATGCGCGCCACCCTGGAGAAGGACCACACCCAGGGCCAGGACGACGCGCTGCTCGACATCTACCGCAAGCTGCGTCCGGGCGAGCCCCCCACGCGTGAGGCCGCGCAGACGCTGCTGGAGAACCTCTACTTCAACCCGAAGCGCTACGACCTCGCCAAGGTCGGCCGTTACAAGGTCAACAAGAAGCTGGGTACGGACACCCCGCTGGACGCGGGCATCCTGACCGTCGAGGACATCATCGCGACGATCAAGTACCTGGTGAAGCTGCACGCCGGCGAGACCGAGACCACCGGTGACAACGGCGAGACGGTCGTCGTCGAGACGGACGACATCGACCACTTCGGCAACCGTCGTCTGCGCAGCGTCGGCGAGCTGATCCAGAACCAGGTCCGTACGGGTCTGGCCCGTATGGAGCGTGTCGTCCGCGAGCGGATGACGACCCAGGACGTCGAGGCGATCACGCCGCAGACCCTGATCAACATCCGGCCGGTCGTCGCCTCCATCAAGGAGTTCTTCGGCACCAGCCAGCTGTCCCAGTTCATGGACCAGAACAACCCGCTGTCGGGTCTCACCCACAAGCGCCGTCTGTCGGCTCTTGGTCCGGGTGGTCTCTCCCGTGAGCGGGCCGGCTTCGAGGTCCGTGACGTGCACCCGTCGCACTACGGCCGTATGTGCCCGATCGAGACGCCGGAAGGCCCGAACATCGGTCTGATCGGCTCGCTCGCCTCCTACGGCCGGGTCAACGCGTTCGGTTTCGTCGAGACCCCGTACCGCAAGGTCATCGACGGCCAGGTCACCGACGAGGTCGACTACCTGACCGCCGACGAGGAGGACCGCTTCGTCATCGCGCAGGCCAACGCGCCGCTGACGAACGACCTCCGTTTCGAGGAGAACCGCGTGCTCGTCCGCCGTCGTGGCGGCGAGGTCGACTACGTCGGCCCCGAGGACGTGGACTACATGGACGTCTCGCCGCGCCAGATGGTGTCGGTCGCGACCGCCATGATCCCCTTCCTCGAGCACGACGACGCCAACCGTGCCCTCATGGGCGCGAACATGATGCGCCAGGCCGTTCCGCTGATTAAGTCGGAGGCCCCGCTCGTCGGTACCGGCATGGAGTACCGCTCCGCCGTCGACGCCGGCGACGTCGTCAAGGCCGAGAAGGCCGGTGTGGTCCAGGAGGTCTCCGCGGACTACATCACCACCGCCAACGACGACGGCACGTACATCACGTACCGCCTGGCCAAGTTCGCCCGCTCCAACCAGGGCACCTCGGTCAACCAGAAGGTCATCGTCAACGAGGGCGACCGGATCATCGAGGGCCAGGTCCTCGCCGACGGCCCGGCCACCCAGAACGGTGAGATGGCCCTCGGCAAGAACCTGCTCGTGGCGTTCATGCCGTGGGAGGGTCACAACTACGAGGACGCGATCATCCTGTCGCAGCGCCTCGTACAGGACGACGTCCTCTCCTCGATCCACATCGAGGAGCACGAGGTCGACGCCCGTGACACCAAGCTCGGCCCCGAGGAGATCACCCGGGACATCCCGAACGTCTCCGAGGAGGTCCTCGCCGACCTGGACGAGCGCGGCATCATCCGTATCGGTGCCGAGGTCATCGCCGGTGACATCCTCGTCGGCAAGGTCACCCCGAAGGGTGAGACCGAGCTGACGCCGGAGGAGCGCCTGCTGCGCGCGATCTTCGGTGAGAAGGCCCGTGAGGTCCGTGACACCTCGCTGAAGGTGCCGCACGGTGAGACCGGCAAGGTCATCGGCGTGCGCGTCTTCGACCGCGAGGAGGGCGACGAGCTGCCGCCGGGCGTGAACCAGCTGGTCCGCGTCTACGTCGCGCAGAAGCGCAAGATCACCGACGGTGACAAGCTCGCCGGCCGTCACGGCAACAAGGGTGTCATCTCGAAGATCCTGCCCATCGAGGACATGCCGTTCCTCGAGGACGGAACCCCGGTCGACATCATCCTCAACCCGCTGGGTGTGCCGTCCCGAATGAACCCGGGACAGGTCCTGGAGATCCACCTCGGCTGGCTCGCCAGCCGCGGCTGGGACGTCTCCGGTCTCGCGGAGGAGTGGGCCCAGCGCCTGCAGGCCATCGGCGCCGACAAGGTCGAGCCCGGCACCAACGTCGCCACCCCGGTCTTCGACGGTGCGCGTGAGGACGAGCTCGCGGGTCTGCTGCAGCACACCATCCCGAACCGCGACGGCGAGCGCATGGTGCTCCCGACCGGTAAGGCGCGGCTGTTCGACGGCCGTAGCGGTGAGCCGTTCCCGGACCCGATCTCGGTCGGCTACATGTACATCCTGAAGCTGCACCACCTGGTCGACGACAAGCTGCACGCCCGTTCGACCGGTCCGTACTCGATGATCACCCAGCAGCCGCTGGGTGGTAAGGCCCAGTTCGGTGGCCAGCGGTTCGGTGAGATGGAGGTGTGGGCCCTCGAGGCCTACGGCGCCGCGTACGCCCTCCAGGAGCTGCTGACCATCAAGTCCGACGACGTCACCGGCCGCGTGAAGGTCTACGAGGCCATCGTCAAGGGCGAGAACATCCCTGAGCCCGGCATTCCCGAGTCCTTCAAGGTGCTCATCAAGGAAATGCAGTCCCTGTGCCTCAACGTGGAGGTGCTGTCTTCGGACGGCATGTCCATCGAGATGCGCGACACCGACGAGGACGTCTTCCGCGCTGCGGAGGAGCTCGGTATCGACCTGTCCCGGCGCGAGCCGAGCAGCGTCGAAGAGGTCTGACGGGAGTCCGGCGGGGCCCCTCACCCACAAGGGGCCCCGCCGACCCCCAGGCCCCCGTACAGACCCACAGACTTACGACCCTGAGAGGGATTGACGCATAGTGCTCGACGTCAACTTCTTCGACGAGCTCCGGATCGGCCTGGCCACCGCTGACGACATCCGTCAGTGGAGCCACGGCGAGGTCAAGAAGCCCGAGACCATCAACTACCGCACCCTCAAGCCCGAAAAGGACGGACTCTTCTGCGAGAAGATCTTCGGTCCGACCCGGGACTGGGAGTGCTACTGCGGCAAGTACAAGCGCGTCCGCTTCAAGGGCATCATCTGCGAGCGCTGTGGCGTCGAGGTCACGCGCGCCAAGGTGCGCCGTGAGCGGATGGGCCACATCGAGCTGGCCGCGCCCGTCACGCACATCTGGTACTTCAAGGGTGTGCCGTCGCGCCTCGGCTACCTGCTGGACCTGGCGCCGAAGGACCTGGAGAAGGTCATCTACTTCGCCGCGTACATGATCACGTACGTGGACGAGGAGCGCCGTACCCGCGACCTGCCCTCCCTGGAGGCGCACGTCTCCGTCGAGCGGCAGCAGATCGAGAACCGCCGGGACGCCGACCTGGAGGCCCGCGCCAAGAAGCTCGAGACCGACCTGGCCGAGCTGGAGGCCGAGGGCGCCAAGGCCGACGTGCGCCGCAAGGTGCGCGAGGGTGCCGAGCGCGAGATGAAGCAGCTGCGCGACCGTGCGCAGCGCGAGATCGACCGCCTCGACGAGGTGTGGAACCGGTTCAAGAACCTCAAGGTCCAGGACCTGGAGGGCGACGAGCTGCTCTACCGCGAGCTGCGTGACCGCTTCGGCACGTACTTCGACGGCTCGATGGGTGCCGCGGCGCTGCAGAAGCGCCTGGAGTCCTTCGACCTGGAGGAGGAGGCGGAGAAGCTCCGCGAGATCATCCGCACCGGCAAGGGCCAGAAGAAGACCCGTGCCCTGAAGCGGCTGAAGGTCGTCTCCGCGTTCCTGCAGACCTCCAACAGCCCCAAGGGCATGGTCCTGGACTGCGTCCCGGTCATCCCGCCGGACCTGCGTCCGATGGTGCAGCTGGACGGTGGCCGCTTCGCGACCTCCGACCTGAACGACCTGTACCGCCGTGTGATCAACCGCAACAACCGTCTGAAGCGGCTCCTGGACCTCGGTGCCCCGGAGATCATCGTCAACAACGAGAAGCGCATGCTTCAGGAGGCTGTTGACGCCCTCTTCGACAACGGTCGTCGCGGCCGCCCGGTGACCGGTCCGGGCAACCGCCCGCTGAAGTCCCTCAGCGACATGCTGAAGGGTAAGCAGGGTCGATTCCGTCAGAACCTGCTCGGTAAGCGTGTCGACTACTCGGCGCGTTCCGTCATCGTCGTCGGCCCGCAGCTGAAGCTGCACCAGTGCGGTCTGCCCAAGGCGATGGCCCTGGAGCTGTTCAAGCCGTTCGTGATGAAGCGCCTGGTCGACCTGAACCACGCGCAGAACATCAAGAGCGCCAAGCGCATGGTGGAGCGCGGCCGTACGGTCGTGTACGACGTCCTCGAAGAGGTCATCGCCGAGCACCCGGTTCTGCTGAACCGTGCTCCCACCCTGCACCGCCTCGGCATCCAGGCCTTCGAGCCGCAGCTGGTCGAGGGCAAGGCCATCCAGATCCACCCGCTCGTCTGCACCGCGTTCAACGCGGACTTCGACGGTGACCAGATGGCCGTGCACCTGCCGCTGTCCGCGGAGGCGCAGGCCGAGGCCCGCATCCTGATGCTGTCCTCGAACAACATCCTCAAGCCGGCCGACGGCCGTCCGGTGACGATGCCGACCCAGGACATGGTCCTCGGTCTGTTCTTCCTCACCACCGACGGCGAGATGCGTGACGTCAAGGGCGAGGGCCGCTCGTTCGCGTCCGTGGCCGAGGCGATCATGGCGTTCGACGCCGGCGAGCTGTCGCTGCAGTCGCGCGTGGACATCCGCTTCCCGGTGGGCACCATCCCGCCGCGCGGCTGGACCCCGCCGGCGCGCGAGGAGGGCGAGCCGGAGTGGCAGCAGGGTGACAGCTTCCGTCTGAACACCACGCTGGGCCGCGCGCTCTTCAACGAGCTGCTGCCCGAGGACTACCCGTTCGTCGACTACGAGGTCGGCAAGAAGCAGCTCTCCGAGATCGTCAACGACCTCGCCGAGCGCTACCCGAAGGTCATCGTGGCGGCGACGCTCGACAACCTGAAGGCGGCCGGCTTCTACTGGGCGACCCGTTCCGGTGTCACCGTGGCCATCTCCGACGTCGTCGTTCCCGAGGCGAAGAAGGAGATCGTCAAGGGCTACGAGGCGCAGGACGAGAAGGTCCAGAAGCAGTACGAGCGCGGTCTGATCACCAAGGACGAGCGCACGCAGGAGCTCATCGCGATCTGGACCAAGGCGACCAACGAGGTCGCCGAGGCGATGAACGACAACTTCCCGAAGACCAACCCGATCTTCATGATGGTGAACTCGGGTGCACGAGGCAACATGATGCAGATGCGTCAGATCGCCGGTATGCGTGGTCTGGTGTCGAACGCGAAGAACGAGACGATCCCGCGTCCGATCAAGGCGTCGTTCCGTGAGGGCCTGTCCGTGCTGGAGTACTTCATCTCCACGCACGGTGCCCGTAAGGGTCTGGCGGACACCGCTCTGCGTACCGCCGACTCGGGTTACCTGACCCGTCGTCTGGTCGACGTCTCGCAGGACGTCATCATCCGCGAGGAGGACTGCGGCACCGACCGTGGCCTCAAGCTGCGGATCGCCGAGCGCGGCGCCGACGGCGTGCTGCGCAAGGCGGACGACGTCGAGACGTCCGTGTACGCGCGCTGCCTCGCCGAGGACATCGTGGTCGACGGCCAGGTGCTGGCCCCGGCCGGCACCGACCTGGGCGACGTCCTCATCGAGGAACTGGTCGGCCGTGGCGTCGAGGAGGTCAAGACCCGCTCGGTCCTGACCTGCGAGTCCGCCGTCGGTACCTGCGCGATGTGCTACGGCCGTTCGCTGGCCACCGGCAAGCTGGTCGACATCGGTGAGGCGGTCGGCATCATCGCCGCCCAGTCCATCGGTGAGCCCGGTACCCAGCTGACGATGCGTACCTTCCACACCGGTGGTGTGGCCGGTGACGACATCACCCAGGGTCTGCCCCGTGTCGTCGAGCTCTTCGAGGCCCGTACCCCGAAGGGTGTGGCCCCCATCTCGGAGGCCTCCGGCCGGGTCCGCATCGAGGAGACGGAGAAGACGAAGAAGATCGTCGTCACTCCGGACGACGGCAGCGACGAGACGGCGTACCCGATCTCGAAGCGTGCCAAGGTCCTGGTCCGCGAGGGCGACCACGTCGAGGTGGGCCAGCAGCTCACCGTGGGTGCCACCAACCCGCACGACGTGCTGCGCATCCTGGGTCAGCGTGCCGTCCAGGTCCACCTGGTCGGCGAGGTCCAGAAGGTCTACAACTCGCAGGGTGTGTCGATCCACGACAAGCACATCGAGATCATCATCCGGCAGATGCTGCGCCGCGTGACGATCATCGAGTCCGGCGACGCCGAGCTGCTGCCCGGCGAGCTGGTCGAGCGCTCCCGCTTCGAGCAGGAGAACCGTCGTGTGGTCCAGGAGGGCGGTCACCCGGCCTCCGGTCGTCCGCAGCTGATGGGTATCACCAAGGCCTCGCTGGCGACGGAATCCTGGCTGTCGGCCGCCTCCTTCCAGGAGACGACCCGAGTCCTGACGGACGCGGCGATCAACGCCAAGTCCGACAGCCTCATCGGCCTCAAGGAGAACGTCATCATCGGTAAGCTCATCCCGGCCGGTACGGGTCTGTCCCGCTACCGCAACATCCGGGTCGAGCCGACCGAGGAGGCCAAGGCCGCGATGTACTCGGCCGTCGGCTACGACGACATCGACTACTCGCCGTTCGGCACGGGCTCCGGCCAGGCCGTTCCGCTGGAGGACTACGACTACGGTCCGTACAACCAGTAAGGCGTACGTCCACTGAAGGGCGGCCACCCTCCGGGGTGGCCGCCCTTCGGCGTTGGCCGGGCCTGGCGTTCGAGTGATCGCCTCGTCTCAGAGACGGCCGTCCGCGCTTCCCAGGGGCCCGGCGGCTCGCCGTGACAGCGGTGCCGGCCGCGCTGCCGGCGACAGCGGCGTGTGGGGGCGGCGGAGCCGGCGGGGAGTCGGACGGCTGCGCCATGTCATAGAACAGGCTCACCATCAGCATTCCGACGAGCAGCGCGCCGAGGGCCGGCGTGGCCCCCACGGCCGTCATCAGGGTCGGCATGAGCTCCGGCCAGTACCCGTCCCGGCAGGCCGTGTGCGCGCCGCAGGAGCCGCCGACCCGACGGTCGCCCTGGGCCTCAGTCTGTGCGTGTGCCGCGGGCCCGCATGCGACGGCCGCGCCGCCCGGCTGACGGGGTGCGAGAGCCCCCGTCGGCGGCGCCCGGTCTCCGAATCGAAGATCACGTAGGGTACGGCGACTTGACATGCTCCGCAGCCCCAGGCCTCCGGACCCCATTTGTTTTGACCACAGCGAATGAGGTAGGTACGCTCAGACCTTGTGCCTGGGGTGTGCCCTGGCCCTCGTGCGTGCCTACAAACCGCATTCGGGCCGAGCGCGGCCACCGTAATTCGCGCCCTTCCCGCCTTGCGGCGGGAGTCTGGCGGATTCGACACACCCGACCGCGTGGGTCGGCGACGTTCCAGGTTAGCTGTACCCATCGGCACACAGAAACCGGAGAAGTAGTGCCTACGATCCAGCAGCTGGTCCGCAAGGGCCGGCAGGACAAGGTCGAGAAGAACAAGACGCCCGCACTCGAGGGTTCGCCCCAGCGTCGCGGCGTCTGCACGCGTGTGTTCACGACCACCCCGAAGAAGCCGAACTCGGCCCTCCGCAAGGTCGCGCGTGTGCGTCTGACCAGCGGCATCGAGGTCACCGCTTACATTCCGGGTGAGGGACACAACCTGCAGGAGCACTCCATCGTGCTCGTGCGCGGCGGCCGTGTGAAGGACCTGCCGGGTGTTCGCTACAAGATCATCCGCGGTTCGCTCGACACCCAGGGTGTCAAGAACCGCAAGCAGGCTCGCAGCCGTTACGGCGCCAAGAAGGAGAAGTAAGAATGCCTCGTAAGGGCCCCGCCCCGAAGCGCCCGGTCATCATCGACCCGGTCTACGGTTCTCCTCTGGTGACCTCCCTGATCAACAAGGTGCTGCTGAACGGCAAGCGCTCCACCGCCGAGCGCATCGTCTACGGCGCCATGGAGGGCCTGCGCGAGAAGACCGGCAACGACCCGGTCATCACGCTCAAGCGCGCTCTTGAGAACATCAAGCCGACCCTCGAGGTCAAGTCCCGCCGTGTCGGTGGCGCCACCTACCAGGTGCCGGTCGAGGTCAAGCCCGGCCGTGCCAACACCCTGGCGCTGCGCTGGCTGGTCGGTTACTCCCGCGCCCGTCGCGAGAAGACCATGACCGAGCGTCTCCTCAACGAGCTTCTCGACGCCTCCAACGGCCTCGGTGCGGCCGTGAAGAAGCGCGAGGACACCCACAAGATGGCCGAGTCCAACAAGGCCTTCGCGCACTACCGCTGGTAGTCGCTACCCACATCGAGACCGAGAGAAGACTGAAGCCTTATGGCTACCACTTCACTTGACCTGGCCAAGGTGCGCAACATCGGCATCATGGCCCACATCGACGCGGGCAAGACGACCACCACCGAGCGGATCCTGTTCTACACCGGTGTGTCCTACAAGATCGGTGAGGTCCACGACGGCGCTGCCACCATGGACTGGATGGAGCAGGAGCAGGAGCGTGGCATCACGATCACCTCTGCTGCCACCACCTGTCACTGGCCGCTGGAGAACGTCGATCACACGATCAACATCATCGACACCCCGGGTCACGTCGACTTCACCGTCGAGGTGGAGCGCTCCCTGCGCGTGCTCGACGGTGCCGTGACGGTGTTCGACGGCGTCGCCGGCGTTGAGCCCCAGTCCGAGACGGTGTGGCGTCAGGCGGACCGCTACGGCGTTCCGCGTATCTGCTTCGTCAACAAGCTCGACCGGACCGGTGCCGAGTTCCACCGCTGCGTCGACATGATCAGCGACCGCCTGGGCGCGCAGCCGATCGTCATGCAGCTCCCGATCGGTGCCGAGGCCGACTTCAAGGGCGTCGTGGACCTGGTCCGCATGAAGGCGCTCGTGTGGTCCGCCGAGGCCACCAAGGGCGAGATGTACGACATCGTCGACATCCCGGACACGCACACCGAGGCTGCCGAGGAATGGCGCGGCAAGCTGCTCGAGGCCGTGGCCGAGAACGACGAAGAGATCATGGAGCTGTACCTGGAGGGCCAGGAGCCTTCCGAGGAGCAGCTGTACGCCGCGATCCGTCGTATCACCATCGCCTCCGGCAAGGGCACCGGCACCACCGTGACCCCGGTGTTCTGCGGTACCGCGTTCAAGAACAAGGGCGTCCAGCCCCTGCTCGACGCGGTCGTGCGCTACCTGCCCTCCCCCGTTGACATCGAGGCCATCGAGGGCCACGCGGTCAACGACCCGGAGGAGGTCATCCGCCGCAAGCCGTCCGACGACGAGCCGCTGTCCGCGCTGGCGTTCAAGATCATGAGCGACCCGCACCTCGGCAAGCTCACCTTCGTCCGGGTCTACTCGGGCCGCCTGGAGTCCGGCACCTCGGTGCTGAACTCCGTCAAGGGCAAGAAGGAGCGCATCGGCAAGATCTACCGCATGCACGCCAACAAGCGTGAGGAGATCGAGTCGGTGGGCGCCGGTGACATCGTCGCCGTCATGGGCCTGAAGCAGACCACCACCGGTGAGACGCTGTCCGACGACAAGAACCCGGTCATCCTGGAGTCCATGGACTTCCCGGCGCCGGTCATCCAGGTCGCCATCGAGCCCAAGTCGAAGGGCGACCAGGAGAAGCTGGGCGTCGCGATCCAGCGCCTCGCCGAGGAGGACCCGTCCTTCCAGGTCCACTCGGACGAGGAGACCGGCCAGACCATCATCGGTGGTATGGGCGAGCTGCACCTCGAGGTGCTGGTCGACCGTATGCGCCGTGAGTTCAAGGTCGAGGCCAACGTCGGCAAGCCGCAGGTGGCGTACCGCGAGACGATCCGCAAGGCCGTCGAGCGCGTCGACTACACCCACAAGAAGCAGACCGGTGGTACCGGTCAGTTCGCGAAGGTGCAGATCGGCATCGAGCCGCTCGAGGGTGGCGACACCTCGTACGAGTTCGTGAACAAGGTGACCGGTGGTCGTATCCCGAAGGAGTACATCCCTTCGGTGGACGCCGGTGCTCAGGAGGCCATGCAGTTCGGCATCCTGGCCGGCTACGAGATGACCGGTGTCCGTGTCATCCTCCACGACGGCGCCTACCACGAGGTCGACTCCTCCGAGCTCGCCTTCAAGATCGCCGGTTCGCAGGCCTTCAAGGAGGCCGCGCGCAAGGCCAGCCCTGTGCTCCTCGAGCCGATGATGGCCGTCGAGGTCACCACGCCCGAGGACTACATGGGTGAGGTCATCGGCGACATCAACTCCCGCCGTGGCCAGATCCAGGCCATGGAGGAGCGGGCTGGTGCCCGCGTCGTGAAGGGCCTCGTGCCCCTGTCGGAGATGTTCGGCTACGTCGGCGACCTCCGCAGCAAGACGTCGGGTCGCGCAAGCTACTCGATGCAGTTCGACTCCTACGCCGAGGTTCCGCGGAACGTCGCCGAGGAGATCATCGCGAAGGCCAAGGGCGAGTAACGCACCGCGTTCACACGCCGTAGGCTTGACTCCGGAGCCTCAAGGGGCAAACGTCCGCAATCGTGAGCGTTTGCCCCGGGTTCCGGGCCTTTACAGCAAAGATCACCTGGCGCCGATGAAGTAAGGCGTACCAGAACCACTCCCAGGAGGACCCCAGTGGCGAAGGCGAAGTTCGAGCGGACTAAGCCGCACGTCAACATCGGCACCATCGGTCACATCGACCACGGTAAGACGACCCTCACGGCCGCCATTACCAAGGTGCTGCACGACGCGTACCCGGACCTGAACGAGGCCACCCCGTTCGACAACATCGACAAGGCGCCCGAGGAGCGTCAGCGCGGTATCACCATCTCCATCGCGCACGTCGAGTACCAGACCGAGGCGCGTCACTACGCCCACGTCGACTGCCCGGGTCACGCGGACTACATCAAGAACATGATCACGGGTGCGGCGCAGATGGACGGCGCCATCCTCGTGGTCGCCGCCACCGACGGCCCGATGCCGCAGACCAAGGAGCACGTGCTCCTGGCCCGCCAGGTCGGCGTTCCGTACATCGTCGTCGCGCTGAACAAGGCCGACATGGTGGACGACGAGGAGATCCTGGAGCTCGTCGAGCTCGAGGTCCGTGAGCTCCTCTCCGAGTACGAGTTCCCCGGCGACGACGTTCCGGTCGTCAAGGTCTCCGCGCTCAAGGCCCTCGAGGGCGAGCAGGAGTGGGTGGACTCCGTCCTCAACCTGATGAAGGCCGTCGACGAGTCGATCCCGCAGCCGGAGCGCGACGTCGACAAGCCGTTCCTCATGCCGATCGAGGACGTCTTCACGATCACCGGTCGCGGTACGGTCGTCACCGGCCGTATCGAGCGTGGTGTCCTCAAGGTCAACGAGAACGTCGACATCATCGGCATCAAGACCGAGAAGACCTCCACCACGGTCACCGGCATCGAGATGTTCCGCAAGCTGCTCGACGAGGGCCAGGCCGGTGAGAACGTCGGTCTGCTCCTCCGTGGCATCAAGCGCGAGGACGTCGAGCGCGGCCAGGTCATCATCAAGCCGGGCTCGGTCACCCCGCACACCGAGTTCGAGGCGCAGGCCTACATCCTCTCCAAGGACGAGGGTGGCCGCCACACGCCGTTCTTCAACAACTACCGTCCGCAGTTCTACTTCCGCACGACGGACGTGACCGGCGTGGTGACCCTCCCCGAGGGCACCGAGATGGTCATGCCGGGTGACAACACCGAGATGAAGGTGGAGCTCATCCAGCCCGTCGCCATGGAAGAGGGCCTGAAGTTCGCCATCCGTGAGGGTGGCCGCACCGTGGGCGCCGGCCAGGTCACCAAGATCGTCAAGTAAGTTCCGCTTGCTTGAGGGTCACTGCCTGACCTAAGAGGAGGCCCGTACGACCGAAGGTCGTACGGGCCTCTTCGCATGTCCCCGCCCTCCCTCCCATTCCCGTGAGCAAGGACCGTTCTGGATGCCGATACGCGAAGGGCGCCTGCAGACAGTCGTCCCCTGGCTGGCCGCGGCGGCCGTGGTGGTCCTCGGGGCCTGGCAGCAGGGCCTCGTCCCCTGGGGTGGTCCGCCCGAGTCCGGCCCGGCCAGGGCCGTCGCACTGCCGGGTGGCGGTGTGTCGGACGGCAGCCACTGCGGAGCGAGGGGCTACCACCACTTCCCGCTGCCGGCGGCGGCCTCCTCGCCCGCGCCCCGGTCCGCCGCCTCGCGGCTCGTCCTCGGCGCCTACGGCTACGCGAGACTGTCCCGCCGCGACCCCGGCCGCCTCACCGTCAGCCTGCTCCTCGCGCCCCCCAAGGGATCCCAGAAGGCGCCGCGGCCCCTCGGTGGCGAGGGCGTCGCGGTCGAGATCGAGGGCCCGGACGGACTGGTCGGCGGCGCACACGCGCTGCCCGTCACCTGGACGTCCTCCGCCGAGGTCGCCCGGGCCGAGCTGTCCCTGCCGCCGCAGGCCCTGTGTCCCGGCCAGGACGCGAGGACCGTGGCGAGGAGGCTCCTGGCGCCGACCGACTCCTCGAACACCCTCACCGGCCAGCCGCCCTACACCCTGACCGTGTCGGTCCGCGACCCGGACCTCGGCCTCCTGAGCGCTGACAACCTCGTGCCGCTGGACGCCCTGGGCTGATCGCTTCGAAACTATTCGGCGCCCACGACCCGTTCCCCCCACCGCTCACTAGGCCCACTATTTGTCATGCCGGTGAGCAAATAGAGACAGGGCAGGGAGCGGAGGGCGACGCATGTCCGTGGCGCGCAGAACCGTACTGGGGGCGGGACTCACCGCCGTACCGGTGCTGACCTCGGGGACCGCGTGGGCCGGGGGAGGGGACGGCCAGGGCGGCAAGGGCAGCCCTGACGGCCCGGGCGGCCCCGTGGTGACGGACCCGGGGGCATACATCTCGTTCACGGGCGGGGTGTTCTCCCTCGTCGGCGCTCCCGTAGTGGTCAGCCCTGAGGATCACCCCGGGGTCGTACGAGTGGCGGGCGACCTCCGGGACGACCTGGCGCGCGTGACCGGCGTCCGTCCGGGCAGCACGATCGGCCGCTTCCCGGTGCTGCTCGGCACGATCGGCCGCAGCCCGCTGGTCGACGGTCTGATCCGGTCCGGGAAGCTCGACGTCACGGGTGTGCGGGGCAGGTGGGAGACCTCGCTGCAGACGGTCGTGGACCATCCGATGCCCGGCGTGGAGCGGGCGTTCGTCATCGCGGGCAGCGATCCGCGGGGCACCATCTTCGGGGCGTACGACGTCTCGTACGGGATCGGTGTCTCGCCCTGGCACTGGTGGGACGACGTACCGCCGGCGCGCCGCGATCACGTGTGGGTGAAGCCGGGCCGCTTCACCCAGGGGACACCCGTGGTGAAGTACCGCGGCGTCTTCATCAACGACGAGAACCCGGCGCTCGGCACCTGGGCACCGGCGTACTTCGGCCCGGGGAAGGCGCCGGGCCATCCCGGAGGCTTCACCGCCGACTTCTACGCGAAGGTCTTCGAGGTGCTGCTGCGCCTGAAGGGCAACTACCTCTGGCCGGCGGTCTGGGGCCGGGCGTTCGCGGAGGACGACCCGGAGAACCACCGCCGGGCCGCCGAGTACGGCATTGTCATGGGCACGTCTCACGAGGCGCCGATGATGCGCGGCATCGAGGAGTGGAACCGGCACGCCGGCTCCGGGACCGACCCCTACGGGGGCACGGGCGAATGGTCGTACCGGCGCAACGCGGAGGCGATCCGCGCGTACTGGCGCGCCGGCATCCAGCGCATGGTCGACCAGGGCTTCGAGGGTGTCGTGACCCTCGGCATGCGCGGCAACGGCGACACCAGCCTCCCCGACGGCGACGGCATCGAACTGATGCAGCAGATCATCGCCGACCAGCGCCGCATCATCGAGGAGGTCACCGGCAGGCCGGCGGCCGAGACCCCCCAGGTCTGGACCCTCTACAAGGAGGTCCAGCGCTACTGGGACCGCGGCCTGCGCGCACCGGACGACGTCACCGTGGTCCTCACGGACGACAACTGGGGCAACATCCGCAAACACCCGGACGGCCCGCGCCCCGGCGGCTACGGCCTCTACTACCACTTCGACTACGTCGGCGCCGGCCGCAACTACAAGTGGGTGGACACGGCCAATCTGCGCAACGTCTGGGACCAGCTCCACCAGGCCCACGCCTACGGCAACCACGGCCTGTGGGTGGCCAACGTCGGCGACCTGAAGGGCAACGAACTCCCCACGGAGTTCTTCCTGACGTACGCCTGGAACCCCTCGCGCCTGCCGCTCGACCGCCTCGCCGCGTGGGAGGAGCGCTACGCCCGCCAGAACTTCGGCGATGCCCAGGCGAAGGAGATCGCCTCCCTGCTGGCCGAGTACGGCCGTCTCCAGGCCCGCCGCAAACCGGAGTTGCTGAACCGCCGCATCACCCTCTCCGGCGACCGGGTCGTGTACGACGACCAGCAGAGCCCGTACTACTTCGCGCACCGGGAACTGGAACGGGTCACCGAGGAGTGGCGCGCACTGGGCCGCCGCGCGGAACGCGTCGAGCGCAGACTGCCGGGGGAGCTGCGGGACGCGTGGTTCGAACTGGCCGGCTACGCGGTCACGGCCACCGCGAACCTGTACGCGCTGCGGGAGGCCGAGTTCACGAACCTGCTGTACGCCGCACAGGGCCGGTCGGCGACGAACGACCGCGCGGCCCGGGCGGAAGCGGGCCTCGCGGCGGACCTCGCCCTGGCCGACCGCTTCAACTCCCGTGTGGCCGACGGCAAATGGCAGGGCTTCCAGACCCAGCCGCACATCGACTACGGGGACGTCGACCGCTACGGCCCCAACGCGGGCTGGCAGCAGCCGGAGAAGGACAACGTCGCCCTGCCGGACGTGCTGTTCCCCGCGGTGAGGCGCATCGAGGTGCCCTCCGGTGCGGAGCTGGGCGTGTCCGTGGACGGGGCGGAGGACGCGGGGGAGTGGTGGCCGGGGGGCTCCTCCGCGGCGGCGTCCCTGCCGCCGTTCAGCCCGTACCAGACCCGCCCCCGGCAGTACGTGGAGATCTTCAACCGGGGCCGTACGCCGTTCCCCTACGAGGTCTCGGTCTCGGCACCCTGGCTGCGGGTGGACCGGCCTCGGGGCCGGGTGGAGCAGCAGGTGCGCCTGGAGGTGGAGGTGGACTGGTCCCGGGCTCCGGCCGGGCGCACGGAGGCGACCCTGACGGTGCACGGCGCGGGCGCGTCGGTCCCGGTCCGCTGCGTGGCGCAGCGCCCCTCGGGCGTGCCGGTGCGGGGCTTCGTGGAGGCCGGCGGCTACGTGGCGATCGACGCCGAGCACTACGACCGTGCGGTGGGGGAGTGGCGGCGCCTCGACGGCATCGGACGGACCGGGGCGGGCATGACGCCGTGGCCGGTGACGTCCCCGAGCCGCACGCCCGGAGGCTCCTCCCCGCGCCTGGAGTACGAGGTGACCCTGCTGTCCGCCCCCGGCGAGGTGACGGTCCGGGCGTACCTCTCCCCCCGCAACCCAGCCCTCCCCGGGGTCACCGGGCTCCGGTACGGCGTCTCCCTCGACGACGGCCCGATCCGCACCGTGGACATCACGGCGGGCGCGGACGACGGCGCACTGAACACCGTCTGGGCCCGCCACACCTCGGACAACATCAACGCGACGGCGACCACGCACACCGTGACGAAGCCGGGCGTCCACCGGCTGAAGTTCTGGATGGTGGACCCGACGGTGGTGGTGCAGCGGTTGGTGATCGAGACGGGCGGGCTGCCGGAGCTGTATCTGGGGCCGCTGGAGAGTCGGCGGGTGGGGGGCGACCACTCGTAGAACGGCAGGCCCTCTGACGACACCGTCCAGTCGGCGATCGGCACGTCCTCGCCGTAGACGAAGTCCGTGCGGGTGGCGTAGCGGGGGCCGTCCCGGATCCAGCTCGCGCAGGGCGGCGGCGATACGGGTCGCGCCCTCGCCGGATGCGAGGAGCGCTACGCCCGCCGGAACTTCCGCGAGGCCCGGGCGAAGGAGCGGGCGGCGAGGGTCTTGATGCCGACGCGGGCGCCGGGCGGCAACGACTGGATGTGGCAGGCCGGGCCGATCACGAGGAGGCAGAGGTCCGGGTGCACCCTGTTGCTTTTTTGGGGGAGCCGCCAGTGGCGCCGGAGCACGGGGTGCCGTGTTCCGGCGCTGGTGGCCCGGGTACGACGGCGGCTGGACACGCACCCAGGCTTTTGTCTCAACTCCCTTGCGCGGCCGCGCTGTTTGCTAGTGTGACGCGGGCACATCAGGGCAGTACACGGGGATGAGGTTGTGGCGGGAAGTGCGAGTGGCCGGCAGCACATAGCCGACGGGCATGTGGGGATGAGGCTCAATCACTTGCCGGACGGCCCTGGCGGCGGATCCTCAGGCGGGCAGTCGGGCCTCGCCTCCTCGCCCGCTCAGAAGCGCGCTGCGGCGAACGCGATCCACGACCACATCGGGCCCGAGACCAGTAAGGCGGGGAAGGGGGCGGACGAGCAGACGAACGCCGTGGTGAAGGCGTTCGACGCGAAGGACGGGCACGGCTGGCTCACCTCCGCTGCGGTGAGCAAGGCCCACAAGACCTGGGGTGAGCAGGTCCAGAGCCTGCACCAGCGGCTGATGCGCGAGGTGTCGGCGTTGCGCGGTACGAACACGGTGCTGACGGGGACGGACGGCAGTGTCGCGTCCGGCGTGCGGACGTCGTCGGCGCTCGACGGCTTCTGAGCCTGGCACCGCACCGCCGCCCGACCACGCCACCGCTTCACGCAACGGGGAACCATGCCGACCTACCACGAGGTCCTGACCACCGATCTCTCCACGCTCACCCAGGCCGCCGAGCACTGGGACGACGTGGCTGAGGACTTGCACACGCAGGAAACCGCCTACCGCCGTGACGTGCACGGGATCTCCATGGGGCCCTCCTGGCAGGGGATGTACGCCACCGTCGCCGACGCGCATTTCGACGTCACGCTGAAGGAGTTCCAGAAGGCCCAGACCGAGGCGAAGGCCATCGCCTCACTCTTCCGGGACGCGCACACCCAGTTCGTGGACCTGCGCAAGAAGCTGGAGTCGGCGCGGGACGACGCCATCGCCGCGGGGATGAAGGTGTCCGACCAGGGCGTGGTCTCGTACGACACCGGAAAGCTCACGCAGGGTGACCGGCAGGCGCTGGCCCACGACCCCGACTACCAGGAGAGCGTTCGTAAGGCCGTCGCCTCCTGGCAGGCCAACATCGACCATCGCGTGAAGGACGTGGACGACGCCGACAAGGGCGTCGAGATCGCCTTCCAGGCAGTCGTGGTCGACTCCGACACCGGTGACGGGACGTTCAACGGCTTCAACGGCAAGGCACAGGGCGACATCGAGAAGTACGAGGCGGACGAAGCCGGGGACATCGCGAAGCGCGTCGACGCCGGCAAGGCGTCGGCAGCCGACTACCAGGAGCTGCAGCGCCTCTTCCACGACAACTCCGGAGACAAGGCGTTCAGCCAGACCCTGCTCGACGGACTGGGCGCCAAGGGCACGCTGCAGCTCTCCAACAGCCTCGACAGCCTCGCCCACTACGACGACAAGCAGCACAGCGGCCAGTACCTGGACATCCAGAAGGGCCTCGCCATGACGCTGGCGACGGCGACGAAGGACCCGCACTCGGACTTCTACCAGAGCTTCCGCGCGGACCTGCGCAAGGCCGGCACCGAGGAGTTCAAGGTCGACGGCCTCAGCCCGATCCCGGACGAGAAGGTCCGCGGCTACCAGAGCCTCGTCACGCTGATGCAGCAGGGCCACGGCTACAGCGGACAGTTCCTGAAGGACACCGCGGACGACATCCGGCACGCCGAGGAGTCGTACACCCCCAAGGACGGCAACCCGACCGAGTCGATCTGGGGCCTGCGGGACAAGTTCAGCGGTGAGGACCGGGGATGGTTCGCCAACGACCCGCTCGACGGCGTGCTCGGCATCATGTCCCACGACCCCAAGGTCAGCACCGAGTACCTGGACCCGGCCCACAACGACAACCTCCAGTACCTGCTCCACGAGCGGAACTGGGACACCGTCGTGGACCACTACGCGACCCCGCCCGGTGGTACCACGGTCGGCATACCCGTCCTGGCGGAGGACGGCGACGTCCGCAAGGGCTTCGGCGCGGCCCTGGAGGCCGCCACCACCGGGGAGACGCCGGGCGGCTACCACGCCGTGGGCCCGCACACCGAGCCGCAGGCCCGCATCCTGCAGCACACCATCGACACCCTGAACTCGTCGGACCAGGCGCAGAAACTGCCCAAGAACCTGACTGTCCCGCTGGCGCACATCCTGACGTCGTACACGCCCGACACCCACGAGATCAACGCGCAGGCGGATTACCGCTACGAGAATGCTCTGGGTACGGCGGGGTCGGTCTGGAGCGACAAGGACGGGGCGCACATCACCGTCGCACGTGATTACCTCACCAAGGTCATGCGGGGTGTCGCGGATGATCCCGAGGCCTTCGGGCACCTCTACGGGGCCGAGCAACGCCATGCGCACGACATACTCGAGCGGCTGCCGCAGGACGCCGGGCAGACCGAGATCGGCAACCGCATCAGCGACTGCTCCCGGGCGATAGGTGCCTACGACGGGGTACGCGCCGACATCATCTTCGACGAGCGCTTCGACAAGACCCAGTGGGCCGCCGACTTCAACCACGGCATCAGTAGCTCGCTCAGCACGGCCCTGATGTTCAATCCGGTGTCCGACCTCAGCCCTGTCGGGGACCTCGCCACGAGGACCGTCGACCTGTGGACGTACGAGTCCAACAAGGAGCACACCGCCGAGGCGAACCTCAAGGCCACGGACGACAACGTGAAGCTCTACGCGGCCGGACAGCACGACGTGGAGAACATGGTCAGGTCATGGGGGCACAGCCGCGGCCATGACATCAACAGCGAGTGGACGAAGCATTGGGTCCATACCGGCCAGGGCGACTACGACTACGGCCGTGACCGGGCGCTCGACGTCCTCCGAAGCGACCGGTGACGCCGGGCGGGCCACCGCCCACGACAGGAAGAGCGCGATGAAGTTCTGTGCGAGCCGACGACGGCGCGTGGCCGGCTGGTCCGCGGCCGGCCTCCTGCTGACACTGGCGATCGTGGCCCAGGTGCTCTATAGCACGGGCTTCTACGCCTCCTGGCGGGACCAGCGCTCCCTGGACTCGGCTTGCGACGGCACTCTGGCCCAGGGAGGACTCGGCGACGCCCTGAGCTCCTCGCACGTGCGGGCCAGGGCCGACCACGACTCGGACTACCCGATCGCCTGCCTGGTCAACAGGCCCGATACCGGCCGACGCGGTGGTGCGCTGCAGATCAGGCTCCGCTGGAGCGATCGGTCGGCCCCGTCCGAGGCCTCCGCGCGGTTCAGCAGGAACGCCGAGGGGATTAAGGGGCAGGCAGCGCCGCTCGGCAACGGCTGGCCGGGCGTCGTCCGGTACGACGGGAACGTACAGGTGGTGGTCGCGCTCGACTGCCGGAACGACGAGAACAGGGCGCTGCTGGCGTACGGCGACCTGATCGAGTGGCCGCGGGACGCGAAGGAGAGCGGTACCGTCCTCACCGGTCTGGGTCGGGTGACCACCGAAACGGCGCTCAAGGCGTCGGCGAAGTTCGGGTGCCGGGCGAAGGGAGGCAGGCAGCTCACCCGGGTCTCGCTTCCCTTCACGGGCCGGAAGGCGGCCCCCCGGCCCCTGGCACAGGCCCAGGGCTCCTGCGTCGCCCTGCGGGGACTCGCCGACCGGGCGTCCGCCGCCGGTACGCCCGGGTTCGTCGCATACCCCACGGACGCGAACGCGCCGCAGGTCAACTGCTACCTCTTCACCGGGGACGGAAAGCCCGGCTACGGGCTTTACGCGTACTACGGCGCTACGGCCAAGGACTTCGAGTCGGCCGGGTTCGGCCAGCCGAGCGACGACCGCGTCCTGGCGACCGCGGCGTGCCCCCGCTCCACCCACGAGGCGGTCTTCGCGCTCTACCGCCTCTACGACCCGGACACCGACAGCTACCCGGTCGCGCACTACTCGGCCTCGTTCGCGCGGGCCGCGCTGAAGGCCTTCGCCGAGCGCGAGGCGGAACAGCGCGGCTGCGGCGACGTACGGATCATGGACCGGCCGTGACCGTCACCCCGGTTTGACCTACGTCACTCCCGGGGTATTCTCTCCGGCTCGATTGGCGGACCCCCTGCCCCGTATGGCAGACTGTCGGAGTTGCTCGGTCGAGTGTTGATGCTGCGCGCCTCCCGCCGGGAGGACCGGAAGCGAGTCCCACAGTACTCGTCGTCCTAACTGCCCTCGGGCAGCACTGGGGCGGACGTACGGGAATCTTCCGGGAAGCGTGAGCGCGGCACCGGCCAGGCGCCCGGTGGGCCTGAGGTCCCCGGCCCGCGGTTCCGGAAGGGCCGTGTGCATTCCCGCAGGGATGTTCGAACAAGGGACATCCATGTCAGCGGGAGCGCGACACGCCCGACCGCGTGGGTCGGAGAAACGAAGGCAGCAGAAGGAATCCACCGCGGTGCCAGAGCGTGAGAGAAGACAGGACTACTGAGTAGCCATGGCGGGACAGAAGATCCGCATCCGGCTCAAGGCCTACGACCACGAGGTCATCGACTCCTCGGCGAAGAAGATCGTCGAGACGGTGACCCGCACTGGTGCGTCGGTCGCGGGCCCGGTGCCGCTGCCCACTGAGAAGAACGTGTACTGCGTCATCAAGTCGCCGCACAAGTACAAGGACTCGCGCGAGCACTTCGAGATGCGCACGCACAAGCGCCTGATCGACATCCTCGACCCGACCCCCAAGACCGTTGACTCTCTGATGCGACTCGACCTTCCGGCCGGTGTCGACATCGAGATCAAGCTCTGAGGCTGGTGGGCTGAGAATGGCTAAGCAGATCAAGGGCATCCTGGGCGAGAAGCTCGGCATGACGCAGGTGTGGGACGAGAACAACCGTGTTGTTCCGGTCACCGTCGTCAAGGCCGGCCCCAACGTCGTCACCCAGGTTCGTACGAATGACGTCGACGGCTACGAGTCCGTTCAGATCGCCTTCGGCGAGATCGACCCGCGCAAGGTGAACAAGCCCCTCAAGGGCCACTTCGCCAAGGCCGACGTCACCCCGCGTCGTCACCTCGTCGAGATCCGCACGTCGGACGCCTCCGAGTACACGCTCGGCCAGGAGATCACCGCTGCGGTGTTCGAGGCCGGTACCAAGGTCGACGTCACCGGCAAGAGCAAGGGCAAGGGCTTCGCCGGTGTCATGAAGCGCCACAACTTCGGTGGCCTCGGCGCCGGTCACGGCACCCAGCGCAAGCACCGCTCCCCCGGCTCCATCGGTGGCTGCGCCACCCCGGGCCGTGTGTTCAAGGGCCTCCGCATGGCGGGTCGCATGGGCAACGAGCGGGTCACCACCCAGAACCTGACCGTCCACGCCGTTGACGCGGAGAAGGGTCTGCTGCTCATCAAGGGCGCGGTTCCCGGTCCGAACGGCGGCCTCGTCCTGGTCCGCACCGCGGCCAAGGGGGCCTGAGGTAACCGATGAGCACTGTTGACATCCTTTCGCCGGCTGGCGAGAAGGCCGGTTCCGTCGAGCTCCCCGCGGAGATCTTCGACGCCAAGGTCAGCGTTCCGCTGATCCACCAGGTCGTCGTCGCGCAGCTGGCCGCTGCCCGCCAGGGCACGCACAAGACCAAGACCCGTGGCGAAGTCCGTGGTGGTGGCAAGAAGCCGTACCGCCAGAAGGGCACCGGTCGCGCCCGTCAGGGTTCGACCCGCGCGCCGCAGTTCGCCGGTGGTGGCGTCGTGCACGGTCCCGTGCCGCGTGACTACTCGCAGCGGACCCCGAAGAAGATGAAGGCCGCCGCCCTGCGCGGTGCCCTCACCGACCGGGCGCGTCACAACCGCATCCACGTCGTCTCCGGCGTGGTCGAGGGCGAGACCCCCAGCACCAAGGCCGCCAAGTCGCTGTTCGGCAAGATCTCGGAGCGCAAGAACCTGCTCCTGGTCGTCGACCGCGCCGACGAGGCCGCGTGGCTGTCCGCCCGCAACCTGCCCCAGGTCCACATCCTGGAGCCGGGCCAGCTGAACACGTACGACGTTCTCGTCTCGGACGACGTGGTCTTCACCCAGGCCGCTTTCGAGTCCTTCGTCGCCGGCCCGAAGGCCAACGACATTGAAGGGAGCGAGGTCTGATGGCCATCCGTCACCCCGCTATCGCCTCGAAGGCCGCCAAGGCCGCCAAGGCCGCGCGCGTCGCCAAGGCGCGTCGCCACGCCACCGAGGGCAAGAACACCGTCGAGACCCCGCTGAGCAAGTCGTACACGGACCCCCGTGACGTCCTGCTGAAGCCGGTCGTCTCCGAGAAGAGCTACGCGCTGCTCGACGAGAACAAGTACACGTTCGTCGTCGACCCGCGGGCCAACAAGACCCAGATCAAGGAGGCCGTCCAGGCGGTCTTCGACGTCAAGGTCACCGGGGTCAACACGATCAACCGCCAGGGCAAGCGCAAGCGGACCCGCACCGGCTTCGGCCAGCGCGCGGCGACCAAGCGCGCGATCGTGACCCTCGCCGAGGGCGACCGTATCGACATCTTCGGCGGTCCGACCGCGTAAGCGGGTCGGATCGTCCGATATCGGACGAGGACTGAGAAATGGGAATCCGCAAGTACAAGCCGACTACGCCGGGCCGTCGTGGCGCCAGCGTTGCCGACTTCGTCGAGGTCACGCGGTCCACGCCGGAGAAGTCGCTGGTCCGTCCCCTGCACAGCAAGGGCGGCCGTAACAACGCCGGTCGTGTGACCGTTCGCCACCAGGGTGGCGGACACAAGCGCGCCTACCGTGTGATCGACTTCCGTCGTCACGACAAGGACGGCGTGCCGGCGAAGGTCGCGCACATCGAGTACGACCCCAACCGCACCGCGCGCATCGCGCTGCTGCACTACGCCGACGGCGAGAAGCGCTACATCCTCGCCCCGCGCAACCTGCAGCAGGGCGACACCGTGGAGAACGGTCCCGGGGCCGACATCAAGCCGGGCAACAACCTGGCCCTCCGCAACATCCCGGTCGGTACCACGATCCACGCGATCGAGCTCCGTCCCGGTGGCGGTGCCAAGTTCGCCCGCTCCGCCGGTGCCTCCGTGCAGCTGCTCGCGAAGGAGGGCGCCTACGCCCACCTGCGCATGCCGTCCGGTGAGATCCGCCTGGTCGACGTCCGCTGCCGCGCCACCGTCGGCGAGGTCGGCAACGCCGAGCAGAGCAACATCAACTGGGGCAAGGCGGGCCGCAAGCGGTGGCTGGGCGTTCGCCCGACCGTCCGTGGTGTGGTCATGAACCCGGTTGACCACCCGCACGGTGGTGGTGAGGGCCGGACCTCCGGTGGTCGCCACCCTGTGTCCCCGTGGGGCAAGAAGGAAGGCCGTACTCGTTCGCCCAAGAAGGCGTCGAACAAGTACATCGTCCGCCGCCGCAAGACGAACAAGAAGCGCTAAGGACGGGTTGAGATGCCTCGTAGCTTGAAGAAGGGACCCTTCGTCGACGACCACCTGATCAAGAAGGTGGACGCCCAGAACGAAGCGGGCTCTAAGAACGTCATCAAGACCTGGTCCCGTCGCTCGATGATCGTCCCGGCCATGCTCGGTCACACGATCGCGGTGCACAACGGCAAGACCCACATCCCGGTGTTCGTCACCGAGTCGATGGTCGGCCACAAGCTCGGCGAGTTCTCGCCGACGCGCACCTTCCGGGGCCACGTCAAGGAAGACCGGAAGTCGAAGCGCCGCTAGTAGCGGATCGCATTCAGACACGTAAGTAACTGAAGGGACAACCATGGAAGCCAGGGCCCAGGCGCGGTACATCCGCGTCACGCCCATGAAGGCCCGCCGCGTGGTGGACCTCATCCGTGGCATGGACGCCACGGAGGCCCAGGCCGTCCTGCGATTCGCTCCGCAGGCCGCCTCGGTGCCGGTGGGCAAGGTGCTGGACAGCGCCATCGCCAACGCCGCGCACAACTACGACCACACCGATGTCGACAGCCTCTTCGTTTCCGAGGCCTACGTCGACGAGGGCCCGACCCTGAAGCGGTTCCGCCCGCGTGCCCAGGGCCGTGCCTACCGGATCCGCAAGCGGACCAGCCACATCACCGTGGTCGTCAGCAGCAAGGAAGGAACCCGGTAATGGGCCAGAAGGTAAACCCGCACGGGTTCCGGCTCGGTGTCACGACCGACTTCAAGTCGCGTTGGTACGCCGACAAGCTGTACAAGGACTACGTCAAGGAAGACGTCGCCATCCGTCGGATGATGACGTCCGGCATGGAGCGCGCCGGCATCTCCAAGGTGGAGATCGAGCGCACCCGTGACCGTGTGCGTGTGGACATCCACACCGCTCGTCCGGGCATCGTCATCGGCCGCCGTGGCGCCGAGGCCGACCGCATCCGCGGTGACCTCGAGAAGCTCACGGGCAAGCAGGTCCAGCTGAACATCCTCGAGGTCAAGAACCCCGAGACCGACGCTCAGCTGGTTGCGCAGGCCGTCGCCGAGCAGCTCTCCTCCCGCGTCTCCTTCCGCCGCGCCATGCGTAAGAGCATGCAGTCGGCGATGAAGGCCGGCGCCAAGGGCATCAAGATCCAGTGCGGTGGCCGCCTCGGTGGCGCCGAGATGTCCCGCTCGGAGTTCTACCGCGAGGGCCGCGTGCCCCTGCACACGCTCCGCGCGAACGTGGACTACGGCTTCTTCGAGGCCAAGACGACCTTCGGCCGCATCGGCGTGAAGGTCTGGATCTACAAGGGCGACGTCAAGAACATCGCCGAGGTCCGCGCCGAGAACGCTGCGGCCCGTGCGGGTAACCGCCCGGCCCGTGGTGGCGCCGACCGCCCGGCCCGTGGTGGCCGCGGTGGAGAGCGTGGCGGGCGCGGTCGCAAGCCGCAGCAGGCTGCCGGCGCCGAGGCCCCCAAGGCCGAGGCCCCCGCGGCTGCCGCTCCGGCTGAGAGCACCGGAACGGAGGCCTGACCGAAATGCTGATCCCCCGTAGGGTCAAGCACCGCAAGCAGCACCACCCGAAGCGCAACGGTATGTCCAAGGGTGGGACGCAGGTTGCGTTCGGCGAGTACGGCATCCAGGCGCTGACCCCGGCCTACGTCACGAACCGCCAGATCGAGGCGGCGCGTATCGCGATGACCCGTCACATCAAGCGTGGCGGCAAGGTCTGGATCAACATCTACCCGGACCGTCCCCTCACCAAGAAGCCGGCCGAGACCCGCATGGGTTCCGGTAAGGGTTCTCCGGAGTGGTGGATCGCGAACGTCAAGCCCGGACGTGTGATGTTCGAGCTGTCGTACCCCAACGAGAAGATCGCCCGTGAGGCGCTGACTCGTGCGGCCCACAAGCTGCCGATGAAGTGCCGGATCGTCAAGCGCGAGGCAGGTGAAGCGTGATGTCGGCCGGTACCAAGGCGTCCGAGCTGCGCGAGCTGGGCAACGAGGAGCTTCTGGCGAAGCTCCGCGAGGCCAAGGAAGAGCTGTTCAACCTCCGCTTCCAGGCGGCGACGGGTCAGCTCGAGAACCACGGTCGGCTGAAGGCCGTCCGTAAGGACATCGCGCGGATCTACACCCTGATGCGTGAGCGCGAGCTGGGCATCGAGACGGTGGAGAGCGCCTGATGAGCGAGAGCAACGTGACTGAGAACACCGAGGCACGCGGATTCCGCAAGACCCGTGAGGGTCTGGTCGTCAGCGACAAGATGGACAAGACCGTCGTCGTCGCCGTCGAGGACCGTGTCAAGCACGCGCTGTACGGCAAGGTCATCCGCCGTACGAACAAGCTCAAGGCCCACGACGAGCAGAACGCTGCGGGCGTCGGCGACCGCGTCCTCCTCATGGAGACCCGGCCGCTGTCCGCGACGAAGCGCTGGCGCGTCGTCGAGATCCTCGAGAAGGCCAAGTAATTCCTGCGGGGCAAACCCCGCAGGTCAGTTCCGCCAGGCTCCGGGGGCCGTTGAGAGACGGCCCCCGGGGAACCGGCAGACGATCAGGAGATAGACGTGATCCAGCAGGAGTCGCGACTGCGTGTCGCCGACAACACTGGTGCGAAGGAGATCCTTTGCATCCGTGTGCTCGGTGGCTCCGGTCGCCGCTACGCGGGCATCGGTGACGTCATCGTCGCCACCGTCAAGGACGCGATCCCCGGTGGCAACGTGAAGAAGGGTGACGTCGTCAAGGCGGTCATCGTTCGCACCGTCAAGGAGCGCCGCCGTCCGGACGGCTCGTACATCCGCTTCGACGAGAACGCCGCCGTCATTCTGAAGAACGACGGCGACCCTCGCGGCACCCGCATCTTCGGCCCGGTCGGCCGTGAGCTGCGCGAGAAGAAGTTCATGAAGATCATCTCGCTCGCGCCGGAGGTGCTGTAAGCATGAAGATCAAGAAGGGCGACCTGGTCCAGGTCATCACCGGCAAGGACAAGGGCAAGCAGGGCAAGGTCATTGCCGCTTACCCGCGCGAGGAGCGTGTCCTGGTCGAGGGTGTCAACCGGGTCAAGAAGCACACCAAGGCCGGTCCGACCGCCAGCGGTTCCCAGGCCGGCGGCATCGTGACCACCGAGGCCCCGATCCACGTGTCCAACGTTCAGCTGGTCGTGGAGAAGGACGGCCAGAAGGTCGTCACGCGCGTCGGTTACCGCTTCGACGAAGAGGGCAACAAGATCCGCGTTGCCAAGCGGACGGGTGAGGACATCTGATGGCTACCACCACCACTCCGCGTCTGAAGACGAAGTACCGCGAGGAGATCGCGGGCAAGCTGCGTGACGAGTTCAAGTACGAGAACGTCATGCAGGTCCCGGGCCTCGTCAAGATCGTGGTCAACATGGGTGTGGGCGACGCCGCCCGCGACTCCAAGCTGATCGAGGGCGCCATCCGCGACCTCACCACGATCACCGGTCAGAAGCCGGCCGTCACCAAGGCCCGCAAGTCCATCGCGCAGTTCAAGCTGCGTGAGGGCCAGCCGATCGGTGCCCACGTCACGCTCCGTGGCGACCGCATGTGGGAGTTCCTGGACCGCACCCTGTCGCTCGCGCTCCCGCGCATCCGCGACTTCCGCGGCCTGTCCCCCAAGCAGTTCGACGGCCGTGGCAACTACACCTTCGGTCTCACGGAGCAGGTCATGTTCCACGAGATCGACCAGGACAAGATCGACCGCGTCCGGGGTATGGACATCACCGTGGTGACCACGGCGACCAACGACGAAGAGGGCCGTGCCCTTCTCCGTCACCTCGGCTTCCCGTTCAAGGAGGCGTGAGCGAGATGGCGAAGAAGGCTCTCATCGCGAAGGCTGCTCGCAAGCCCAAGTTCGGTGTGCGTGGCTACACCCGTTGCCAGCGCTGCGGCCGCCCGCACTCCGTGTACCGCAAGTTCGGCCTCTGCCGCGTGTGCCTCCGTGAGATGGCTCACCGTGGCGAGCTGCCGGGCGTGACCAAGAGCTCCTGGTAATCCCGACTTTTAGGGATTCCTGGACCTCTCGGTAAGCAACCGGGACGGCAGGGCCCGAGACCCGCATGCCTTAGGCTTGTGGGGTTGGGCTCTGCCGCCCTGAACGACTTACTACGCCGTAGGTCCCCGCACCGCACCCGTCCCGTCTGAAGAAGTACGGGGAGAGGGATGGCGCATATAGGAAACCCCGGCGAGAAAGGCCACAGGCCAATTCATGACCATGACTGATCCGATCGCAGACATGCTGACGCGTCTGCGGAACGCGAACTCGGCGTACCACGACTCGGTGTCGATGCCGCACTCCAAGATCAAGTCGCACATCGCGGAGATCCTCCAGCAGGAGGGCTTCATCACGGGCTGGAAGGTCGAGGACGCCGAGGTCGGCAAGAACCTCGTCCTGGAGCTGAAGTTCGGCCCCAACCGTGAGCGCTCCATCGCGGGCATCAAGCGGATCTCCAAGCCCGGTCTCCGGGTGTACGCGAAGTCCACCAACCTGCCGAAGGTGCTCGGCGGCCTCGGCGTGGCGATCATCTCCACGTCCCATGGTCTGCTCACCGACAAGCAGGCGCAGAAGAAGGGCGTGGGTGGGGAAGTCCTCGCCTACGTCTGGTAACGGAAGGGAACGGAGGAAACAGCTATGTCGCGCATCGGCAAGCTCCCCATCCCGGTTCCCGCCGGCGTGGACGTCACCATCGACGGCCGTACGGTCAAGGTCAAGGGCCCCAAGGGCGAGCTGACCCACACCGTTGCCGCGCCGATCGACATCGCTAAGGGCGAGGACGGCACCCTTCAGGTGCTGCGCCCGAACGACGAGCGGCAGAGCAAGGCCCTGCACGGCCTGTCCCGCACGCTGGTGGCGAACATGATCACCGGTGTGACCCAGGGATACGTCAAGAAGCTCGAAATCAGCGGTGTCGGTTACCGAGTGACCGCCAAGGGTTCCAACCTGGAGTTCGCTCTCGGTTACAGCCACCCGATCGTGGTCGAGGCCCCCGAGGGGATCACCTTCAAGGTGGAGACCCCGACCCGTTTCTCGGTCGAGGGCATCGACAAGCAGAAGGTCGGCGAGGTTGCGGCCAACATCCGCAAGCTGCGCAAGCCTGACCCGTACAAGGCCAAGGGCGTCAAGTACGAGGGCGAAGTCATCCGCCGCAAGGTCGGAAAGGCGGGTAAGTAAGCCATGGCATACGGGCAGAAGATCCTCAAGGGCGACGCCTACAAGCGCGCCGCGATCAAGCGCCGCCACATCCGGATCCGCAAGCGGATCTCCGGTACGGCGGAGCGCCCCCGTCTGGTCGTGACCCGCTCCAACCGCCACATCGTGGCGCAGGTGATCGACGACCTGAAGGGCCACACCCTGGCGTCGGCGTCCACCCTGGACGCGTCGATCCGCGGTGCCGAGGGCGACAAGTCCGCGCAGGCCAAGCAGGTCGGCGCCCTGGTCGCCGAGCGTGCCAAGGCCGCCGGTGTCGAGGCCGTCGTGTTCGACCGTGGTGGCAACCAGTACGCCGGGCGCATCGCCGCCCTGGCGGACGCCGCCCGCGAAGCCGGGCTCAAGTTCTGAGCCGCTTGTAGCTAGCGGAAAGAGAGAGGTAATCCAATGGCTGGACCCCAGCGCCGCGGAAGCGGTGCCGGTGGCGGCGAGCGGCGGGACCGGAAGGGCCGTGACGGCGGCGCTGCTGCCGCCGAGAAGACCGCGTACGTTGAGCGCGTCGTCGCGATCAACCGCGTCGCCAAGGTTGTGAAGGGTGGTCGTCGCTTCAGCTTCACCGCGCTGGTCGTGGTGGGCGACGGTGACGGCACCGTGGGTGTCGGTTACGGCAAGGCCAAGGAGGTGCCGGCCGCCATCGCCAAGGGTGTTGAGGAGGCCAAGAAGCACTTCTTCAAGGTCCCCCGGATCCAGGGCACCATCCCCCACCCCATCCAGGGTGAGAAGGCTGCCGGCGTCGTCCTGCTCAAGCCCGCGTCCCCCGGTACCGGTGTTATCGCCGGTGGTCCGGTGCGTGCCGTGCTCGAGTGCGCCGGTATCCACGACGTGCTGTCGAAGTCGCTCGGCTCCGACAACGCGATCAACATCGTGCACGCGACCGTGGAGGCCCTGAAGGGTCTGCAGCGTCCCGAGGAGATCGCGGCCCGCCGTGGTCTGCCCCTGGAGGACGTCGCTCCCGCGGCTCTGCTGCGTGCGCGTGCCGGGGCGGGTGCGTAATCATGGCGCAGCTCAAGATCACGCAGGTCAAGTCCTACATCGGCAGCAAGCAGAACCACCGTGACACCCTGCGGTCGCTTGGTCTCAAGGGGATCAACACCGTGGTCGTCAAGGAGGACCGCCCCGAGTTCCGCGGAATGGTGCACACCGTCCGCCACCTCGTGACGGTCGAGGAGGTCGACTGATCATGGCGGAGCAGAACCCGCTGAAGATCCACAACCTCCGTCCCGCCCCGGGCGCCAAGACCGCCAAGACCCGTGTCGGTCGTGGTGAGGCGTCGAAGGGTAAGACGGCCGGTCGTGGTACCAAGGGCACCAAGGCCCGCTACCAGGTTCCGGAGCGCTTCGAGGGCGGCCAGATGCCGCTGCACATGCGCCTCCCGAAGCTGAAGGGCTTCAAGAACCCGTTCAAGACCGAGTACCAGGTCGTGAACCTCGACAAGCTGGCCGCGCTGTACCCCGAGGGTGGCGAGGTCACCGTCGAGTCGCTGGTGGCCAAGGGCGCCGTTCGCAAGAACAGCCTCGTCAAGGTCCTCGGCCAGGGCGAGATCTCCGTGGCGCTGCAGGTGACGGTCGACGCCGTCTCCGGCTCCGCCAAGGAGAAGATCACCGCCGCCGGCGGTACGGTCACCGAGCTCGTCTGAGTCCTTCAGGCGACGCGTCGATGACGTAAACGATCCCGACCGGGGATACCTCACAATGAGGTATCCCCGGTTGGTCGTTCCTAGGGGGGCAGTGTCGCCGGTAAGGTGGCCTGCACTGTTCTTTTTCGTATTCGTCGAACCTCAGACCGTCACCCTTGACGCAGTTGCGCGGGGGTCGCAGGAGGCACCGTGCTCACCGCGTTCGCCCGGGCGTTCAGGACGCCCGACCTGCGCAAGAAGCTGCTCTTCACGCTGGGCATCATCGTGGTCTACCGGGTCGGTACCCACATCCCGATCCCCGGCGTCAACTACCAGGCCGTCCAGCAGTGCGTGAAGGAGGCCGGCGCCAACCAGGGCCTGTTCGGCCTCGTGAACATGTTCAGCGGCGGTGCGCTGCTCCAGATCACGGTCTTCGCGCTCGGCATCATGCCGTACATCACCGCCAGCATCATCCTTCAGCTGCTGACCGTGGTGATCCCGCGCCTGGAAGCCCTGAAGAAGGAGGGCCAGGCCGGCACGGCGAAGATCACGCAGTACACCCGCTACCTCACCGTGGCGCTCGCCATCCTGCAGGGCACCGGCCTGGTCGCCACCGCCCGCAGCGGCGCCCTCTTCAACGGCTGCTCGGTCGCCACCAGCATCGTCCCGGACCAGGCGATCTTCACCACGATCACCATGGTCATCTGCATGACCGCCGGCACGGCCGTCGTCATGTGGCTCGGTGAGCTGGTCACCGACCGCGGTATCGGCAACGGCATGTCGATCCTGATGTTCATCTCGATCGCCGCGACCTTCCCGTCCGCGCTGTGGGCCATCAAGAAGCAGGGCACGCTGGCCGGCGGCTGGATCGAGTTCGGCACCGTCATCGCGGTGGGCCTGGTCATGGTCGCGCTCGTCGTCTTCGTCGAGCAGGCCCAGCGCCGCATCCCGGTGCAGTACGCGAAGCGCATGATCGGACGCCGTTCCTACGGCGGTACGTCCACGTACATCCCGCTCAAGGTGAACCAGGCGGGTGTGATTCCCGTCATCTTCGCCTCCTCGCTGCTCTACATCCCGGCGCTGATCGCGCAGTTCGCGGGGGGCAAGTCGGGCTGGAAGACCTGGATCGAGCAGAACCTCACCAAGGGCGACCACCCGATTTACATCACTTCGTACTTCTTGCTCATCGTTTTCTTCGCGTTCTTCTATGTGGCGATCTCCTTCAACCCCGAGGAAGTCGCCGACAACATGAAGAAGTATGGTGGCTTCATCCCGGGCATCCGGGCTGGCCGACCGACCGCTGAGTACCTCAGCTACGTGCTCAACCGGATCACCTGGCCGGGTTCGCTGTACCTGGGTCTGATCGCTCTCGTACCGACAATGGCGTTGGTGGGCTTCAACGCGAGCCAGAACTTCCCGTTCGGCGGGACCAGCATCCTCATCATCGTGGGTGTCGGCCTGGAGACGGTGAAGCAGATCGAGAGCCAGCTCCAGCAGCGCAATTACGAAGGGTTCCTCCGCTGATGCGTATCGTCCTCGTCGGGCCGCCGGGTGCCGGTAAGGGAACGCAGGCCGTCCGGCTCGCAGAGAAGCTGGCCATCCCGCACATCTCCACGGGCGACCTGTTCCGGGCCAACATCAGCCAGCAGACCGAGCTGGGCAAGCTCGCGAAGTCCTACATGGACGCCGGAAACCTCGTCCCGGACGAGGTGACCATCGCGATGGCCAAGGACCGCATGGAGCAGCCGGACGCGGAGAACGGCTTCCTGCTGGACGGCTTCCCGCGCAACGTCTCGCAGGCCCAGGCGCTGGACCAGCTGCTCCAGGACGAGCGCATCACGCTGGACGCCGTCCTGGACCTGGAGGTCCCCGAGGACGAGGTCGTCAAGCGGATCGCCGGCCGGCGCATCTGCCGGAACGACTCCTCCCACGTCTTCCACGTGTCGTACAACGCGCCGAAGCAGGAGGGCGTGTGCGACGTCTGCGGCGGCGAGCTGTACCAGCGCGACGACGACCGTGAGGAGACCGTCCGCACGCGGCTGGAGGTCTACCACACGCAGACCGAGCCGATCATCGACTACTACAAGGCGCAGGGCCTGGTCGTGACGATCTCCTCCCTGGGCCCGGTGGCCGAGATCACCGAGCGGGCGCTGGAGGCGCTCAAGCGCGAGAAGGCCGGGAAGTAGCTCCCAGGCCCTCCGGCCGCGGTGCCCTGCCGGGCGCCGCGGCCGTACTGTTGTACAGGTACACCCAGTCGACGTGAGTGACGGAGAGCGCAGGCCCCCATGGTGCAGATCAAGACCCCCGAGCAGATCGCGAAGATGCGGGCGGCGGGCCTGGTCGTAGCCGCCATCCACGCGGCGACACGTGAGGCCGCGGTGCCGGGCGCCACCACCAAGGACCTGGACGAGGTGGCCCGCAAGGTCCTCGCCGAGCACGGCGCGAAGTCGAACTTCCTGGGTTACGGCGGCTTCCCGGCCACCATCTGCACCTCCGTGAACGACGTGGTCGTGCACGGCATCCCCTCCGACGACGTCGTCCTCAAGGACGGCGACATCATCTCCATCGACTGCGGCGCGATCGTCGACGGCTGGCACGGCGACGCCGCCTACACGGCCTTCGTCGGTTCCGGTCACTCCCCGGAGCTGGTCGAGCTGTCCCGGGTGACGGAGGAGTCGATGTGGGCCGGCATCGCGGCCATGAAGCCGGGCAACCGCCTGGTCGACATCTCCCGGGCGATCGAGACGTACATCCGCCGCCAGCCCAAGCCGGGCGGCG
This sequence comes from Streptomyces sp. NPDC028928, assembly GCF_055564915.1. Lineage (NCBI taxonomy): Bacteria > Bacillati > Actinomycetota > Actinomycetes > Kitasatosporales > Streptomycetaceae > Streptomyces > Streptomyces sp. NPDC028928. The sequence continues at coordinate 92,099 of NZ_JBVHVI010000009.1, forward strand.
GCCGGTACGGGATCATCGAGGACTACGGCGGCCACGGCATCGGCACCGAGATGCACATGGACCCGCACCTGCTGAACTACGTCGACCGCCGCCGCGGCAAGGGCCCCAAGCTGGTCCCCGGTTTCTGCCTCGCGATCGAGCCGATGGTCTCCCTGGGCACCCCGAAGACCGAGGTCCTCTCCGACGACTGGACGGTCATCACGACCGACGGCACCTGGTCCTCCCACTGGGAGCACTCGGTCGCCCTCACCCCGGAGGGCCCCCTGGTCCTGACGGCTCCGGACGGCGGCAAGGCGAAGCTGGCCGAGTACGGGATCACGGCTGCGCCGGACCCTCTCGCTTAGGGATCACCCGCGTGGGGCAGACTTTCTCGATTCGCCTTTCCGGGTGCGCCGACGTAGACTGACTCGTCGGCTCTTGTGCACCCGCATGCCTGCATGCTCACGAACGGTGCACGGCAGAGTCGATCAAGGTAGTCGATTCGAAGGGCGAAGCGTGGCCAAGAAGCAAGGTGCCATCGAGATCGAGGGCACTGTCGTCGAGTCTCTGCCGAACGCCATGTTCAAGGTCGAGCTCCAGAACGGCCACCAGGTCCTGGCACACATCAGCGGCAAGATGCGTATGCACTACATCCGCATCCTCCCTGACGACCGGGTCGTGGTGGAGCTGTCTCCGTACGACCTGACGCGTGGCCGGATCGTCTACCGGTACAAGTAGATCTTGCCCGCGCCCCGGGCCCGCCCGGTGCGATGGCACTGACCCGGAGAACCTCACCCCATGAAGGTCAAGCCGAGCGTCAAGAAGATCTGCGACAAGTGCAGGGTGATCCGCCGTCACGGCCGGGTCATGGTCATCTGCGAGAACCCGCGCCACAAGCAGCGCCAGGGCTGACGCACGACCATCACCCTCTGCACCTCTATCGCAGAGTTTCGCGCGACGCGAGCTGAATATGTTCATACGCAGAGCCCGAGCCATCCAGCTCGACACCCCCGGTTCGGAGGCCGGGGACCCGGTTCGTACCTAGTACGGCGGCCGGGAGCCGGTTCTGCGGAAGACCTCCGAAGATTCACCAGGAGCCATTGAATGGCACGCGTTTCCGGTGTTGACATCCCGCGCGAAAAGCGCGTGGAGGTCGCCCTCACCTACGTGTTCGGCATCGGCCGGACCCTTTCCAAGGAGACGCTGGCTGCGACCGGCGTCGACCCGAACACCCGCGTCCGCGACCTGACCGAAGAGCAGCTCGTCGCGATCCGCGAGTACGTCGACAACAACATCAAGACCGAGGGTGACCTCCGTCGCGAGATCCAGGCCGACATCCGCCGCAAGGTCGAGATCGGCTGCTACCAGGGTCTCCGTCACCGTCGCGGTCTGCCCGTCCGCGGTCAGCGCACCAGCACCAACGCCCGCACCCGCAAGGGCCCGCGTCGCGCCATCGCCGGCAAGAAGAAGCCGGGCAAGAAGTAGTCCGCAGCGGACACCCTGTCCACGGTCTTCGCTGTAGGACCGACCACCTCCATAGGAGTTAGTAGATGCCCCCCAAGGGTCGTCAGGGCGCTGCCAAGAAGGTGCGCCGCAAGGAAAAGAAGAACGTCGCTCACGGCCACGCGCACATCAAGAGCACGTTCAACAACACGATCGTCTCGATCACGGACCCGTCCGGCAACGTGATCTCCTGGGCCTCCGCCGGCCACGTCGGCTTCAAGGGCTCCCGGAAGTCCACGCCGTTCGCCGCGCAGATGGCCGCCGAGTCGGCCGCCCGCCGCGCCCAGGAGCACGGCATGCGCAAGGTCGACGTGTTCGTCAAGGGCCCGGGCTCCGGTCGTGAGACCGCGATCCGCTCCCTGCAGGCCACGGGTCTCGAGGTCGGCTCCATCCAGGACGTCACCCCGACCCCGCACAACGGCTGCCGCCCGCCGAAGCGTCGTCGCGTCTGACGCTTCTGAAGGTCGCTGGTCGCGGGCGGTACGGCTCTTTCGGGCCGTACCGCCCGTACCCTTGCAGTACCCGCGCTTTTCTCGGGCGCGGTTTCCGTCGGACGTCAAATAGCGGGCGTCCACGAAAGAAGGATCTGATCCACACATGCTGATCGCTCAGCGTCCCTCGTTGACCGAAGAGGTCGTCGACGAGTTCCGCTCCCGGTTCGTGATCGAGCCGCTGGAGCCGGGCTTCGGCTACACCCTCGGCAACTCCCTCCGCCGTACCCTCCTCTCCTCGATCCCCGGCGCTGCTGTCACCAGCATCCGGATCGACGGCGTGCTGCACGAGTTCACCACCGTGCCGGGCGTCAAGGAGGACGTCACCGACCTGATCCTCAACATCAAGCAGCTGGTCGTCTCCTCGGAGCACGACGAGCCGGTCGTGATGTACCTGCGCAAGCAGGGCCCGGGTCTGGTCACCGCCGCCGACATCGCGCCCCCGGCCGGTGTCGAGGTGCACAACCCCGACCTCGTCCTCGCCACGCTCAACGGCAAGGGCAAGCTGGAGATGGAGCTGACCGTCGAGCGCGGTCGCGGTTACGTCTCCGCCGTGCAGAACAAGCAGGTGGGCCAGGAGATCGGCCGTATCCCGGTCGACTCGATCTACTCGCCGGTTCTGAAGGTCACGTACAAGGTCGAGGCCACGCGTGTCGAGCAGCGCACCGACTTCGACAAGCTGATCGTGGACGTCGAGACCAAGCAGGCGATGCGTCCCCGTGACGCCATGGCCTCCGCCGGTAAGACGCTGGTCGAGCTGTTCGGTCTCGCCCGCGAGCTGAACATCGACGCCGAGGGCATCGACATGGGCCCGTCCCCGACGGACGCCGCCCTGGCCGCCGACCTCGCGCTGCCGATCGAGGAGCTGGAACTCACCGTCCGCTCCTACAACTGCCTCAAGCGTGAGGGCATCCACTCCGTGGGTGAGCTGGTCGCGCGCTCCGAGGCCGACCTCCTGGACATCCGCAACTTCGGTGCGAAGTCCATCGACGAGGTCAAGGCGAAGCTGGCCGGCATGGGCCTGGCCCTCAAGGACAGCCCGCCCGGATTCGACCCGACCGCCGCCGCCGACGCCTTCGGCGCCGACGACGACGCGGACGCGGGCTTCGTGGAGACCGAGCAGTACTGAGTCTCTGCTTCCGGGGTCCGCGTCGGCGGACCCCGGATCTCTGACAGGCAACCGCCTGCTCAGATACTGACCCCGGTACCTGGTACGGCCGGGGCAGACACCTAGGAGAAGAACCATGCCGAAGCCCACCAAGGGTGCCCGTCTGGGCGGCAGTGCCGCGCACGAGAAGCTGCTCCTCGCGAACCTGGCGAAGAGCCTCTTCGAGCACGGCCGTATCACCACCACCGAGGCGAAGGCCCGCCGCCTGCGCCCGTACGCCGAGCGTCTGATCACCAAGGCGAAGAAGGGCGACCTTCACAACCGCCGTCAGGTGCTCCAGGTCATCACGGACAAGAGCGTCGTCCACACGCTCTTCACCGAGATCGGCCCGCGCTACGAGAACCGTCCGGGTGGCTACACCCGCATCACCAAGATCGGTAACCGCCGTGGCGACAACGCGCCCATGGCCGTCATCGAGCTGGTCGAGGCGCTGACGGTGCAGCAGAACGCCGTGGGTGAGGCCGAGGCCGCCACCAAGCGTGCGGTCAAGGAGGCCGACGAGGCCGCAGCGGCCAAGGCCGAGGAGACCCAGGTCGAGGAGACCGAGGCTCCGGCCGAGGAGTCGAAGGACGCCTGAGGCTCTGCCTGACGTCTGAGAGCGGGCCCGTTCCTTTCGAGGAGCGGGTCCGTTCTTGTGTTGCTGAGAGGATCTGTACGTGAGTGATGAAGCTGCCCCCGGTTACGTCCGTGTCCGCCTCGATCTGTCCTACGACGGCACCGACTTCTCCGGGTGGGCCAAGCAGGCCGGCGGCCGGCGCACCGTGCAGGGGGAGATCGAGGACGCGCTGCGGACCGTCACCCGCTCCCGGGAGACGTACGAGCTGACCGTCGCCGGCCGCACCGACGCCGGGGTGCACGCGCGCGGGCAGGTGGCGCACGTGGACCTGCCCGAGGACGTCTGGCGCGAGCACCACGAGAAGCTGCTGAAGCGGCTCGCCGGGCGGCTGCCGAAGGATGTGCGCGTGTGGGCGCTGCGGCCTGCGCCGAGCGGCTTCAACGCCCGCTTCTCGGCGATCTGGCGCCGGTACGCGTACCGGGTGACGGACAACCCCGGCGGGGTCGATCCGCTGCTGCGCAACCACGTGCTGTGGCACGACTGGCCGCTCGACGTCGACGCCATGAACGAGGCCGCCCGGGGGCTGCTGGGCGAGCACGACTTCGCGGCGTACTGCAAGAGGCGGGAAGGGGCGACGACCATCCGCACGCTCCAGGAGCTGAGCCTGGTCCGCGGTGACGACGGGATCATCACCGCGACCGTGCGGGCCGACGCGTTCTGCCACAACATGGTGCGCTCGCTGATCGGCGCGCTGCTGTTCGTGGGCGACGGGCACCGCGGGCCGGAGTGGCCCGCAAAGGTGCTGGCCGCGGGCGTGCGGGACTCCGCCGTGCATGTCGTACGGCCGCACGGGCTGACCCTGGAGGAGGTCGGCTACCCGGCCGACGAGCTGCTCGCGGCGCGGAGCAAGGAGGCGCGGAACAAGCGCTCGCTTCCCCGCGCCTCCGGCTGCGAGAGCTGTTAGCTACTGGTTGGCCGCGGCCGAGGCCTGGACCTGGCCGCGGCGGTGGATCTGGTTCGCGGTGAACTGGGCCAGGCCGTTGCCGGTGCGGAAGACCTTGGTGTCCTTGGTCGTGACGTTCTTGCCGCTGGTGAAGCCGGAGATCGTGAAGTAGGCGTAGCGGCCGTAGGAGTTCCGCGTCGAGCGGCAGGTCGCGCCGTCGCAGAACGGCTTGACGCCCTTGCCGAACAGCGAGCGGACGATGCTGTGGTCGTCGGTCTGGGCCTTGGCCTTCGCGGCCTGGTCCGCGGTGTCGAAGACGGCGACACCGACGGTGGCCGAGATGCCCCCGTTGGTGTAGGTGACCCGCATCAGGCGGGTGCAGCCGTTGGCGGTGAGGATCTTGGGCAGGGTGCCGCCGGCGACGGCGGCGCAGCTCTTGGTGTCGTCCGTCAGGCCCTTCTTGTACACCGCTCCGTCCATGGTCAGCTGCGTGCCCGGGAACAGGGTGTCGGGGCTGAGCGGCGCGGTGTCCTTCTTGGCGCTGGAGATGAAGTCCTTCGGGTCCAGCGGCGGCGGGGCGCTGGTGGGCGCGAAGGACGGCGTCGCGGTGTCGGAGCCGGGTATGGAGGCGCTGGCGGGCAGATTGCTGGGGCCGGCCTCCGGATCGCCTCCGTTCGCGGAGACGACGGCCATGGCGACCGCCGTGCCTATCGCGATCGTGGCGAGCGCGCCGCCGGCTATGAACAGCAGCTTGCGGCGCTTGTTCCGCGTCTCCGAGGCCTCGGCGAGCGCGGCCCAGTCCGGAGTCCCGTCGTCGGCTGCGCTGTTCCACGGCTGCTGGGATTGCGGTTTCCAGGGATCCCACTGAGACTGGGGTCCCCCCTGCCCGTTACTCATGGGGCGCATCTTAGACGGGGGGCCGGTGGTGCGGGGTCCGTCTGGCGGCCTGCCTCGTTTTGACCCGGTCGGGGGCCGCCCGGTAACCTACTTCTTCGTTGTGTATTGGCTTGCTCATTCTCACGGGACGGGCCCTTACACCGGTCCACCGGGCCGATGACCAGCGACCCCACGCACGCGGTTTGCGTCGCCGCCGTGGGTCAAGGCTGTCGTGATCGTTTCGGTGACCTTGTTTAGGACCATTCACTCGAAGCGAAGGCTACGAACCGTGCGTACGTACAGCCCCAAGCCCGGCGATGTGACGCGCCAGTGGCACGTCATCGACGCTCAGGACGTTGTCCTGGGCCGTCTCGCCACCACTGCTGCGACCCTCCTGCGGGGCAAGCACAAGCCGATCTACGCGCCGCACGTCGACGCTGGTGACTTCGTCATCATCATCAACGCCGACAAGGTGCACCTGTCCGGCAACAAGCGGACCCAGAAGATGGCGTACCGCCACTCCGGCTACCCGGGTGGTCTGCGCTCCGTCCGCTACGACGAGCTGCTCGACAAGAACCCCGAGAAGGCCATCGAGAAGGCCGTCAAGGGCATGCTCCCCAAGAACACGCTGGGCCGTCAGATGCTCTCGAAGCTGAAGGTCTACAAGGGTGACCAGCACCCGCACGCTGCCCAGCAGCCGGTGCCGTTCGAGATCACCCAGGTCGCGCAGTAAGTCCGGCCACCCCCTAAGACTGAAGAGAATCTGAGGAGAATCGTGGCCGAGACCACTGCCGAGCAGCCGCTCGAAGAGCTTGACATCGACAGCTACACCACCGAGTCCGAGGTTCCGGTGGAGGGTGAGTACACCTCCGAGTCCCTCGCCTCGCGCTTCGGTGAGCCCCAGCCGGCCGCCGGCCTGGGCCGCCGGAAGAACGCCATCGCCCGCGTCCGGATCGTTCCGGGCACCGGCAAGTGGAAGATCAACGGTCGCACCCTTGAGGACTACTTCCCCAACAAGGTGCACCAGCAGGAAGTCAACGAGCCGTTCAAGGTCCTGGAGCTTGAGGGTCGTTACGACGTCATCGCCCGCATCGCGGGTGGCGGTGTCTCCGGTCAGGCCGGTGCCCTCCGTCTCGGTGTGGCCCGTGCGCTGAACGAGGCCGACGTCGACAACAACCGCGGCCCGCTGAAGAAGGCCGGCTTCCTCAAGCGCGACGACCGTGCGGTCGAGCGCAAGAAGGCCGGTCTGAAGAAGGCCCGCAAGGCCCCGCAGTACAGCAAGCGCTAACCAGCAGCTGCCTGCTCGTACTCCGAACGCCCCGGCGGCACGCCACGTGTGCCGCCGGGGCGTTCGTTTATCCCAGCCAAGGGCGTATAACGACACAAGACGCTCAAAGGCTTGTGTGATCGGATCGCATGGCGTCTGCCATCATTCCCGGCAGCAAGGACGCTTCCTCAGGAGGACAAGTGGGACGACTCTTCGGCACGGACGGCGTGCGCGGTGTCGCCAACGCGGATCTGACGGCCGAGATGGCGCTCGGCCTCTCCGTCGCCGCGGCGCACGTGCTGGCCGAGGCGGGCACCTTCGAGGGCCACAAGCCGAAAGCGGTGGTCGGGCGGGACCCGCGGGCGTCCGGGGAGTTCCTGGAGGCGGCGGTGGTCGCCGGACTGGCGAGCGCGGGCGTGGACGTCCTGTGCGTCGGTGTGCTGCCGACGCCGGCGGTGGCGCACCTGACCGGCGCGCTCGGCGCCGACCTCGGTGTGATGCTCTCCGCCAGCCACAACGCCATGCCGGACAACGGCATCAAGTTCTTCGCCCGCGGCGGCCACAAGCTCGCCGACGAGCTGGAGGACAGGATCGAGGCGGTCTACGACGCGCACCGGCACGGCGAGCCGTGGCAGCGGCCGACGGGCGCCGGGGTCGGGCGTGTACGGCCGTACGACGAGGGCTCCGAGAGTTACGTCGCCCACCTCCTGTCGGTGCTGCCCAACCGGCTCGACGGGCTGAAGATCGTCCTGGACGAAGCGCACGGCGCGGCCTCGGGGGTCTCGCCGGAGGCGTTCGCCCGGGCCGGCGCCGAGGTCGTCACGATCGGCGCCGAGCCGGACGGCCTCAACATCAACGACGGCTGCGGCTCGACCCACCTGGACAAGCTGAAGGCCGCGGTCGTGGAGCACGGCGCGGACCTCGGCATCGCGCACGACGGCGACGCCGACCGCTGCCTGGCCGTGGACCACACCGGTGAGGAGGTCGACGGCGACCAGATCCTCTCCGTGCTCGCGCTGGCGATGCGGGAGCGTTCCGCACTGCGCTCCGACACCGTCGTCGCGACCGTGATGTCCAACCTCGGCTTCAAGCTGGCCATGGAGCGCGCGGGCATCCGGCTCGTGCAGACGGCCGTGGGCGACCGGTATGTGCTGGAGGAGATGAAGGAGCACGGCTACGCCCTCGGCGGCGAGCAGTCCGGACACGTCATCATCCTCGACCACGCGACCACGGGTGACGGCACGCTGACCGGCCTGCTGCTGGCGGCGCGGGTCGCGGAGACCGGCCGTACGCTGCGGGAGCTGGCCTCCGTGATGGAGCGGCTGCCGCAGGTGCTGATCAATGTGCCCGACGTGGACAAGTCGCGGGTGAAGACCTCCGCCGATCTCGCTGCCGCGGTGGCCGAGGCGGAGAAGGAGCTGGGGGCCACGGGGCGGGTGCTGCTGCGGCCTTCCGGGACCGAGCCGCTGGTCCGGGTCATGGTCGAGGCCGCGGACATCGAGCAGGCCCGGTCCGTTGCCGGCCGGCTCGCCGACGCGGTGAAGTCGGCGCTGGGATAGTTCCGGCCTACGGGAGGCGTCCCCTTCGTTTCGTCCAGAAGTACTTCTGGGCCAGGAGCGTCAGCGTTCCCGCCAGGACGATTCCCCCCAGGTTCACCAGGAGCTGGACGCTCGAGCCCAGGGTCTGGTTCGTGTCGCCGTAGGCCAGGGCCGCCGCCGCGTTGGCGGCGGCCGGGACCGTCGTCACCGAGATCGCGACGCCCACCAGCGCGCCCGACTTGGCGGAGGTCAGGGACAGGGTGCCGGCGATGCCGGCCAGGACCGCCACGATGAGCGAGAAGGCGTCGGGCGCGTACACGAAGGCGGTGTTGGGGCGTTCGCCCTCCAGATCCGACCGGTGGAACAGCCCGATCGTGTCCATGAACAGGCTGAAGCCGACCGTCACCGCCATCGCCACCGCGAAACCCACCAGCAGGGCGATCAGCGAGCGCCAGGCCAGGCGCGGATGCCGCCGGACCAGGGCCGTGCAGAGGCCGGCCAGCGGGCCGAACTCCGGGCCCACCGCCATCGCGCCGACGATCAGGATCGCGTTGTCCAGCACCACACCGCAGGCGGCGATCATCGTGGCCAGGGTGATGAAGGCCACATAGGTGACCGACAGCGTCGACTCCTCGTGGGTGGCCTCGGTCAGGCCCTCCCACAGGACCGCGTCCGCGCCCTCTCCCGGTGCCTCCGCCTCGGCCTTGTCGGCGCGCCGGGACAGGGAGAGGCCGATGTCGTCGACGGCGATCGAACCGGTCTCGTCCAGACCCAGGTGACGCAGACCGCTGATGAGTTCGTCGCCCGCCTCGCGGGCCACGTCGCACAGGACGAGGTCGCCGGCGGGGTCGCGGGCGGCGCCGGGCAGGACGACGAGGTGGGTGGTGCCGACCGTCTTCTCGATCAGTCGGACCACCTCGTCGGTCCGTTCCGCCGGTGTGATCAGGCGCAGATGCAGCATGGCGCCCATCTAACAGGGGCGGCTAGAGCTTGCGCAGCCTCAGGCGCTGGACCTTGTGGTCCGGGCCCTTGCGGAGGATGAGGGTGGCCCGGCCGCGGGTGGGGGCGATGTTCTCCACCAGGTTGGGCTTGTTGATGGTGCGCCAGAGGGTGCGGGCGTAGTCGAGGGCCTCCTCCTCGGAGACCTGGGTGTACTTCCTGAAGTACGAGTCCGGGTTCTGGAAGGCGGTCTGGCGCAGCTTCTTGAACCGGTTGAGGTACCAGCGCTCGATGTCCTCGGCGCTCGCGTCGACGTAGACGCTGAAGTCGAAGTAGTCGGCGAGACCGACCCGGGTGCGGCCGTCCTTGCCGGGCAGGGCGGGCTGGAGGACGTTCAGGCCCTCCACGATCAGGATGTCCGGGCGGCGGACGGTGAGCCGCTGGTCCGGGACGATGTCGTAGATCAGGTGGGAGTAGACGGGTGCCGTGACCTCGCCCTTGCCGGCCTTGATGTCGGCGACGAAACGGGTGAGGGCCCGGCGGTCGTAGGACTCGGGGAATCCTTTCCGCGACATCAGGCCGCGGGCCTCCAGCTCCCGGGTGGCCAGCAGGAAGCCGTCCGTGGTGACCAGTTCCACCCGCGGGTGCTCGGGCCAGCGGGAGAGCAGGGCCTGCAGGAGGCGGGCGACCGTGGACTTGCCGACGGCGACGGAGCCGGCGACGCCTATCACGAACGGGGTGCCGGACTGGGAGCCCTTCTCCCCGAGGAAGGTGTTCAGCGCGCCTCTGAGGCCGTCGGTGGCGCCGACGTAGAGGTTGAGGAGCCGGGAGAGCGGGAGGTAGATGTCCCGCACCTCGTCCAGGTCGATGACGTCACCGAGACCGCGGAGCTTCTCCACCTCCTCGGCGGTGAGCGGCAGCGGCGTCTTGTCGCGCAGCGCGCTCCACTCGGCGCGGGTGAGGTCGACGTAGGGAGTCGCCTCCGGCCTGTGCCGGTGGGCGCTCCGGGGCATCGAGGAGACCGGTGAGATCACAGTCCATTGTTAACGGAGTTTGAACGGCGCGGCGGGTGGGGTCCGTCACGCCGGATCCATCGCGGTGGTCGTGGCCGGCGGGCTGCGTGCGACGGTGGGAATTTCCGATTTCGGGCAGGCGGAGGCCGTTTCTGATCGCTGTCCGCCCGTAGGCTGCCGCCCATGTGCGGAATCGTGGGATACGTAGGGTCACAGTCGGCGCTCGATGTCGTGATGGCCGGACTGAAGCGGCTGGAGTACCGGGGGTACGACTCGGCCGGTGTCGCCGTGCCGGCGGACGGCGGGCTGGCCGCGGCGAAGCGGGCCGGGAAGCTGGTCAACCTGGAGAAGGAGCTGGTCGACCGGCCGCTGCCGACCGGTTCGACCGGCATCGGGCACACCCGCTGGGCCACCCACGGCGGTCCCACGGACGCCAACGCGCACCCGCACCTGGACAACGCGGGCCGGGTCGCGGTGGTCCACAACGGCATCATCGAGAACTTCGCGGTGCTGCGCGCGGAACTGGCCGAGCGGGGCCATGAGCTGAACTCCGAGACGGACACCGAGGTCGTCGCCCATCTGCTGGCCGAGGAGTTCTCCTCCTGCGCGGACCTCGCGGAGGCCATGCGGCTGGTGTGCCGGCGGCTGGAGGGCGCGTTCACGCTGGTCGCGGTGCACGCCGACGAGCCGGACGTGGTGGTCGGCGCCCGCCGCAACTCGCCGCTGGTGGTGGGCGTCGGCGAGGGCGAGGCGTTCCTGGCCTCCGACGTCGCCGCGTTCATCGCCCACACCCGGTCGGCGATCGAGCTGGGCCAGGACCAGGTGGTGGAGCTGCGCCGGGACGGCGTCACGGTGACGGGCTTCGACGGCCGCCCGGCCGAGGTCCGCTCCTACCACGTGGACTGGGACGCCTCCGCCGCCGAGAAGGGCGGCTACGACTACTTCATGCTCAAGGAGATCGCCGAACAGCCCAAGGCGGTCGCCGACACCCTGCTCGGCCGGATCGACCCGTCCGGCTCGCTCACCCTGGACGAGGTGCGGATCAGCCCCTCCGAGCTGCGCGAGATCGACAAGGTCGTCATCGTCGCCTGCGGTACGGCCTTCCACGCCGGCCTGATCGCCAAGTACGCCATCGAGCACTGGACGCGGATCCCGTGCGAGGTGGAGCTGGCCAGCGAGTTCCGTTACCGGGACCCGATCCTGGACGGGCGGTCGCTGGTGATCGCCATCTCCCAGTCCGGCGAGACCATGGACACCCTGATGGCGCTGCGGCACGCCCGCGAGCAGGGCTCCAAGGTGCTGGCGATCTGCAACACCAACGGCTCGACGATCCCCCGCGAGTCGGACGCGGTGCTGTACACGCACGCCGGCCCCGAGGTCGCCGTCGCCTCCACCAAGGCGTTCCTCACCCAGCTGGTCGCCTGCTACCTCGTCGCCCTGTACCTGGGCCAGGTGCGCGGCACCAAGTGGGGCGACGAGATCCAGGCCGTGATCAAGGACCTGTCCCGGATCTCCGAGGAGGTCGAGCGGGTCCTGGAGACGATGGAGCCGGTACGGGCGCTGGCGCGCACCCTGGCCTCGAAGAACACGGTGCTGTTCCTCGGCCGGCACGTCGGCTACCCGGTCGCCCTCGAAGGCGCGCTCAAGCTGAAGGAACTGGCGTACATGCACGCCGAGGGCTTCGCCGCGGGCGAGCTGAAGCACGGCCCGATCGCGCTGATCGAGGAGGACGTGCCGGTGGTCGTCGTCGTACCGTCCCCGCGCGGCCGGTCGGTCCTCCACGACAAGCTCGTGTCCAACATCCAGGAGATCCGGGCGCGGGGCGCGCGCACCATCGTGATCGCGGAGGAGGGCGACGAGACGGTGGTCCCGTACGCCGACCACCTGATCCGCATCCCGGCCACGCCGACCCTGCTCCAGCCGCTGGTGGCCACGGTGCCGCTGCAGGTCTTCGCGTGCGAGCTGGCCACCGCCCGGGGGAACGAGGTGGACCAGCCCCGGAACCTCGCCAAGTCGGTCACGGTGGAGTGAGGAAAAGGGGTCAGTGGACGGAGAAGCCGCCGTCCACGAAGACCGACTGGCCCGTGACGTAGGCGGAGGCGCGGCTCGCCAGGAACACCGCCGCGCCTTCGAAGTCCTCGGCGAGGCCGTTGCGGCCGGTCATCGTGCGGGCGGCCAGGGCGGCCACCTTCTGCGGGTCGGAGGACAGCCGCTGGTTCAGCGGGGTCATCACGAAACCCGGCACCAGGGTGTTGACGGTGACGCCGTACGGTGACCAGGCCTCGGCCTGGGAGCGGGCCAGGGACTCCAGCGCGCCCTTGGAGACGCCGTAGGCGCCGCTCTGCACGAAGGCGCGGTGGGCCTGCTGGGAGGTGATGTGGATGATCCGCCCGAAGCCCCGCTCGGCCATGCCGGGCCCGAACCGCCGGCCCAGCAGGAAGGGCGCCTCCAGGTTCACCGCCATCGTGGTGTCCCACACGTCCTCGTCCAACTCCGCCATCGGCGGCCGGAGGTTGACGCCGGCGGAGTTGACGAGGATGTCGGGTTCCCCGAAGACGGCCGCGGCCTCCTCGGCCGCCGCGCGCACCCCGTCCCGCGACCCCAGGTCACCGCTGACCCAGGCCGCCCGGCAGCCGGCGCCCGTCAACTCCTCCACGGTGGCCGCCAGCTCCTTCGGCCGCCGCGCCACGATCACCACCCGCGCCCCGGCCCGGGCCAGCGCCCCCGCGACGGCCCGCCCGATACCGGAACTGCCCCCGGTCACCAGGGCGACCCGGCCGTCCAGGGAGAAGAGGCCGGAGAGATAGGCGTGTGATGAGTTCATGCCGGAAGCGTAGAGCGGTCTGCTTGGATGGGGGCATGCCGGACTGGTCGCCCCTCGATGACGCGTACGGTGCCGCGGCGGACGTGCCCGCGCTGCTCGACCGTTTCGCCGCCGATCCGGCGGGTGTCTGGACGGAACTGACGGACCGGCTCTGCCCGATGCTCGACACCGCCTTCCCGGAGAGCTACGCGGCACTGCCCCGCCTCGCCCGGATCGCCGCCGCCCGGCCGCCGCAGGAGCGGCACTGGGTGCTGTCCGCGGCCGGGCCGATCGTGCGGTGCGCCCACCGGTCGGCCGAGCGGGCCCACGAGGTCTACGCGGCCGATATCGCCGAGCTGGCACGGCTCACCGAGGAGTGCCTCGGGCTGCCGCTCGGCATGGAGGAGTACGCCGGACTGCTGCACGACGCGCTGGCGTTCCACGGTGTGGCGGTCCGGGACGGGCTTCTGGAACAGCTGGCGGAGGGCGAGTGCGAGGTCGCGTGCCCGTACTGCGGAGTGGACCTGTTCCTCGTCCTCGGCGACGACGGCTTCTTCTCCTGCGCCGACGACCACGCGCGCGAAGAGGCCGAACGGACGCCGCTGCGGCCGGCGGACACCGCCCGGCTGGGGGGATGGCGGGCGCGGCTGCACGCGCGGGCGCTCGCCGACGGTCAGCCCGTGTTCGCCGAGCGGCTGTCGTACCTGTTCGGGCAGGTGGAGTGCGGCGACTGCGGGACCGTGTTCACGGTCGAGGAGCAGGTGGCCGACGTGGTGTCGCCGGGGCCTGGTTCTCCGGGGTCGTAGGGTGCTCGGCATGAGCATCATCGGGGTGGGCATCGACGTCGCCGAGATCGACCGGTTCCGGGCGTCCCTGGAGCGGACGCCGGGGCTGGCCGACCGGTTGTTCGTGGCGCGGGAGCTGCTGCTGCCCAGCGGGGAGCGGCGCGGTATCGCCTCGCTCGCGGCCCGGTTCGCCGCCAAGGAGGCGCTGGCGAAGGCGCTGGGCGCGCCGCCGGGGCTGCAGTGGACCGATGCCGAGGTGTACGTGGAGGACAGCGGGCAGCCGCGGCTGCGGGTGAAGGGGACCGTGGCCGCGAAGGCCGCGGAACTGGGCGTGCGGTCCTGGCACGTGTCGCTCAGTCATGACGCGGGCGTCGCCTCGGCCGTGGTGGTCGCCGAGGGCTGACCGGACCGGGGCCCGGGTGTGGACGGCGGGGGTTCCGGGGCAGACTCGACCGCATGCGTACTGCGTACAGCGTGGAGACGGTAAGGGCGGCCGAGCGGGCGTTGATGGCACGGCTGCCGGAGGGCGCGCTGATGCAGCGGGCCGCCGCCGGGCTGGCCGCCGCCTGCGCCGAACTGCTCGGGCGGGTGTACGGCAGCCGGGTGGTGCTGCTCGTCGGCAGCGGCGACAACGGCGGGGACGCCCTGTACGCGGGGGCCCGGCTGGCCCGGCGCGGCGCGGGCGTGACGGCGGTCCTGCTGACGCCCGAACGAGCCCACGGCGGGGGGCTCGCCGCCCTGCGCCGGGCGGGCGGTGCCGTCGCCACGGCGGACTCCGGCTCCGTCGAGGACCTGGTCCTGCGGGCCGACCTGGTCGTGGACGGCATCGTCGGAATCGGGGGCAAGGGCGGGCTGCGGCCGGACGCCGAGCGGCTCGCCGGGGTGGTCGCGCGGTCCCGGGCCGCCGTGGTGGCCGTGGACCTGCCCAGCGGCGTCGACGCGGACACCGGGGAGGTGCGGGGGGCCGCGCTCCGGGCCGACCTGACCGTCACCTTCGGCACGTACAAGCCGGGGCTGCTGGTGGATCCCGCGCGGGAGTACGCCGGGGTGGTGCGGCTCGTCGACATCGGTCTCGAACCGCCGCCCGCCGACGCCGTACTGGAGGCCCTGCAACACGCCGATGTGGCCCGGCTGTTGCCGGTGCCGACGGGGGAGAGCGACAAGTACCGGCGCGGGGTCGTCGGGATCGCCGCCGGGTCGGCCCGCTATCCCGGGGCGGCCGTCCTCGCCGTCTCGGGGGCACTGCGGGGCGGCGCCGGGGCCGTACGGTACGTCGGGCCGGCCGGGAACGCGGTCATCGCCCGCTTCCCGGAGACCCTCGTCTCCGACGCCGGGCCCGCCAGGGCCGGGCGGGTGCAGGCCTGGGTGGTCGGACCCGGGGCCGGGGACGACGCGGTGACCGTGGCCGAGGTGCTGGAGGCGGACGTACCGGTGCTGCTGGACGCGGACGGGCTGCGGCTGGCCGAACGGGACGCGGTACGGCGGCGTACGGCGCCGACCCTGATGACTCCGCACGCCGGGGAGGCCGCCGCGTTGCTCGGGGTGCGGCGGGAGGAGGTCGAGGAGGCGCGGCTGGCCGCGGTGCGGGAGCTGGCGGCGGTGTACCGGGCGACGGTGCTGCTCAAGGGCTCGACCACGCTGGTCGCCGACTCCGGGGGCGGACCGGTACGGGTGAACGCCACGGGGACGGCGTGGCTGGCCACGGCCGGGAGCGGGGACGTGCTGTCCGGGCTGGCGGGGTCCCTGCTGGCGGCGGGGCTGGCGGCGGCGGACGCGGGGAGCGTGGCGGCGTACCTGCACGGCCTGGCGGGGCGATTCGCGGCGGAGGGGGCGCCGACGGGGGCGCATGACGTGGCGTCACGCATTCCGGAGGCGTGGCGGGACGTACGGGGCTGAGCGGGGGTGGGCGGGCCCGTCACCGGACCGACCCGGCCTCCCCGCAGTGGCGGCTGCGGCTCTGAGAGACTGGGGGCGCGATGAGTGAGACAGCTGCTGTGCCGACCGCCGCCCTGCGCGCCCGCGCCGAGATCGATCTGGGTGCCCTGCGCGCCAATGTGCGGGCCCTGCGCGCCCGGGCCGAGGGCGCCGCCGTGATGGCCGTCGTCAAGTCCGACGGATACGGCCACGGCGCGGTGCCGTGTGCCCGCGAGGCCCTCGCGGCGGGCGCGAGCTGGCTCGGCACGGCCACGGCCGAGGAGGCCCTCGCGCTGCGCGCGGCCGGGCTGCCCGGCCGCATCCTGTGCTGGCTGTGGGTGCCGGGCGGGCCGTGGCGGCAGGCGATCGAGGCCGACATCGACGTCTCGCTGAGCGGCATGTGGGCCCTGCGGGAGGTCGTGGAGGCCGCCCGGGCGGCGGGCCGCCCCGCGCGCGTGCAGCTCAAGGCCGACACCGGCCTCGGCCGCAACGGCTGCCAGCCCGGCGAGGACTGGGCCGAACTCGTCGCCGCGGCGCTGCGCGCGGAGGCCGAGGGGCTGGTCCGGATCACCGGACTGTGGTCGCACTTCGCGTGCGCCGACGAGCCGGGGCACCCGTCCATCGCCGCCCAGCTCGCCCGGTTCCGGGAGATGACGGCGTACGCCGAGGAGCGGGGCGTACGGCCCGAGGTGCGGCACATCGCCAACTCGCCGGCCACCCTCACCCTGCCCGAGACCCACTTCGACCTGGTCCGCACGGGCATCGCCATGTACGGCGTCTCGCCCAGCCCGGAGCTGGGCACCCCGGCGGACTTCGGGCTGCGCCCGGTGATGACGCTCAGCGCCTCGCTGGCCCTCGTCAAGCGCACCCCGGGCGGCCACGGCGTCAGCTACGGCCATCACTACGTCACCCCCGGCGAGACCACCCTCGGCCTGGTGCCGGTCGGCTACGCGGACGGCATCCCGCGGCACGCCTCGGGCACCGGCCCGGTGCTGGTCGACGGCAAGTGGCGGACCATCGCCGGGCGGGTCGCCATGGACCAGTTCGTGGTGGACCTGGGCGGCGACGAGCCCCAGGTGGGCAGCGAGGCCGTGCTGTTCGGACCCGGCGACCGGGGCGAGCCCACCGCCGAGGACTGGGCGCAGGCCTGCGGGACGATCGCGTACGAGATCGTCACACGCATCGGAACGCGCGTTCCCCGCGTCTATGTGAACGGGCAAGAAGTCGGGTAACCCGTTCGGGAGCGGCAAGCCGGATCACCGGCGGCCCGTGACGGACCAGCACACCGGCACCATCCGTTTCACCCACACCGGGCGAACTGCAGTACGGCGAAGAGGAGCGGTACGTGAGCGAGAGCAGCGCGGAGGCCGTGGCGGACGTCGTCGCCTCGGCGGCCGCCGCCTCCGCCGCGGGGGCGGCCGGGAGCTGGCGCAGGGCGACCGGCATCGCCGGTGCCGCGATAGGCGTGCTCGCCGCGGGAGCGGCGGCCGGTGTCGCCATCGAGCGGATGACGGTGGGCCGCGGCATGCGCCGCAAGGCCCGGCTGGCGCTGGACTCGGCGGGCCCGTACGGCACCCTGCGCGGCACCCCCGGCAAGGCCTACGCCGACGACGGCACCGAGCTGTACTACGAGGTCGACGAGGCCGAGCCCGACCGCGGCCCGAACGTCTCCCCGCGCCGGCGCCGGCTCTTCGGCCGCAAGGCGCCCGCCCCGGTCACCGTCGTCTTCTGCCACGGCTACTGCCTCAGCCAGGACTCCTGGCACTTCCAGCGGGCGGCCCTGCGCGGGGTGGTGCGGACCGTGCACTGGGACCAGCGCAGCCACGGGCGGTCCGGGCGGGGCGCGGCCCAGACCCGGGACCGGGTGCCCGTCACCATCGACCAGCTCGGCCGCGATCTGAAGGCGGTGCTCGACGCCGCCGTACCGGACGGGCCGGTGGTGCTGGTCGGTCACTCGATGGGCGGAATGACGGTGATGGCCCTCGCCGCGCAGTACCCCGAGCTGATCCGGGACCGGGTCGTCGCCACCGCCCTCGTGGGGACCTCCTCCGGGCGGCTCGGCGAGGTCAACTTCGGGCTTCCGGTGGCCGGCGTCAACGCGGTGCGCCGGATCCTCCCCGGCGTGCTGAAGGCGCTCGGGCAGCAGGCGGAGCTGGTGGAGAAGGGGCGCCGGGCCACCGCCGACCTGTTCGCCGGGATCATCAAGCGGTACTCGTTCGCCGGGCGGGACGTCGACCCGGCCGTGGAACGCTTCGCCGAGCGGATGATCGAGTCCACGCCGATCGACGTGGTCGCCGAGTTCTACCCGGCCTTCACCGACCACGACAAGACCGAGGCGCTCGCCTGCTTCCGGGACATACCGGTACTCGTGCTGGCCGGCGTCCAGGACCTGGTCACGCCCAGCGAGCACAGCGAGGCCATCGCCGACCTGCTGCCCGACGCCGAGCTGGTGCTCGTGCCGGACGCCGGGCACCTGGTGATGCTGGAGCACCCGGAAGTGGTCACCGACCGCCTCGCCGACCTGCTCACCCGCGCGGGTGCGGTGCCCGCAGGAGCTACCGTAAGTGGCTATGGAAGCACCAGCAGCACCGCACAACCCCGCTGAGACCCAGCTGACCGTCACCTCCCCGGAACAGATGCGGGAGCTGGGCCGCCGCCTCGCCAAACTGCTGCGCGCGGGCGACCTCGTGATGCTCAGCGGAGAGCTGGGCGCGGGCAAGACCACGCTGACCCGCGGGCTCGGCGAGGGCCTCGGCGTGCGCGGCGCGGTCACCTCGCCGACCTTCGTGATCGCCCGGGTGCACCCGTCCCTCGGCGACGGCCCGCCCCTGGTGCACGTCGACGCCTACCGGCTCTCCGGCGGCCTGGACGAGATGGAGGACCTGGACCTCGACGTCTCGCTGCCCGACTCGGTGATCGTCGTGGAGTGGGGCGAGGGCAAGGTGGAGGAGCTGACCGAGGACCGCCTCCAGGTCGTCATCCACCGCGCGGTCGGCGACACCACGGACGAGGTACGGCACGTGACCGTCACCGGGCTGGGGGAGCGCTGGTCCGAGGCGGGTCTGGAGACCCTGGCCGGCTGACGGCGTGTCCCCCTAGCGGATGACGATCACCCGCACCCCGATCGTCGCGAACCTCCACATCGCGTCCCCGTCCGCCCGCGTCTCCCGGATCCCCCCGGTCTTCACGCCCGCGTCGGCCGCCGTGCCCCACCCGCCGTCCACCGCCGCGCTGAACCCGATGGTCACCCCGTCCACGCTGGTGAACCGGACCACGTGCTCGATGGGGATGCCGTCGGTGCCGGTCGCCGCGTTGGAGCGGGACGTCACCCAGTACGTGCCGGCCGGCGGGTCGACGCTGCCCGGCCGCACCCGGAAGGTGCGCTGCACCCGGTTGCCGGGGGCGACCAGCCAGACCCGGTCGTCGTCCACCGAGTACACGACCCGTTCACCCGTTCCGGAGCCGTTCGGCAGGGCGGCCGGGTTGTGGCGGTCCCGCGGTGCCTTCGAGGGGGCCGTCGCGTGCGCCGCCGGCCCCGCGCCCAGGTTCGCCGGGACCGTCGCCTGGGCCCGGTAGGCGAGGAAACCGACCGTTCCCAGAGCCGCCGCGGTGAGGCCGGCCACGATCCCCGAGCTGGTCCCTGCCACCTGCGCCCACCTCTGCTTCGTGCGATATGTCGTACTTCGTACCGACCGTAGCAGTCGGTGACCGTCCGCCCCGGACGGCGATGCGCGAGCCGCGGGCGCCGTAGGCTGTTCGCGTGCTCTTGCTCGCTCTGGATACCGCAACACCCGCCGTCACCGTCGCGCTGCACGACGGCACGGACGTCATCGCCTCGTCGAGCCAGGTGGACGCGCGCCGGCACGGAGAGCTGCTGCTGCCGGCCGTCGACCGGGTCCTCACCGAGGCCGGACTGAAGCTGGAGGCGGTCACCGGCATCGTCGTCGGCACCGGGCCCGGCCCCTACACCGGCCTGCGCGTCGGCCTGATGACCGCCGACACCTTCGGCCTCGCCCTCGGCGTCCCGGTGTACGGCGTATGCACGCTGGACGGCCTCGCCTACGCCGCCGACATCGAGAAGGGCCCCTTCGTCGTGGCGACCGACGCCCGCCGCAAGGAGGTCTACTGGGCGACGTACGCCGACTCCCGGACCCGGCTGACCGGCCCGGCCGTCGACCGCCCGGCCGACATCGCCGAGCGGGTCGCGGGCCTCCCGGCGGTCGGCGCCGGCGCGCTGCTCTACCCGGACACGTTCCCGAGCGCCCACGAGCCCGAGCACGTGTCCGCCGCCGCCCTCGCCTCGCTCGCCGCGCAGAAGCTCGCCGCCGGCGAGGAACTCCCGGCGCCCCGGCCGCTGTACCTGCGCCGGCCGGACGCCCAGGTCCCCAAGAACTACAAGGTGGTCACCCCCAAGTGACACAGCCGGAACCCCCCCGACTGCGCGAGATGCGCTGGTGGGACATCGACCCGGTCCTGGAGCTGGAACGGGACCTGTTCCCCGAGGACGCCTGGTCCCGGGGCATGTTCTGGTCCGAGCTGGCCCACTCCCGGGGCACCGGGGCCACCCGGTGCTATCTCGTCGCCGAGTCCGCCGACGGCCGGATCGTCGGGTACGCGGGCC
This sequence comes from Streptomyces sp. NPDC028928, assembly GCF_055564915.1. Taxonomy (NCBI): domain Bacteria; kingdom Bacillati; phylum Actinomycetota; class Actinomycetes; order Kitasatosporales; family Streptomycetaceae; genus Streptomyces; species Streptomyces sp. NPDC028928. The sequence continues at coordinate 112,495 of NZ_JBVHVI010000009.1, forward strand.
TGGCCGCCGCCGGTGAGCTGGCCGACGTCCAGACCATCGCGGTCGCCCGCGACCACCAGGGCACCGGCCTCGGTGCCCGGATGCTGACCGAGCTGCTGCGGGCGGCGACCGCGTTCGAGTGCCACGAGGTGATGCTCGAATGCCGGGTCGACAACCTGCCCGCCCAGAAGCTCTACGAGCGTTTCGGCTTCGTCCCCATCGGCTTCCGGCGCGGCTACTACCAGCCGGGCAATGTGGACGCCCTGGTGATGCGCCTGACCACGGAACCCGGCAGCGGCACCGCCGCGGGTTCCGCCTCAGTACAAGGAACCGATATCAATGACTGACGAACCTCTCGTCCTCGGCATCGAGACCTCCTGCGACGAGACCGGCGTCGGCATCGTCCGCGGCACCACCCTGCTGGCGGACGCCGTCGCCTCCAGCGTGGACGAGCACGCCCGCTTCGGCGGTGTCGTACCGGAGGTGGCCTCCCGGGCGCACCTGGAGGCGATGGTCCCGACCATCGACCGCGCGCTGAAGGAGGCGGGGATCAGCGCCAAGGACCTGGACGGCATCGCGGTCACCGCCGGCCCCGGCCTCGCGGGCGCCCTCCTCGTCGGCGTGTCGGCCGCCAAGGCGTACGCCTACGCCCTCGGCAAGCCCCTGTACGGCGTCAACCACCTCGCCTCCCACATCTGCGTGGACCAGCTGGAGCACGGCCCGCTGCCCGAGCCGACCATGGCCCTGCTGGTCTCCGGCGGCCACTCCTCGCTGCTGCTGTCGGCGGACATCACCTCCGACGTCCGCCCGATGGGCTCGACCATCGACGACGCGGCCGGCGAGGCCTTCGACAAGATCGCCCGCGTGCTGAACCTGGGCTTCCCCGGCGGCCCGGTCATCGACCGGTACGCGCGCGAGGGCGACCCGGAGGCCATCGCCTTCCCGCGCGGCCTGACCGGCCCGCGCGACCCGGCGTACGACTTCTCCTTCTCCGGCCTCAAGACCGCCGTGGCCCGCTGGATCGAGGCCAGGCGCGCGGCCGGCGAGGAGGTCCCGGTGCGCGATGTGGCCGCCTCCTTCCAGGAGGCCGTGGTCGACGTGCTGACCCGCAAGGCCGTGCGCGCCTGCAAGGACGAGGGCGTGGACCACCTGATGATCGGCGGCGGTGTCGCGGCCAACTCCCGGCTGCGCGCCCTGGCCCAGGAGCGCTGCGAGGCCGCCGGCATCCGCCTGCGCGTGCCCCGCCCCAAGCTGTGCACGGACAACGGCGCGATGGTGGCCGCGCTCGGCGCCGAGATGGTCGCCCGCAACCGGGCCGCCTCCAGCTGGGACCTGTCGGCCGACTCCTCCCTGCCGGTGACCGACCCGCACGTCCCCGGCCACGACCACGTGCACGAGGTCAGCAAGGAGAACCTCTACTCATGACGGTCGCCCTGATGTGGGAGGCCCGGGCGGCCGAGGGGCGGGGAGCGGAACTGCTCGCCTGGGTCCGCGAACAGCGCCTCACCGCCGAGCCGTTGCGCCGGGAGACCCTCCGTGCGCCGCAGGACCGCGTGCTGGTCATCACCTGGTGGGACGCACCCTACGACGCCGCGCTGCCCGAACTCCCCGAGCCGGACGCCGACTTGGTGACCCGGTCCGTGCACCGCTGGCGGTTCGAGACGGTCGCCGACGGCTGAGGTTGAGGTGACCGGCCGGACTGGGCTATGATCATCACACAGCGAACGGCCGGAACACCGGCTCGGACGCAGTGCGTTGGTGGTCCAAGGAAAGACGCCCCGCTTCCTGCGGGGAGATGCAGGTGCAAGGCCTGCCCGGCGCTCCACTCGACACCCCGCCCCCGGGATTCCGGAGGCGGGGTGTCGGCGTTCTACGGCAGCACCTCGCAGCGCAGCCGCCGTTCGGCCCCCACCAGCCGGGCCGGGCCGGTCAGCCGGAGTCGTGACCGGTGGTGTGTCTCCGTGCTCGACGGGCCCAGGCGCAGTTCCAGTTCACCGGGTTCCACCACCCGGGCTCCCGTGCGGTCGGGGAAGGACGACAGGTCGGCGTGGAAGCGGAAGGTGAGGCGGCGGGCGGCGCCCGGGGCCAGGTCCAGCCGCTGGTAGCCGATCAGACGGACGTCCGGGCGGGTCACCGAGGCCACCGGGTCGTGCAGGTAGAGCTGGACGACCTCGGTGCCCGCGCGGTCGCCGGTGTTGCGGACCGTGAGCGAGAGGTCGTAGGAGCCGTCCGTGGTGATCTCGGCCGCGGTGCCCGCGAAGTCCTCCCAGGCGAACGTCGTGTACGAGCGGCCGTGGCCGAACGGGTACAGCGGGGTCGGGTCCAGGCTGCTGACCTCACCGGCCAGGCCCAGCGGGGGCTGGAGGTAGGTCCAGGGCTGGCCGCCGGGCAGGCGCGGGACGCTCACCGGGAGCCGGCCGGAGGGGTTCACCCGGCCGGACAGGACGCCCGCGACCGCGGGTCCGCCCTCCTCGCCGGGGAAGAAGGCCTGCACCACCGCGCCGAGCCGGCCGTGCCAGCGGCCCAGGGCGTACGGGCGGCCGGTGAGCAGCACGAGGACCACCGGGACGCCCGTGGCCACCAGGGCGTCCAGCAGGTCGGCCTGGACGCCCGGGAGCCGCAGGTCCGTCGCGTCGCAGCCCTCGCCCGAGGTGCCGCGGCCGAACAGGCCCGCGCGGTCGCCGAGCACCGCCACGCACACGTCGGCCTCCGCCGCCCGGGCCACCGCCTCCGCGAAGCCGGCGGTGTCCGGGTCCGAGACCCCGCAGCCCTCCGCGAAGGTCACCTTGGCGTCCGGGAGTTCGGCGCGCAGGGCGTCCAGCACGGTGGGGATCTCGATGCCCAGCGGGATCTCGGGGTGGTGGGTGAGGACGTGGGAGGGGAAGGAGTAGCAGCCGAGCATGGCGAGGGCGTCCGCCGCGCGGGGGCCGACGACCGCGATCCGGGTGTCGGGGGCCAGCGGGAGCAGCCCGTCGGGGTTGTCCAGCAGCACCACCGACTCCTCCGCCAGCCGTCCGGCGAGGGTCCGGTTCTCCGCCGAGTCCAGGTCGAGCGGGCCCTCCGGCTCCGGCCGCCAGTCCTCGTCCAGCAGGCCCAGCTCGCACTTCTGGAGCAGGACGCGGCGGGCCGCGCGGTCCACCAGCGTCTCGGGGACGCGACCCTCCCGTACGGCCGCGACCAGGGGCTTGCCGTAGCAGTTGACGGTCGGCAGCTCCACGTCGATGCCCGCGGCCAGCGCCAGATGCGCCGCCTCCGCCTCGTCCGCCGCGACCCGGTGCAGGCTCCGCAGGAAGCCGATGCCGAAGTAGTCGGCGACCACCGTGCCGGTGAACCCCCAATCCTCGCGCAGCAGGTCGGTCAGCAGCCGCGGGTCGGCGGAGGCGGGCACGCCGTCGGTCTCCGTGTAGGCCGCCATCACCGAGCGGGCGCCGCCCTCGCGCAGCGCCATCTCGAACGGCGGCAGGGTGACGTCGGCGAACTCCCGTACACCCGCCCGTACCGGGGCCAGGTTCCGGGCGCCGGCTGAGGACGCGTACCCGGCGAAGTGCTTGAGCGTGGCGACGACACCGGCCGACTCCAGGCCGCGTACGTAGGCCGTGGCGATGGTGCCGACCAGGTACGGGTCCTCGCCGATCGTCTCCTCGACCCGCCCCCAGCGCGGGTCGCGGACCACGTCCAGGACGGGGGCGAGGCCCTGGTGGACGCCGGCCGCGCGCAGGTCCCGGCCGATGCGCCGGCCCACCCGCTCCACCAGCTCCGGGTCGAAGGAGGCGCCCCAGGCGAGCGGCACCGGGTAGGCGGTCGCCCGCCAGGCGGTGAAGCCGGCCAGGCACTCCTCGTGGGCGACCGCCGGGATGCCGAAGCGGTTCGCGGCGGCGATCCGGCGCTGCGCCCGGGCCAGCGCCCGCGCGCCGACGTCCGGATCCACGGGGGCGGTGCCGAAGGAGCGGGTCAGCTGGCCGAGGCCGTGGGTGATCAGCTCGTCCCAGTCGTACTCGGCGGTCATCTCGCGCTGCAGCGGGGCGACCCCGTCGCCGTCCGTGGCGGCGCCCACCCACACGCCGTACAGCTGGGCGGCCTTCTCCTCCAGGGTCATCCGGGACAGCAGGTCGGCCACACGGGCGTCGGCGGGCAGGGCGGGGTCACGCCAAGGAGCGGTGGTCATGGAACTCCCGTTTCGACTCTGCTACGCAAGCTACGACTGCGAATGTTTCGCTTCATATACCGAATGTTCCGGGAACCTATGGCGCGCGCGGACCTTCGTCAAGAGGTCCGGCGGGGATACGATCGCGGGCATGAAGCCTTCGAAGCCCACAGAAACGCAGACGGCGACCCTCGCCGAGATCGCCCGTGAGGCCGGCGTCTCCGCTCCGACTGTTTCGAAGGTCCTCAACGGCCGCGCCGACGTCGCCCCCGCGACCCGCACCCGCGTCGAGGAGCTGCTGCGCGCCTACGGCTACCGGCGCCGCCGCGCCGAGGCCTCCCGCTCGCCCCTGATCGACCTGGTCTTCCACGAGCTGGAGAGCGCCTGGGCGCTGGAGGTCATCCGGGGCGTGGAGAACGTCGCCCGGGACGCCGGTCTGAGCGTGGTCCTGTCCGAGTCGGCCGGCCGGCTCACCCCCGGCCGGACCTGGGCCGACCAGGTCGCCGCCCGCCGCCCGCACGGCGTGGTGCTGGTGCTGTCCGGGCTCGACGAGTCCCAGCGGGCGCTGCTGACCAGCCGCTCCATCCCGTTCGTGGTGATGGACCCGGCCGGCGACCCGGGCCCGGACGTGCCGTCCATCGGCGCCACCAACTGGCAGGGCGGACTCGCCGCCACCCGCCACCTGGTGGAGCTGGGGCACACCCGGATCGGCGCGATCAGCGGCCCGTCCCGGATGATGTGCAGCCGGGCCCGGGTCGACGGCTACCGGGCCGCCCTGGAGACGGCCGGACTGCCGGCCGACCCCTCGCTCGTCGTGGCCGGCGACTTCCACCACGAGGCCGGCTACCGCCTGGGCCTGGAGCTGCTGCGCCGCCCGGACCGGCCCACCGCCGTCTTCGCGGGCAACGACCTGCAGGCGCTCGGCCTGTACGAGGCCGCCCGTGAACTGGGCCTGCGCATCCCGGAGGACCTCAGCGTGGTCGGCTTCGACGATCTGCCGGTGGCCCGCTGGGTGGGCCCGCCGCTGACGACCGTACGGCAGCCGCTCACCGAGATGGCCGAGGCCGCGGCCCGGCTGGTGCTGGAGCTGGCGCGCGCGCAGGAGGAGCGGGCGGCCACCCGGGTGGAGCTGGCGACGAGCCTGGTGGTGCGGTCGAGTACGGCGGCGCCCGCGGTGGCCGGAAGTTGACGTATTGACGGGCGGGGGGTGCACCCCACACTCCTCCGAAGTCAATCGGCTGTTCGACCGAAACTTTCGGAGGCCCCCGGCGACATCATCGGCACGCGGCCACACCCTGGTCTGGCACAGCCAGAACCCGAGCTGGCTGACGAACGGCAGCTGGACCTCCGCCCAAGCTGAGCAGCCTGCTGCACGACCACATCGACACCGAGGTCGGCCGCTACAAGGGCAGGATCGCCGCCTGGGACGTCGTCAACGAACCCTTCGACGAGGACGGCACCCACCGCTCCACCCTCTGGTACGACGGCCTCGGCTCCGGCTACATCGCCAGCGCCCTGACCTGGGCGCACGCGGCCGACCCGGACGCCAAGCTGTACATCAACGACTGCAACGTGGAGGGCGTGAACGCCTAGTCCACCGCCCTCTACAACCTCGTCAAGTCCCTGAAGCGGCAGGGCGTCCCGATCGACGGCGTCGGCCTCCAGGCCCACCTGATCCTCGGCCAGGTCCCCTCGACGCTCCAGCAGAACATCCAGCGCTTCGCCGACCTCGGCGTGGACGTCGCGATCACCGAACTGGACGTGCGGATGCAGCTGCCGGCCGACAGCGGGAAACTCGCCCAGCAGGCGGCCGACTTCAAGTCCGTGGTCGCCGCGTGCGTGGCCGTGTCCCGGTGCGTCAACGTCACGGTGTGGGGCTTCACCGACTCCGACTCCTGGGTGCCGGGCACCTTCCCGGGCTACGGGGCGGCGACACCGTACGACGAGAACTACCAGCCGAAACCGGCGTACTACGGCATCGCGGAGGCGCTCGGAGGCAGCACGACGACACCCCCGCCGACCGGCGCCCGCACCGCCGCCTACAGCGTGAGCAGCCAGTGGAACACCGGGTTCACCGGCCAGGTGAAGATCTCCTGCTCCGGTGCCTCGCTGTCCTCCTGGAAGGTGAACTGGACCTTCGGCGCGGGCCAGCAGGTCACCCAGGCCTGGAACGCCGCCTGCACCCAGTCGGGCGCGGCCGTCACCTGCACGAACGCCTCGTACAACGGATCGGTGCCGGACGGCGGTTCGGTGACCTTCGGGTTCAACGGCTCCTGGAGCGGCAGCGATCCGGTGCCCACGGTGACGCTGGGCTGAACCGGAAGATGAGAATTTCCGAAGAAAACCGACTCGGACCGCTTCCGCTAACAGTCCCCTAATAATTCGGACTTACGTTCCTGCCGTGACGCGACACGAGGAGCAAGGCGACGCGGGCAGACGGGCGGGCCGGCGGCCGAGAGCGCTGAAGGCCGCCGGTCTCACCCTGGCGGGTGCCCTGGTACTGGGCGTGGCGGCGGCGGGCTGGGCCTACTGGCACCTCAACCGCAACATCACCAGCGTCGACATCAACAGCGCACTCGGCGACGACCGTCCGGCCCGGGCCGTCACCACCCCTTCCGCCAGCGCCTCCCCGCTGCCCACCGGCTCCCTGAACCTCCTGGTCCTCGGCTCGGACTCGCGCAGCGGCAAGGCCAACCAGGAACTCGGCGGCGGCGACAGCGGCGGGGCCCGGTCCGACACCGCGATGGTCGTGCACATCGACGCGGGCCGCACGAAGGCCACCGTCGTCAGCATCCCCCGCGACACCCTCGTCACCCGCCCGTCCTGCCCGCTCTCCTCCGGCGGCAGCACCGCACCGGCGTACGGCGCCATGTTCAACAGCGCCTACGCGGTGGGCGGCCCGGTCTGCGCGGTGAAGACCGTCGAGTCGCTCACCGGCGTCCGCATGGACCACTACCTCGAAATCGACTTCTCCGGCTTCGCCGAGCTGGTCGACGCGCTCGGCGGGGTCGACGTCACCACCGGCCAGGACATCGACGACGACAAGAGCCGGCTGCACCTCGAGGCCGGCACCCACCACCTCGACGGCACTCAGGCCCTGGCCCTCGCCCGCACCCGGCACGGCATAGGCGACGGCAGCGACCTGGGCCGCATAGGACTCCAGCAGACGCTGGTCAAAGCCCTGCTGAAGCGGCTCTCCGGCGCCGGCCTGCTCACCGACCCGGCCAAGCTGTACGAGGTCGCCGACGCCGTCACCACGGGCCTCACCACCGACACCGGCCTGGACTCCCTGAACGAGCTGATGAGCCTCGGCCGCAGCCTGAAGGACCTCGACCCCGACCGGGTGCGGACGGTGACCATGCCGGTCGTCACCGCACCCTCCGACCCCAACCGGGTCGTCGCCGACGAACCGGCGGCGGGCGAACTGTGGGCCTCCCTGCGCTGAGCCGTACAACCTTCCCTGTGTCCCATGGGTCTGCTGCGATGACCGAACAGCTGTACACCAGGGGGTTTTCCGTTGTTCCGCTCGCGTTCGCACGCCCGTTGGGCGCTTCCGCTGACCTTGGGCCTGACCACCCTCGGCCTCGCCGCCCCGGCCGTGTCCGCCGCCCCGCCGAAGAGCACCACGGTCCATGACGACTTCAACGGCGACGGCTACGCCGACCTCGCGATCGGCGCCCCGAACGCCACGGTCGGCGGCCAGGCCAAGGCCGGTTACGTCACCGTCCTCTACGGCGGCCCGCACGGCCTGTCCGCCGGGCACCGCGCGACCATCAGCCGGGCCACCGCCGGCGTCCCCGGCAACCCCCTCAAGGGGGAGCACTTCGGCCTGCAGATCGCCAAGGGCGACCTGGACGGCGACGGCTACGCGGACCTCGTCACCCGCGGCACCGTCGTCTGGGGCGGGCCGCGCGGACTGTCCGGGGGCACCGCGATCCCCGGCAACAACCACCAGACCGGGGACTTCGACGGCGACGGACGCCTCGACCTCGCCGTGATCCAGGGCGGCTTCGGCCTGGGCGACGACCCGGCCGGCAGCACCGCCGAGATATGGAAGGGCCCGATCAAGCGCACCGGCACCCCGGCCGCGCGCACCCCGCTCGACCCCGAGCACCTCCAGTACGTCGACATCCACGACGGCGACACCGGAGACATCAACGGCGACGGCCGCACCGACCTGGTGCTGACCGGCTACTGCGGCGACGGGAACAACTGCAGTCAGCTGTACCTGAGCGGCCCCGCCGGCCTCTCCCGCGTCACCGACCTCTACCGCGGCGGCGACGGCGCGGCGGCCATCGGCGACTTCAACGGCGACGGCCACGGCGACCTCGTGACCGGGTTCCAGGACGACGACTCGGTCTGGGTGATGTACGGCAGCGCGTCCGGGCTGAGCGCCGAGTCCACCTGGAAGCGGTTCACGCAGGACACGCCGGGCGTCCCCGGCAGCCGCGAGTCGGGCGACATGTTCGGCCAGGCGGTCGCCGCCGGCGACATCACCGGCGACGGCATCGACGACCTCGCGGTCGGCGTGCCCGGTGAGAACGGCGAGGGCGTGGTCGACGTGCTGCGCGGCAGCCGCTCCGGGCTGACCGGCGCCGGCGCCCAGGCGTTCGGGCAGAACACCAAGGGGGTCCCCGGCACCGCCGAGCAGTCCGACTCCTTCGGCTACGTCGTCCGGCTGCTCGACGTCAACGGCAACGGCCACGCCGACCTGGCCGCCTCCGCCCCCGGCGAGGACGGCGGCAACGGCGCGGTCTGGGTGCTGCGCGGACGCCCGTCCGGCCTGGTCACGGACGCGGCGGCGGTGTTCGGCGGGAAGACGGTCGGGGCGCCGTACCAGAAGGCGTCGTTCGGCTTCGAGCTGAAGTAGGCAGTCCGGGTGAGCGTCAGGGAAGCCGGCGCAGCCACGGTTCCGTCTTCCACAGCCGTACCGTCATGTCCTGGCTGGTGGTGGCGAGGAGGTCGCCGGCCGGGCTGAACGCCATGCCGTAGACCGGGCCGTTGTGGCCCCGCAGCGTGTCGAGGTGCACCAGTGCTCCGGCGGGCGTGTAGGCCCAGACGTGGACCTCCTGCGCGACGTCGAGGGAATTGACGGCGACGAGGCGGGCGGTGGGGCTGAGGGCCACACTGTCGGCGGTGACCGACCGGGGCCACCGGGCGCGGGACCACACCCCTGACCGGCTGTCACGGATGCACAGTTCCGGACGGTAGAGGCCGGCGGTCTCTTCCACGGTCGCTCTGACGAAGGCGAACACGTCGGCGGTCGACCCGTCCGCGAGCCCGTAGTTCTGCTCCTGGGCGTGCCGTGCGCCGGGGACGGCGAACAGCGGGGTGGCCGGGGCATGTGCGGAGACGGCATGCCGCTGTACACGCCCGCTGTTGTCCAGGGTGAGGGGCTCGTTCGTCGCCGGGTCGAAGACGAGACCGGAGAACTGACCGACCGCATGGGCGAGAGGATCCTTCGGGAAGCCGTCGGCGGCTTTCGCGCCCCAGACGCTCAACTCGCTGCCCGTACTCGCCGCGAAGAGATCTCCCCTCGGGGAGAACGCCACGGACGGTGACCAGGACGCGCTGGGGCCGTTCTTCCCGAGCCGCATCTCCCTGCGGCCGGCGGCGTTCCAGATCTCCACCTGGGCGCTGTCACCGATGGCCAGGAGCGGGTGGTGGGGGTGGAAGGCAAGGCTGTAGACGGTCGGCTCCTCCAGCTCCTCGCCCCGGCGGAGCGGCCGCTCGCCACGCGGACGCCTCTCGTGCGCGTAGTCCCACAGCCATACAGTCCCGTCGTCCGCGCCGATGGCGATCCGGGTGTCCCCGGCCGGATGGAAGGCCACGGCGTTCAGGGACACGGACGCCGGGAAGACCTGCGCACTCTCGTCCCGGGCGCCGTTCCCGACGGCCGCCGTCACCGCCGTCGCGCCCCCGGCCGTGAGCACCAGCCGGCGCCGCACCGTACGGCTCGTCGCGGGCGACGGCCCTCCCGTCGGGTACATCGGCCGCCCGGCGAGGGCCTCCTGCAGCCGGACATGGCGGAACTGGTAGACGCCGCCGGACTGCCGGAGCAGTTCGCGGCGCCGGGCGTCGGCGAGAAAGCCGGTGAGCCGGAGCGGTAGCCGGCCCCGGGCCGCGAGGAAGAGCCGGGTGAGGGTGTAGCGGGGCCACGCGCGGGTGAGCAGGAGCAGCAGTGCGAACACGGTCCCGGGCAGCGCCACCGTCAGGCCGACCAGGACGAAGAAGTTGCCGCCGAAGGGATCGACGACCGCCTCCCACTCGCTGTCGGCGAGGAGCGCGACGTCCCTCGTCCCGGGCCAGCCCACCCAGTCGTTGACCACACGGCCGAGCCACGCACCCGAGAACGTCCCGGTGTACCAGCCGAGCAGCCCCGTGGCCGCCACCACGTATCCGGCGAGAGCCGCTCCGGCGAGCGCCGACCTCCGGTCCTCGGCGATCGACCCGCGCGGACTCACCTGTGCCGCGTGGTGCGGGGGCGCGTTGAGCCAGTCGTGCGCCGCCAGTGCCAGCCCCATGACGACCGCGAGGCACACGGCGACCCCGCACATCACGCAGTAGCTCTCGACGGCGTCGAAGGACCCCGGACCGTCGCCCTCGCCCAGCGCGGTGGCGCCGGCGACGACGAGGAGCACGGGAGCCGCGGCGAAAGCGGTGAGTTTGACGCCCGCGCCGAACCCGCGGCGCAGCCGGCCCAGTGATCCCCGGACGGTGAACGACAGCCGTCCCGGTGTGTTCCCGGGCACGCCGTACCAGACGATCACGGACAGCAGGGCGAAGCCGCCCCCGATGAACCCGGCGATCGCCGGGAAGGCACTTCGCGCGTCGTCGCCGAGCGCCCCGGTGACCACGATCCACCCCAGCGCGCCGATACCGAGCACCAGCCCGGCCACGATCCCCATCGCGGGCGGGAACCACGGTGACAGCAGCCGCTCGCTCATCCGCCACCAGGCGAGGTCCCGTTCGCGGTGGTCGTGGAGGTAGCGGGCGAGGAACGTCAGCCAGGTCCTGGCCTGTGCCGCCGTCCAGCGACCGCCCGGCCGGCCGGTGTCGGGTGCGTACGCGGCGTCGATCAGCTGGTCGGTGAGGTGCTGCTCGACGGCGAACCGGCAGTCGAACCGGGCGCCGTCCAGGAGTTCCGCCGGGTCCCGCCGCAGCCGCTGGTAGACCAGCCGCGCCGAGGTCACCATCAGCGGCGTGGACAGCGCGTCGGCGACCGGGCTGCCGGGTGCGGCGCGCAGCCGGGCGTAGACGGGGGTCCAGTCTGTGCCTTCCGGCCAGTCGACGTCCCGCAGGTAGGAGATCACGTCGTCCGGGCAGACGGGGGAGACCTCGGCCACCGGGGCCTCGCGCAGGGTCGGGGCGCCGCCGCGGATCAGGTCCTCGTACTCGGCCGCCCGGCAGGTCACCACGATCGGGCGGTCCGCTCCGATCGCCGCGTTGATGCCCCGGACGGCGCTGCGCCGCGCCGACTCCGGGATCTCGTCCAGCCCGTCCAGGACGGGCAGCAGCAGCCCGTGGGTGAGCAGGGTGCGGGGGATCTCCGGGCGGCTGCTGTAGTAGGGCAGGGCCAGGGTCCTGGTGATCCAGTCGTCCAGCGGCTCGCGGACCGGGTCCCAGGACGACGCCGGCAGCAGGACCGGCACGGGGCCGCCGGGCTCCCGCGCGGCGAGCAGACCGAGCGTGAGCAGGATCGCCAGCACGCTCTTGCCGGAACCGGGTTCGCCGATGACGACGAGGCGGCGGCCCGGCAGGTGGGCGTATCCGTCCGCGAGTCGGGCGAGCACCTCGTCGAAGCGGCCGTCGAGTCTGCCGTCGAGCCTGAGGCGCAGCAGGCGCGCGCCGGCCGTGCGCGGCAGATGGGCGACGTCCCGGCTGGTGGCCGACCAGGCCAGCGGCAGCACCCGCGGGTCGCGCAGCCCGCGGGCGGTCGCCTCGTCCAGCCACTGTTCCCGGACGACGAGGGCGAGGTCGTCGGCGAGCGCGCCCGGATCCGGCGGGGCCGGCTCGGGACGGAAGAAGTCGGCCAGCGCGAGCAGGAGGCTGACGAGCCCGACGAACAGGCTCCCCACCGTGGCGATCTGGTTCGCGGTGTCCTTGTCGTCGGCGACCAGCATCCACCCGGCGAGCCCCGCGCAGGCGACCGTGGTGGCCAGCAGCAGGACGTCACGGACGAGTCGCCGCCGGGACCGTCGCCTTGCACTCCACGTCACGGCAGCATCGTGGGGCGCCGTGACCGGCGGCGTCCGGGGAGTGGGCCGACATCACCCCAACGGATGGCCGATCAGCATCGCCGGCGCCCCGGCCACCCGGGTCAGGAACACGGTGGCCGCGTTCGGGCCCTGCGGCCGCACCTTCCGGCGCAGTTCCTCCGGTTCGACCGCCGAGCCGCGCTTCTTCACGGTCAGCGTGCCGACCTCGCGCTCGCGCAGCAGGGCCTTCAGCTTCTTGACGTTGAAGGGGAGGTGGTCGGTGATCTCGTAGGCGGAGGCGTACGGCGTGGGCCGCGGCGCGTCGGCGGTGACGTAGGCGATGGTCGGGTCCAGCAGCCCCCCGCCGACCTCCTCGGCCACCTCGGCGACCAGGTGCGCGCGGATCACGGCACCGTCCGGCTCGTACAGGTAGCGCCCCACCGGCCGTACCGCTGGGTCGGGCAGCCCGCGGCCGAGCAGGGTGCGCGGGCCGGGCAGCAGGGTGGCCCGTACGGCGCCCGGCGCCCCGGTCCCGAACCACAGCACCGCCTCCTTCACGTCCCCGCCGTCGGAGATCCACTCGGCCTCGGCCCCGTCCGGGACCACCTCGTGCGGGATGCCCGGGGCGATCTTCAGCGCGGCCCGGGGTGCCTTCAGGGCGGTCTCGACGGCCCAGGACAGCGGTGGCGAGTACGCCTCCGGATCGAAGACCCGGCCCCGCCCGCCCCTGCGCGCGGGGTCCACGAACACCGCGTCGTACCCGGCGGTGTCCACCTCGGTGACGTCGGCCTCCCGCACCTCGATCAGGCCGGTCAGCCCCAGGGCCTCGGTGTTCGCCCGGGCCACCGCCGCCGTCCGCGGGTCCCGGTCCACGGCCAGCACCCGGATCCCGGCCCGCGCCATCGCGATCGCGTCCCCGCCGATCCCGCAGCACAGGTCGGCGACGGAGGTCACCCCCAGTTCCCGCAGCCGCCGGGCCCGGTACGTCGCCACGCTCGCCCGGGTCGACTGCTCGACCCCGTTCGGCGTGAAGAACATCCGCCCGGCGTCCTCGGCTCCGAACTTCGCCACCGCCCGCTGCCGCAGCCGGGCCTGGCCGAGCGCGGCCGAGACCAGATCGGCCGGGTGCTCGCGGCGCAGCCGGGTGGCCACGGCCAGCTCCTGCGCGGGCTCGGTGTCGCGCACCTCGTCGAGGAGGGCGCGGCCTTCGGGGGTGAGGAGCAGTGCGAGGTCGTTCACCGGCTCATTGTGGGCCAGTCGGTGGATGGTTCGCCTCCGGCGGCGGTGTCGGCCGGGGTTGCGGGCCGGGGCCTGGGAGGATCCGGCACCATGCGAGCAGTAGTACAAAATGACAAAAGTCGGGCGCGTCTGCGGCGTCTGGCCCTCGGCGGAGGAGCCGCCGCATGCGCCACCGCCGCCCTGCTCTCCGGCTGTGCCGGACCCGACGCCGTACGCACCGCACCCGGCCGGGGCGGCCCCGCCCAGCCCCAGGACCCGGCGGCGCGCCGGGCCGCCGAACACGCCCGGCTGGCCGCCGCCGCCCGGCGCTGGGGGCTGGACCAGGTCCCGCTGGCCCCTCCGCCGCCGCCCGCGGCCAAGCCGAGGATCACCGCCCGCGACGGATTCGAGGTGGACCACCAGGAGGACTGGGACCTGCCGCCCGTCTTCACCACGGTCCCCACCCGGCACAAGGTCGTCTTCCTGACGATCGACGACGGCGCGGAGAAGGACCCGCGGTTCCTCGCCATGATGCGGGAGCTGAAGATCCCCTACACCGCCTTCCTCAGCAACTACCTGGTGAAGGACGACTACGGCTACTTCCGCAGGATGCGCTCCTACGGCAACACCCTCAACAACCACACGCTGCACCACCCCTACCTGCCGGGCCTGACCTACGAGGAGCAGAAGGACGAGATCTGCGGCATGCAGGCCGTCATGAAGAAGGAGTTCGGCAAGGCGCCCACCGTCTTCCGCCCGCCGTACGGCAACTACAACCAGGACACCTTGGTCGCCGCCAAGGAATGCGGCATCAGGTACGCGCCGATCTGGAACGAGGAGGTCTTCGTCGACCACTGGGAGTACCGCGAGGACGACAAGCGGCTGCGCCCCGGCGACATCGTCCTCACCCACTTCCGCGGCCGGGACGACTGGGACGGCACGATGGTGGACGACATGCGCCGCTTCCTGAACAAGGTCACGCGCGAGGGCTACGCCGTGGCCCGCCTGGAGGACTACCTGTGAGGCGCCTGCGGGGCCCTGCCGCGGTCCTCGCCACGGCCCTGCTCCTCACGGGCTGCGCCCAGTCCGTCGACCCCATCGAACGCCTCGGCAAGAAGGCCGCCGAAGGGGTACGCCCGCACACCACCGCCCCCGGCCGCGCCTACCGGGCCTGGGGCCTGACCCGGCCGCTCGCCCGCTCCCCGGTGCACCCGGCCCGCCCGCTCGCCGACCGCCCGGCGGCCCACGGCCTGCCGCCGGTCCTCGACCACGTCCCCACCCGCGACCCGGTCGTCTTCCTCACCTACGACGACGGCTCCGAGCGCGACCCCCGCTTCGCCGACATGGTCCGCGACCTCCGCCTCCCGGTCACCCTGTTCCTCACCGACAGCGTCGCCGCCCCCGGCTACGGCCACTTCGCCCGGCTGCGCGCGCTCGGCGCCGGCATCGAGAACCACACCGTCGACCACCGGGCGCCGGCCGGACTGCCGTACGCCGGCCAGCGCGCCGGGATCTGCGGCCAGCAGGACCGCCTCCGCGCCCGCCTCGGCGTCCGCGCCCGCCTCTTCCGCCCGCCCTACGGCTCCTACGACCGCACCACCCTGCGTGCGGCGGCCGGCTGCGGCATCTCCGCGCTCGTCCTGTGGCGCGCCGCCCTCACCCCGGCCGGCCTCACCTACACCCACGGCCCCCACCGCCTGCGCCCCGGCGACATCGTCCTGGTGGGCCCGGACGAGTCACCCGGCCCGCCGCTGCGCACCCGCACGGTGCGGGTGCTGAGGGAGGTCCAGGGCAGGGGACTGACGGTGGGGCGCCTCGAGGACTACCTGTGAACCCCCTCCGGGGGAGTTCGAGGACGGGGGCCGCAAGGCCCGACAGCGGGGTCAGGGGGGGCGGCAGCCCCAGCGGGACGACGACCCGTGCCGCACGAATTCGGCCGACGCGCCGCGGGCAATTGGCACTCCGCTTGACCGAGTGCTAATCGCGGTCATAGTCTCGGCTCTGGCACTCCCCCCTGGAGAGTGCCAATAAACGCGACGGGCAGGTCCGGCACCCGCGACGACGGATCCACCTGGTCGCCACCTCAGACAGTTAACCCCGTGAGATCTCCGAAGGGGGAGGTCGGATCGTGACGACCGCCAGCTCCAAGGTTGCCATCAAGCCGCTTGAGGACCGCATCGTGGTCCAGCCGCTGGACGCCGAGCAGACCACGGCCTCTGGCCTGGTCATCCCGGACACCGCGAAGGAGAAGCCCCAGGAGGGCGCCGTCCTCGCCGTGGGCCCGGGCCGGTTCGAGAACGGCGAGCGTCTGCCGCTCGACGTCAAGGTCGGCGACGTCGTCCTCTACAGCAAGTACGGCGGCACCGAGGTGAAGTACAACGGCGACGAGTACCTCGTCCTCTCGGCTCGCGACGTCCTCGCGATCATCGAGAAGTAATCACCTCAAGCGACTCTCTGCTTGAAGCTGCGCCCCTGGCCCCCCGCGATCGATAAGAAGCCGGGCGCCCGGGGCGCGGCGTTTTTCACCCACAGATTTCCGAGAGGGCTCCCGCTGCCATGGCGAAGATCCTGAAGTTCGACGAGGACGCCCGTCGCGCCCTTGAGCGCGGCGTCAACAAGCTTGCCGACACGGTCAAGGTGACGATCGGCCCCAAGGGCCGCAACGTCGTCATCGACAAGAAGTTCGGTGCTCCCACCATCACCAACGACGGTGTCACGATCGCCCGTGAGGTCGAGATCGAGGACCCGTACGAGAACCTCGGCGCGCAGCTGGTGAAGGAGGTGGCGACCAAGACCAACGACATCGCTGGTGACGGCACCACCACCGCCACGGTCCTCGCCCAGGCGCTGGTCCGCGAGGGTCTGAAGAACGTCGCCGCCGGTGCCTC
Source organism: Streptomyces sp. NPDC028928 (assembly GCF_055564915.1). Taxonomy (NCBI): domain Bacteria; kingdom Bacillati; phylum Actinomycetota; class Actinomycetes; order Kitasatosporales; family Streptomycetaceae; genus Streptomyces; species Streptomyces sp. NPDC028928. Next base: position 128,922 of record NZ_JBVHVI010000009.1, read on the forward strand.
CCCGGCCGCCCTGAAGAAGGGCATCGACGCCGCCGTCAAGGCCGTCTCCGACGACCTGCTGGCCACGGCCCGCCCGATCGACGAGAAGTCCGACATCGCCGCCGTCGCCGCGCTGTCCGCCCAGGACCAGCAGGTCGGCGAGCTGATCGCCGAGGCGATGGACAAGGTCGGCAAGGACGGTGTCATCACCGTCGAGGAGTCCAACACCTTCGGTCTGGAGCTGGACTTCACCGAGGGCATGGCCTTCGACAAGGGCTACCTGTCGCCGTACTTCGTGACGGACCAGGAGCGCATGGAGGCCGTCCTGGAGGACCCGTACATCCTCATCAACCAGGGCAAGATCTCCGCCATCGCCGACCTGCTGCCGCTGCTGGAGAAGGTCATCCAGGCCGGCTCCTCCAAGCCGCTGCTGATCATCGCCGAGGACGTCGAGGGCGAGGCCCTGTCGACCCTGGTCGTCAACAAGATCCGCGGCACCTTCAACGCCGTCGCGGTGAAGGCTCCCGGCTTCGGTGACCGCCGCAAGGCGATGCTGCAGGACATGGCCGTCCTCACCGGCGCCACCGTCATCTCCGAGGAGGTCGGCCTCAAGCTCGACCAGGTCGGCGTCGACGTGCTCGGCTCCGCCCGCCGCGTCACCGTCACCAAGGACGACACCACGATCGTCGACGGCGCCGGCAAGTCCGAGGACGTGCAGGGCCGCGTCGCGCAGATCAAGGCCGAGATCGAGAACACCGACTCCGACTGGGACCGCGAGAAGCTCCAGGAGCGCCTCGCGAAGCTGGCCGGCGGCGTGTGCGTGATCAAGGTCGGCGCCGCCACCGAGGTGGAGCTGAAGGAGAAGAAGCACCGTCTGGAGGACGCCATCTCCGCGACCCGCGCCGCGGTCGAGGAGGGCATCGTCTCCGGTGGTGGCTCCGCCCTGGTCCACGCCTCCAAGGTCCTCGAGGGCAACCTCGACAAGACCGGCGACGAGGCCACCGGTGTCGCGGTCGTCCGCAACGCCGTGGTCGAGCCGCTGCGCTGGATCGGCGAGAACGCCGGCCAGGAGGGCTACGTCATCGTCTCCAAGGTCAAGGACCTGGAGAAGGGGCAGGGCTACAACGCCGCCACCGGCGAGTACGGCGACCTGATCAAGGCCGGCGTCATCGACCCGGTCAAGGTCACCCGCTCCGCCCTGGAGAACGCCGCCTCCATCGCCTCCCTGCTGCTCACGACCGAGACCCTGGTCGTCGAGAAGAAGGAAGAGGAAGAGCCGGCCGCCGCGGGCCACAGCCACGGCCACGCCCACTGAGCCAACCGCTCCTGAGCGAAGGCCCGGTACCCCGGAGAGGGGACCGGGCCTTCGCCCTGTCCGCTCCTCCGGCGTCCGCCGCTGCGGCGTCTACTGCTCCAACTCGTCCAGCGCCCCGAGCTGCTGCATCAGCCCCAGCTGGTCGTGCTGCCACCACATCTCGGCGATCTTGCCGTTGCCGGTGAAGCGGAACAGCGTCATCCCGGTCATGGTGACCTGCCGGCCCGTGGGTGCGATCCCCAGGAAGTCGCCCTGGTGCGTGGCGTTCCAGGTCCACCGCGCGCACGCCCGGTCGCCCTGGGCGAGCACGTCCTCGACCGTGAACGCGAAGTCGAAGGCGCCGCGCCACATCCGGAACTCGGCGCGGACGTTGTCCAGCCCGATGGTGTCCTGCGGGTTCATCGGTTCGTGGCTGTGGATGTCCTCGTCCAGCAGGTCGTTGAGCGGCGGCAGCTCGCCCGCCGTGCACAGCGCCTCGAAGAACCCGCGCACGACCCCCTCGGCCAGGCGCTCGTCCCGGACGACGTCCAGGTCGGTGAACCTCGGCATCTCGTCGCACAGCGCGACCATCTCCCGGAAGATCCGGTCGGTCTCCGGGAGGTTCGAGTTCCGCACCGCCTCCTCGTACGACGGGAACTCCACCACCTCCACGACGTGCGACGTGTCCGAGCGGTCCGTGCCGACCAGCGCGTGCGTCGCCGTCCGCTTCCCCTTGGTCTGCTGGACCCAGTCGTCCATGAGCCGGTTCATCTCGTCCATCCGGCTCGTCCTGCACTCGATGAGCTGTACGAAGGTCATGACACCGCCTCCGGCCCCCCTGGGTCCGGTACCGTCCCGCCCATTTTCCCACCGGGACGGCGGCGTCACCCGTCGCTACTGCGGCCCGTACTTACGCCCCGTCCGGGAGCTGATCCCGCCCAGCAGCCCGCGCGGCGTCACCTTCACCAGCCCCATCAGCGCCTTGTACCGGGGGTCCGGGATGGACAGTGTCCTGCCGCGCGCGAGGTCGGCCAGGGCCGCCGCGACCAGCTTGTCGGCGTCCAGCCACATCCAGCCGGGGATGTTGTCCGTGCCCATCCCGGCCCGCTGGTGGAACTCGGTCCGCACGAACCCCGGGCACAGCGCCATCAGCCGCACCCCGCTGCCCGCCAGGTCCCTCGCCGCGCCCTGGGTGAACTGCACGACCCACGCCTTGGACGCGCCGTACGTGCCGCGCGGGACGAACGCGGCCACCGAGGCGACGTTCACCACCCCGCCCCGGCCGCGCTCGCGCATCGCCTCGGCCGCCGCCGACGTCAGCCGGAGCACCGCCTCGCAGTGCACCTTGAGCATCCGCAGCTCGTCCGCCATCGACACTTCCAGATAGCGGCCCTTGTTGCCGAAGCCGGCGTTGTTGACCAGCAGGTCGACCGGGTTCCTCCGGTCGCCGAGGCGCTCGGCGACCGCCTCGATGCCCTTGTCCTCGGACAGGTCGGCGGTCAGCACCTCCACCTCGATGCCGTGCCGGTCGTGCAGTTCCGTCGCCTGCTCGCGCAGCCGCCCGGTGTCCCGCGCCACCAGGACGAGGTCGTGCCCGTCAGCCGCCAGCCGCCGCGCGAACGCGGCACCGATTCCCGCGGTCGATCCCGTAATCAGAGACGTTGTCATGGCCCAAGGGTAGTGACCCGGACCGACAGCCTCCGCTCCCGCGCGCCCACTCCCCGGCAGCTTTCTGACGGAACGTCAGGCCCCGTGCTCCGCCACGTACTCCCGGGCCCGCGCCAGCGTCTCCGGGTGCAGCGCCTCGCCCGCCGCGAGCAGCCGCGGCAGCAGCTCCCGCTCGGTGGTGACCGCGCGGAACTGCATCGCCGCCGTCACCCCGTGGTCCGGACGGTGCACGATCTCCACCGGATCACCCGCGCGGATCTCACCCGGCTCGATCACCCGGAGGTAGGCACCCGTTGCGCCCTTCTGTGTGAACCTCCTGACCCAGCCGCGTTCGCCCAGATGGCCCTGGAACGTGTTGCACGGAATGCGGCCCGAGGTCACCTCCAGCACCACCTCCGAACCGATCCGCCAGCGCTCGCCGATCAGTGCCCCGGAGACGTCCAGGCCGTCCGTCGTCAGGTTCTCGCCGAAGCAACCGTTGGCCAACGATCTGCCGAGTTCCCGCTCCCACGCGTCGAGGTCCTCGCGGGCGTACGCGTACACCGCCTGGTCGTCCCCGCCGTGGTGGCGCGTGTGGCACACCGCGTCCCCGGCGAGCCCGCTCGCGCCGACCCCCTTGGGGCCCGGCGCCGCCACCCGCACCGGCCCCTCGACCGGGCGCTTGTCGATGCCGGTCAGGCCCTCCGGCTGGCTCGTGTAGGTGACCTGCCGCGGGCTGCCCAGATTGACGGAAAGAAGCTTCATCCCCGCACGGTAAGTGATCGGGTCCCAAAGTGTCGACGCATTATCGGGCACCCGATCCAAGGCTGCCTTATGCTCGACAGGTGATCGAGGCCCGTCATCTCCGCGTCCTGCGCGCCGTCGCCACCACCGGATCCTTCTCCGCGGCGGGGCGCCTGCTGGGCTGCACCCAGCCCGCCGTCAGCCAGCAGATGAAGGCCCTGGAGACCTCCGTGGGCACCCCGCTGCTGGTCCGCACCGGACGCGAGATGCGCCTCACCCAGGCCGGCGAGGCCCTGGTCCGGCACGCCTCCGGCATCCTCGCCGGGCTGACCGCAGCCGAGGAGGAGGTCGCCGCCATCGCCGGCCTGCGCGCGGGCCGGGTCCGGCTGGTCTCCTTCCCCAGCGGCAGCTCCACCCTGGTCCCCACCGCCCTGGCCGCCCTGCGCGCCGCCCACCCCGGCACCCGCGTCTCCCTGGAGGAGGCCGAGCCCCCGCGCTCCGTCGAGCTGCTGCGCGAGGGCGACTGCGACCTGGCCCTGGCCTTCCGCTACGAGGGGGCGGCGGTCGCCGAGGAGTGGGACGACCTCGTCGTACGCCCCCTGCTGACGGACCGGCTGGTCGCCCTGGTGCCCGAGCGGCACCGGCTCGCGCGCGCGGAGGCCGTCGCCATCGGCGAGCTGGCCCAGGAACCCTGGATCGCGGGCTGCCCGCGCTGCCGCGGCCAGCTGATCGAGGTCTGCGAGGGGGCCGGGTTCACCCCGCGCATCGACTTCGCCACCGACGACTACCCGGCCGTGGTCGGCCTGGTCGGCGCGGGCCTCGGGGTCGCCGTACTGCCTCAGCTGGCCGTGGAGTCGGTACGGCCGCGGGGCGTGCGCACGGTACGGCTGGAACCGGCGGTACGGCGGGAGATCGTCGCCCTCACCCTGCCCGACCTGGCACAGGTGCCGGCCGTGTCGGCGACGCTGGAACAACTGGCCCGGGCGGCACGGCCGGCCGGGCGCGCGTAGGGGTACGGCGGCGGGTCCACGTGGGGGTACGGCAGCGGGTACGGCGGCAGAGTCATGGGCACGCGCGCGCGTGCCCGGTAGGGAAGGAAGGGCTGCCCATGCTTGCAGAAACGTTCCTTCAGTGATCTGAGGCGGTGTCCCCGCTGGTGGTCGACGCCGCCACGAGGCGGTTGCGTGCCCGCCCCATCAATTCCTCACGCTCGTCCTCGGTCAGTCCGCCCCAGACCCCGTACGGCTCGCGCACCGCCAGCGCGTGCGCCGCGCACTCCGCACGGACCGGGCACCTCATGCAGACCTCCTTGGCCGAGTTCTCGCGAGCGCTCCGAGCCGCCCCGCGCTCGCCCTCCGGGTGGAAGAAGAGCGAGCTGTCCACCCCGCGGCAGGCAGCCAGCAGCTGCCAGTCCCACAGGTCCGCGTTCGGTCCGGGAAGGCGGGAGAAATCTGCCATTACGTGACCCCTTGTCGCCGTTCTGGGCGGATACGGTGCCAACGACCGTACATCTCCGGTCTAAGGAGATGAAAATATGACTCATTGCGAATCTAGCCCCGGACACTGCGAAACGGGAAGAAAAGGGGCCGAATGGGGCATAGGTTGTGATGAAAAGTTGAGAGTCCGTTGGGCATGTCTGCACCGTGTCGGTCCCCTCACGTAGAGTGCCGAAGACGGCACGCGGAGCCGTAACTCTTTCGAGTGACCGTCGTTGAGAGTGCGGAGGCGGTTGAAACCACAAGCGCTCGGGCAGGCGTCCGAGACGGTCGACCGCACAGGTGACGATTCCGTACCAGCCTGGAGGCTCAAGGTGACGCGCATCAGCTGCGGAGGGCGGTCATGACATCCGTCCTCGTCTGCGACGACTCCCCGCTTGCCCGAGAGGCGCTGCGCCGCGCGGTGGCGACCGTGCCCGGTGTCGAGCGCGTGACGACGGCGGCCAACGGCGAGGAAGTCCTCCGCCGCTGGGGCGCCGACCGCTCCGACCTCATCCTGATGGACGTGCGCATGCCCGGTCTGGGCGGCGTCGAGACCGTGCGCCGGCTGCTGTCGGCCGACCCGGGCGCGCGGATCATCATGCTCACGGTCGCCGAGGACCTCGACGGCGTGGCCCTCGCGGTCGCCGCCGGCGCCCGCGGCTACCTGCACAAGGACGCCTCGCGCGCGGAGCTGCGGGCCACGGTGACGCAGGCGCTCGCCGACCCGACCTGGCGGCTCGCCCCGCGCCGGCTGCGCTCGGCGGAGATGGGCGCCGCGCCCACGCTCACCGCGCGCGAGATCCAGGTCCTGGAGGGCATGAGCCACGGCCGCTCGAACGCCGAGATCGGGCGTGAGCTGTTCCTCTCCGAGGACACCGTCAAGACGCACGCGCGGCGCCTGTTCAAGAAGCTCGGCGCCTCCGACCGGGCCCACGCGGTGGCCCTCGGCTTCCGCTGGGGACTGGTCCGGTAACCGGTGCGAGGCCCTGCGGGCCGCCCGGCACCGGTCACCACCCGGCCCTGCTCCCGCCCGGCGCTCCCGCACGGGCGGCCGGCCGGCTTCGCGGCGGCCGGTCCGGCTCCGGACGGCGAGTCGTGGCCGTGGAGCGGCAGCGGTGCGGCTCCGGATGGCGAGTCGTGGCCGTGGACCGGCAGCGGTCCGGCTCTGGACGGCGAGTCGTGGCCGTGGAGCGGCAGCGGTGCGGCGTTCCGGTACGGCGCCGCTTTTCCCGGACCCCGAAGCGCCCCGGTGCATGGCGGGGCGCCGTGCGGGCTCCGGCCTGGCGCGGTCCTTCGGCGCTGGTGTGCACTCAGGCCCGCTGTGCTCCTTCGGTGCTCGTGGGCGTTCCGGTCCGGCGTGCTCCTTGAGTGCTCGTGTACGCCTCGGCCCGGCGCGTTCCTTCGCCGCCCGTGGGCGCCCCGGTCCGGCGCTCGCATGCTCTTCGGCGGTGCCCGTGCGGGCTCCGCGCCGACCACGGAAGCCCGGGCCGACGGCGGGATGCCGTGCCGTACACGGGTGTGGTGGGCGCGCTCTGACCAGGTCGCGCCTTGATAGGGGCGCGGGAGGCCGTGCCGATGCCGCTGCGGCGCATCCCTCGAAGCACCCGGGGGAGCGCGCCGGGCAGGGAGCCCTCGGGGCCCTCCTGGGGGTCATCGCCGTACGCGCGGACAGGCGGGCCTACGCCTCGGTCGTACGCGTCGCACCCCGGAGGCTCCGGCGCGAGGCGGCGTCTGCCGGGGTGCGAAACCGCCTCAAGAGGTGCCCGTGTGCGCCGTCGCACCACCCCCGGGAACCCCCTGGAGGGGCGTGCGCAAGGCGGCCCGCCGGACGGGCGCTGCTCGTTTCGGCGCCGATGCCGCATCCTTGAGATGTGGAGTCTCTCGGGGACGAGTCGGTCGAGCGGAAGGGGAGGGCGCAGGGGATGAGTGCCGGCGCACCTGCTCATAACGCTTCGGTGCACAACCACGAACACGATGCGACGGACCGGACGGCCGCAGGGCACCATGGACCGATGCGCGACGACGAGGCGGGCACGGCCCATGGGGCGATCGGTGCGCTCGTGCATCGTGCCGTCGACGGGGACGAGCAGGCCACGCACGATCTGCTCGCCCATGTGCACCCCCTGGCGCTGCGCTACTGCCGCACCCGGCTGTCACGGCTCCCCGGCGACGCGCGTCACTTCGTGGAGGACCTCGCCCAGGAGGTCTGCGTCGCCGTCCTGCTCGCCCTGCCCCGCTACCGCGACACCGGCCGCCCCTTCGAGGCGTTCGTCTTCGCCATCGCCTCCCACAAGGTCGCCGACCTCCAGCGCGCGGCGATGCGCCACCCCGGGTCGACCGCGGTGCCGTCCGACGAGATGCCCGAGCGGCCCGACGACTCCCTCGGCCCCGAGGAGCGCGCCCTGCTCAGCAGCGACGCCGAGTGGGCCAAGAAACTGCTGGCCAACCTGCCCGAGAACCAGCGCGAGCTGCTCCTGCTGCGCATCGCGGTGGGCTTGACCGCGGAGGAGACGGGGCAGATGTTGGGAATGTCACCCGGCGCGGTCCGCGTGGCCCAGCACCGGGCCCTGAGCCGCCTCAGGGCGCTCGCCGAACAGTAATCCCCGTGCGTGGAGCCGCCGTAGCTCCTTCGCTGAACAGGTGCGCCACCGGTTCCGTATGAACATACGAAGCCTGAAGCGACCCCTTACCGTGGAATTTGCTAGCGACGCTTCCCGTTAGCATGGACATCCGCACCGATCAAGGCCATTTGGGGAAGGTGTCATGACTGCCAACGTCGACGGAGTGCCCGGAAAATTCGCGACACTCGGGCTGACCTACGACGACGTGCTGCTGCTGCCGGGCCCGTCGGACATGGCACCCGACGAGATCGACACCGCCTCGTACGTCTCCAAGAACGTGCGGGTCAACATCCCGCTGCTGTCCGCCGCCATGGACAAGGTGACCGAGTCCCGCATGGCGATCGCGATGGCCCGCCAGGGCGGCGTCGGCGTCCTGCACCGCAACCTCTCCATCGAGGACCAGGCCAACCAGGTCGACCTGGTGAAGCGCTCCGAGTCCGGCATGGTCACCGACCCCATCACCATCCACCCGGAGGCCACGCTCGCCGAGGCCGACGCGCTGTGCGCCAAGTTCCGCATCAGCGGCGTCCCGGTGACCGACGGCGACAAGAAGCTCCTCGGCATCGTCACCAACCGTGACATGGCCTTCGAGAGCGACCGCAGCCGCCGGGTGCACGAGGTCATGACCCCGATGCCGCTGGTCACCGGCAAGGTCGGCATCTCCGGCCCGGAGGCCATGGAGCTGCTGCGCAAGCACAAGATCGAGAAGCTGCCGCTGGTGGACGACGAGGGCGTCCTCAAGGGCCTGATCACGGTCAAGGACTTCGTCAAGGCGGAGAAGTACCCGAACGCCGCCAAGGACGCCGACGGCCGCCTCCTGGTCGGCGCCGCGGTCGGCGTGGCCGGTGACGCCTTCGAGCGCGCCCAGGCGCTGATCGAGGCCGGTGTCGACTTCATCGTCGTGGACACCGCGCACGGCCACTCCCGTCTGGTCGGCGACATGATCGCCAAGATCAAGTCGAACTCCTCCGGCGTCGACGTCATCGGCGGCAACGTCGCCACCCGCGACGGCGCCCAGGCCCTGGTCGACGCGGGCGCGGACGGCATCAAGGTCGGCGTCGGACCGGGCTCCATCTGCACCACCCGCGTGGTCGCCGGCGTCGGCGTCCCGCAGGTCACCGCGATCTACGAGGCATCGCTGGCCGCGCGCGAGGCCGGTGTCCCGGTGATCGGCGACGGCGGTCTGCAGTACTCCGGCGACATCGCCAAGGCCCTGGTCGCGGGCGCCGACACGGTGATGCTCGGCTCGCTGCTCGCGGGCTGCGAGGAGTCCCCGGGCGAGCTGCTGTTCATCAACGGCAAGCAGTTCAAGTCGTACCGCGGCATGGGCTCGCTCGGCGCCATGCAGTCCCGTGGCGACCGCAAGTCGTTCTCCAAGGACCGCTACTTCCAGGAGGGCGTCGCCTCCGACGAGCAGCTGGTCCCCGAGGGCATCGAGGGCCAGGTGCCCTACCGCGGCCCGCTGTCCTCCGTCGTCCACCAGCTGGTCGGCGGCCTGCGCCAGTCGATGTTCTACGTCGGCGGCAAGACGGTTCCCGAGCTGCAGGCGGGCGGCCGGTTCGTGCGGATCACCTCGGCGGGCCTGAAGGAGAGCCACCCGCACGACATCCAGATGACGGTCGAGGCGCCCAACTACAGCAGCAAGCGGTGACGCCCACGCGCGCGTGAGGCTCGTACCACGGCGGTCCCGGAGCATCCGGGGCCGCCGTTGTCGTACCCGTCGGCGATACTGGAAGGCGCTGCAACGCATAGGGAAAGGCCACCAACGTGACTGAGATCGAGATCGGGCGCGGCAAGCGCGGCCGCCGGGCGTACGCCTTCGACGACATCGCCGTCGTCCCCAGCCGCCGTACGCGGGACCCGAAGGAGGTCTCGATCGCCTGGCAGATCGACGCCTACCGCTTCGAGCTGCCGTTCCTGGCCGCCCCCATGGACTCCGTGGTCTCCCCGGCCACCGCGATCCGCATCGGCGAGCTGGGCGGCCTCGGCGTGCTGAACCTCGAAGGCCTGTGGACGCGGTACGAGGACCCGCAGCCGCTGCTGGACGAGGTCGCCGAGCTGCCCGCCGAGCAGGCGACCCGCCGCCTCCAGGAGATCTACGCGGCCCCGATCAAGGAGGAGCTGATCGGTGCCCGCATCAAGGAGGTGCGCGACTCCGGCGTGGTCACCGCGGCCGCGCTCTCCCCGCAGCGCACCGCCCAGTTCTCCAAGGCGGTCGTGGACGCGGGCGTGGACATCTTCGTCATCCGGGGTACGACGGTCTCGGCGGAGCACGTGTCCTCCTCGCACGAGCCGCTGAACCTGAAGCAGTTCATCTACGAGCTGGACGTCCCGGTGATCGTCGGCGGCTGCGCCACGTACACGGCGGCCCTGCACCTGATGCGCACGGGTGCCGCGGGTGTGCTCGTGGGCTTCGGCGGCGGCGCCGCGCACACCACGCGCAACGTGCTGGGCATCCAGGTCCCGATGGCCACGGCCGTCGCGGACGTGGCCGCGGCCCGCCGGGACTACATGGACGAGTCCGGCGGCCGGTACGTGCACGTGATCGCGGACGGCGGCGTCGGCTGGTCCGGCGACCTGCCCAAGGCGATCGCCTGCGGCGCCGACGCGGTCATGATGGGCTCCCCGCTGGCCCGTGGCACGGACGCGCCCGGCAAGGGCCACCACTGGGGCATGGAGGCGGTCAACGAGGAGCTGCCCCGCGGCCAGAAGGTCGACCTGGGCACGGTCGGCACGATCGAGGAGATCCTCACCGGCCCGTCCCACACTCCGGACGGCTCGATGAACTTCTTCGGCGCCCTGCGCCGCGCCATGGCCACCACCGGCTACAGCGAGCTGAAGGAGTTCCAGCGGGTCGAGGTGACGGTGGCGGACAGCCAGCACCGGCGGTAGTCGTCGGAGCGGTCGTTACGACGCCTGAAGGGCCGGTCATCCCGAGTGGATGACCGGCCCTTTCGCATGCCCGGGTTCAGCCGGCTGGGCCTTGGCGGGGGCCGCGTTGTGTGTGAGGGCGCCCATGGGACGCCACCGCAAGCCCACCCACTGGGACCGCATCCGGCTTCGGCTGGTGAAGTTCCGGAGGAGGTGTGTCTTGTGGATCAACGGGAAGTGAGCGGCCACCCCCACGCGAACCAGGGGTGACACTCCAATCACTTCTCCGGAGCCTGCCGCAGTGCCTGCTGCGGTGGGCTCCACCTGTCCCCAAGGTACCGGCGCCGAATCCCCACGCCACCAACCCCCGGCCCCCACACCCCCACGCGCCCCCCTTCACAACCGATGCGCCGCCCCCGTGGGCGTGGCGCCCCGCGTGTCCAGCAGCAGCTGCGCCTTCACCGAGAGCCCCTGCAGGTCGTACGTCCGGTGCTGCTGGAGCAGGATCGTGAGGTCGGCGTCGGCTGCCGCCTCGTAGAAGGAGTCCGCGCGCGGCACGGGCCGGTCCAGGACGCTCCAGGCGGGCACGTACGGGTCGTGGTAGCTGACGGCCGCGCCCAGCCCCATGAGCCGTACGGCGATCTCCTGGGCGGGGGTGCCCTGGAGGTCGGCGAGGTCGGGCTTGTAGGTGACGCCGAGGAGCAGGACGCGGGCCCCGCGCGCGGACTTGCCGTGCTCGTTGAGGAGCGTGGCCGCGCGCTGGACGACGTACCGGGGCATCCGGCTGTTGACCTGCTGGGCCAGCTCGACCATGCGCAGGGTGCGGGTGGCGTGCCCGGTCAGGTCCTGCGGGACGCCGTGCCCGCCGACGCCCGGGCCCGGCCGGAACGCCTGGAAGCCGAAGGGCTTGGTCTCCGCGCACCGGATGACGTCCCACAGGTCCACGCCCAGCTCGTGGCAGAGCACGGCCATCTCGTTGACGAGCGCGATGTTGACGTGCCGGAAGTTGGTCTCCAGCAGCTGCACGGCCTCCGCCTCGCGCAGACCGCGCGCGCGGACCACCTTGTCGGTGAGCCGGCCGTAGAACGCGGCGGCCGACTCGGTGCAGGCGGGGGTGAGACCGCCGATGACCTTCGGGGTGCCGGCGGGCGTGTGGTCGCGGCTGCCGGGGTCGACCCGGCTGGGGGCGTAGGCGAGGTGGAAGTCGCGGCCGGCGCGCAGCCCCGAGCCCTCCTCCAGCAGCGGGCGCAGGAAGTCCTCCGTGGTCCCCGGGAGCACGGGCGACTCCAGGATGACCGTGGTGTGCGGCCGCAGGCGTGCGGCCAGGGTGCGGGCGGCCGACTCGACCTGGGCGAGGTCGAGGGCGCCGTCGGTGCCGCGCGGGGTGGGCGCGCAGATCACCGCGGTGCGTACCCGGCCGAGCTGGGCCGCGTCGGTGACGGGCCGGAATCCGGCGGAGTGCATCCGGCGCAGCTCCGCCGGGCTGAGCGAGCCGGCCTCGGGGCCGGTGGCGTAGCCGACCGTGGCGATGCCGGCGGCGACGGCGGCCTGGGCGAGCGGCAAGCCGTAGGGACCGAGTCCGATGACGGCGAGGTCTGCGGGCATGGCGTGAGCCGTCCTTCCCAGTAGCCGAAGCGGGACAGGTGCGCAACCGCTGTGGACAAGCAGAGCGAGCGCACTGTCAGACTAGGTACACATATGACCGCTATGTGTGATTGTGTTCGTGTGTCTTCCCGTGGTTGTGCGCGAGTTGTCCACAGGTGGGGAGCCCGTGGTGGCTGAAGCCGGGCAACCCGGTCAGAATTTGGGCATGAGGAGGGCATGAACCGGGCTTCGCCCACCGGGTGCGGCCGACGCGAGCGAGTGTGCGACAGCGGGAGGCAGCGGTGAGGACAGCGACTCTGGGGCCGGCGCAGCGCGCCGAGGCACTGGCGGCGATGGCGGAGCGCGAGCTGGACGTGCTGGTGGTCGGTGGCGGGGTGGTGGGCGCGGGCACCGCGCTGGACGCCGTCACCCGTGGCCTGTCCACCGGCCTGGTCGAGGCCCGTGACTGGGCGTCCGGCACCTCCAGCCGGTCCAGCAAGCTGATCCACGGCGGCCTGCGCTATCTGGAGATGCTCGATTTCGCCCTGGTCCGCGAGGCCCTCAAGGAGCGCGGCCTGCTCCTGGAGCGCCTCGCCCCGCACCTGGTCAAGCCGGTGCCGTTCCTCTACCCGCTCCAGCACAAGGGCTGGGAGCGGCTGTACGCCGGCTCGGGCGTCGCCCTCTACGACGCGATGTCGATGGCCCGCGGCCACGGCCGGGGCCTGCCCGTGCACCGGCACCTGACCCGCCGTCACGCCCTGCGTGTCGCCCCCTGCCTGCGCAAGGACGCCCTGGTCGGCGCCCTGCAGTACTACGACGCCCAGATGGACGACGCCCGCTTCGTGGCCACCCTGGTGCGCACGGCGGCGTCCTACGGCGCGAAGGTGGCCAACCGCGCGCGCGTGACCGGGTTCCTGCGCGAGGGCGAGCGGGTCGTCGGCGCCCGGGTGCAGGACGTGGAGGCCGGCGGCGAGTACGAGATCCGCGCCCAGCAGGTCGTCAACGCCACCGGCGTGTGGACCGACGACACGCAGGCCATGGTGGGCGAGCGCGGGCAGTTCCACGTCCGCGCCTCCAAGGGCATCCACCTGGTCGTGCCCAAGGACCGCATCCACTCCACCACCGGCCTGATCCTGCGCACCGAGAAGTCCGTGCTGTTCGTCATCCCGTGGGGCCGGCACTGGATCGTCGGCACCACCGACACCGACTGGGACCTGGACAAGGCACACCCGGCCGCGTCCAGCGCCGACATCGACTATCTGCTGGAACACGTCAACTCGGTGCTCGCCGTGCCGCTCGGCCGCGACGACGTGCAGGGGGTGTACGCCGGGCTGCGCCCGCTGCTCGCCGGCGAGTCCGACGCCACCAGCAAGCTGTCCCGGGAACACACGGTGGCCCATCCGGCGCCGGGGCTGGTGGTCGTGGCGGGCGGCAAGTACACGACCTACCGGGTGATGGCCAAGGACGCCGTCGACGAGGCGGTGCACGGCCTGGACATGCGCGTCGCCGACTGCGTGACCGAGGAGACCCCGCTGCTCGGCGCGGAGGGCTACCAGGCCCTGTGGAACGCGCGAGCCCGGATCGCCGCCCGCACCGGACTGCACGTGGTCCGGGTGGAACACCTGCTGAACCGGTACGGCTCGATGGCGGAGGAGGTCCTGGACCTCGTCGCCGCCGACCCCTCGCTCGGCGAGCCGCTGCACGCCGCCGACGACTATCTGCGCGCCGAGGTGGTGTACGCGGCCTCGCACGAGGGCGCCCGGCACCTGGACGACGTCCTCACCCGCCGCACCCGCATCTCCATCGAGACCTTCGACCGGGGCACCCGCAGCGCCCGCGAGGCGGCCGAGCTGATGGCGCCGGTCCTCGGCTGGGGCAAGGACCAGATCGAGCGCGAGGTCGAGCACTACGAGAAGCGGGTGGAGGCCGAGCGGGAGTCCCAGCTCCAGCCGGACGACCAGACGGCGGACGCGGCCAGGCTGGGCGCGCCGGACATCGTGCCGCTGTAGGTCCCCGGCAGAGGTTCACTCGAACGGGTGGACGACTTCGGGATCTCCGCTCGAACCCCGGGCGTTCTACCAGGTGCGAGGGCAGAACTCGGCAGCGAGCAGGGACGGTTCGGGGCGGGGGTCTGCGATCGCGTCCGTGTTCACCCGGAAGGTGAGGACACGGCGGCCGTCGGCGGTGGCTGCGCTGCGCACGTAGCTGCCGGATATCCGGCCGTTGTGCCCCCACACGGTGGTGCCGCACGGCAGCTTCTCCGGAAACAGGCCCATGCCGTACGAGCCGTGTGCGGCACGGGTGTCGAGCATCTCGCGCAGCCAGTGCGAGGGCAGCAGCCGGCCGCCGAGCAGAGCCGCGTAGAAGCGGTCGAGGTCGGCCAGCGTGGTCACCAGCTCACCCGCCGCGCCGGCCACGCGCGGGTCGAGCCGGGTGACGTCGGATCCGTCGGCCGCGTAGGCCCGGCCGTGCGGGGAGGGCAGTGACCTGAGGGCCCCGGGAAAGGAGGTACCCGTCAGACCCAGCGGAGCGATGACGCGGCGCTCGGCCTCGGCGGCGTAGGAGTGACCGGTGACCTGGCGGACGACCAGGCCGAGCAGGACGTAGTTGGTGTTGGAGTAGAAGAAGCGGCCCGGGTGGGCCGGAGGGAGGGTGAGAGCGATGCGCACCGCCTGAAGCGGGGTCAGGGGCACGGTGCCTCGGGTGGTTTCGGTGAAGTCGGCCAGTCCGCTGGTGTGGGTGAGCAGGGCCCGCAGGGTGATGCTCCGGCCGTCGGTGCCGCGCCCGTGGAGCAGTCCCGGCAGATACCGGTCCACGGTGTCGGACAGGGAGAGCCGGTGTTCCGCGGCCAGCTGGAGCACGACCGTCGCGATGAAGGTCTTGGTGATGCTGCCGGCGCGGAAGTGGTCGGCGCGGGCGATGCCCTCGCCGGCTGACGCGTAGCGGGAGCGGACGCCGTCCCCGTCGTCGTCCCGGGTCAGCAGGGCCGCGGCCGGTGCCCTGCCGTCGTTGACCAGCAGCGGCAGGACCGAGTCCGTGGCGGCGGCCGGGGAGGTGTCCTGGGACGCGGCCGGGGCGAGCAGCAACGCCAGAGACACCGGTATGGACAGGACTGTCCGAAGCGTCGGCATCCCGGTTCCTCCCTTCTTACGGCCCATCATCCCGGTAAGCGGAACGCTCGCTTCAGGGGGGCTTCCCGTGCTCCGGGGGCGGGCCAGGGCCAGGGGCACCCTGGGCGTCGGGCACTTGTCGGGTGAGAGACAATGGAGGCTCTGTCAGGGCGGGTTGTATGAGGGGACGCATGTCGGAGGCGGAGCGGGCGGGTACATCTCGTCAGGAGACTCGTCAGGACAAGAGCGAGCGGCGTCTCCTCGCCGGGCGGTACCGGCTGGGAGACGTGCTGGGCCGTGGCGGCATGGGCACGGTCTGGCGGGCCGAGGACGAGACCCTCGGCCGGACGGTCGCCGTCAAGGAGCTGCGGTTCCCGTCGAACATCGACGAGGAGGAGAAGCGGCGCCTGATCACGCGCACCCTGCGCGAGGCCAAGGCGATCGCCCGGATCCGCAACAACAGCGCGGTGACGGTCTTCGACGTGGTCGACGAGGACGACCGGCCGTGGATCGTCATGGAGTTGGTCGAGGGCAAGTCCCTCGCCGAGGTCATCCGCGAGGACGGCACGCTGGAGCCGAAGCGCGCCGCCGAGGTGGGGCTCGCCATCCTCGACGTGCTGCGCTCCGCGCACCGGGAGGGCATCCTGCACCGGGACGTGAAGCCGTCCAACGTGCTCATCGCCGACGACGGCCGGGTCGTGCTCACCGACTTCGGTATCGCGCAGGTCGAGGGCGACCCGTCCATCACCTCCACCGGCATGCTCGTCGGCGCCCCCTCCTACATCTCCCCGGAGCGGGCCCGCGGTCACAAGCCGGGCCCGGCGGCCGACCTCTGGTCGCTCGGCGGTCTGCTGTACGCGGCGGTCGAGGGCACGCCGCCCTACGACAAGGGTTCGGCGATCGCCACGCTCACCGCGGTGATGACCGAGCCGCTGGAGGAGCCGAAGAACGCGGGACCGCTGCGGGACGTCATCTACGGCCTCCTGACCAAGGATCCGGCCAAGCGTCTCGACGACGCCGGCGCCCGGGCCATGCTCAACGCGGTGATCCACGCACCGGAGCCGAAGCCGCTGGACGCCACGCAGGTGGTGCCGCTGCCCACGCAGGCCCGCGGGCCGGAGGGCAAGCGGGGCGAGGAGGCCGGGGAGAAGCTGCGCGGCGCCCTGCGGTCGGTCCGCAAGGCGGCCGGGGCGGCCACCGGCGCGGCGGCGGCCCGGGCGAAGAGCGAGCCGGGCACGACGGCCGCGCCGGGTGCCGGCGGTGCGCCGACTGCCGGGGGCGCGGTGTCCGGTGGTGCCCGGTCCGGTGTTCTCGGGGGCTCCGGGGCATCCGGGGCTCCCGCTGGGCCGGTGGCCGGGGGCGGTGTGCGGCCGGGGGGTCCGGGCCCGGGTGCCGCCGGTGTGCCGAACTCCAGCGCGAACAAGGCCGGCTCCGGCTGGCCCGTGGTGCCGCCGCCGGACCTGGACCTGCCGCCGCGGCCGGTGCCGAGGGCGCCGCTGACCGATGTGGTGCCCAAGCGCACCCTGGTGGTCATCGCCGTGCTGGTGGTGCTCGCGGTGCTCGGGACCGTGCTGGCCTTCGCCCTGAACGGTGACGGTGACAAGGACGGCGCGAGCGGGGCCAAGGCCGTGAGCAGCGCGAGCGCGTCCGCCAAGCGGGACAAGGACGCCGGGGGCGGCACGGACACCGGGAAGCGGACGGACGGCGCGACCTCGGCGTCCGTCGGCACCGGTGCGGGGTCGGACGGCACGGCCGGCGCCGAGGCGAGCCGGTCCGGTGACGACTCCGGCACCGACTCCGAGTCGTCCGGCTCCTCCGGGTCGAAGGACGGCGGGAGCGCTCCGGTCGTCTCGACCCGCAAGGGCGGCCAGGGATACTCGATCGGGCTGCCCAAGGGGTGGAAGTACCAGTCCGCCGGCACCGCCGGCGACCGCTACACCGGGCCCGGCGGACAGAAGCTGCTCGTCGCCTGGACCGGTACGCCCAAGGACGACCCGGTGGCGGACTGGAAGAACCAGGAGCGCTACATGGTGCGCTCCCAGTACCACATGATCCGTATCGAGAAGGTGGACTACCGCGGCTGGAACACCGCCGACTGGGAGTTCACCTACACCGAGGGCGGTACCGGGTACCGCACGATCGACCGGGGCTTCGTGGTGAACGACCACCTCGGTTACGCGCTGATGTACACCGCGAAGAGCGCCGACTGGCACGGCGATCTGCGCAAGGACACCTGGAAGACGTTGACGAAGTCCTTCGAACCCAAGTCGTAGGCGCCGTCCGCCGGTTTGGTACGTGAGAATCCGTCATCCTCTCAATGCGGGTTGCCTCCGGCACGTATCGTGAAGGGTCGCGGACCGTACGCAGCCGCATGCGTGTGCGAAACGGGCCGTGAGGCGATCGGGTATGACCAACCGGGCGGCCGGGGGAGGCAAAGTGGACGACTACGCGGGTCGGGTGCTCGCCGACCGCTACCGCCTGCCGCTGCCGCCGTCCGACGAGTACGAACTCACCGAGACCCGCGCCTTCGACACCTACAGCGGTCAGGAAGTCCTCGTCCGGCAGGTGCCGCTGCCGGAGGTCGTCGAGGCCGAGGTGCTCGACGCGGAGGGGCTGCCCCAGGGGTTCACCGCACGGGAGCGCGGGTCCCGCCGCGCACCGGAGGCCAGGACCGCCACCCGGCAGCCCGCCGATCCGGCGGTGCGGCGCGCCGTGGAGGCCGCACAGGCCGCCGCCCGCATCCCCGACCACCCCCGGCTGGACCAGGTCTTCGACGTGTTCGCCGAGGGCGGTTCGCTGTGGATCGTCAGCGAGCTGGTGGCCGCGCGCCCGCTGGCCGCCCTGCTCACCGAGCAGCCGCTGACGCCGTACCGGGCGGCCGAGGTCGCCTCCGACGTGCTCATGGCGCTCCGGGTGCTGCACGCCCACGGCTGGGTGCACCGCAACATCACCGTACGCACCGTCCTGGTCTGCGACGACGGCCGCGTGATGCTGACCGGCCTGGCGGTCGGCGCGGCGGAGGAGGCGCTGAGCGGATACGACCCGGTACCGGCGCCCGAAGACGCGGAACCGGAAGGACCGGAGGGGCCGGAGAGGCCGGAAGGGCTCGGAGCACCGGCCGGCGCGCCCGGACGGCCGGTGTCCGGTGCCTCCGGTGGACCCGGTGGCGCCGGCGACTCCGCCGCGGACGTCGATCCCGAGGCCGCGCGGCGGGCCGCGATCCAGGCGCGGGCGGCCGGAGGACTGCCGGCGCCGAGTGCCAACGGGGCGTCCGGCGCGGCCGGTCCGGTGGGGCAGCCGGCCCTGGACAGCGGTGCCGACGTTCGCGCCGCCCGGGCCGGGGCCATCGCCGCGTACCGCGCGGGTGCCCGCGCCGCCGCCCGGGTGCACGAGGCCCAGCAGAGCGGGCGCGCCGCCCTGCCCGGCGCCCGTCCGCCCGCCGAGGACGACCCCGGCAGCGGCCGGACCGAGGGCGCGGCACCGTCGACGTATCCGCCGTACGGCTCACAAGCCGGTGGCGCCACGCCGCCCGGCCGGATAGCCGACCCCTACGGGGTGCGGGGCGCCCCGTGGCACGGTGCCGAGCGGCGCGGCGGTACCGCCCCGTCCCTGGGCGGCGGTGCCCAGCGGCCGGGCCTGCCCGCGGCCGGTCCCGGCGCCGGGCACGCGTCCGTGCCGGGGCAGGGGTACGGCCCGGGGCGGACACCGGACGGTGAGCCGGGCCGAGCGGACCGGCCGCTGCCCGGCACCGGGCGCCAGGGTGCCGTACCGGCGCACGCCGAACTCGCCCCCGCCGCCCCCGCACCCGCGGTTCCCGCGCAGGCGGGCGGCCGGTGGGACGAGCCCGGTACGGTGCGTCGCGGGCCCGGGACCGCGCTCGCCGCCGAGCGGGCGCGGCAGGTGCGGATGACCGTGGTGGGACCGGTGACCGAGCGCTGGGCGCCGGAGCAGGCCGGCCCCGTGCACGAGAACTGGCAGCTGGCGGCGCCGATCGGTCCGGCCACCGACCTCTGGGCGCTGGGTGCGCTGCTGTTCCGGGCCGTGCAGGGGCACGCGCCGTACCCGGAGGAGTCGACGGCCGAGCTGGTGCAACTGGTGTGCGCCGAGCCGCCCGCCTTCGCCGAGGAGTGCGGGCCGCTGCGCCCGGTCGTGGAGTCGCTGCTGCGCCAGGACCCCACCGAGCGGCCGGACGTGGAGGAACTGAGCGGCTGGCTGCGTTCGCTGGTGCGCTCCGCGCCCGAACCGGACGCCGGTACCCGTGTCGTCCCCGTGCCGCCAGCCGACCCGAGCCGGCTGCCGATCGTCCGGCGCCGCGGTGAGCTGGTGCGCCGGCGGCGTGCCGGACTGCCCGCGGCCCATCCGCACGGCCGGCACAAGCGCGCCCGGGAGGGCGCCCGTTCACCGCGCAGCCTCGGCCGGACCCTGCTCCTGCTGATCCTGCTCCTGCTGGCCGGCGCGATCGCGTACGCGATGCTCTTCATGCCCAGGCAGGGCGAGAACGGCGCCGCGGGAGGGGAGCGCACCGGCAGTGCCGGGCAGGCGAACCCCGCGCCCTCGCACACCCGGCAGCCGTCCGGCGGACCGAGCGCGCCGGAAGGCGGCGCCTCCGCCTCCGCGCCCGCGACCGAGACCCAGACCGGTGGAGACCCCGCCGTCCCCGACGGGTTCACCCTGCGCAAGGACCCGGACGGCTTCCAGGTCGCCGTCGCCGAGGGCTGGGACCGCAGCCCGAAGAACGGCAGCGGCCAGGTGGTGTACGCGCACGGGAACTTCGAGCTGATCGTCGTACCGGGGCGGGACGGCACGTCCGCGTACGGCAGCGATCCGATGGTCTACCAGCGGGACAAGGAGCGTGAACTCCAGCCGTACCGCGACTCCAGCTGGGCCACGGCCACCGGTCTGCGGACCATCGAGGTGGGCGGACGGACCATGGCCGAGGGGCAGTTCACCTGGACCGACGGGCAGGGGCGGGACCTGTTCGTGCGCAACATGGCGCTGCTGCTGAACGGCCGCTACCACATCGTCCAGGTGCGCGGCCCGGAGGCCGACCGGGACGAGGTCACACGGCTGTACGAGCAGGCTACCGCGACGTATCGCTACACCGGTTGAGCAGCGCGTATCCGGGGCGGGAGGGGAGCGGTCCGGTTCCCTTTCTCGCGCGGAAATGACCATCGTCACAGTGCGGTTTCCTTGGGGCCCCGCTGGTTCCCTGCGGGGAGGGTGGTCCTTAGTCTGACCCTGTCAAGAGCATTGCGGGGCAACGTGAATCAGATGCAGGGCCTGCTCATAGCGGGCCGCTACCGGCTCGCCGATTCCATCGGCAGCGGCGGCATGGGCCGGGTGTGGCGCGCCCACGACGAGGTGCTGCACCGGAAGGTCGCCATCAAGGAGTTGACCGCCGCGCTCTACGTCTCCGACAGCGACCAGGCGATCCTGCTCGCCCGCACCCGGGCCGAGGCGCGGGCCGCCGCGCGTATCAACCACTCCGCCGTCGTCACCGTGCACGACGTGCTGGAACACGACGGCCGCCCGTGGATCGTGATGGAGCTGGTCGAGGGTGCCTCGCTGGCCGACACGGTCAAGGAACGGGGCCGTGTCGAGCCGCGGGAGGCCGCGCGGATCGGGCTGTGGGTGCTGCGGGCGCTGCGCGCCGCGCACTCCGCCGGGGTGCTGCACCGGGACGTCAAGCCCGGCAACGTCCTGCTCGGCGAGGACGGCCGGGTCCTGCTCACCGACTTCGGCATCGCCCAGATCGAGGGCGACACCACCATCACCCGTACCGGAGAGGTCGTCGGCTCGGTCGACTACCTCGCGCCCGAGCGGGTGCGCGGCCACGACCCCGGCCCGGCCTCCGACCTGTGGGCGCTCGGCGCCACGCTGTACACGGCCGTCGAAGGGCGTTCGCCGTTCCGGCGCACCTCGCCGCTGAGCACCATGCAGGCGGTCGTCGAGGAGGACGCGGACGAGCCGCGCCACGCCGGTCCGCTCGCCCCGGTCATCGCCGCGCTGCTGCGCAAGGATCCGGCCCAGCGGCCGGGCGCGGAGGAGGCGGAGCAGATGCTCGCCGAGGCGGCGGAGGGCCGCCGGCCGCGCGGGGCACAGGCGTTCGTCCCGACCCAGGGCTCGGGCATACCCACGGGCCGGGGCCAGGGCCCGGCCGCACCCGGTCCCGGCGGCGCTCCGGGCACCGGGTACGGCTCCGGTTCCGGGACGCGGGCCGCCGGATACGGCTCGGGCACGCCGGGCGGGGGCTACGGCTCCGGTTCCGGGACGCGGGCCCCGGGCCACGGTTCCGCCGGCTCCGTCTCCGGCTACGGCTCCGGGTCCAACCCCTCCGGCTACGGCTCCGCACCCTCCCCCTACGGTTCCGGCTCCGCCCCCTACGGCCGCGCAGCCGGTGCCGGTGCCGGCCCTCTCGTGACCGGTCCCACGGCCGTGGCGCCGGCGGCCGGTGGCCCGGCGCCCGCCCGCCCCCGTCGCCGGCTGCGCACCCTCGCGCTGGTCGTCGCCATGGCGGCGGTCCTCGGCGGCGCCGGCGCGGTGGCGATCCAGCAGTGGGGCGGACAGGACACCGGGTCGGGAAGTACTACCAGCCCGGCCCCGGCCCCCGCCGACACGGCCGGCACCGAGGGCACGATCCCGGCGGGCTGGAAGACGTACAACGACCCGCTCGGCTTCAGCCTCTCCCTGCCCAAGGGCTGGAAGCGCACGGTCTTCAGCGACAAGGGCGCCCTCAAGCAGATCGACTACTCGCCCGACAACGGCAGGCACTTCGTCCGCATCGCCATCGACGGCTCACCGGACTTCGCCGACCCCCTGCGCCACCAGGAGGACCTGGAGCAGCAGCTCCAGCGGCTGGTCGACTACCGGCGCGTCACGATGAAGGAGAACATCTACCGCGACCGCAAGGGCGCGCGGTGGGAGTACACCTGGACGGCGCTGAAGAAGGACTGGCCCTACATGCCCGGCCCGCGCCGCGCGACCGAGGAGACGTACATCTCGCGCCGGGGCACCGAGTACGCGATCTACATGTCCTCGCCGGCCGAGGACTGGGCGACGGCCGGCAAGCAGTTCACCTGGGTGTTGCGCAGCTGGCAGGAGCCGGACGAGGGCTGAACCGGCGCGGACGGCGGCCGAGTCGGCCGAAAATGGCAGGCTGCGCGGTGTGTCTTGGCCGAGCGGTGCCCCGGAGGGCGGGCGCCCCGTGCGGCATGATGGGGCGCATGGGGACCGAGGGAGCCGGCTTCCGGCTGATCGCGGGCCGTTACCGCCTGGAGGAACAAGTCGGGCGCGGCGGCATGGGCGTCGTGTGGCGGGCGAGCGACCAGGTGCTGGGCCGCCAGGTGGCGGTCAAGGAACTCCTGCGGGACGACTCGCTGCCGGACGACGACGCGCGCCGCCGCCGCGACCGTACGTTCCGCGAGGCCCGCGCGGTCTGCCAGTTGCGGCATCCGCACATCATCGTGGTGCACGACGTGGTGGAGCAGGACGAACGGCCCTACCTCATCATGGAGTTGATCGACGGCTGCTCGCTCGCCGAACGGATCGACCGGCAGGGCCCGGTCGACGCCGTCGAGGCCGCGCGGATCGGCATCGCCCTGCTCAGCGCGGTGCGCACCGCACACGAGGCGGGTGTCCTGCACCGGGACATCAAGCCCGCGAACGTGCTGATCGAGTCCGGCACCGACCGGGTCGTGCTCACCGACTTCGGTATCGCGCAGGTCGAGGGCGCCACCACGCTCACCGAGACCGGGTCCTTCGTGGGCTCGCCCGAGTACACCGCGCCGGAGCGGATGTCCGGGCTGCGCACGGGGCCGGAGTCCGACCTGTGGTCGCTGGGCGCGTTGCTGTGCACGGCGCTCAGCGGCGAGTCGCCGTTCCGGCGCGACTCGCTCGGCGGCATCCTGCACGCCGTCGTCGCCGACGAGATCCGCCCGCCGGCCGAGGCCGAGCCGCTGCTGCCCGTCGTACGGGGCCTGTTGGAGCGTGACCCGGACCGGCGGCTGGGCGCGGCGGACGCCGAGCGGATGCTGCGGACGTACCTGGAGACCGGCCGGACGCCCGACGCGCCGGGCGGCCACAGCACGGCCGGAGCGCACGGCGGCGGGCTCATCCACCGCATCGGCGCCGGCCGCACCCCGAAGGCCCCGACGCCGTACTCGCCGACCGAGCTGGACCTGCCGTACGGCGGACCGCCGCTGCCCGCCCCGGCCCGGACCCCGGCGGAACCGGCCCCGGCGCGGTCGTCCCCGCGCGGGCTGCTCGTGGCGGCGCTGCTCGTCGCCGCGCTGGCCGGGGCCGGCGTGTCGGCCGCGGCGCTGCTGCTGCACCGGGACGGCGACGGGGGCGGCGGCACCCCGGGCGGTACGGCGACGACCCCGGCCACCCGGACCGGTACGGGTGGTACGGCCCTGTCGCCCACGCCGACCGGTACGGGAGGTACGCCCCCGTCGCCCACGCCGACCGGCACCCGGCCGGCGCCCACCTCCGGTACGACCGGCTCGCACACCGCGCCCTCCGGTTACCGCACGGCCCGGGACCCGGCCGGCTTCTCCCTCGCCGTCCCGGAGGACTTCACCCGCAGCCCGCAAGGGCGGCGCGTCTTCTACCTCTCGCCGGGCGAGACCTTCCGCCTGGGCATCAGGGTCGGCGCGACCCAGCCGGGCGGCCCCGAGGGAGTGATGGACCGTTCGGCCGCCGACGGGCCCTCCACCAACCCCGGTTACCACGACGGCCGGGTCGTCCGGACCACGCACGACGGACACCCGGCCGCGCTCTGGGAGTTCACCTGGGACGGCTTCAGCGCGGCGGAGGGCCCCCGGCACACCTACGACCTGTGCTGGGAGGAGAACGGGCTGCTGTACGACGTGTGGGTGTCGGCACCGGTCGGGCAGGTGCGGGAGGCGCGGGAGTACTTCGACGTGGCCGTCGACACGTTCTCCGTCACGGGTGTGTGACCGGTTCGCCCTCCAAGTGGCTGTGCACACCGGACGCGCGATAAAGATGACGTATGAGCAGTGACGGGGGAGCCGGCCGCGTGGCCGACGACACGACGAGTTTTGTTCTGCAACCGCCCATACCGCGCACGGAACCGCAGACGCAGACACAGGCGGCGTCGGTACCGGCGCCGGGTGGTGAGACCTTTGCCGACCCGGGCGCCGGGCGGCTGGTCGCGGGCCGCTACCGGCTGCTCGGCAAGCTGGGCCACGGCGGCATGGGCACGGTGTGGCGCGCCAAGGACGAGGTGGTGGACCGCGAGGTCGCCGTCAAGGAACCCCGCGTACCGGACCACCTTCCCGAGCGGGAACAGGCCAACGCCTTCGAGCGGATGCGCCGCGAGGCCCGCGCGGCGGCGCGGCTCGACCATCCCGCGGTGGTGAACGTGCACGATGTCGCGGTGGTCGACGGCCGGCCGTGGATCGTGATGGAGCTGGTGCACGGCCGCACCCTCGGCAGCGTGCTGCGGGACGGCACGCTGGACGCGCGGGAGGCGGCCAGGATCGGTCTGGAGGTGCTCGGCGCGCTGGAGGCGGCGCACGCGGCGGGCGTCCTGCACCGCGACGTCAAGCCCGAGAACATCCTGCTGGGCCGGTACGACCGGGTGGTCCTCACCGACTTCGGCATCGCGCAGATCGAGGGCGACACGCGGCTGACGGACACCGGCGGCTTCGTCGGCTCCCCGGAGTTCATCGCGCCGGAGCGGGTGCTCGGGCAGCGGCCCGGACCGGCGAGCGACCTGTGGTCCCTGGGCGTGGTGCTGTACACGGCGACGGAGGGCGTGTCGCCGTTCCGCCGCAGCAACACGCCGGCCACCCTCCAGTCCGTCCTCAACGCCGTCCCGGCCCCGCCCGCGTCCGCCTCCGGCCCGCTGGCCGAGGTCATCAACGGGCTGCTCCACAAGGACCCCGCGCACCGCCCGACGGCGGACCGGGTCCGCGCCCTGCTGACGGAGGCGGCCAAGCCCCCGGCGCCGCCCGCCCCCACGGCCGTCACCGCGCCCGGCCCGGGCCCGCGTCCCCGCCGCCGGGGCCGTGTCGTCCGGCTCGCCGCCGGCGCGGCGGCGGTCGCGGCGGCCGTCACCGCGTACCTCGTCCTCGCCGACCCCTTCGCGGGCGCGTCGCACGACAGCTGGGTGAAGAAGCCGGAGAGCGCGCTCGGGGCCACCCTGACCGTGCCCGCGGGCTACCAGGTCGTCCGGCCCGAGAAGGACGACAGCGACCAGCACTGGGTGACGTACGAGGACCTGAGCGGCGGCATATGGATCCGTCTGCACCTGGCCCGCAGGACGGACGACTCCCTGGGCCGGATCAAGTCCAGCGCGCGGGCCCAGATGTACGACGACAACGAACAGTTCAAGAGCCGTGGCGACTACGAGCTGGACATGGGCGAGGCCACGAAGACGGTCCCGGACGCGGAGGCCACCTACCACGGCCGGCAGGCCGCCGGGAACACGGTTCTGTATCCGGGCGACGACGAGCGGAAACGCCCCCGTGAACTGCGGATCTTCTACTACCGCACCACGTCCGGGAACATGTACGAACTGGCCGTCGGCTACCCGGCCCGGGGCGACTTCACCGCCCGCGGCCGGGAGGTGGCGAAGAAGGCGATCGCCGACCTGGAGATCACGAAGCCCTGAGCGCGCGGTAGCGCCCCGGGGTGATCCCGAACTCCCGGCTGAACGCGTGCGAGAGGGCGTACGGGCTGCCGTACCCCGTCTCGCGGGCCACCGCCGCGAGCGGCGCGTCCGTCTCACGCAGCCGGGTCGCCGCGAGGGTCAGCCGCCACCAGGTCAGATACGCCATCGGGGGCCGGCCGACCAGGGCGGTGAAGCGGCGGGCCAGGGTGGCCCGGGAGACGCCCGCCTCGGCGGCCAGGCGGTCCGCCGTCCAGGGCGCCGCCGGATCGGAGTGCAGGGCGCGCAGCGCGGCCGTGGTCACCGGGTCGTTCAGCACCGCCGGCCACGCGCCCGTCCCGCCCTCGGCCATCCAGGCCCGGACCAGGTAGACCAGCAGCAGGTCCAGCAGGCTGGGCAGGGCGAGGCAGCCGCCCGGGCGGCGTTCCGCCAGCTCGCCCGCCAACAGGTCGACGGCCGCGCGCAGTTCCGGGTGGCCACCGACCCGGTGCGGCAGGTGCACCACCTGCGGCAGCTCCGCCATCAGCGGGTGCGTACGGCTGCGGTCGAGACGGTACTTGCCGCACAGCAGCTCCACCTCGGGCCCGGGCCCCGCGCGCCCTACGTCCGTGTCCCGGACCTTCTCGAAGGGCACCGCCCGCCGCACCTCGGCCGGTTCCGCCGCCGCGTGCGCCAGCACGTGCCCGGCGCCGTGCGGAAGCAGCACCACGTCCCCCGGGCCGAGCGCCACCGGCGTGCCGCCCCCGTCCGGTACGAGCAGACAGGAGCCGCTCAGGACCACATGGAAGCCCGCCCCCTCGTACGGTGCCAGCCGGGCACACCAGGCCCCGGCCACCCGCAGCCGGTCGGAGGAGGGGCTGCCCACCCGGACCGCGGCGATCGCGTCACTGACCACATCCATGAGACGACAGCGTATTCGGATGCGCTGATCAAGCATTGGGGCGCTCACCAGCGGCCCCTAGGGTCCTGGGTATGACCGATGACCGCGTACAGAGTTTCCTGATCGGCGACGTCGAGGTGCTCCGCATCGTCGAGTGGCAGGGGCCGTACGTGCCCGCCGCCGACCTGGTGCCGGAGTGCGGGCGGGAGGTGTGGGACGCCCATGCCGCGCAGCTCGTCCCCGAGCACCGGGAGGCGGACGGGGACCGGGCCGTGGTGGCGCTCCAGACCTGGGTGCTGCGGACCGGCGGACGGACGGTGCTGGTCGACACCGGTGTCGGCAACGGCCGCGAGCGCCCCGGGAATCCGCTCTTCCACCGGCGTCAGGGCGACTTCCTGGACCGGCTGGAACGGGCCGGCGTCCGGCCGGAGGACGTCGACGTCGTGATCAACACCCATCTGCACGCCGACCACGTCGGCTGGAACACCCGGGACGCCGGCGGCGAGTGGGTGCCCGCCTTCCCGCACGCCCGCTATCTCCTCCCGGCCGCCGACGACCACCACTTCGGCCCGGCGGGCGGCTACGCGGGCGGCACGCGCCCGGTGGACCGGCTGGTCTACGAGGACAGCGTCGCGCCCGTGCACCGGGCCGGGCAGGCGGTGCTGTGGGAGGACACGTACCGGATCGACGCGCACCTCGTGCTGGAGGCCGCGCCCGGGCACACTCCGGGCTCCGCCGTCCTGCGCGTGGAGTCCGGCGGCGAACGGGCGGTGTTCGTCGGCGACCTGCTGCACAGCCCGGTGCAGATCCTGCGGCCCGAGTGCAGCAGCTGTTTCTGCCTCGACCCGGCGCAGGCCGCCCGGACCCGGCGCGGGGTGCTGGAACGGGCCGCCGAGGAGCGGGCGTTGGTGGTGCCGGCCCACTTCGGCGGGGCCGGTGCGGTGGAGGTGCGCGGGGCACCGCACGGTTTCAGCCTGCACCGGTGGGCCGCCGCTGCTCTTCGTTAGCGGCTCGCTTCGACAAGGGCGCGGTGCGCACGGTACTCATGGGACATGACCGAAGACGGCGAACACCCGCCCGACGCACGTCTGATCGGCGGCCGGTACCGGCTGGCCGGGCGCCTCGGGTCCGGGCCGGCCGGGACCGTGTGGCGCGCCCGGGACGAGCAGGGGGAGGGACTGGTCGCCGTCAAGGAGCCGCTGCTGCCCGGCGATCCGGCCGACGACGAGGAGAGCCGGCGCATCGCGCACCGGCTGCACCACGAGGCCCGGGCCGCCACCCGGGTGCGGCACCCCTCGGCGGTGACGGTGTACGACGTCGTCACCGAGGCCGGCCTGCCCTGGATCGTGATGGAGCTGGTGCCCGGCGAGTCCCTGCGCGAGGTGCTGCGGCGCGGTCCGCTCCCGGCGGCCGAGGCCGCGCGCATCGGACTCGCGGTGCTCGGCGCGCTGCGCGCCGCCCACGCCGTCGGCATCGTGCACCGGGACGTCAAGCCGGCCAACGTCCTGCTGGAGTCCGGTACCGGGCGGGTCGTCCTCACCGACTTCGGCATCGGCGACGGGCACGCGGAGGACGCGCCGGCCGGCTTCGTCGCTCCGGAGGTGGCGGCGGGGCCCGGCGCGGGCCCGGCCTGCGATCTGTGGTCCCTGGGCGCGCTGCTGCGTGCCGCCGTGGGGGACGCCGATCCCGGTTCGCTGGGTTCGCTGGGGCCCCTGCTGGACCGGCTCCAGGCCGACGATCCGGCGGCGCGGCCGGACGCGGCGGAGGCCGAGGCCGTGCTCCGGGACCACCTGGGGCTCACCGCCGTACCGGAACCGGCGCGCGAGCCCGGCCCCCCGGCCGCCGACCCGGGACCTGTGCCCGCGCCCGGCCCGCCGGCCGCCGACCCGCTCCCCGCGTCCGGGTCCCCGGCCGCCGACCCGCTCCCCGAGCCCGCGCCGGCACCCCGCCGCACCCCTCTCACCGCCCTCGGCCTGCTCCTCGCCCGGAAGACCGAGGCCGACTGATCGCCCCTTCCCGCGTCTCCCTCCCCGCGTCGCTCTCAACGCCCTGATCAGCGCATTCGCTGCCAGTGATCACTGGCAGTGTGTGAGCGGTCCGTGAATCCCCGTTACCGACGGGTACACAAAGGCTCCGCCGCGGCATACCCTGCGCGTCATGACGGACACGCAGGCCCCGGACATCGCCGGTACCAACCCGCTCGCGCCCGCCCCGGAAGGCGCCCGCACCGCCGCCGACGTGGTCACCCCGGAGTTGGTGGCCCAGCTCACCAAGGGCATCGTCGGCTCCGGCCGCACCGCCAACCACACCCCGTTCACCGGCGAGAAACTGGCCGACCTGCCCGAGTCCACCCCGGAGGACGTCGGCAAGGCCTTCGAGGCGGCCCGCGCCGCCCAGACCGTGTGGGAGAGGACCCCGGTCCGGCAACGCGCCGCCGTCCTGCTCCGCTTCCACGACCTGGTGCTCCAGCGGCAGGCCGAGGTCCTGGACCTGATCCAGCTGGAGACCGGCAAGGCCCGCCTGCACGCGCACGAGGAGGTGCAGGCCGTCGCCGTCGCGGCCCGCCACTACGGCCGCCGGGCCGCCGCGTACCTGAGGGCCAAGCGGCACGCGGGCGCCATGCCGACCCTGACGAAGGTCACCGAACTCCGCCACCCGCGCGGGGTCGTGGGCCAGATCGCCCCCTGGAACTACCCGCTGGAGCTGTCCGTCGGCGACGCCCTGCCCGCTTTCGTCGCCGGCAACGCCGTCGTGATGAAGCCGGACACGGAGACCTGCCTCACCGCGCTGTGGGCCCGTGACCTGCTCATCG
Source organism: Streptomyces sp. NPDC028928 (assembly GCF_055564915.1). NCBI lineage: Bacteria > Bacillati > Actinomycetota > Actinomycetes > Kitasatosporales > Streptomycetaceae > Streptomyces > Streptomyces sp. NPDC028928. Next base: position 158,575 of record NZ_JBVHVI010000009.1, read on the forward strand.
AGGCGGGGCTGCCCGAGGGCGTCTTCCAGGTCGTGCTCGGCGAGGGACCGGTCGTCGGCCCGGAGCTGGTCAAGCACGCCGACTACGTCTCCTTCACCGGCTCCACCCGCACCGGCCGCGAGGTCGCCGTCGGCGCCGCCTCCCGCCTGGTCGGCGTGTCCCTCGAACTCGGCGGCAAGAACGCCATGCTGGTCCTCGACGACGCCGACATCGAGAAGGCCGCCGCCGGCGCCGTACGCGCCTGCTTCTCCTCCGCCGGCCAGCTCTGCATCTCCATCGAGCGGCTCTACGTCCACGAGTCCGTCGCCGACGCCTTCCTGGAGCGCTTCGCCGCCCGCACCAGGGCCATGCGCCTCGGCAACTCCCTCGCCTACGGTGCCGACATGGGCTCGCTGGTCGGCGAACGCCAGCTGACGACCGTGCGGCGGCATGTCGAGGAGGCCGTCGCCAAGGGCGCGAAGGTGATCGCGGGCGGGGTCGCCCGGCCGGACATCGGCCCCTACTTCTTCGAGCCGACCATCCTGGACGGCGTCGAGTCGTCCATGTCCGTGTGCGAGGAGGAGACCTTCGGCCCGGTCGTGTCCGTCTACCGCTTCCAGAGCGACGACGAGGCGATCGAGCGCGCCAACGCCACGCCGTACGGCCTGAACTCCTCCGTCTGGACGACGAACGCCCGCCGCGGCCGGGACGTCGCCGCCCGCCTGCGCACCGGCACCGTCAACGTCAACGAGGGCTACGCCCCCGCCTACGGCAGCGTCCAGTCCCCGATGGGCGGCATGAAGGACTCCGGCCTCGGCCGCCGTCACGGCTCCGAGGGCATCCTCAAGTACACCGAGGCCCAGACGGTGGCCCAGCAGCGGCTGCTGCCGATGGCGCCGTCGCTGGGGATGACGGACGAGGCGTACGCCCGCTTCATGAGCACGAGTCTGCGCCTGATGAAGGCTTTCCGGTTCAGGTGATGCGCCCTGAAAGGGCGCGGGGAACCGCGCGACCAGCCACAGACGGCCCGCACGCGAAACTCGACGAGGAGACACCCGTGCCGCAAGACGCCTACGACTACGACGTCCTGATCGTCGGCTCCGGCTTCGGCGGCTCGGTGTCCGCCCTGCGCCTGACCGAGAAGGGATACCGGGTCGGTGTGCTCGAAGCCGGCCGCCGCTTCACCCGCTCGTCGCTGCCCAGGAACTCCTGGGACCTGAAGAACTACCTCTGGGCCCCGAAACTCGGCATGTTCGGCATCCAGCGCATCCACCTGCTGGGCAACGTCATGGTGCTGGCCGGCGCGGGCGTCGGCGGCGGCTCGCTCAACTACGCCAACACCCTCTACGTACCGCCGAAGGCGTTCTTCGACGACCCCCAGTGGCGCCACATCACCGACTGGCAGGAGGAGTTGAAGCCGTACTACGACCAGGCCCAGCGCATGCTCGGCGTCCGGCTCAACCCCACCATGACCCCCTCCGACGTCCACCTGAAGGCGGCGGCCCAGCGGATGGGCGTCGGCGACACCTTCCACCTGGCCCCGGTCGGCGTCTTCTTCGGCGACGGCAAGGACGCCCACGGGAAGACGAAGGCACGGCCGGGCGAGCAGGTGAACGACCCGTACTTCGGCGGGGCCGGACCCGACCGCAAGGCCTGCACCGAGTGCGGCGAGTGCATGACCGGCTGCCGGCACGGCGCGAAGAACACCCTCAACGAGAACTACCTGTACCTCGCCGAGAAGGCGGGTGCCGTCGTCCACCCCATGACGACCGTCGTGTCCGTCACCGACGACTCGCGCGGCGGCTACGCGGTGGCGACCCTGCCGACGGACCGGAAGAGGAAGGGCGAGGGCCGGCTCTTCACCGCCCGCCGGGTGGTCCTCGCGGCCGGCACCTACGGCACCCAGACCCTGCTGCACCGCATGAAGGCCGGCGGCCAGCTGCCGTACCTGTCCGCCCGGCTCGGCGACCTGACCCGCACCAACTCCGAGGCGCTGGTCGGCGCGCAGACCGACAACCGCCGCTACCGCAGGGCGACCGGCGCGCCGAAGGCCGACTTCACGCAGGGCGTCGCCATCACGTCCTCGATCCACCCCGACGAGAACACCCACATCGAGCCGGTCCGCTACGGCAAGGGCTCCAACGCGATGGGCGGCCTGTCCATCCTCCAGGTGCCCTACGCCGAGGGCTCCTCGCGCGTCCTCGCCTGGCTGGCGAACGCGGCCCGGCACCCGGTGCTGGTCGCCCGCTCGCTGTCCAACCGGCGCTGGTCGGAGCGGACCATCATCGGCCTGGTCATGCAGTCCCTGGACAACTCGCTGACCACCTGTCTGAAGCCCGGCGGCGTCGGCAAGGGCCTGCTGACCGCGCGGCAGGGACACGGGGCCCCGAACCCCAAGCAGATCAAGGCCGCCACCGAGGCCGCCTCCGCGCTCGCCGCCGAGATCAACGGCTTCGCCGGCAGCAACGTCGGCGAGCTGATGGGCACCCCGCTCACCGCGCACTTCCTCGGCGGCTGCCCCATCGGCGACTCCCCGGAGACCGGCGTGATCGACCCGTACCACCGGCTCTACGGCCATCCCGGCATCTCGGTCGTGGACGGCGCCGCGGTCTCGGCGAACCTGGGCGTGAACCCCTCGCTGACGATCACCGCGCAGGCCGAGCGGGCGATGTCGTTCTGGCCGAACAAGGGCGAGGAGGACCCGCGGCCGGCGCCGGGAGCGGCGTACGAGCGGCTGAAGCCCGTCGAGCCCCAGGCCCCGGCCGTCCCGGCGGACGCGTTCGGCGCGCTGCGGCTGCCGTTCCTGGGGATGCCGGCGGTACCGCCGAAGAAGTGACCGGAACGGCAGAGAGGGACCTGCCTCCCCCTCCGAAGGCAGGTCCCTCTCACCGTTTCTTGATCCGGCAGGTTTGATCAGCGAAAAGCGTGAAGGGTTGCTCCGGATGCCCGGGATTCTCGTGTGAGGCGAGTCACATCGGGGGCGAGTCGCATCGGGGGCGAGTCGCATCGGAGGCGCGTCGACGAGGGGGCCGCGGGCCGCGGGCATGACGAAGGGCCCCGCGGGGCGGAGAGGCCGCGGGGCCCTTCTCTCGGTCAGCACCGGCGTCAGGGCAGCGCCGGTGCCCGGGAGCGGCGCCGGGGGATTGCGCCGCTTGTTCGTGTGCCCTGTGGCCTGTCTGCAGTTTTCCGCCGGCCGGCCCCGGGCGTCCCCGGAGCCGGCCGTTCTCTTGGGTGACCGGGCTGCTGTCCCCTGCCGTCCGGTCACTTCCTGGAGCGAGGTCCCACGGCGTACGGCACGACCCGTACGCCTCATCGCTCCAGCGAGCCACGCGTGGTTCTCTCGGGCCCGCCCCTGGCTGGCACGGACACCCCCCTCAACGAAGCGGTGCGCGGGCCGGTCACGGCGCCGTACGGGTGAGAGCGGGACCGAACTCAGATACGACCCCGGCTCAGCTCCAGCAGGCTCATGGCCAGGGCGGTGCCGGGCTTGCCGAGGGCGTCCCGGTAGCGGGCGAGGATCTCCATCTCACGGGAGAGGTGCACCCGGCGCCCGCCGGAGGCGATCCGGGTCTGCTGGACGACGGCGGAGACGGCCATCCGCTCCTGGATGAGACCGATGATCCGGTCGTCGAGCGCGTCGATGCGCTCACGGGCGCCGGCGATGACCGCTTCCGGCGCGGTGCCGGGGGCGGTCTCCTGTGCGGTCTTGGGTGCGGTGGTGGTCATGTGGGGCTCCTCGGGGTGATGAGTGCCCCGGAACGGCACGGCCCGGAAAACGACAGGCGCCCCGGGCCTTGTCGGCCCGGGGCGCCTGGGAAGTCGCTTGGCGGTTCGCTCAAGCAGCACGACCATGGCAGCCGGCGGGCCGGGTGCCATAGGTAAAGACGAAGATCGAGTGCTGGAGCATGGGCTCAGTATGCCACGGCGGCTTCCCTCGGAGGTGTCCCGCCCACCCCGTAGAATCGGAAGCACAGACCCCCGCCCGATCCGCCGGAAGGCAAGGCACCCCGTGTCATCAGCGACCCAGTCTGCCGCCACCCCCGACACCGTCCTGGTCGTCGACTTCGGCGCGCAGTACGCCCAGCTCATCGCCCGTCGCGTCCGCGAGGCGCGGGTCTACAGCGAGATCGTGCCCAGCACCATGCCGGTCGCCGACATGCTCGCCAAGAAGCCCGCGGCGATCATCCTCTCCGGCGGCCCCTCGTCCGTGTACGAGGAGGGCGCCCCCACCCTCGACCGTGCGATCTTCGAGGCCGGCGTCCCCGTCTTCGGCATGTGCTACGGCTTCCAGCTCATGGCGCAGAGCCTCGGCGGCACCGTCGACAACACCGGCGCCCGCGAGTACGGCCGCACCGATCTGCACGTCTCCAGGAACTCCTCCACCCTCTTCGAGGGCACCCCGGACGAGCAGCACGTGTGGATGTCGCACGGCGACGCCTGCTCCGCCGCTCCCGAGGGCTTCACGGTGACCGCGTCCACGGACGTCGTCCCGGTCGCCGCCTTCGAGAACGACGACAAGAAGCTCTACGGCGTCCAGTACCACCCCGAGGTCATGCACTCCACGCACGGCCAGCAGGTGCTGGAGCACTTCCTCTACCGCGGTGCCGGCCTCAAGCCGAACTGGACCACCGGCAACGTGATCGAGGAGCAGGTCGAGGCCATCCGCGAGCTGGTCGGCGACAAGCGCGCGATCTGCGGCCTGTCCGGCGGCGTGGACTCCGCCGTGGCCGCCGCCCTCGTCCAGAAGGCCATCGGCTCCCAGCTGACCTGCGTGTACGTCGACCACGGCCTGATGCGCAAGGGCGAGACCGAGCAGGTCGAGAAGGACTTCGTCGCGGCCACCGGCGTCCAGCTGAAGGTCGTCGACGCCGAGGAGCGCTTCCTCAAGGCGCTGGCCGGGGTCACCGACCCCGAGGAGAAGCGCAAAATCATCGGCCGGGAGTTCATCCGCGTCTTCGAACAGGCGCAGGCCGAGATCATCGCCGACGAGGGCCCGGCCGTCGAGTTCCTGGTCCAGGGCACCCTCTACCCGGACGTGGTCGAGTCCGGCGGCGGCACCGGTACCGCGAACATCAAGTCGCACCACAACGTCGGCGGTCTGCCCGAGGACCTCGAGTTCAAGCTGATCGAGCCGCTGCGCAAGCTGTTCAAGGACGAGGTCCGGATGGTCGGCCAGGAGCTGGGCCTGCCCGAGGAGATCGTCCAGCGCCAGCCCTTCCCCGGCCCCGGCCTGGGCATCCGTATCGTCGGCGAGGTCACCAAGGAGCGGCTGGACCTGCTCCGCGAGGCCGACGCCATCGCCCGCGAGGAGCTGACCGCGGCCGGTCTGGACCGCGACATCTGGCAGTGCCCGGTGGTCCTGCTCGCCGATGTCCGCAGTGTGGGCGTCCAGGGCGACGGCCGCACCTACGGCCACCCGATCGTCCTGCGCCCGGTCTCCTCCGAGGACGCGATGACGGCCGACTGGTCGCGCCTGCCGTACGACGTGCTGGGGAGGATCTCCACCCGCATCACCAACGAGGTCCGTGACGTCAACCGGGTCGTCCTCGACGTGACGAGCAAGCCCCCGGGCACGATCGAGTGGGAGTAGTCCTCCCGCGTGTGAAGGTCACGTCCGCTTGAGAGCGCGCACCGGCTCTCCGGGCCTCCAGACCTGGGTGACCAGATACGTGTCATCCTCGACGTAGGTCCGTACGACCTCCGTCAGCTCGGTGCGGAAGAGGTGGAACGGCTGCGGCGGTTCCACCTCTTTCACGTACGCGGCCCTGGCCTCGCCGTCCTCGACCTCGTACGCCCGTCCGCCGATCCGGACGTCGCCACCGCCCATGCCCGTGCCGTCGCCGGGATTGGCCTGGAGCGTGAAACGCGGGTCGCGGCGCAGGTCGAGGGCCTTGCGGGAGTGCGGCATCATGCCGAGCCACAGCTCCCCGCCCAGGAAGCGGACCTCGATCCCGCAGGTGCGGGGCGAGCCGTCCTTGCGGAGGGTCGCGAGGACGTGGTGCCGGTAGGCGCCGAAGCGCTCTTCCGCGGTCTTCGCCAGTTCGGGCGCGGCGGTGCCGAAGGCCGCCCAGTTCACAGGGGTCATGAGGATCACTCTCCCCGGGAATCCCGACATCTTCTGTCGGGTATGCGCAGTGCACGGCATCTTTACAGCACGGCTCTGCCTTTTTCCGCTGCCCGACGGTACCTTCCGGCCGTACCGCAATCCCCGTACGGGAGGATCTATGCACGGGCCCAACCCGCCCCTGCCGCTGCCCACCGACCGGCTGCGGTTCGCCATGCCGCCGATGCACGAGTCGGTCGAGGACGAGCGCCGGCACCGCAAGGAGCGGCTCGCGGGCGCCCTGCGGATCTTCGGGCGGGCCGGCTTCGAGGACGGGGTGTCGGGACACATCACGGCCCGGGACCCGGAGTTCAGCGACTGCTTCTGGGTCAACCCGTTCGGCATGCCGTTCAAGCACGTCACCGTCGGCGACCTGGTCCTCGTCAACCAGGACGGGCAGGTCGTCGAGGGCCGCTACCACGTCAACCAGGCCGCGTTCACCGTGCACGCCCAGGTGCACGCCGCCCGGCCCGACGTGGTCGCCGTCGCCCACTGCCACTCCGTGCACGGCCGCGCCCTCGCCGCCCTCGGCGACCTCATCGACCCCATCACGCAGGAGAGCTGCGCCTTCTACGAGGACCTCGCCCTCTACGACGCCTACACCGGCGTCACCGTGGACGCCGAGGAGGGCCGCCGGATCGCCGCCGCGCTGGGCTCCCGCAAGGCGCTGGTGCTGCGCAACCACGGGCTGCTCACCGTCGGCGACTCGGTGGACGCGGCGGCCTGGTGGTTTCTCTCCCTGGACCGGTCCTGCCAGGTGCAGCTGCTGGCGAAGGCGGCGGGCCGCCCGGTCCTGATCGACCACAAACTCGCCGTCGCCACCCGCGAGCAACTCGGCGGCGACCTGGTGGCCTGGATCAACTACCAGCCGCTGTGGCAGGACATCAGCCGCAGCGAACCGGACCTGCTCAGCTGACCCCCCCGCCGCCGCCCCGGCCGGCCGCCCCGGCCCGCCGGACCGGGTCGGCGGACCGGGTCGGCGGACCGGGCCGGCGGTACGGAGATCCGCGCGGCCGCGTCAACACGGCGGTCCCCGCTTCACCCCCGGTGACCCCGTCCGGCCGCCCCGAAGGGCCCGACGTAGGGCACAATTCGCTGGCAGCACAGGGGAGTTGCCCGGCCGTCGTGCGCACCGCGGTGCCGACGGCCGGATCGGCAGGTCGTGGGTCGTGGGTCGTGGGGAAGGCGGGCGTCGGGCGTGGCGGTGCAGGAGGCGAGAAGGGACACGGGTTCCGAGGGCGTCCACCAGGGCGGCTGCACCTGCGGGGACTGCCCGCACGGCGCCCGGGAGGGACACCGGCGGGCCGTCGCCGCGTTCCTGCGCCGGCGCGACGAGTTCGCCGCCGGCCGAGGGCTGCCGACGGCCGTGGCGCACTCCGCCTCGGCGTCCCGCCAGTGGGTCTCCGAGGAACTGACCCAGCGGGCCGAGGCCGTCGCCGAACAGGGGCGGGCCGAGGGCGCGGCCTGGCTCGCCCGGCTCTGGCTGCGGACGGTGTGCGCCGTGTGGGGCGCGGTCACCGCACTGCTGCTCACCGAGGCGCTCACCGCGATCGGCGCGGGCTGGACGGGCGCCCGCACCGCGGCCCTGCTCGCCGCGCTGGCCGTCGCCGGTGCCCTCACCGCCGCCTGCTTCCTCCACCGGGCGCGCGGCGGAGCGCTCGCACCGGTCATCGGCGAGGACAACCGCATGTCCACCTCCCGTACCGTCGCCGCCTGCTGGGTGCTGTTCGTCGGGTACGCCGTCCTGCTGCTGGCCGCCCGCCTCGCCGCCGCCTCCGGCCACGCCGAACGCGACGCGCTGATCTCCGGCCTCGATCTCGCGCGCGGCGCGGGCGTGGTCACCGTCCTCGCCGTGGTATGCGGTATCGCCGTCCTGGTCCGCCGGGTGGTGGGCCTGCGCGTCCTCGCCCAGCGGCTGCAGAAGATCCCGGCCCACCGCCCGCGCGCCGCCGACCTGCTCACCGACGACTCCGGCCGGGGCGCCTTCGCCGACATCCAGTACGTCGCCATCAGCGCCGTCGCCCTGCTGTTCGCCGCCGTCCGGCTGGCCCGCCGTCCCGACCGACTGCCCGACCTGCCCTGGGGCCTGGCCGTGGTCGTGCTGATCTCGGCCGCGACCTACCTGGCCGGCAAGTACGCCGAGGGCGGCCGGCCGGTGATCCTCTCGGTGGTCCGTGCCCGCGAACCCGGCGACCTGGACGGCCCGATCCGCACCGGTGACGACATCGAGATCCGCGGCAGCGGCTTCGTCCCGCCCGGCGCCCAGACCGCCGACCGGCTCTCCCGCACGGTCGTCCGCATCGGCGCGGTGGACGTCCACGTCCCCCTGGTCCCCGTCACCGGCGGCTTCCGCAACCCCACGGACAACACCCTGACCGTCCCCGTACCGGCCGAGGTGGAGCCGGGCGCGGTCGAGGTCCAGGTGGTGACCGCGGCCGGCGTGGCGACCAACCGGTGCATCGTCCAGGTGACGGAGTGAGCGACCGGGTGACGGGGTGAGCGACCGGTGACGGGGTGAGCGACCGGGTGACGGGGTGAGCGACCGGGTGCCGGAGGAGCGGTCGGGGAGACGGTCCCTTCCTCACCTACGATGAGCCGCCTGCCGCCCGCCGCTCGCGTCAGGTGGCGAAATCCGGAGAATCATCCGGAGAGGATTGAACCTGTCCCCTTCGTCATACGTATGGTCAATCGAGGGGGCACGGCGGGCGAGAGGCGGCTGCAGCGATGACTCACGGCATGCGGACGGAGACACACATCACCGGGCTGAGCAGCCCCCGCACCTGGCGGGACACCGCCGCCCACTACGCCCTGCTGCCGCTGCGCCTCTTCCTGGGCGTCACCTTCGTCTACGCCGGCCTGGACAAGCTCACCGACAGCGCGTTCATGCAGTCCGGCGGCACCGGTTCGATCGGCGAGACCATGCGCGCGGCCCGCGACTCCGCCGCCATCCCGGCCCTGGTCGACCTGGCCCTGAAGAGCCCGGTCGGCTTCGGCTACGGCATCGCCCTCGGTGAACTGGCCGTCGGCCTCGGCACCCTGCTCGGGCTGCTCGGCCGGCTGGCCGCCCTCGGCGGCGCGCTGATCTCGCTCAGCCTCTGGCTGACGATGAGCTGGGCGACCACCCCCTACTACTACGGCAACGACCTCGCCTACCTGATGGCCTGGCTCCCCCTGGTCCTCGCCGGCGCCCCCTACCTCTCCGTGGACGCGGCCTGGCGGTCCCGGCGCCGGGCCGGCGGCTACCGCTGACCGCCCTCCGCACCGCCCCGTCTGCGTATCCCCCGGGCCAGCGCGGCCGTGGCCCCGGCCAGACAGAGCCCGCCCACGACCAGCGGCACCGCCACGAACCACGGGGTGTCCCACAGACCGCCCGCGTCCCCCGCGTAGACCGCAGCGGTGGCGGTGAGGAAGAGCCCGGCGACCAGCTTCCCGGGCTGGAACTCATGACGCAGCACGGCTGACCTCCACCTGTCCCACTCCGACGCCGAGCGTGAGATCGAGCGTGCCGGCCCTCCCGGCGCCCTCGGCCGGCGCCAGCGTCACCTCCTGGTGCCTGCCCGGCCGCACATCCACGTCCTTTCCGCTGTCCCCGGGCAACCGGATGTCGCCCACCCCCACATCGATGCTCATCCGCACCCTCGCGTCCGCCGGCACGACCACCTTCAGCTCTCCCGCGCCCACCCGGACGTCCGTCGGGACCGTCTGCCCCCTCGCCGGGTGCACCCGGGTCAGATCGAGGGTGCCCCGACCTGTGCCGAGGTCGTACGCGGACCGCACCTGGGCCGCCGCGGCCGGCTTCCAGGACGTCTCCCGCCAGTCGGTGGTGATGTCCCGGGGCAGGGCCGCCGCCCCGGCCAGCAGCGCCGCGGTGAGCAGGGCCAGGAACACCGTCCCGGCTCCGGTCCGGCCCAGGACCGCGCTGAGCGTGATGCCCAGCCCGAACACCGCCAGCGCGCACGCCAGACCGGTCTGCAGGCTGGTGCCCAGCGGCTGCGTGTGCCAGCCGGTCCCCGCGCCCAGGCCGCCCGCCAGCAGGGCTATGAGGAACACCCAGCCGCCGATCCAGCGCGGGCCGCGCGGTCTCGGGGGCGCGGCGTGCGGCGGCTGTGTCCACCCGTGGTGCGTCCACGGGGTGGCGATGCCGACGTCCACGACCGAGGTCAGGTCCCGCTCGCGGGCATCGCCCGGCCCCCACAGATAGCCGGTCCCGCCGACATGGGTGCCGTCCTTGACGATCGGGTCCCGCCACCACGAGGGGTAGGTGGTGACCACCGGCGGAGCCTGGGCCTCCGGCGGGGCGTCGGCGGCGGCCTGCGCGGCCAGCGGATCCGGGTCGGGGGCGCCACGGCGCCGCGACCAGTACCCCGCGCCCGCGAGCAGCAGCGAGAGCACCGTGGCGAACGCCAGCACCCCGCCGTTCTTCAGCATGGTCAGGAAGATCCCGCAGCCGACCAGCGCGAACAGCACGGCGGCCAGCGCCTGGCCGTCGACCCGGCCCGTGAAGAGCTTGCGCAGCTCGTTCTCCTCCTCGTCCCCGTACGGCACCAGGAGCCAGGCGAAGCCGTAGAAGATGAGGCCCAGGCCGCCGGTCGCGGACAGCACGGCCAGCGTGATCCGGAAGATCACCGGGTCCATGTCGGTCTGCCGGCCCAGTCCCGCGCACACGCCCGCGATCATCTTGTGTCCGCGGTCGCGCCGGAACCGGTCGGAAACCCCGGCGCCCTCCTGCTGCCCGGGCTCGTCGGTGGGGGAGTGCGTGCCGGTGCCGGCCGCTCCCGTCTCCTCCGTCGCGGCGGGCGCGGCATCCGTCGGCCCGGTGCCCGGGGCCGGGCGCGGGCCGGGGCCGGGTCCCGGACCCGTCGCGGCGTGCTCGTGATCCGTCATGCGTCCATGGTGACGGCCCGGCCGCCGCCGCGGCAGTCGGGACGACCCTGGGCCGACCCTGAAATCGGCCCTGAGACGGGGCGGGGAAGCGTTCGACCGGCACGGACCGCCGCGGAACACCGGCCGGCCCGCCCACCCGCAAGCGGCCCCGGCGGAAGATCAGGGGCGTCTCGGGGACCGACCCTGATGCTCCGTCCGCCCTGCCGTGTGACCATCGTTGGCATGCCGGAAGCCGCAAGCCTGCCACTCGACGACCCGCGGCCGCCGCGCAAGCTCTACCGCAGCAGCGACGGACGCTGGCTCGGCGGAGTGGCGCGGGGCCTCGCCGGGCATCTCGGGCTGCCCGTCGTCTGGGTGCGGCTCGTCTTCGCCGGCCTGTTCATGGCCGACGGACTCGGAGCGCTGCTGTACGCCGCGTTCTGGTTCTTCGTCCCGCTCGGCGTCGGCGGCGTCGGCGGCCAGAAGCCCTCGCTGGTGGGCACGGAGACCTCTCCGGACGGCCGCCGCAGACTGGTGGCGCGCAAGCCGGACCGGGGCCAGATCGTCGCCCTGCTCCTCATGGTCATCGTGTCCATGGTGTTCGTGGGCAGCGTCAACCTGGGCAGCGCGGCCAAGGCGTATCTGGTGCCCGCCGTGCTCGTCGCGGCCGGTGTCGCCCTCGTCTGGCGGCAGGCGGACAACGCCCGCCGGGCCCGCTGGGTCGAGGCCGGCCGCCGGCGCCGCACCCTCACCCTGCTCCGCGCGGCCGGCGGCGTCCTGCTCGTCACGGCCGGTGTGACCGCCATCTTCGTCCTCCAGGGCTCCGCAGCCCACCTGGGCGCGGTCCTGCAGGCCGCGCTCGCCGTCCTCGTCGGCATCACCCTGCTCGCCGGCCCCTACCTGGTCCGCATGACCCAGGACCTGTCCGAGGAGCGGCTGATGCGCATCCGCGCCCAGGAGCGCGCCGAGGTCGCCGCCCATGTCCACGACTCCGTGCTGCACACCCTCACCCTGATCCAGCGCAACGCGGACAACGCCGGAGAGGTGCGCCGCCTCGCCCGCGCCCAGGAACGCGACCTGCGCACCTGGCTCTACAAGCCGGAGGGCACCGGCAAGGACGAGGCCGACGAGCCGGACACGGTCGCCGAGGCGGTGCGGCGCAACGCCGCCGAGGTGGAGGACAAGCACGGCGTACCCATCGAGGTCGTGATCGTCGGTGACTGCCCGCTCGACGAGAAGACCAGCGCGCAGATGCAGGCCGCGCGCGAGGCGATGGTGAACGCCGCCAAGTACGGTGGCGAGGGCGGTGCCGTACAGGTCTACGCCGAAGTCGAGGGGAAGACGGTCTTCGTGTCCGTGCGGGACCGCGGCCCCGGCTTCGACCTCGACGCGATACCCGCCGACCGCATGGGTGTCAGAGAATCGATCATCGGCCGCATGGAGCGCAACGGCGGCACGGCCCGGCTGCGGGCGGTGCCGGGCGGCGGCACCGAGGTCGAGCTGGAGATGGAGAGGGCGGAGAAGACGTCATGAGCGACGCGACCGAGGCGAACGGCACGGCGGGAGCGGCGGAGGCGGCGGAGTCCGGCCGGCCCGACGGCGGCGCGGGCGGGCGGCACGTACGGGTGGTGCTCGTGGACGACCACCGGATGTTCCGCACCGGCGTCCAGGCCGAGATCGGCCAGACCGCCGAGACCGGGGTCGAGGTGGTCGGCGAGGCCGCGGACGTCGACCAGGCGGTCACGGTCATCACCGCCACCCGGCCCGAGGTGGTCCTGCTCGACGTCCATCTGCCGGGCGGCGGCGGGGTCGAAGTGCTGCGCCGGTGCGCGGCGTTGATGACGGACCCCGAGCAGCCGGTCCGTTTCCTCGCGCTGTCCGTGTCGGACGCGGCGGAGGACGTGATCGGGGTGATCCGCGGCGGCGCCCGGGGCTATGTCACCAAGACCATCACCGGCACCGACCTGATCGACTCGATCTTCCGCGTCCAGGAGGGCGACGCCGTCTTCTCCCCGCGGCTGGCCGGGTTCGTCCTGGACGCCTTCGCCTCCACCGACGCCCCGCCGGTGGACGAGGATCTGGACCGTCTCACCCAGCGGGAGCGCGAGGTGCTGCGGCTGATCGCCCGTGGCTATGCCTACAAGGAGATCGCCAAGCAGCTGTACATCTCGGTGAAGACGGTCGAGTCCCATGTCTCGGCGGTGCTGCGCAAGCTCCAGCTGTCCAACCGGCACGAGCTGACCCGCTGGGCGACCGCACGCCGACTGGTCTGACCCCTACGGGCCCGCCCGCGCCCAGCCCGCACCGGACCCTCACGCCACCCTGGTCGCTCCCGCGAACGGCATCTGGTCGATCGGGGCCAGGCGCACCGGTGCCGAGGGGTTCGGGGCGTGGATCATCTGCCCGTTGCCCACGTAGATGCCGACGTGGCTGATCCCGGAGTAGAAGAACACCAGGTCCCCCGGCTGGAGTTCGGAGCGGGAGACCCGCCGGCCCGCGTTGATCTGGGCGTAGGTGGTGCGCGGCAGGGAGATGCCGGCGGAGCGGTAGGCGGCCTGGACCAGGCCCGAGCAGTCGAAGGCGTTCGGACCGGTCGCGCCCCACACATAGGGGCTGCCGAGCTTGCCGTAGGCGTAGGCGACGGCCGCCGCCGCGCGTGCGGTGGGCGCCGGGACGGAGCCGGCCCGTTCCAAGGGCTCCCGTGGGCCCGCGGCCGACCGGGACACGTGTGCGCCGCCCGTGCCGCCCGCACCGGTGATCTCCGTCCGCTGCCGCGGAGTCAGCCGCGTCAGCAGCCGCCGGGCCTCGTCCAGCTTGCCGGTGACGGTCTTCTTCTGCCGGTTCAGCTCCGCCTGCCGTGACCGCAGCGACTTCAGCTCGATGCGCGCGGCACCGCGCAACCGCTCGATCTCCCGCAGCTGTTGGCGCACCCGCGAGACCGCGGCGGCCTGCCGGTCACCGGCGCGCTCGGCGAACGCGGCACCGTCCAGGTACCGGTCCGGGTCGCTGGAGAGGGCCAGTTGCCAGGCCGGGTCGATGCCGCCGTCCCGGTACTGCGCCGCCGCGAAGGAACCGAGCGCCTCCCGGGCCGAGTTGAGCTTCGTCTGCCTGCGGGCGGCCTCGTCCTGGAGCGCGGTCAGCCGCTGCTGGGCCGCGTCCGCCTTCTCCTTCGTCCCGTTGTACTTCTCGGTGGCGGCCTCGGCCTCCCGGTACAACGTGTCCACCTTGGCTTTCACCTGCGTCGGCGTCAGCTGCGGCTCGGCGTGTCCCGTCCCGTCGAACGCCGTCGCGGTGGCCGCGCCCGCCAGGGCGAGCGTGGCGGCTGTCCGGGCCGTGTGGCCGCTGAGCGGGCGTTGCGGGGGCTTGCGGTGGGCTGCCACCTGGACCGTCACGTCCTTCCGTACGACTCGTACGACCGAGCGGTCAGTACGCCCCGGGGGGGGGGGGGGGGGGGGGGGGGGGGGGGGGGGGGGGGTTTTTTGGGGGGGGGGGGGGGGGGGGGGGGGGGGGGGGGGGGGGGGGGTGGGGGGAGGGGGGGAGGGGGAGGGGGGGAGGGGGGCGGGG
>NZ_JBVHVI010000009.1:173092-256511 GCF_055564915.1 Streptomyces sp. NPDC028928
GGGCTTGTTGGGGGCTACCACCGGGACTGCCCCTTCCTCCCGTACGCCGTGTACGACCGAGCGGGCGGCCCCCCCCGTGTCGCCCCGCGGGGGGGGGGGGGCCCCCCGCCGGGCCTTTCTCGGCGGTGGTGGCCGACTGCCGCCCCTGGTCCGGGCGGCGGTGGGGAGCCGGTCACCTGGGGGAGGACGCTAGGCCGGACGGTGACGACTTGGTAACGCACTGTGCGGAACTGCTTCCGACGGACCGGGAAGTGACCGTATGTGACCGCACAGGCGGACCGGAGTCGTCGCCTTTACAGAGCGTGGTGACCGAAGCGCGGAAAGTGGGACTGGCGTGGGCTGTGGAGTGCTATGGGGCGGATATTGCAAGATTCCGGCCCGGTGGGGGAGGGCCGGTAGCTCAGGGTTAGGCTCCGGCTCCATGGACGTACTCATCCATCTCTTCGTCGGCCTGCACATCATCGGCATCGCCGCGCTGCTCGGCGGTTTCCTCACCCAGATGAAGGCGATGGGCCAGGGCACGGCCCGGTTCGTGCCCGGGATGCTGCACGGCGCGCTGACCATGCTGGTCACGGGCGTGGCCCTGGTGGGCCTCGACCAGGCCGACGGCCATCACGTCAACAACATCAAGATCGGCGTGAAGCTGGCCCTGCTGATCGTGATCCTCGGCCTGGTCTACGTGAAGCGCGACGAGGAACGGATCGACAAGGGCCTCTTCGGGCTGGTCGGCCTGCTCACCACGGCCAACATCTTCATCGCCGTCCTCTGGACCTGACCCTCGACGCGCCCCCGCGTCAGCCCGGCCGCACCACGCTGTGGACGGCCGGTCCGCCGGTGCCGGACACCGGCTCCTCGCGGACGTACGCACCCGGTCTGGGAGCGTGGATCATCATGCCGTCGCCCGTGCAGAGCCCGACATGGCCGGCGTCGTCGTGGAAGAAGACGAGGTCACCGGGGCGGGCGTCGGCCGGCGCGACCGGGGTGCCGGCGTCGGCCTGCTCGCGTACCGTGCGCGGCAGGGTGACGCCGGCCGACTTCCAGGCGGCCTGGGTGAGGCCCGAGCAGTCGTAGGAGTCGGGACCCGCGGCGCCCCACACACACGGCTTGCCGAGCTGGGCACGGGCGAACGCGATGGCCTTCCTGGCCTTGGTCGCGTACGTGCCGGAGGGCGCGGCGGCGGCCTGGGCGACCCGCTCGGACAGCAGCACGCGCGCGTGGGCGAGCTTTTTCTGCACGGCGGACTTGGCCGCCTTGGGGCCGGCGGCGGCGTGCTGTGCGGTCGGCGGGAGGGTCGTGCTGTGCGTGGTTCCCGTGACGGCTACGGCCGAGGTGGGGGCGTCCGGGGAGTCGGGGGCGGTGGCGCGGCCGCCGGCTCCGGCGGGCGCGACTGCAGGCGGCGTGAGGTGCGCACCCCCGGTGCTCCCGGCGACCGAGGTGCTCCCGGCGAGCGTGGTATCCACAGCGGGCGTGGCGCCCACAGCGGGCGTGGTACCCCCAGCGGGCGTGGCGCCCGCAGCGCGCGTGGCGCCCCCGGCCGTAGCGGGACCGCCCTCGCCCCGGCCGGTTCCTCGCTGCGCCGGGATCATGCCGCGCAGGCTGGGAAGCGCGCGGTTCTGGGCGCGGCGGGCGACCTCGTCCCGGAGCCGCTGGAGGCTGTCCGCGCCCCGCCGCGGGACCTCGGTCGCCGCGGCTCCGGCGCTCTCCGCGCCCCGCTCGCCCCGTCCGCTCGCCCATTCGCCCCGCCCGGCCCGGCGCTCGGCCCGGTCGCTCCCGCGCTCACCCGGCCCGACCCCGCGCTCCGCCCGCCCGTTCCCCCGGTCGGACCGCCCGCCCCATTCCCGGCTCGCGGCGGACGCCTCGGCAGCTGACTCCGCTCGGCGGTACAGGTCGTCGATCTTGCGCTCGACCTCCTCCAGGCTCGGCCTGCCGTCACCGGCCGCCGGCGCGGCTTCGGCGGTCTGGGAGAGAACGGCCACGGAGGTGAGGGCGGCGGTGGCGAGGGCGGGGCCCGCGAGGGCGGGGGTGCGGATACCCGCTCCCTGGGGCCCGCCGGGGCGCGGCTTGCGGTGCGACGCCAAGGGAGGCGACTCCTTCCGTGCTGCCGCCTACCGGGTCAGCGGTGGGGGTACCCCCAGGCCTTCAGGGCTCTGGGGGAGGGTTCGGGCGGGTGCTTGGAAGGGTTGCCCTACGGCGTCGTCCCGGGCGGGAGTCGGCCGATTCACCCCAGGATCGGTGGGTCCCCGGCTCCGGGCACCGTGCGGGGCGCGCCGGACTCGGCGGAGGCCGCGCGGCCCGGCGACGTTCGCCGGAGTGGGGTCGTGCGGCCTGACGGCAACCTAGCCAACTCGTGTGTCTTCTGTGAAGGTTGGTGTGCGGTATGTCCGATACATTTCCGTGACCTTGGGGCGGATTCACGTCCGCGTGACCGGACGCTTCCAGTGCGTGACCAGGGGAAAGGCGTTGGGCGCACGAAGATCAACTCGCCGTCGAGGGTGCCGGGTTCCGGGGACGGTGACCGGTTGTCGGTGGGGCGCCCTAGACTCGGAGAGCGATGAGCAGCCTCTTTGACGACAGCTTCCTGGCGGACCTCCAGGCCCCTCGCGGGCGCGAGGAGGAGCCCCCGCCGCCGCCCGAGGACGATCACGCTCCGGAGCCGCTTCCGGACGATCTGTTCGGCGGGAAGTTCGACGTGCCACCGGATCGGGACGCGTACTACCGCGACGGCGCCCCGCGCCCCGCGCTCGACTCGGCGGCACTCCTTCAGGGGCTGAACGAGAACCAGCGCGCCGCGGTCGTGCACGCCGGCTCCCCGCTGCTCATCGTCGCCGGCGCCGGCTCCGGCAAGACCCGCGTGCTGACCCACCGCATCGCGTACCTGCTCGGCGAGCGGGGCGTCCACCCGGGCCAGATCCTCGCGATCACCTTCACCAACAAGGCCGCGGGCGAGATGAAGGAGCGCGTGGAGCAGCTCGTCGGCCCGCGCGCGAACGCGATGTGGGTGATGACCTTCCACAGCGCGTGCGTGCGCATCCTGCGCCGGGAGAGCAAGAAGCTCGGCTTCACCTCGTCGTTCTCGATCTACGACGCCGCCGACAGCAAGCGCCTGATGGCCCTCGTCTGCCGCGACCTGGACCTCGACCCCAAGCGCTTCCCGCCCAAGTCCTTCAGCGCCAAGATCAGCAACCTGAAGAACGAGCTGATCGACGAGGAGGACTTCGCCGCCCAGGCCGCGGACGGCTTCGAGAAGACCCTGGCGCAGGCCTACGCCCTGTACCAGTCGCGGCTGCGCGAGGCGAACGCGCTGGACTTCGACGACCTGATCATGACGACGGTCAACCTGCTGCGCGCCTTCCCGGACGTCGCCGAGCACTACCGCCGGCGCTTCCGGCACGTCCTGGTGGACGAGTACCAGGACACGAACCACGCTCAGTACGCGCTCGTGCGGGAACTCGTCGGCACCGGCGAACGCGACGAGGACACCCCGCCCGGTGAGTACGACGTCCCGCCCGCCGAACTCTGCGTCGTGGGCGACGCGGACCAGTCGATCTACGCCTTCCGGGGCGCGACGATCCGCAACATCCTCCAGTTCGAGGAGGACTACCCGGAAGCGACGACGATCCTGCTGGAGCAGAACTACCGCTCCACGCAGACCATCCTGTCCGCCGCCAACGCGGTCATCGAGCGCAACGAGTCCCGCCGCCCGAAGAACCTGTGGACCAACGCCGGCCAGGGCGCCCGCATCGTCGGGTACGTCGCCGACACCGAGCACGACGAGGCCCAGTTCGTCGCCGACGAGATAGACCGCCTGGTCGACGCGGGCGACGCGCGCGCGGGAGACGTCGCCGTCTTCTACCGCACCAACGCCCAGTCCCGTGTCTTCGAAGAGGTCTTCATCCGCGTCGGCCTGCCCTACAAGGTCGTCGGCGGGGTCCGCTTCTACGAGCGCAAGGAGGTCCGGGACGTCCTGGCCTACCTGCGCGTCCTCGCCAACCCCGAGGACTCGGTGCCGCTGCGCCGCATCCTCAACGTGCCCAAGCGGGGCATCGGCGAGCGCGCGGAGGCGATGATCGACGCCCTCTCCCAGCGCGAGAAGATCAGCTTCCCGCAGGCCCTGAAGCGGGTGGACGAGGCGTACGGCATGGCCGCGCGCTCCACCAACGCGGTCAAGCGGTTCAACACGCTGATGGAGGACCTGCGCACCATCGTGGAGTCCGGCGCGGGCCCGGCGACCGTCCTGGAAGCGGTCCTCGAACGCACCGGCTACCTGGCGGAGTTGCAGGCCTCCACCGACCCCCAGGACGAGACCCGCATCGAGAACCTCCAGGAACTCGCTGCGGTCGCCCTGGAGTTCGAGCAGGAGCGCGGCGAGGGCGAGGCCGGCACGCTCGCCGACTTCCTGGAGCAGGTCGCCCTGGTCGCCGACTCCGACCAGATCCCCGACGAGGAGGACGGCGACGGCGTCATCACCCTGATGACCCTGCACACCGCGAAGGGCCTGGAGTTCCCGGTCGTGTTCCTGACCGGCATGGAGGACGGCGTCTTCCCGCACATGCGCGCCCTGGGCCAGACCAAGGAGCTGGAGGAGGAGCGGCGCCTGGCGTACGTCGGCATCACGCGCGCGCGGGAGCGGCTGTATCTCACGCGCTCGGCGATGCGCAGCGCCTGGGGCCAGCCGTCGTACAACCCGCCCTCCCGCTTCCTGGAGGAGATCCCGCCCGCCCATGTCGAATGGAAGCGGACGGGGGCGGCGGCGCCGGTGTCCTCCGGTCCGGCGTCCGGGATCGCGGCCTCGCTGTCCTCGACGCGTTCGCGCTCCTCGGCGTCGGGCGCGTCCGGGTTCGCCACGCGGCGCACGGCGGAGAAGCCGGTGGTCGGGCTCGCCGTCGGCGACCGGGTCACCCACGACCAGTTCGGGCTCGGCACCGTCGTCGCGGTGAAGGGCACGGGCGCCAACGCGGAGGCGACGATCGACTTCGGCGACGCCAAGCCGAAGCGGCTGCTGCTGCGGTACGCGCCGGTGGAGAAGCTGTAGCCGACCGGAAGGGCCCCGCTGAAGAGCGGGGCCCCGGGGTCTAGGTGGGATCCAGTCCGTGGCTCCGCAGCCACGGCAGCGGGTCTATCGCCGACCCGCCCGCCGGCCGTACCTCGAAATGCAGGTGCGGGCCGGTGGAGTTGCCGGAGTTGCCGGAGTAGGCGATCGGCTGGCCCGCCTTGACGGTCGTACCGGAGGCGACGCGGTAGCTGGAGAGGTGGCAGTACCAGGTCTCCGTGCCGTCCTTGGCGGTCACGATCATCATGTTGCCGTAGGCGCTGTTCCACTTGGTGGTGACGGTGCCGTCGGTGGCGGCCATCACCGTGGTGCCGTAGGAGACCGGGAAGTCGATGCCGGTGTGCACCGACATCCAGTTGATGCCCGCCTGGCCGTAGTAGGCGCTGAGCCCGTGCTGCGCGACCGGCAGCGCGAACTTGGGGCGCAGCCGCTCCTTGAGCGCGGCCTCCGCGGCCGCCTTCTTCTTCTCCAGCTCCTGCTGCGCCTTGAGGTCGATCCGCTCCTGGGTGCGGCTCGCCCGGTCGGCGAAGTCGGTGGCCCCGGCGGAGAGCGTCTTGAGCTGGCTGTCCAGCTTGCTGTTGGCGACCGACGGCTTGACCGGCTGCGCGTCCGCCGCACTGGTGGAGGTGTCCTTGGACTCGTCGGCGAGCGCGCCGACCGAGGCGGCGGCGATCCCGGCGACCCCCATCACACAGGCCGACGGTACGGCGACGGTCAGCAGCGCGGAGCGCTTGGCGGGCGTACGACGCCGGGAGCGCGCCCCGTTGCGCGAGCCCGCGCGGGTCGCCGGCGCCGGGCTGATCTCCTCCTGGCCGTCCAGCAGACCCGTCACGGCGGGCAGTTCCCCGGTGGAGTCCGGCTCGCCCTCGTCGGCGGGGTGTTCGCCGAAGGCGGCGTCCTCGTACGGCAGCTGCTCGAAGGACGCGGCCGCCTGCGGGTCGCCGACCGCCTCGAACGTCCCGGTGGCCTGCTGATCGAACGGTTCGCCACCCTGCTCGGGCTCGGCCGGCACGGCCTGCCCGGCGGAGTTCCACTGCGTCGCGTCGTACGCGCCCGTGTCGAAGGCCTGGGTGCCCCACTCCCACTGCTGGGTGGCGTCGGCACCGCCGGACTGGTCGGGTTGCAGCCAGGAGTTCGCGTCCCACTGGCCGCTGACGTCGTTCCCGGTGGACTGCGCGGGGACGGTCCAGGCGGTGCTGTCGTAGGCGCCGGAGTCGTAAGCGGCGTGGTGCTGGGCCGCGTACGGGTCGTAGGCCGGGGTCTGGACGGTTCCGGTCTGCCACTGCGTGGTGTCGTAGGCGCCGGTGGTCTGCTCGCTGCCCGGAAGGCTGCCGAAGAGCGGGTCGGTGTGGAAGGCCGTGGTGCCTGTGGAACCACCGGTAAAACCAGTGGCGTCGTAACCGCCGTACGTGGTGAGGTCGTCGTAAGGGGCTTCCTGTGCCCCGTACGGCGCGTAGTGCGCGGTGGAGGCGTCGGAAGCCGGGGCCGGGGTGGTCGTGCTCCCCGACGGGTGACGGTCGTTCACCAACTTCTCTTTCGCCTCGACAACAGGGGCTGCCAGAGCAGTGCGGCGACTGTACCCGGCGGTACCTGGGCGCGACAATCTTCGGCCGGTTTCGCGCGGGCCGGAAACGGGCATTCGGCCGTGTTTCGGCGGACCACGCACCGTACCTTGGCTTTGCGTTCGAAGAATGTTCGATGTCGAGCGGCGATGTGCCCACTGTGTGGCCCCCATGGCGACGCTGTGGGCTCCTCGGAGGCCGGCCGTCGCGCGGCCCGGCCGGTCTCAGGCCACCGTCAGGCCGCCGGCGGACCGGTCCCCGGGGTGCGGGACGTCGAGGGCCTCGCGTATCCCCGCCGCCACGGCGGGATGCACGGGAAGAGCGAGATGGCCGATGCCGGTCACCCGGACGTTCTGCGCGTCGAGGTCGGGATGGTCCAGGCAGGCCGTCTCCAGCGGGTCCATCAGGGAGTCCAGGTCGCTCCAGAAGCTCACGAAGCGGGTCCGGCAGCCGGGCGCGGGCCGGGACAGTTCCTCGATCACCACTGATCCCGGCCGCATCTGCCGAACGATGGGATGCGCGTCCGCCAGCGGCGCCACGCGCGTCCCGGAGTGCGGGGTGCCGAGCGTGACCAGCGTGCGTACCCGCAGGTCACCGCCCAGGCACTGAACGTAGTAGCGCGCTATCAGACCGCCGAGGCTGTGCCCGACGATGTCGACCCGGGCACTGCCGGTGCGCTCGCAGATCTCCTCGATGTGCCGGCCGAGCAGCTCGGCGGCGGTGCGTATGTCGCAGGTCAGCGGAGAGTAGTTCAGCGACTCCACGCGGTGCCTGCCGTGCTGGGCCAGCGCGCGGCGGAGCAGGACGAACACCGAACGGTTGTCGATGAAACCGTGCAGCAGGACGACCGGCGGTCCCGGGCGGACCGGCAGCCGGGCGGCGCCGCCCCCGTCGGAGCCGCCGCAGCGGCGCTCCTGGATCAGGCCGGTCGGATACAGCAGGAGATGACCGGCCAGGATCGCGGCCTCCAGAGCCGTCGCCCTGAGCAGCGTCATCGACAGTCCGGCCAGTCTGCCGGGCCACATGCGGCGGCAGAGCGGGAGAAAGAGCGGCAATACTCCGGTGACCTTCATGGCCGACCTCCCGTCGGCACGCGGAGGACGGCTCGGTCCCCCGTGTGCCTTCATGTCCCACCATGTGATTTCCCCCTCGCCGCGCCCCGTAAAACTGCCGGTTGCGGGATGCTGGAGATAACGTTCGTTCACTTCGCGACGGTGGCGGAACGCGCCAAAAGTGCGGTACTTGTCGTTACGGACGGAAGCCGATCGCTTCCGTGGTCGCTTGATGGAGGCAGTGATGGGTGTGGCAGCCGGTCCGATCCGCGTGGTGGTCGCCAAGCCGGGGCTCGACGGCCACGATCGTGGGGCCAAGGTGATCGCGCGTGCCCTGCGCGACGCCGGTATGGAGGTCATCTACACCGGGCTCCACCAGACCCCGGAACAAATCGTCGACACCGCCATCCAGGAGGACGCCGACGCGATCGGCCTGTCCATCCTCTCCGGCGCCCACAACACGCTGTTCGCCGCGGTCATCGACCTGCTCAAGGAGCGCGAGGCCGAGGACATCCTCGTCTTCGGCGGCGGCATCATCCCGGAGGAGGACATCCCGCCGCTGAAGGAGAAGGGCGTCGCGGAGATCTTCACCCCGGGGGCGACCACCGCGTCGATCGTGGACTGGGTCCGGGAGAACGTCCGTCAGCCGGCCGCGTCCGGCGGCTGAGCGGCTGCCTCCGCCTGCTCGGCGGGCGGTGCGGACGGGGCGAGTTCCCGCGTCATCGCCGCCCGCAGCCGCAGCGTCGTCACCAGTCGCTGGAACGCCTCCGCCCAGTACCCGCCGGCCCCCGGAGCGGCGTCCTCCCGCTCGTCGGGTATCGCCAGCAGTGCCTCCAGCCGTACGGCGTCCGCCGGGTCCAGACAGCGCTCGGCCAGTCCCATCACCCCGCTGAAGCTCCACGGGTAACTACCCGCGTCCCGGGCGATGTTGAGGGCGTCCACGACCGCCTGGCCCAGCGCGGGAGCCCACGGGACCGCGCACACCCCGAGCAGCTGGAACGCCTCCGACAGGCCGTGCGTCGCGATGAACCCGGCGACCCACGCGGCCCGTTCGGCCGGATCCAGCGCGGCCAGCAGCTTCGCCCGCTCCGCCAGGGACACCGCGCCCGGACCGCCGGCCTCCGGCGCCGACGGCGAGCCGAGCAGCGCCCGTGACCACGCGGCGTCCCGCTGCCGTACCGCCGCCCGGCACCAGGCCGCGTGCAGTTCGCCCTGCCAGCCGTCCGCCACCGGCAGCGCCACGATCTCCTCGGCCGTCCGCCCGCCGAGCCGCTCCGGCCAGGTGCCGAGCGGGGCGGCCTCCACCAACTGACCCAGCCACCACGACCGTTCCCCGCGGCCCGCGGGGGGCGCGGCCACCACGCCGTCCCGCTCCATGCCGGGATCGCATTCGAGCGGCGCCTCCACCGCGATCACCGGCGCGTCCCCGGTACGGTCCAGGGCCACGCACGCCGTGGCCCGTACGGCCATCCGCGCGGCGAGCGCCGAGTCCGGCAGCGCCGACAGCAGTTCCGCCGCCGTCGCCCGGACGTTGCGGCTGTGGTCGCCCAACGCCTGTTCCAGGAAGGGCTCGTCGGCCTGGGACAGGCCCGCGCGCAGCGAGTCGAGGAACATCAGCCGGTCCTCTGCCCGCTCCGTCGTCCACGTCGACGTCAGCAGCTCGCGGCCCAGCGCGGGCGTACGGGCGCGCAGCGCGCCCAGCAGCGCGGCCCGTTCGGCGAACAGCCCCTCCTGCCACAGCCGGCGCACCGCCTCGGCGTCCTCCGGATCGGGCAGCGTGGCGCCGCCGCCGGGCGCGGCGCGCAGGGCGAACCGCCAGTCCGGGTTCAGCCGGGCCAGCCACAGCGCCCGCGGGCCCCCGAACGCCAGCGCCGCCGGGCGCAGATCGGTACGCCCCCGGGCCGCGTCCAGCAGCGCGGGCAGCGCCTGCGGGGGCGCCGCGTACCCGTGCGCGTTGGCCGCCGCAAGCCACTGCGGGAGCAGTTCCATGAGGTCGGGGGAGCTGCCCCGCCGGCCGCCGGACCCGCCACCGGAGCGGTCGGCCAGCAGGGTGTTGAGCCGGTGCGCCGCCCGTGCGGGCAGGGGCGGGCGGGGGTCGGCGGGCGCCCGGTCGGGCCGCTGTGCCACCCGCGCGGGCCGCAGTCCGGCCCGGCGCCGTACGGTCGCCACGGCAGCGGCGTCGAGCAGCGCCACCGGCGCCGCGCGGCCGGGCGCGGTGTGCGCCGGGGCGCGCCGGTCGGTGCCGAGGAGCGCGGTGGTGACCAGCTCCTCCCAGGAGCTGTCCGGTGCCGTGGTGTCCCCGCCGGTCGGTGCCCCGTTCATCCCTTCCCCTTTCCTTCAGTGCGCCTGGATGTGTGTACGGCACTGTCCGTACGGCCGGTCAGCACAGCGGCACCGCCTCGCCCGCCCCCTCCGGCCAGGCCGTGAGCGGGGTGAAACCGCGGTGGCCGCACTCGCCGAAGACCGTGACGGGCGCGCCGCCGGACAGGGCGACCAGCCGCCACAGGCCGGGCCGGGAGCGGGCGGCCCGGCTCAGTGGCAGGGCCGTGTCCGTGTCCGCGTCGGCCAGCTGCCACGTGTCGCCGTCCGGGACCGGTATCACCCGGTCCAGGGCGACCGGGACCGCGTCCAGCCACGGGTCCTCCCGCAGGGCTTCGCCGTACCGTGCCGCCGCCTGCGCGATGGTCACGCCCGGCGGGCGGAACCCGGCCGGGGCCGGCGGGGCGAACCGTTCGCCCAGGGCCGCCCGGGACTGGCCGGAGCCCGGATACGCCGTCAGTTCCGCGTCCACGGCCAGGCCGACCGGAAGCGACAGCTCCGGCGCCCGGCCCGCCGCACCGTAGGACAGCAGCAGCCGGGTCCCGCCGGACTCGGCGCCGTGCAGCCATATCCGGCGCGTCGTCAGTTTCGAATCCACCGCGTCGTACTGGGCGAGGACCAGCCAGCGGTCGCGCACCGGCGGGCCGTCCGGTGCGGCGGGCAGGCCGAGCCGGGAGCGGACCGTGGCCGCGAG
The DNA here is from genome assembly GCF_055564915.1 of Streptomyces sp. NPDC028928. Taxonomy (NCBI): domain Bacteria; kingdom Bacillati; phylum Actinomycetota; class Actinomycetes; order Kitasatosporales; family Streptomycetaceae; genus Streptomyces; species Streptomyces sp. NPDC028928. The sequence continues at coordinate 183,770 of NZ_JBVHVI010000009.1, forward strand.
GGCCTCGGGCAGCCGGTCCCGGTGCAGCCAGCCCTGGTCGAGCAGATGCAGCAGCGCGCACTCCTCCAGCAGCCGCGCCGGCCAGCCCGCGCCGGAGCCCGGGATCGCCCCCAGCTCCCGGACACGCGCGGCCAGTCCCGGCGCCTGGGCGTCGACCATGCGGGCCGCCGTCTCGTCCCACAGGCCGTAGCCCGCCTGTTCGGCCGCGGCCAGGCCGCCGCGCAGCAGGTCCGCAAGGCGCTGCTCCAGCTCGCTCGCGCCCGCCGTGACGCGCTCGGCCCGGCGCTCGGCCCGCCGCCGGGCCGCCTCCGGATCGGCGGGCGCGCCGCCCGAACCCCCCTCGGCCGACGCCTTCTTCGCCTCGGCGCGTCCGCGCCGGCCCGCGAGCCACTGCCCGGCCCAGTCCGGCGGCTGCGCGGCGGCCGGCACCGCGCCCTCGTCCCCCGCCCACAGCAGGAGCAGCCCGAGCGCGTGCTTGCACGGGAACTTACGGCTCGGACAACTGCACTTGTACGCCGGCCCGGCCGCGCCGGCCAGGTCCACCACCGTCTGGTACGGCCTGCTGCCACTGCCCTTGCACAGCCCCCACACCGCCCCCTCTCCGCTCCCGGTCCCGGACCACGGCCCGGCCGCGCCGAGTCTGCTCCCCGCTTTGCGTGACGCGGCGTCAGGCGCCAGTGCCAGCACCTGGTCCGCGGTCCAGCGCACCCCCTGCTCAGTCATGCCACCGACGGTAGGTCCCGCCACTGACAATCGGCCCGGCGAACGCGTTTGTGCAGGTCAGAGCGATTGTCAGTGGCGTGGTGCACGGTGGATGCCAGATCCGAACCGGCCGAGCTGGAGGGGGCCTCAGCCATGTCTGTGTCCGTGGAACCGACGACCGCCGCACCCGACCGCGACGAGACCGCGCAGGCGTTGCGACCGCACGCCGAGCACGCCTTCGCGGACGAACTCGCCGCGCTCGCCGCGCAGGACGACCGCCCGCGCCCCGCCCGCTGGAAGCTGTCGCCGTGGGCGGTGGCGACGTACCTGCTCGGCGGCACCCTGCCGGACGGCACGGTGATCACACCCAAGTACGTGGGCCCGCGCCGCATCGTCGAGGTCGCCGTCACCACGCTGGCCACCGACCGCGCCCTGCTCCTGCTCGGCGTGCCCGGCACCGCCAAGACCTGGGTGTCGGAACACCTGGCCGCCGCCGTCAGCGGCGACTCGACCCTGCTGGTGCAGGGCACGGCCGGCACCCCGGAGGAGGCGATCCGGTACGGCTGGAACTACGCGCAGCTCCTCGCCCACGGCCCGAGCCGCGACGCCCTGGTGCCCAGTCCCGTCATGCGCGCCATGGCCGAGGGCATGACGGCGCGGGTGGAGGAGCTGACCCGTATCCCGGCCGACGTGCAGGACACGCTGATCACGATCCTGTCCGAGAAGACCCTGCCCGTCCCCGAGCTGGGCGAGGAGGTCCAGGCGGTCCGCGGGTTCAACCTCATCGCCACCGCCAACGACCGCGACCGCGGGGTCAACGACCTCTCCAGCGCGCTGCGCCGCCGCTTCAACACCGTGGTGCTGCCCCTGCCGGAGAGCGCCGACGCCGAGGTCGACATCGTCACCCGCCGGGTCGAGCAGCTCGGCCGCTCCCTCGACCTGCCGGCCGCGCCCGACGGCATCGAGGAGATCCGCCGGGTCGTCACCGTCTTCCGCGAGCTGCGCGACGGCGTCACCGCCGACGGCCGTACGAAGCTGAAGTCGCCCAGCGGCACGCTGTCCACGGCGGAGGCGATCTCCGTCGTCACGGGGGGCCTCGCGCTCGCCACCCACTTCGGCGACGGCGTGCTGCGGCCGGGAGACGTCGCCGCCGGCATCCTCGGCGCCGTCGTCCGGGACCCGGCGGCCGACCGGGTCGTCTGGCAGGAGTACCTGGAAACCGTCGTCCGCGAGCGCGAGGGCTGGACCGACTTCTACCGCGCCTGCCGCGAGGTGAGCGCATGACCGGCACCGGCGGGAGCACGGTGTTCGCCTCCGGGCCGCTGCTGCTCGGGGTGCGGCACCACGGGCCCGGCTCCTCGCGCGCGGTGCGGGCCGCGCTGGACGCCGCGTGTCCGGCCGCCGTGCTGATCGAGGGCCCGCCCGAGGCCGACGCGCTGATCCCGCTGGCCGCCGACCCGGGCCTGCGGCCCCCGGTCGCCCTGCTCGCCCACGCCGTGGACGAGCCCGGCCGCTCGGCCTTCTGGCCGTTCGCCGAGTTCAGCCCCGAGTGGGTGGCCATCCGCTGGGCCCTGGAACACGGTGTCCCGGCCCGCTTCATCGACCTGCCGGCCACGCACACGCTCGCGTGGGAGCGGGACGGGGACGGGGCCGACGCGGACGGGTCCGACGGGGACGGGGACGAGGCGGTCCGTGTCGACCCCCTCGCCGCACTGGCCGAGGCCGCCGGGTACGACGACCCCGAGCGCTGGTGGGAGGACGTCGTCGAGCACCGGGGGCCGGGCGCGGGGGATCCCTTCGCGCCGTTCGCGGCGGTGGCGGACGCGATGGGTGCGCTGCGCGAGCGCTACGGCGTCGGCGGACGCGACCGCGACCTGGTCCGCGAGGCGTACATGCGGCTCCGGCTGCGCGACGCGCGCAAGGAGTTCGGGGACGCCGTGGCCGTGGTGTGCGGGGCCTGGCACGTGCCCGCGCTGCGCGAGAAGACGAAAGTCACCGCCGACCGGGCGCTGCTGCGGGGCCTGCCCAAGGTCAGGACCGACCTGACCTGGGTGCCGTGGACGCACCGCAGGCTGGCCCGGGCCGGCGGATACGGCGCGGGCATCGACTCGCCGGGCTGGTACGGGCATCTGTTCCGGGCCCCGGACCGGCCGGTCGAGCGCTGGCTGACCAAGGTCGCCAGGCTGTTGCGCGAGGAGGACCGGATCGTGTCCTCCGCGCACGTCATCGAGGCCGTCCGGCTCGCGGAGACCCTGGCGGCGCTGCGGGGCCGCCCGCTGCCCGGCCTCGGCGAGACCACGGACGCGGTGCGCGCGGTGCTGTGCGAGGGCTCGGACGTGCCGCTGGCGCTGGTGCACGACCGGCTGGTGGTCGGCGACGTCCTCGGCGAGGTCCCGGAGTCGGCGCCCGCGGTGCCGCTCCAGCGCGACCTGGCCCGGCAGCAGCGCTCGCTCCGGCTCAAGCCCGAGGCACTGGAGCGCGAGCTGGAACTGGACCTGCGCGGGGACACCGACGCCGGCCGCAGCAGGCTGCTGCACCGGCTCCGGCTGCTCGGCGTCGGCTGGGGGGAGCCGGCCCGGTCGCGGGGGAGCACGGGCACCTTCCGGGAGACCTGGCGGCTGCGCTGGGAACCCGAACTGTCCGTGCGGGTCGCCGAGGCGGGCGTGTGGGGGACGACCGTACAGGCGGCGGCACAGGCCAAGGCGGAGGCGGACGCGGCGGCGGCGCGCGCCCTGGCCGACGTCACCGCGCTCGCCGAGCAGTGCCTGCTGGCCGGTCTGACGGACGCGCTGCCCGTCGTCATGCGGGTGCTCGCCGACCGGGCGGCCCTGGACACCGACGTCGGCCACCTCGCCCAGGCCCTGCCCGCCCTGGTCCGCTCACTGCGCTACGGCGACGTGCGCGGCACCGACACCCGCGCGCTGGCCGAGGTAGCGGCAGGCCTCGCCGAACGCGTCTTCGTCGGCCTGCCCCCCGCCTGCACCGCACTCGACGCGGACGCGGCGGAGGAGATGCGCGGCCATGTGGACGCCGTACACACGGCGGTCGGGCTGCTCACGGAGAGCTTGGCGGGGGCCCCGGTGGGACGCGAGGGGGCTGCCGCGGCTGCCGCCGGTGCGTCTGCGGTGGGCGGTGGTGATGGCAGCCGTGCGTCGGCGGCGGCGGGACCGGTCGGCGCCGATGAGGCAGCCGCGCGTATCGAGGGTGGTGTCGGGGAGGCTGCCGGTGGGCCGGTGACCGGCGAGGGGGCTGCCGCCGGTGCGTCGGTGGGGCGTGGCGGGGACGTTGCCGGCGTCCCCGCGGTCGGCGGTGGTGAGGGTGCCCGTGGGTCGGTGGCAGGACCGGTCGGTGTTGAGGGGCCAGCCGGGGGTGCCGGGGGCGGCTCCGGTGCGTCCGTCGAGGGGGCCCGGGGCGGGGAGGGGGACGCTTGTCTCTCCGCGGACGGGGGTGAGGGCGACGTCGGCGCCCACGCAGCGGGAACCGGGGCCGATGGTGGCGCCGAGGCTCGCGACGGGCACCGTCCGCATGCCGCCGGTCGGGGTGGGCTGCGGGAGCGTTGGCGGGGGGTGTTGCGGGTGCTGGCTGTGCGGGAGAACACGCCCGGGGTGATCCGGGGGCGGGCCGTGCGGCTGTTGCTGGACGAGGGGGCGCTGCCGTCCGAGGAGGTCGCCCGGCTGATGGGGCTGGTGCTCTCGCCGGGCACGCCGCCCGCCGCTGCCGCCGCCTGGGTCGAGGGCTTCGCCGGGGGCGGGGGCGGACTGCTGCTGGTGCACGACGAGCGGCTGCTCGGTCTGCTCGACAGCTGGCTGACCGGGGTGCCGGCGGAGGCCTTCACGGACGTGCTGCCGCTGCTGCGGCGCACCTTCGCGGCGTACGAGCCGGGGGTGCGCAGAACCCTCGGCGAGCTGATCCGGCGCGGGCCCGGGAACCGGCCCGGCGGGGCCGCCGCCCAGGGAGCCTCGGTGCCCGGCTTCGCCGCCGAACCGGACACCGGACGCGCCGACGCCGTCCTGCCGGTGCTGCGGCTGCTGCTCGGCCTGGACGCGGACCACGAGACGACACACGACAGGACACGGGGCGACTGCCTCGCGGGGGTGGGCACATGACGCACACAACGCCGGTAAGGGATGCAACGGACACCATGGACGCCACCGGCACCACGGACCCCGCCCGGGAGCGCCTCCGGCGATGGCGGCTGGTGCTGGGCGGAGATCAGGCCGACGGCACCGGATGCGCGCTGTCCGGCCGGGACGCGGCGATGGACGGCACGCTGGCCGCGCTCTACGGCAGGAGCGACAAACCGCAGTCGGGCCGGGACCGGTCGGCGGGGCTCGGTGCCTCGGCGCCGTCCGTGGCGCGCTGGCTCGGCGACATCCGCAGCTACTTCCCGTCCTCCGTCGTCCAGGTCATGCAGCGCGACGCCATCGACCGGCTCGGTCTCGCCTCCCTGCTGCTGGAGCCGGAGATGCTGGAGGCGGTGGAGGCCGACGTGCACCTGGTCGGCACGCTGCTCTCGCTGCACAAGGCGATGCCGGAGACGACGAGGGAGACGGCCCGCGCGGTCGTGCGCGAGGTGGTCGAGGACCTGGAGAAGCGGCTCGCCACCCGCACCCGGGCCACCCTCACCGGCGCCCTGGACCGCAGCGCCCGCGTCACCCGTCCGCGCCACCACGACATCGACTGGAACCGCACCATCGCGGCCAACCTCAAGCACTACCTCCCCGAGTACCGCACGGTCGTACCGGAACGGCTCGTCGGCTACGGGCGGGCGGCGCAGTCGGTGAAGAAGGAGGTCGTGCTCTGCATCGACCAGTCCGGGTCGATGGCGGCATCCGTGGTGTACGCGTCCGTGTTCGGCGCGGTCCTCGCCTCGATGCGGTCGATCAGCACCCGGCTGGTCGTCTTCGACACGGCGGTCGTCGACCTCACCGACCAGCTGGACGACCCCGTCGACGTGCTCTTCGGCACCCAGCTCGGCGGCGGCACGGACATCAACCGGGCGCTCGCCTACTGCCAGGCGCAGATCACCCGGCCGGCCGAGACCGTCGTCGTACTGATCAGCGACCTCTACGAGGGCGGCATCCGCAACGAGATGTTGAAGCGGGTCGCGGCGATGAAGGCGTCCGGGGTGCAGTTCGTGGCGCTGCTGGCGCTGTCGGACGAGGGGGCACCCGCCTACGACCGCGACCACGCGGCGGCGCTCGCCGCGCTCGGCGCACCGGCCTTCGCCTGCACGCCCGACCTGTTCCCCGAGGTGATGGCCGCCGCGCTGGAGAAGCGGCCCCTGCCGATACCCGACCCGGCGTGAGTGGAACCGGCCTCGCGCGGGCACCCGGTGGACAGCCGGGCGCAGTGCCCGGAACAGCTCCGCGGGGTGACCGGTCCGGGCGGTCGAAAGCCGTCGGCCCGTCCGGGCGGAGCCGCGCGGAGGGGGTGGGTGGTCCCCATTGGGGTGGGGATCAAGCGCCCCCGGGCCCCGGTCGACCGGGGCCGCCAGGGGGTCTCACCGGGTCAACCCCAGCCCGGTGAGGCCTCGCACAACGCCCGTACCGGATTCATAGACGGCACTCTGTGCCAGGGAACCCGGCATCATGTGACAGGTATCACCGCTCAGGTGTGACCCGCGATTTAGAGGGCCCCCGCAAGCAGCGATAACCTGCGAGACGGACATGCCGCGCGCTCGGACACCGTGTGCGCTTCCCTTGTGACAGCGGACGTCACGTTGCCCTTCGCGGCACGCCCACGCATCCAACGAACCGCGAGATCACTGATAGGGACGGAAGCGCGTGGACCTGTTCGAGTACCAGGCGAGGGACCTCTTCGCCAAGCACGATGTACCGGTGCTGGCCGGTGAAGTCATCGACACGCCTGAGGCGGCGCGCGCGATCACGGAGCGTCTGGGCGGCAAGTCCGTCGTCAAGGCGCAGGTGAAGGTCGGTGGCCGCGGCAAGGCTGGCGGTGTCAAGCTGGCCGCCACCCCGGACGAGGCCGTCGCCCGCGCGACGGACATCCTCGGCATGGACATCAAGGGCCACACGGTCCACAAGGTCATGATCGCCGAGACCGCTCCGGAGATCATCGAGGAGTACTACGTCTCCTTCCTCCTCGACCGTGCCAACCGCACGTTCCTCTCCATCGCCTCCGTCGAGGGCGGCATGGAGATCGAGGAGGTGGCGGCCACCCGTCCGGAGGCCGTCGCCAAGATCGCGATCGACCCGATCGACGGTGTGGACGAGGCCAAGGCCCGCGAGATCGTGGAGGCCGCCAAGTTCCCGGCCGAGGTCGCGGACAAGGTCGTCAACGTCCTGATCAAGCTGTGGGACACCTTCATCAAGTCGGACGCCCTCCTGGTCGAGGTCAACCCGCTCGCGAAGGTCGCCTCCGGTGACGTCCTCGCCCTCGACGGCAAGGTGTCGCTGGACGACAACGCCGAGTTCCGTCACCCCGAGTACGAGGAGCTCCACGACAAGGCCGCGGCCAACCCGCTCGAGGCCGCTGCCAAGGAGAAGGGCCTCAACTACGTCAAGCTCGACGGCGAGGTCGGCATCATCGGCAACGGCGCGGGTCTCGTCATGAGCACCCTGGACGTCGTCGCGTACGCCGGTGAGCAGCACGGTGGCGTCAAGCCCGCCAACTTCCTGGACATCGGCGGTGGCGCCTCGGCCCAGGTGATGGCGAACGGCCTGGAGATCATCCTGGGCGACCCGGACGTCAAGTCCGTCTTCGTCAACGTCTTCGGTGGCATCACCGCCTGTGACGAGGTCGCCAACGGCATCGTCCAGGCCCTGAAGCTCCTGGAGGACCGGGGCGAGAAGGTCGAGAAGCCGCTCGTCGTCCGCCTCGACGGCAACAACGCCGAGCTGGGCCGGAAGATCCTCACCGACGCCAACCACCCGCTGGTGCAGCGCGTCGACACCATGGACGGCGCGGCCGACAAGGCCGCCGAGCTGGCCCACGCCGCCAAGTAAGCACTCAGGACGAGGACACAACACACCATGGCTATCTGGCTCAACAAGGACAGCAAGGTCATCGTCCAGGGCATGACCGGCGCCACGGGCATGAAGCACACCAAGCTCATGCTCGGTGACGGCACGAACGTCGTGGGCGGCGTGAACCCGCGCAAGGCGGGTCAGACCGTGGACTTCGACGGCACCGAGGTACCCGTCTTCGGGACCGTCAAGGAGGCCATCGAGAAGACCGGCGCCAACGTCTCCGTCATCTTCGTGCCGGAGAAGTTCACCAAGGACGCGGTCGTCGAGGCCATCGACGCCGAGATCCCGCTGGCCGTCGTGATCACCGAGGGCATCGCCGTGCACGACACGGCCGCCTTCTGGGCGTACGCCGGCAAGAAGGGCAACAAGACCCGCATCATCGGCCCGAACTGCCCCGGCATCATCACCCCGGGCCAGTCGAACGTCGGCATCATCCCGGGCGACATCACCAAGCCGGGCCGCATCGGTCTGGTGTCGAAGTCCGGCACGCTGACGTACCAGATGATGTACGAGCTGCGGGACATCGGCTTCTCCACCGCCGTCGGTATCGGTGGTGACCCGATCATCGGCACCACGCACATCGACGCGCTCGCCGCGTTCCAGGAGGACCCCGACACCGACCTCATCGTGATGATCGGTGAGATCGGTGGCGACGCCGAGGAGCGCGCGGCCGCGTTCATCAAGGAGAACGTGACCAAGCCGGTCGTCGGTTACGTCGCGGGCTTCACCGCGCCCGAGGGCAAGACCATGGGTCACGCCGGCGCCATCGTCTCCGGCTCTTCCGGCACCGCACAGGCCAAGAAGGAGGCCCTGGAGGCCGCGGGCGTCAAGGTCGGCAAGACCCCGACCGAGACGGCCAAGCTCGCTCGCGAGATCCTGAGCGCCTGAGCTTCCCGGCTCGCCGTCGGCAGGCCAGGCCTGCCCGGGTAGGCCCGTCCCCTTCGCCGGGGCGGGCCTACCGGCGTTCCCGCGCCCGCAGGCTCACCGCGCCCGCAGGCTCACCGCGCCCGCAGGCTCACCGCGCCCGCAGGCTCACCGCGCCTGCGGGAACACCCGCTCCGGGCCGCTCGACTCCGAGCGGTGCAGCTTGGCCCGCAGGGCCAGTTCCTCCCGGGACAGCGGCCCCAGGCCGGCCGGTGGCGGGACTCCCTGTACCGCCTGGGCCGGGGCCACCGGCGCCTCGTAGCGGGTCGGTGCCGTCCGCAGCGTGAGGGCCGTGGCGCCGATGATCGTGACCGTGAAGGCGATGGCGGCCCGGGTCCAGAAGACGTTGCGGCGTTCGCACCCGGTCCGCACCAGCGTCGGCCCGGCCGCGCGCAGGTGCTCCGCCGAGGCCAGTTCGCGCAGTCGGCGGTGCAGCTCGGCGGGGTCGGCCAGTTCCGGCAGCCGCGCGGCCACGGCCTCGCGCGCGTGGGTCAGCCGGTTGGCGGCGGCCGGGGTGCTCGCCTCCGTCTCCGCCGCCGTCTCCGGAAGGTCGAGCCCCACACCGTCGTACAGGACGAGCGTGCGCCGGTACGGCGCCGGCAGCCCGAGCAGGGTGTGCAGCAGTTCCCGGTGGGCCGGGTCGGCGGGCGGGGGTTCCGGCGACCGGTAGCGGGGGCGGAAGCGGTGCCAGGGGGAGAGGGCGCAGTCGTACGCCACCGCCCGTACCCAGCCGGCCGGGTCCCGGTCCCGGGCCACCTCGGGCCAGCGCTGCCAGGCCAGCTGGAAGGCCTGCTCCACGGACTCGCGGGCCAGCTCCCGGCGCCCGGTGAGCAGATAGGTCTGCCGTACGAGGGCGGGGGCGCAGAACGCGTACAGCGCGTCGAAGGCCTGAGCGGGCGTCAGGCTCACCAGTGCCGAGGGTTCCTGAGGGGCCGTCGGCTCGGGGCTCTGTGTCGTCGTCACCATGCACCCTTCCGTACGAAAAAGAACATAAACGTATATTGAGCGACACATCGGAGGTTCGCCTGTTACGACGGGAAAGCGCGTGTCGTTGGGAGCATGGCGTGCGTGACCCAGATGACCGCTCGTCGCTCGTCGTCCTCGCCCCTGCTCTCCCGGATGCGCGACCGCTCGCCCGGTTTCGGCGCGAGCCTGCTGGGCGGTGCCGTCGCGGCCGGACTGGGCCTCGGTTCGTCCGCGGTGCTCGTGATGATGCTGTGGGTCAGCTCGCCGTACCCGGACAGCGGACCGGACGGGGCGCTGCACATCGCCGCCGCCCTGTGGCTGCTGGCGCACGGCGTGGAACTGGTCCGCACCGACACGCTCACCGGCGCGCCGATGCCCGTCGGCATCACCCCGCTGCTGCTGCTCGCCCTGCCGCTGTGGCTGGTGTACCGGGCGGCGCGGGACGCCACCGAGGCGTCCGCCGAGCCGGACGGCCCCCCGCCGGTACGGGCGCGTACCGCGTGGACGGGCGTGGTCCTCGGCTATCTGGGGGTGGGCGCCGCCGCGGCGCTGTACTGCGCCGGCGGCGAACTGCGTCCCGAGTGGACCTGGGTGACGGTGTGCCTGCCGCTCGTCACGGCGAGCGCGGCCGGCGCCGGGGCCTGGTCGGCGTACGGCCATCCGCACCAGCCCCTGCGTCGCGTGCTGATGGTGCTGCCCGGGCCGGTGCGGCGGCTGGTGTTCGGCACGGACGCGCGGGCACGGCTGGGCGCGGCCGTACGCGCCGCCGGTGCCGCCACGGCGGTGCTCTTCGGGGGCGGCGCGCTGCTCGTCGGGGTGTCCCTGGTGTGGCACGGCGAGCCGGCGCGGGCGTCGTTCCTGCAGCTCACGGAGGGCTGGACGGGACGGTTCGCGGTGCTGCTGCTCGGCATCGCCCTGGTCCCCAACGCGGCGGTCTGGGCCGCGTCCTACGCGCTCGGCCCCGGCTTCCTCCTCGGCACCGGACACCTGGTCCACCCGCTCGCCTCCGACCCCGCGCCGCTGCTGCCGCCGTTCCCGCTGCTGGCCGCGGTGCCGGACCCGGGCGCCGGTACGCCGCAGAACTGGGCGGCGGGCGTGGTTCCGGCGGTGGCCGGGATGACGGCGGGGTGGTTCGTGGCGCGGGCGGCCGTGCGGCGGGAGTCCGGTGCGCCGGCGCGGGCCCGCTGGTCGGCCGGCCGGACCGCCGGGGTGGTGCTGCTGACGGCGCTGTTCTGCGCCTCGGCCCTCGCCCTGCTCGCCGAACTGGCGGGCGGCCCGCTGGGTGTGGCCGCGCTGGCCCGCCTCGGCCCGCTGTGGTGGCGGACCGGGGGTGCGGCCGGGGCCTGGACGCTGGTGTTCGCGCTGCCGACGGCACTGAGCGCACGCGTCTGGCGGCTGCGCGGCCGTCGCCGGCACACCGGCGGCATCCCGGCACAGGGCACGGAGACGGCGGGTACGGCCGCGAAGGCGGCGCAGGGCGGAAAGGCGGCGCAGGGCGGAAAGGCGGCCGTACAGCCGACGGCGGCGACGGCGGAAGCGGCGACGGCGGCCGGGGAGACAGCGGCTGGCGGTACGGCGGCTGGCGGTACGGCGGCTGGCGGTACGGCGGCCGGGGAGCCAGCGGCTGGCGGTACGGCGGCTGGGGAGAAGGGCGGGGCCGGAGAAGCGGAAGGCGCTGGAGCGGGGGCGGCCCCGGCGCCGGACGCGGACACGGGGGACGGCGGGGGCGCGTCCGGGTTCAGGCTGTGGGGCAGGAGCAGGGGCGCCGGCAAGGGGGGCACGCCCGCTCGGACGGGTGCCGCGGCCGGTACGGCGGACGCGGCCGAGGAGGAGCCGTACGAGATCCTCCCCGGCGAGGACACGTTCCCGTCCTCGTTCCCGGCGCCCTTCCCGACCTCCTTCACCGAGCCGTTCCCCGCGGGCTGGCACGACGACGTCGCCCGGGCCTCCCGCTGGGCGGCCCTGAAGGAGGCCGCGGCCGTCGAGCCGCAGCCCGACGCCGCCCCGAGCCCGGGCCCCCGTCCCGATCCCCGTCCCGATTCGCGCCCGGACTCCGGCGAGTGAGAGACCTCAGTCGTTCTCGACGCCCAGGATGCCGCGCAGCTCTTGGGGCAGCAGGGTCTCGCAGGACTGCTTGGCCTCGTGGGTGAGGGCGTCGTTCACGCAGGTGTAGTAGTCGCGGTAGACGAGCTGGACGGTGAAGGTCGACGCCACCAGGACCAGGGCCAGGGACGCCGTGACCAGACCGCTGACGGCCGCCGTCGTCTGGGGCTTGCCGGACGGGGCCGCCGGGGTGTCCGGGGCCGGCCGGCGCGGCTTGGCGCGCAGCGCGCTGCTTCCCCAGTACAGGGCCAGCGCACCCAGCAGCAGCGCTACGTACGGCCAGCTGAACAGGGCGAAGAAGACCGCCCACATGCCGGAGAGCAGGGCGTACCGCGCGCGGCGCTGGGCCGGGTCCGTCGGGTCCCAGCGCATGCCGGGGCCGGCCGGTCCGCCGGGGCCCTGCGGACCACCGCCCGGCCGCTCACCGAAGCCGCCGGGGGAGCGCCCGGGCTGCCGGTCACTCCACTGACTCCCCCAGGGAGAGCCACCGCCCGGTCCCTGACCGCCGCCCGGTCCCTGACCGTTGCCCGACCCCTGATCGCCGCCGGGCCACTGACCGCCCCCGGGACCCGGACCGTGGCCCTGCCCCTGGCCGTGACCCTGCCCTTGTCCGTTCCCCTGTCCCTGCCCGTGCCACTGCCCCTGCCACTGCCCCGGACCAGTGCCGTATCCCGGCCCCGAGCCGTACCCCGGACCCGAGCCCGCGCCATGCCCCTGACCCGCGCCGCCGGACGCACCCCCGGGATGACGCGGCTGCCACGGCCGGTCCGGAGCACCCTCCGGCGGCGGCGCGAACGGATTGTCGTCCTGCCGCTCACCACCGCTCCCGGAGCCGCCCCAGCCAGGACCGCCCGAGCCACCCTGCCCGGCACCGCCGTGCCCCGAGCCGTCCCGGGGGGACTCCGTCGGCGGTGAGGTCGGGCGTTCCCGCAGCAGGGCTGCGCCGCCCTCGCCCCCCTGGGCCGGGCGCGGCGGGAACGTGAGGAGTCGCAGGCTGCGATCGGGCATCAAAAGAGCGTCTTCCCCTAGGTGACTACGGCAGTCCGTCGTGAGCTTCCACCCCGTGAACGCACCGCACGACCACCGCGTTCCCGAGGCTGCTCCTTCGTGACTCCTTGCGAACGCTACCGTCCGGCCGGCCACCCGTCCCGAGGGGCCCTTCCCGAGTGCCGGTATCGTTGCTGGCGGTCGGCCGCTTCGTAGACTTCCCCGTATAACGGGGCGCGAAGCATTCGTACGACTGTACAAACCGCCCGGCCGGTCGACGGCCGTGCACGGATCGCAACCCGAGAAAGGGCCCCATCGTGGCCGCCACCACCCCTGGCCCCGCGGTCAAGCGCCTCGTCGTGCTGGTCTCCGGATCCGGCACCAACCTGCAGGCGCTCCTGGACGAGATCGCCGCCGTCGGCGCCGAGGCGTACGGCGCTCAGGTCGTGGCCGTGGGTGCGGACCGCGACGGCATCGAGGGGCTGGCCCGCGCCGAGCGCGCCGGGATCACCACCTTCGTGCGGAAGGTGAAGGACTACAGCTCCCGCGAGGAGTGGGACGCGGCGCTCGCCGAGGCCGTGGCCGCCCACCAGCCCGACCTGGTCGTCTCCGCCGGCTTCATGAAGATCGTGGGCAAGGAGTTCCTGGCCCGCTTCGGCGGACGCTTCGTCAACACCCACCCCGCCCTGCTCCCCAGTTTTCCCGGCGCCCACGGCGTCCGTGACGCGCTCGCGTACGGCGCCAAGGTCACCGGCTGCACCGTCCACTTCGTTGACGACGGCGTCGACACCGGCCCGATCATCGCGCAGGGCGTGGTCGAGGTCCGGGACGAGGACGACGAGAGCGCGCTGCACGAGCGCATCAAGGAAGTCGAGCGAAGGCTGCTCGTAGAGGTCGTGGGGCGGCTCGCCCGCAACGGCTATCGCATTGAGGGACGAAAGGTAGTTATCCAGTGACCGCCGAGAGCAACAAGCGGGCCATCCGTCGCGCACTCGTCAGCGTCTACGACAAGACCGGGCTCGAGGAGCTGGCCCGCGGGCTGCACGAGGCCGGTGTGGAGCTGGTCTCCACCGGGTCCACGGCCGGCCGGATCGCCGCCGCCGGCGTCCCCGTCACCAAGGTCGAGGAGCTGACCGGCTTCCCCGAGTGCCTGGACGGCCGGGTGAAGACGCTGCACCCGAAGGTGCACGCGGGCATCCTCGCCGACCTGCGCCTGGACAGCCACCGCGAGCAGCTCGCCGAGCTGGGCGTGGAGCCGTTCGACCTGGTCGTCGTCAACCTCTACCCGTTCCGGGAGACCGTCGCCTCCGGCGCCTCGCCCGACGACTGCGTCGAGCAGATCGACATCGGCGGCCCCTCGATGGTCCGCGCCGCCGCCAAGAACCACCCCTCGGTCGCCGTCGTCACCGACCCCGGCGCCTACCCGGCGGTCCTCCGGGCGGTCGAGGAGGGCGGGTTCACGCTGGAGCAGCGCAAGCGGTTCGCCGCCCAGGCGTTCCGGCACACGGCCGAGTACGACATCGCCGTCGCCTCCTGGTTCGCCTCCTCCTACGCCCCCGCGGACGACTCCCGGTTCCCCGACTTCCTCGGCACCACCCTGGAGCGCGCGCACACTCTGCGCTACGGCGAGAACCCGCACCAGCCCGCCGCCCTCTACACCTCCGGCGAGGGCGGGCTCGCGGCCGCCGAGCAGCTGCACGGCAAGGAGATGTCGTACAACAACTACACGGACACGGACGCCGCCCGCCGTGCCGCGTACGACCACGACGAGCCCTGTGTCGCGATCATCAAGCACGCCAACCCCTGCGGCATCGCGATCGGCGCGGACGTCGCCGAGGCGCACCGCAAGGCGCACGCCTGCGACCCGGTCTCCGCGTACGGCGGTGTGATCGCCGTGAACCGGCCGGTCAGCAAGGAGATGGCCGAGCAGGTCGCCGAGATCTTCACCGAGGTCATCGTGGCCCCGGACTACGAGGAGGGCGCGCTGGAGGCCCTCACCAAGAAGAAGAACATCCGCGTGCTGCGCTGCCCCGACGCCCCGGCCCAGCCGGTCGAGGTCAAGCCGATCGACGGCGGTGCGCTGCTCCAGGTCGCCGACCGGCTCCAGGCCGCGGGCGACGACCCGGCCAACTGGACGCTGGCCAGCGGTGAGGCGCTGGGCGAGGACGAGCTCCAGCAGCTCGCCTTCGCCTGGAAGGCCTGCCGTGCGGTGAAGTCCAACGCGATCCTGCTCGCCAAGGACGGCGCCTCCGTCGGCGTCGGCATGGGCCAGGTCAACCGCGTCGACTCCTGCAAGCTGGCCGTGGAGCGGGCCGGCGAGGAGCGGGCCCGGGGCGCCTACGCGGCCTCCGACGCCTTCTTCCCCTTCCCCGACGGCCCGGAGATCCTGATCGGCGCCGGTGTCCGGGCGATCGTCCAGCCGGGCGGTTCGATCCGGGACGAGCAGGTCGTGGAGGCCGCCAAGAAGGCGGGCGTGACCATGTACTTCACGGGCACGCGTCACTTCTTCCACTGATCGCCCACCGAGCGACCCGTTCCCTGCCCAAGAGGGGAGTTTTTCCCACCGACTTCGCCGCTCCCCGGCCACCACAATGAGGAGCCGGAGCAGGAGCAAGGGGAGGGAGCGGGGCGTATGGACGACCGTATGACGCAGCTCGGCGGGTTCCGCCCGCCGGAGCCGGTCAAAGGGTTCTCGGTGTCCGCGGGACTGACGGGCCTGCGCAGGGCGGTGACGCTGCACGGGATGTCGATCGCGGCCTTCGGCCGTTCGCTCGCCGTGTGCGGCGCGATCAGCCTGATGGGCCCGGGCCTCGGCCTGCTGCCACGGGCCATGGAGGGGGTGCGCCGGCTCGCCGCGCGGCAGCGGGAACTCGTCCGGCGCTGGGCGGGGGTGGAGATCCCGGGCCCGCCCGGGCCGCTGCCGCCCGCACCCGAGGGCGGCTCCGGGGTCGTGGCCCGCTACCGCTGGATCCTGAGCGACCCGCAGACCCGGCGGGAGTACGTCTGGGTGCTCACGGACCCGGTCGCCGGCGGACTCCTGGCCTTCCTCCCGCTCGCGCTGGTCCTCAGCGGCCTGTGGGGCGTCTTTCTGGCCTTCTTCGGGGTGCGGCTGTCCGCCGCGTGGGACGGCCTGTGGTACGGGTTCGTCCCGGTCGAGGGCCGGGCCACGGCGGTGCTCGCCGGCGTCCTGGGCCTGCTCCAGCTGCCGCTCGCCCTGTGGGCGGCCCCGCGCGTCGTCCGCCGGCACGGCCTGTACACCAGGGCGATGCTGGCACCGGGGGAGAGCGAGCTGATGGCCGGCCGGATCCGGCATCTGGCCGCCACCCGCTCCGCCGCCGTGGACACGCAGATGGCGGAGATCCGCCGGATCGAGCGCGACCTGCACGACGGCGCCCAGGCCCGGCTCGTGGCCATGGGCATGACCCTGGACGCGGCCGAGCGGCTGCTGGAGACCGACCCCGAGGCCGTACGCGACCTGCTGGCCGAGGCCCGGCAGTCCTCCTCGGCGGCGCTGGAGGAACTGCGCGACCTGGTCCGCGGCATCCACCCGCCGGTCCTCGCCGACCGCGGACTGACCGACGCCGTACGGGCGTTGGCCATGGTCTGCCCGGTCCGCACCGAGGTCCGGGCCGACCTGCCGGGCCGCCCGGAGATGCCCGTCGAGTCCGCCGCCTACTTCGCCGTGTCGGAGATCCTCGCCAACGTCGGCAAGCACGCGGGGGCCGAGCGGGCCTGGATCGAGCTGCGTCACGAGGGCGGGGCGCTCCGCATCACCGTGACCGACGACGGCCACGGCGGCGCCGACACCGCCCGCGGCACCGGCCTGCGGGGCATCGAACGGCGGCTCGCCACCTTCGACGGCGTGCTGGCCGTGAGCAGCCCGGCGGGCGGACCGACGATCGTGACGATGGAGATCCCGTGCGTATTGTCCTCGCCGAAGACCACTTCCTGCTGAGGGACGGGCTGATCCGCCTGCTCGGGGCCTACGGCCACGAGGTGGTGGCCGCCGTCGACAACGGCACCGAGCTGCTGGACGTACTGGGCCGGGAGCAGCCGGACGTCGCGGTCGTCGACGTCCGGCTCCCGCCGGACTTCACGGACGAGGGGCTGCGGGCCGTCCTCGCCGCCCGCGCCGAGAACCCGGAACTGCCGGTGCTGCTGCTCTCCCAGTACGTGGAACCGCTCTACGCCCGCGAGTTGCTCGCCACCGGCGGCCGGGGCGTCGGCTACCTGCTCAAGGACCGGGTCACCAACGGCGCCCAGTTCCTGGACGCCATCGAGCGGGTGGCCGCGGGCGGCACCGCCCTGGACCCCGAGGTCGTCTCCCGGCTGCTGGCCCGCAAGGAGCGGGACGCGTCCGTCGGCAGCCTCTCGCCACGGGAGCGCGAGGTCCTCGAACTCGTCGCCCAGGGACGCTCCAACGCGGGTATCGCCCAGGCCCTGTGCGTCACCGAGAAGGCCGTCGCCAAGCACATCGGCAACATCTTCATGAAGCTCGGCCTGCACCCCGCCGACACCGACAACCGGCGGGTGCTGGCCGTCCTCGCCCACCTGGACCAGTGACACACCCGGGCCGGCCCGGAAAACACGCCGGGCCGCACCCCGTCCGGACGGACGGAACGCGGCCCTGGAGTGTTCGGGCGCCCTGCAGGCTCAGTACCGCGGGCGGTTGAACCAGGCGGAGGCCGAGCTGGTGACCATCGACGCGAGGATGATGCCGGCGATCGCCAGCGAGATCAGCCCGCCGAAGGTGGCGGAACCGTTCCCGCCGCTCACCATGTTGCTGATGCCGCCGAGGATCATCAGCGCCGCGTAGACGATCGTGGTGACGCGGATGCCGCTGCCGCCGTTCTTGAACTTCACGCCCAGGAAGATCGACAGCGCGCCCAGCGCCAGCAGCAGGCCCGCGATGAGGAACCCGAGGCCGGCCAGGCCGTCGGTGCTGTCGCCGGAGCCGACCCCGTTGGACACGTCCTGGGCAGCGCCGATGAGGGCACCCGCGAGCAGGCCGAACAGGAGCTGGAAGCCGGCCAGGACGAACAGCAGCACCCGCGCCGTCTTCATCAGGCCGGGCATCTCCATCGGGACGCCGTAGCCGGGCTGCCCGAGCGGCGGGGCGGCCGGGTAGCCGTAACCGGCCTGACCCTGCGGGGCGGCGGGGTAGCCGTAACCGGGCTGGCCCTGCGGCTGCTGCGGCGGGTAGCCGGGCTGCTGGCCCTGCGGCGCGCCGTAGGGATTGTTCGGGTCGCCAAAACTCATGGCGGTCTTCCTCCGTTTGCTCAAGTGCGGGGACGACGCGCAGCACGGTTCGGAGGAATGTTCTACAGATGCGGTCCGTCCCCCCGGCACTGCCCGCGGCACTGTGTGCTCATCGTTCTTTAACAGGCTCTTACTTGTCCAGCCGGAAACGTCAGGTGTTGTGCAAGTGCAACATCACTGATCATGCTGTGACATCAGTCGTGCCGTCCGCGGTGACATCAGAGGACACCCGGATTGGAACCGGGGCCGGGTCATCCGCGAGGATGGGACCATGACCGCCCAGATTCTCGATGGCAAGGCCACCGCAGCCGAGATCAAGTCCGATCTGACCGCCCGCGTGGCGGCGCTGAAGGAGAAGGGCGTCACGCCCGGCCTCGGCACGATCCTGGTCGGGGACGACCCCGGCAGCCAGAAGTACGTCGCCGGCAAGCACCGCGACTGCGCCCAGGTGGGCATCGCCTCCATCCAGCGTGAGCTGCCGGCCACGGCCACCCAGGAGGAGATCGAGGCGGTCGTCCGCGAGCTGAACGAGGACCCGGCCTGCACCGGCTACATCGTCCAGCTGCCGCTGCCCAAGGGCATCGACGAGAACCGCGTCCTGGAGCTGATGGACCCGGCCAAGGACGCCGACGGCCTGCACCCGATGAACCTCGGCCGCCTGGTCCTGAACGAGCCGGCCCCGCTGCCCTGCACCCCCAACGGCATCCTCACCCTGCTCCGCCGCCACGGCGTGGAGATCAAGGGCGCCGAGGTCGTGGTCGTCGGCCGCGGTGTCACCATCGGCCGCCCGATGCCGCTGCTGCTCACCCGGCGCAGCGAGAACGCCACCGTCACCCAGTGCCACACCGGCACCCGTGACCTCTCCGCCCACCTGAAGCGGGCCGACATCATCATCGCGGCGGCCGGCTCCCCGCACCTGATCCGCGCCGAGGACGTCAAGCCGGGCGCGGCCGTCCTGGACGTCGGCGTCTCCCGCAACGCCGAGGGCAAGATCGTCGGCGATGTCCACCCGGACGTGACCGAGGTGGCCGGCTGGATCTCCCCGAACCCCGGCGGTGTCGGCCCGATGACCCGGGCGCAGCTGCTGGTCAACGTGG
The DNA here is from genome assembly GCF_055564915.1 of Streptomyces sp. NPDC028928. Classification (NCBI taxonomy): domain Bacteria; kingdom Bacillati; phylum Actinomycetota; class Actinomycetes; order Kitasatosporales; family Streptomycetaceae; genus Streptomyces; species Streptomyces sp. NPDC028928. Next base: position 202,800 of record NZ_JBVHVI010000009.1, read on the forward strand.
TCGAGGCGGCGGAGCGCAGTGCCGGCTGAGGACACCCGCGGGCCGGCGGAACCGACCGTGCGCGACGCCGTGAGCGCCCCGGACGCGCAGGGGCGTCCGCGCCGCGTCACCCGCCGCTTCCCGCTGTTCACGAGGGACACGGCGCGGCCGGAGGGCGGCGGCCGGGCCGCGGCCGGTGACGCCCCGGCGCCCGCCCGCCAGTGGCCCGTGCTGGTCGTGCTGTCGGCGGTCGCCCTCGGCCTGCTGCTGACCGCGCTCGACGTGCTCCGCTTCGGCACGCTGCTGATCGGCGCCGCCCTGCTGGCCGGCGCGGTCATGCGCTGGATGCTGCCGAGCGTCGGCATGCTCGCCGTCCGCTCCCGCTTCACGGACATCGCCACCTACGGCGTGCTGGGCCTGGTGATCTCCCTGCTCGCACTGATGATCCAGCCCGATCCGCTGCTGAAGATGCCGTTCCTGAAGGACATCCTGCACTTCACGGTCACCAAGTAGCGCCCCGCGTACGGCCGGTGGCCCGCGTCTCCCCCGGGAACGCGGGCCACCGCCGTATCCCCCTCCTCGACGCTACGTCCGCCCGCCGCGCACCGCCTCCGCCCCCGGGTTGAACCGTCGTACCACTGTGGGCGGTAGCCGGCCGGGCGCTGCAACTTCCGCGGTACCCCGCCCGGTTGACTCCCGGGTACGGCCGTGGGGGTTACCCTGCGGCGATGCGACTGAGGACCCCCCGCCCGCTGGTCGTGGACGCGCTGATCGCGGTGGCCATGACCGTGGTGGCCGTCCTGCTCGGACAGGAGTCCCGGTCACAGGGATGGCCGGAACTCGACGCCCGCGCCTACGCCCTCGTCGCGCTCGCCCACCTCCCGGTCGCCCTGCGCAGCCGCCGCCCCCTGATCGTCTTCGCCGTCGTCGAGGCCGCCGCGGTCGTCTTCGTCACCCTCGGCTACTGGCCGGTGGTGTGCACCTTCGGCGCCATGCTCGCCCTGTACACGGTGGCCTCCGTCCGACCGGTGCGCACCGCCCTGGCCTGCGCCGTCTGCATGGCCGCGGTCTGGGTGTACGCCGGCGTGGTCAGCCACAGCCCGTCCATGGCGTCCGTGTGCGGGCAGGCCGTGCTGTACTGCTCGGTGCTCGTCTGGTTCGGGCACCTGGCCCGCCGTACCGTCGAACTCACCCGGCGGTTGCGCGCCGAACAGGCCGAGCGGGCGCGGCGCGCGGTCGCCGAGGAACGCGGCCGGATCGCCCGCGAACTGCACGACGTCGTCGCCCACCACATGTCGGTCATCTCCGTGCAGGCCGGGCTCGCCCGGTTCGTCTTCGACTCCGACCCCGGCAAGGCGCGCGGTGCGCTCGGCACCATAGCGGACACCAGCGGCGAGGCCCTGGAGGAGCTGCGCCGCATGCTCCAGGTGCTGCGCGAGGAGGACCCCGAGGCCCCCGAGCGGGCCCCCATGCCCACCCTGGCCCGGCTCGGCGAACTCGTGGACCGGGTCCGGGCCGGCGGCCTGCCCGTGGACCTCACTGTCGAGGGCACCGCCCGCCCGCTGCCGCCCGGCGTCGAACTGTGCGCCTACCGCGTCGTCCAGGAGGCCCTCACCAACGCCCTCAAACACGCCGGTCCCGCACACGCGCGCGTGGAACTCCGGTACGGCACCCACGAGCTGACCGTCCGCGTCACCGACGACGGCGAGGGCGCGGATCCGGCCAGAGTGCCGGCAGGCAGTGGCCATGGCTTGATTGGCATGCGGGAGCGGGCCAAGCTCTACGGCGGGACGATCAGCGTCGGCCCACGCTCCGAGGGCGGCTACCAGGTCCGGCTGACCCTGCCGACCACGGCCGCCGAACGCGGCCGCGGGGGCACGCCGGAGGCGGAGCGGTAACGGTCGACGCACGGCCGAGGGGGACGACCGTACGTAATGATCAGAGTGCTCGTCGTGGACGACCAGTTCCTCATCCGCGCCGGACTCGTCGGCCTGCTGGACGCGGCGCCCGGCTTCGAGGTGGTGGGCGAGGCGGGGGACGGTGAGGAGGCGGTACGGCTCGCCGCCGAGACCCGCCCCGACGTGATCCTCATGGACATCCGGATGCCCGGCGTCAACGGCATAGAGGCCACCGAACGGATCCTCGCCCAGGCCGCGGAACGCCCGCCCCGGGTCCTGGTGCTGACCACCTTCGACCTGGACGAGTACGTGTACGGGGCCCTGCGCGCGGGCGCCTCCGGTTTCCTGCTGAAGGACTCCGGCCCCGAGCGGCTGCTGGCGGCGGTCACGGCCGTCGACGGCGGCGACGCGCTGTTCGCGCCCAGTGTCACCCGGCGCCTGGTGGAGGCCTTCGCCCGCCAGCAGGAGCCCGCCGACACCGCGCCCCCGCCCGACCTGGGCGTGCTCACCTCCCGCGAGGTGGAGGTCCTCAGACTCACCGCCCGCGGCCTGTCCAACCTGGAGATCGCCGACCGCCTCTACATCAGCGAGGCCACCGTCAAGACCCACCTCAACCGCACCATGACCAAGCTCGACCTGGGCAGCCGGGCGCAGGCGGTGGTGCTGGCGTACGAGACGGGACTGGTCACCCCGGGCGGCTGACCGCCCGCTCCGGTGCGGCACCCCTTGCGGAACTGGGATCCTTGGTCAGCGCGGAACGCGCGGCAAGGAACACGGGGGAAGAAGGGGAAGAGGGGGTAGGCGATGCCTCGCTGGAAAGCCCTGCCGGAGGATCTGGAACCGCAGATCAAGGAGTTCACCGGCCAGTTGCGGGAGTTGGTGGACCGCAGCGGCCTGAGCATCGCGGCACTGGCCGACCGCACGGGCTACAGCAGGACGTCCTGGGAGCGGTACCTGGGCGGCCGGCTGCTCGCGCCCAAGGGCGCGGTCATCGCACTCGCCGAGGCCACCGGCACCCACACCGGCCACCTGACCACCCTGTGGGAGCTGGCCGAACGCGCCTGGAGCCGGGCGGAGCTGCGCCACGACCACACGATGGACGCCCTCCGCATCACGGAGGCCCGAGCGGCACTGGGCGTCCTGGGGGAACCCGCGGGGGAGGCCGCGCCGGCTGCGGCGGCGAGTGGCGCGGCCGGGGCCGGGGGTACGTCCCTGAGGGCGGCCAAGGCCGGTGGAGCCGCCGCGGTGCCGGGGATCGCCGGTCCCGCCGGTGTCTCGCCGACGATCCCGGCCCAGCCGACGGACTCGGACACCGGCATCCAGGACAGCGTGCCGCGCGGCAGGGCGACCGGTGGCGGTGGTGACTCCCGTACCGGCTCCGAGGCTGCCGGCGCTCCGCCCAGGAACTCCTGGGGGCTGGCCGGTTACCGGGGCCCGTCCCGGGCGAGCGCCCGCCCGGCAGCCCGGCCCCCGGCCCGCCCCGCCGACACCCCGGCCCGCCCCGCCGACACCCCGGCCGGCCCCGCCGGCACTCCGCCGGGCCTCGCCGCCACCCCCTCGGGCACCGGCAGTACCCCCCGCCCCGCCGACACCCCCGGCCCCCACGGAGGCAAGCCCCCCGCCCGGCAGCCGGCCCCGTCGGACCGGTGGCCGGTGGGGCGGCAGCAGGTGGTGATGTTCCTCGCCGGGCTGGTCGGTGCCGGGGCGCTCATCGCCGGTGTCCTCCTCTTCACCCACCGGGACGGCGACGGCCACAGGAACGCGGGTGGGGAGAAGTCGCCCGCTCCGTCGGCGTCGGCCCGGACCAGCCCGCCCCCCGGCGTGAAGTGCACCGGCTCCGCCTGCACCGGCAAGGACGCGGAGGCCATGGGGTGCAGCGGCGAGCTGGTGACCACCGCCAAGACCGCCACCGTCGGCACCACCACCCTGGAGGTCCGCTACAGCAAGGCGTGCGGCACGGCCTGGGGCCGGATCACCGGCGGCTCACCGGGCGACACCGTGCGGGTCACCGTGGGCAAGGCCCGGCAGGCAGGTGACATCACGGCCGCCGGGGACACCATCGGCTACACCCCGATGATCGCCGTACGGGACCCGGCCCGGGCCAGGGCCTGTGCCACGCTCGCCACGGGACAGACGGGCTGCACGGAATGAAAAGAGGCAGGGGAAATTCCGCGCGCTGCGCATAGCGGGCCGGATCCTGGGCACGCGAACCGTACCCCCACGGGAGTCCGGTACGCCGGTACCCCCACCGGCGGCCGTCTCCGTCCCTCCTCTCCCGGACGGGCGGCCGCCCTTTCGTGCCCCTTCCCGCAGCGGCCCGGCGGCGATACGTCCCGTGTGATCCCCTTGTGGGGTGAGCCACACGGCCCCGCACGTCTCACCTGCCGGATGCGCGATAGCCTGACCGCTGATCTCTCTTGATGCCAAGAGATCGATCATCCGCCCGGGGCAGGGACGCCCCACCGCCAGCTGTCATACGGAGAACGCCATGACCCGCACTCCCGTGAACGTCACCGTCACCGGCGCGGCCGGCCAGATCGGTTACGCCCTGCTCTTCCGCATCGCCTCCGGCCAGCTGCTCGGCGCGGACGTGCCGGTCAAGCTGCGCCTGCTGGAGATCACCCCGGCGCTGAAGGCCGCCGAGGGCACGGCCATGGAGCTGGACGACTGCGCCTTCCCGCTGCTCCAGGGCATCGACATCAGCGACGACCCGAACGTCGCCTTCGACGGCGCGAACGTAGCCCTGCTGGTGGGCGCCCGTCCGCGCACCAAGGGCATGGAGCGCGGTGACCTGCTGGAGGCCAACGGCGGCATCTTCAAGCCGCAGGGCAAGGCCATCAACGACCACGCCGCGGACGACATCAAGGTCCTCGTCGTCGGCAACCCGGCCAACACCAACGCCCTCATCGCCCAGGCCGCCGCGCCGGACGTCCCGGCCGAGCGCTTCACCGCGATGACCCGCCTGGACCACAACCGCGCGCTGACCCAGCTCGCGAAGAAGACGGGCTCGACGGTCGCCGACATCAAGCGGCTCACCATCTGGGGCAACCACTCCGCCACCCAGTACCCGGACATCTTCCACGCCACGGTCGCCGGCAAGAACGCCGCCGAGGTCGTGAACGACGAGAAGTGGCTGGCCGAGGACTTCATCCCGACCGTCGCCAAGCGCGGTGCCGCGATCATCGAGGCCCGTGGCGCGTCCTCCGCCGCCTCCGCCGCCAACGCCGCCATCGACCACGTCCACACCTGGGTCAACGGCACCGCCGAGGGCGACTGGACCTCCATGGGCATCCCGTCCGACGGCTCCTACGGCGTCCCGGAGGGCCTGATCTCCTCCTTCCCGGTCACCTGCAAGGACGGCAAGTACGAGATCGTCCAGGGCCTGGACATCAACGAGTTCTCCCGCGCCCGCATCGACGCCTCCGTCAAGGAGCTGGAGGAGGAGCGCGAGGCGGTCCGCGGCCTCGGCCTCATCTGATCTGACGTGGTGTGACCCGGCGCCGGTGCGCTATAGTTGATCACGCACCGGCCGCCGGAAAACCGGCACCAGGTGATGCGTTGGTGGTCCAAGGAAAGACGCCCCGCTTCCTGCGGGGAGATGCAGGTGCAAGGCCTGCCCGGCGCTCCACACACGAGGTCCCCTCCCGCGACTGCGGGAGGGGACCTCGTCGTATCGGGGGCCCTCAGGGGGCTATCAGCCGTACGGCGGTGCGGTCCGTGTCCTCCGCCCGTCCGCCCAGCCGGTGGACCACCACCCAGCGCCCGTCCGCCATCGCCCCGGCGAACACCGACGCGTCACCGGTGGCGCCGTTGTGCCAGCGCAGCGCACCCGCCGACTGCCAGCTCACGGCAGGATCGCCGAGCCGCCGCTCCACCAGCAGCCGTACGACGAGATCGGCGACGGCGCGGGGCGTGGCCCACAGTCCGCCCGCCGGGAGGATCGCCCCGTCCATCGTCCAGGGCCTGCGGCGCGTGCCGGGCAGCAGCCCCGGCGCTGTCAGCCGCCGTTCGGCCGGCGGACGGGCCGTCACCTCGGTGACCTCCAGCGGGCGCAGGACGTACGCGTCCAGCAGTTCCTCGTAACCGGCCCCGCCCGCCGCGGCCAGGGCCGCACCGAGGACGGCGTACCCCAGGTTGGAGTACTCCTCGTCCCCCGGCGGGCGTACGACGAGGGTGTCCAGGCCGCGCACCAGCCGCAGCAACTCCGCCCGGTCGAAGGCCGCGTACGGGTCCCGGCGCCCGACGCGGGGCGGCAGCCGGGGGAGTCCCGAGGTGTGCCGCGCCAGGTCGAGCAGGGTGACGCCGGTGCCGGGCGGCGCCGGGAGCCACCGTTCGACGGGGTCGTCGAGGCCGACCACGCCCGCCTTCGCCAGCCGGGCGAGCAGCGTGCCGGTGAGCGCCTTCGTCAGGGACCCGATCTCGACGAAACGGTCCACCGCGTGCCCGCCGCTGACCCGGGGCGGGTCCGCGTCGCTCAGTACACAGGTCGGGATACGGCTCACGGTGGGTCCTTTCTCGGTCGTCGTCCGCATTCTGTGGCGCCGGCCGGGACCCGCCGACAGGTTCAGGCCACCGGCTCCTTGGCGGCGGCCGTGCCCGAGGCCGTACGCGACGGGTGGCGGGCGGCCGGGCGGAGACCGGTCACCACCAGGGCCGTTGCCAGCAGGACCACCGCTCCGACGGTCCGCAGCGCCGGGCCCATCCCGCCCGCGAAGTCGGTGTGGCCCGCCAGGGCCGTGCCGGCGACGGCGACGCCGAGGGCCGCGCCGATCTCGCGGGCCGAGGTGCCGAGACCGGAGCCGAGGCCCGCCCGGTGTGGCGGGAGCGAGACCACCACGCCGAGGGTGAGGGCGGGCATGGCCAGGCCGGTGCCCGCCGAGATGACCAGCAGCCAGCAGGCGTACAGCGGGTACGGCGTGTGCGCGTCCGCCATGGACGCGGCGAGCAGGCCCAGGCCGATCAGCGCGAGCCCGGTGCCGACGACCGGACGCGGACGCGCCGACCAGCGGGCCGCGAACCTCGGCACCAGGGCCATGCCGACGATCAGCGGCACGATCGCGACCCCCGTGAGCGCGGGCCCGAAGCCCTTGACCTCCTGCAGGTACTGCGAGTTGACGAAGAACAGCGCGAACAGGCCGAAGAAGCCGGTGGCCAGGCCCAGCGTGGTCGCGCGCAGCCCGGCGGAACGGAAGACGCGCGGGTCGAACAGCGGGGCGGGGGAGCGCAGGGCGTGCCCGGTGAAGGACGCCACCAGCAGCGCGCCCACCCCGAACGCGGTGAGGATGCGCGCCGAGGTCCAGCCGTGGCCGGGGCCCTCGATGATGCCGAACAGCACGGCGACCAGGCCCGCGGTGAGCAGCAGGGTGCCGACCGGGTCCGGGCTGCCCTGCGCGGAGCGGGCGGTGCGCGGGGTGGTCACCGCGACCGCGCCGGCGAGTACGGCCGCCAGCGGCACCATCGCGGCGAACAGCGCCCGCCAGGACAGGTACTGGCCGACCAGGCCGCCGCCCAGGTTGCCGGCCATGCCGCCCAGCCCGATGGCGAGCGTCCAGGACGCCATCGCCTGGGCCCGGCGCTCCGGCCCGGCCAGCCGCACCAGGATCGACATCGTCGCCGGGGTGATCAGCGCGGCCCCGGCCCCGGACAGGCCCCGGCCGGTGATCAGCAGCCCAGGGCCGGGGGCGAGCGCGCTGGTCGCGGCACCCGCGGCGAACAGGGCCAGGCCGGTGAGCAGGGCGCCCTTGCGGCCGTACCGGTCGCCGAGCGCGCCGGCCGGGATCAGCAGGCCCGCGAAGACGATGACATAGGCGTCGACCGTCCACAGGATCTCGGTGTGCGAGGGGTGCAGACCGGACGAACCCAGTTGGGGGATCAGCAGGTTGATGGCGGCGACCATGCTCTGCGCGACCAGCACGCAGGCGCACAGGGTCAGCAGGGTCGAGCGTTTCAGGGCGTGCGCGGGCACGGCTCCTCCCCGGAGCTGGAAGTGGTGTGGGATGCGCACTCACCGTAGGCTCGCCGCTGACCTGCTTTCCAGTGCAACCTTCGCAAGGAACACCTGCACATGACGCAATCCACGGGCCTGGACCTGAATCTGCTGGTCGCGCTGGACGTGCTGCTGGAGGAGGAGAGCGTGCAGGGCGCCGCCCGCCGGCTGCATCTGTCCGAGCCGGCGATGAGCCGCACCCTCGGCCGGATCCGCAAGGCGCTCGGCGATCCGGTGCTGGTCCGCGCCGGCCGCCGGATGGTGCCGACCCCGCACGCGCTCGCCGTGCGCGCCGAGGTCAGCGCGGTCGTGGAGCGGGCCCGCGCCCTGTTCGCACCGGGCCGCGACACCGACGTGCGCGATGTGACCCGCACCTTCACGATCCTCGGCCACGACGCGATCGCCGCCACCCACGGCGCCGCCCTCTTCGCCCGCGCCGCCCGCGAGGCCCCCGGCATCCGTCTGCGCTTTCTGAGCGAGAGCCACGTGGACGCGCCGTTCCTGCGTCAGGGCACCGCGGACCTGGAGGTCGGGGTGATCGACACGGTCGCGCCCGAGGTGCGTGTGGAGACGGTCCACGAGGACCGCATGCTGGGCGTCGTACGGGCCGGACACCCGTTGCTGGAGGGTGAGTTGACGCCCGAGCGGTTCGCCGGGGCGGCCGGGCACCTCATCGTGTCCCGGCGTGGCAGGCAGCACGGGCCGGTCGACGACGCCCTCGCCGAACTCGGCCTGGAGCGACGGGTGGTGGGCAGCGTCGGCACCTATCCGGCCTCGCTGTTCGTGCTGCGCGAGACGGATCTGATCGGGCTGATCAGCCAGTGGGGCCGCCCGCTGGCCGACACCCTCGGCCTGGTCACCTTCGAGATCCCGCTGCGGCTGCCCACGGTCCGGCTCGGCTTCGCCTGGCATCCGCGCCACGACGCCGACCCGGCCCACGCCTGGCTGCGCGGCTGCGTGCGGGAGCTGATACGGGACGGGTCAGCCGGTCTGCCCTGACTCCTTCTCCAGGTCCGAGAGGTCCACCGAGTCATGCGGGCCCGGGGTGCCGGACGGCACCGGCTTGCCGTAGTCCGAAACGCCCGCCGTCCTGTCGGTCCCGTCGCCCTTCTGGTCGGACCTGACCAGCCGGTGCGGGCTGTCCGCCGTGATGTACACGGTGGTCGGAATGCCCTCCTCCTCACCGCGCAGCCGGTACACGTCCGTGCCGTCGACCGTGGTCCGTCCGTCCTTCGAGGTCACGTCCACGGTGATGTCCTTCTGGAAGGCCTTCAGATCGCAGGCGTCGGCGAAGTCCTTGAAGGCCCTCTCGTCCGTGGTGCCGTGCACGTAGCGGTCGCGGACGAGGTCGGCCGTCTCGTCCCCCTCGCCCGGGAGCTGGGACTTCCAGTACTCCCAGTCGGCCTTCATCCACACTTCGGCGCCGCGCTTGACGATGTCGAAGCTGCCGCCGTTCGCGCCCATCCGGAAGGTGGCGACGCAGTTGCCGCGGCGGTCCAGGGTCATGTCCATCGACGCGACCTCGTCGCGGTGGCCGGACGCCGTCCGGTCCGTCAGCGTCAGGCGGAGCGAGTCGGCGTCGCGCAGGTTCCGCTCCGCCTCCCGGCCGAGTGCACGGGCCTCCGGGTCGCCGCTGTCATCGGCCGCGGCCGCCGTGACCAGGACCGGGGAGAGGACGAGGAGGGCGCTCACCCCCGCGCGGATCAGGGATCTTCGGGCCATCCCGCACCTCCGTGATCGCCTCGAGCACCCCTCTACAGCGTAGTTTCGTCCGTTTTCGCCCGCATTTTCAGTGACGCGGCGCACTTTCGGCCACCGATCGCGCATGCAACGCGAAGGCCCGGGGCAGGCGGCGACGGTCCCCAGCCGAGGCACCCACGTCACGCAGGGGCACGGAACAGGAACGGAAGGCAACACCGATCATGGCGGACAGAACGGAACGACAGGTCCAGGCGACCATCCACGCGGGCGGCGAGTGGCTGACGGCGGTCTCCGGCGCGACCCGGGACATCCTCGACCCCGCGGACGCCCGGCCGTTCGCCGTGGTCGCCGAGGGAGACGAGAAGGACGCCGAGCGCGCGGTGGCCGCCGCCCGGCAGGCCTTCGACCACGGCCCCTGGCCGGGCACCCCGGTCGCCGAACGCGCCGCCCTGCTGCGCCGCGTCGCCGACCTCCTGGTGCGCGACCGCGAGGAACTCGGCCTGCTGGAGAGCCGGGACGCGGGCAAGACCGTCGAGGAGGGCCGCGTCGACATCACTTGCGTCGCCGACGCCTTCCGCTACTTCGCCGACCTGGTCGCCGCCGAGGCCCCGGGCCGGGTGGTCGACGCGGGCTCGCCCGACATCCACAGCGTGGTCGTCCACGAACCGGTCGGCGTCTGCGCGCTGATCACCCCCTGGAACTACCCGCTGCTCCAGGCCAGCTGGAAGATCGCCCCGGCCCTCGCCGCCGGCAACACCTGCGTGATCAAGCCCAGCGAGATCACCCCGATGACGACGATCGCCCTGATCGAGCTGCTCACCGAGGCCGGCCTCCCCGCGGGCGTGGCCAACCTCGTCACCGGCCCCGGCCACACCGTCGGCGCCCGCCTCGCCGAGCACCCCGACGTCGACCTGGTCTCCTTCACCGGCGGCCTGGTCAGCGGCACCAAGGTGGCCCAGGCCGCCGCGCCCACCGTCAAGAAGGTCGCCCTCGAACTCGGCGGCAAGAACCCCAACGTCGTCTTCGCCGACGCCTGCGCCACCGACGAGGACTTCGACACCGCCGTCGACCAGGCCCTCAACGCGGCCTTCATCCACAGCGGCCAGGTCTGCTCGGCCGGCGCCCGTCTCATCGTCGAGGAGTCCGTCCGGGACCGCTTCGTCACCGAACTCGCCCGCCGCGCCCAGCGGATCAGGCTCGGCCGCGGCACCGAGGACGGCGTCGAGTGCGGCCCGCTCGTCTCCGAGCAGCAGCGCGCCAGGGTCGAGGCGTACGTCGCCTCCGCGCTCGAAGAGGGTGCCGTGCTCCGCTGCGGCGGCAAGCGGCCCGAACCGTCCGACATACGACCGGAGTCCGGCTACTTCTACGAGCCGACCGTCCTCGACGCCTGCCACCGCGAGATGCGGGTCGTCCGCGAGGAGGTCTTCGGCCCCGTCCTCACCGTCGAGACCTTCCGCACCGAGGAGGAGGCGGTCGCGCTGGCCAACGACACCGAGTACGGCCTCGCGGGCGCCGTGTGGAGCGCCGACGCCTCCAGGGCCCGCAGGATCGCCGCCCGGCTGCGGCACGGCACCGTCTGGATCAACGACTTCCACCCCTATCTGCCGCAGGCGGAGTGGGGCGGCTTCGGCAAGAGCGGCGTGGGCCGCGAGCTGGGCCCGGCCGGGCTCGCCGAGTACCGCGAGACCAAGCACGTCTACCAGAACCTCGCCCCGCGGCCCGTCCGCTGGTTCGCCGGCTGACCCCCGGACCTCCCCCGCCACCAGAAGAGCTTCCTGGAGTAGTACCCCCATGTCCCACACCCCCGACGAACACGTCTACGACTACGTCGTCATCGGCGGCGGCACCGCGGGCTCCGTCATCGCCTCCCGCCTCACCGAGGACCCGGACGTCACCGTCGCCGTCATCGAGGGCGGCCCGAGCGACGTCGGCCGCGACGACGTCCTCACCCTGCGCCGCTGGATGGGCCTGCTCGGCGGCGAACTCGACTACGACTACCCGACGGTCGAGCAGCCCCGCGGCAACTCCCACATCCGGCACAGCCGCGCCCGCGTCCTCGGCGGCTGCTCCTCGCACAACACCCTCATCTCCTTCAAGCCCCTGCCCTCCGACTGGGACGAGTGGGAGGCCGCCGGCGCCAAGGGCTGGGGCGCCGTCCCCATGGAGGCCTACTTCGCCCGCCTGAAGAACAACATCGTCTCCGTCGACGAGAAGGACCGGAACGCCATCGCCCGCGACTTCGTCGACGCCGCCCGGTCGGCACTCGGGGTACCCCGGGTCGAGGGCTTCAACCGCAAGCCGTTCACCGAGGGCGTCGGCTTCTTCGACCTCGCCTACCACCCCGAGAACAACAAGCGGTCCTCCGCCTCCGTGGCCTACCTGCACCCGGTGATGGACGAGCGCCCCAACCTGACGATCCTGCTGGAGACCTGGGCGTACCGGCTGGAGCTGGACGGCACCCGCGCCGAGGGCGTCCACGTGCGCACCAAGGACGGCGAGGAACTGCTGATCCGCGCCCGCGGCGAGGTCGTGCTGTGCGCCGGCGCCGTCGACTCCCCGCGGCTGCTGCTCCACTCGGGCATCGGCCCGCGCCAGGACCTCGAAGCGCTCGGCATCCCCGTCGTGCACGACCTGCCCGGCGTCGGCGAGAACCTGCTCGACCACCCCGAGTCGGTCATCGTCTGGGAGACCCACGGCCCCATCCCGGAGAACTCCGCGATGGACTCCGACGCGGGCCTGTTCGTCCGCCGCGACCCCGGACACGCGGGCCCGGACCTGATGTTCCACTTCTACCAGATCCCGTTCACGGACAACCCGGAGCGACTCGGCTACCAGCGGCCGGAGTTCGGCGTCTCCATGACCCCGAACATCCCCAAGCCGAAGAGCCGCGGCCGCCTCTACCTGACCAGCGCGGACCCCTCCGTCAAGCCGGCCCTCGACTTCCGCTACTTCACTGACGAGGACGACTACGACGCCCGGACCCTGGTCGACGGCATCCGAATCGCCCGTGAGATCGCGAAGACCGAGCCGCTCGCCGGCTGGCTCAAGCGCGAGGTGTGCCCCGGCCCTGAGGTCCTGGGCGACGCCGAGCTGAGCGAGTACGCCCGCAAGGTCGCGCACACCGTCTACCACCCGGCCGGCACCTGCAAGATGGGCGCCGCCGACGACGAACTCGCCGTGGTCGACCCGGAGCTGAGGATCCGCGGCCTCGACGGCATTCGCATCGCCGACGCGTCCGTCTTCCCCACCATGACCGCCGTGAACCCGATGATCGGGGTGCTCATGGTCGGGGAGAAGGCCGTCGACCTGATCGGAGGTGACCCCCGATGACCCTCACCGTCCCCACCCGCAAGCCGCCCACCACCGTCACCGAGCCCGTCTTCTCGGTGTCCGGCCTGTGGAAGGTCTTCGGCCCGAAGCCGGAGCGGATCCCCGCCGACCCGGAGCTGGCCGCGCTCCCGCCCGCCGAACTGCGCTCCCGCACCGGCTGCACGGCCGCCGTCCGGGACGTCTCCTTCGACGTCCGCAAGGGCGAGGTCTTCGTCGTCATGGGCCTGTCCGGCTCCGGCAAGTCCACCCTCGTGCGCTGCCTGACCCGGCTGATCGAGCCGACCGCGGGCACGATCGCCATCGACGGCGAGGACGTCCGCGCGATGGACCGGGGCCGCCTGCGCGAGCTGCGCCGGCACCGGGCCGCGATGGTCTTCCAGCACTTCGGCCTGCTCCCGCACCGCACGGTCCTCGACAACGTCGCCTACGGCCTGGAGATCCAGGGCGTCGGCAAGGCCGAACGCCGCGAGCGGGCCGCCGAGTTCATCGCCAAGGTCGGCCTCGAAGGCATGGAGAAGCGCCGCCCCGGCCAGCTCTCCGGCGGCCAGCGCCAGCGGGTGGGGCTCGCGCGGGCGTTGGCGGTCGACCCCGAGGTGTTGTTGTTCGACGAGCCGTTCAGCGCTCTCGACCCGCTGATCCGCCGCGACATGCAGGACGAGGTGACCCGCCTGCACCGCGAAGAGGGCCGCACGATGGTCTTCATCACCCACGACCTCTCCGAGGCCCTCAAGCTCGGCGACCGCATCGCCCTGATGCGCGACGGCCAGGTGGTCCAACTCGGCACCCCCGAGGAGATCGTCGGCTCCCCGGCCGACGACTACGTCCGCGAGTTCGTCCGGGACGTACCGCGCGAGCAGGTGATGACCTGCCGCACGGCCATGCGCCCGCTGTCCTCGGAGGACACCGAGACCGGCCCGGCAGTCCGCCCGGAGGCCACGGTGGCCGAGGCCATCGAGGCGGTGGCAAGGGCGGGAGAGCCCGCGCGGGTGATGGACGACGGCAAGTGCATGGGCGTGGTCGACCACGAGCAACTGCTCGGCGTGGTGGCCGGTGTCTCCGCCCCGGCCGCCGGCAGTCGTGCCGCCACCCCTCCCGGCCCCCGCACCAGCCCGGAGGCCGTCTGATGGCAACGCTCACCCTCGCGACCTCCAAAGCCAGGGCTCCCCGCGTCCTGAGAAGCCGAGCCGCGGGCAAGCTCCTCCTGCTCGCCCTCTTCGCCGCGGTCCTGGGCCCCTGGGCAGCCGGTCACTGGCCCGGCGCCGCCTGGCCGCACGCCCTCACCGTCCACGTCGACAAACCCCTCGCCACAGCCAGCGACTGGGTCATGGACAACCGGGACAGCCACCCCCTGTTCCTGTACTTCTTCGGCTACATCAGCAACGCCGTCATCTGGGCCGTCCGCGTGGTCTACCTCGCCCTCCTCACCGCGGGCTGGGCAGGCGTCACCACCCTCGGCGCCCTGCTGGCCTGGCGCTTCGCCGGACCCCGCCTGGCCGCCGGCACGGCGATCGCCTTCCTGGCCTGCGGAGCCCTGGGCATGTGGGTCCCGACGATGCAGACCCTCGCGCTGATGGTCGTGGCGGTCCTCGCCTCCGTCGTCGTAGGCGCGTTCCTCGGTCTCGGCGCCGGCCTCTCCGACCGCCTCGACCGCGCCCTGCGCCCCGTCCTGGACACCATGCAGGTGCTCCCGGCCTTCGCCTACCTCCTCCCCGTCGTCCTGGTCTTCGGCATCGGCGTCCCCGCGGCCGTCCTCGCCACCGTCGTCTACGCCGCCCCGCCGATGGCCCGCCTCACCGCGCTCGGCCTGCGCGGGGCCGACCCCGAAGTCCTGGAGGCCGTGGAGTCGCTCGGCGCCACCCGCCGCCAGCGGCTGCTGACCGCCCGTATCCCGCTGGCCCGCAAGGAACTCCTCCTCGGCCTCAACCAGACGATCATGATGGCGCTGTCGATGGCCGTGATCGCCGCCGTCATCGGCGCCGGCGGCCTCGGCGACCGCGTCTACCAGGCCCTCGCCTCGGTCGACGTCGGCGCGGCCCTCGCGGCCGGCATCCCGATCGTGCTGCTCGCGGTGGTCCTGGACCGCGTGACCGCGGCCGCCGGGGACGGTGGGACGCGCCCCCGCACGATCGGCTGGCCGTATGCCCTCGCCGTCACGGTGGCCGTCGCCCTCGCCGCCCGCCTCCTCGGCGCCCCCGACTGGCCGGCCGGCGGCACCCTGGACATCGCCGAGCCGGTCAACCGCGCCGTCGACTGGATGACCGCCCACCTGTACTCCGGCGTCCCGGTCGTCGGCGGCACCGCCGACTGGGCCGGCCACTTCACCACCTGGATCCTGGACCCCGTCCGCGACGGCCTGCAGTGGCTGCCCTGGTGGGCGGTGCTGTTCCTCGTCGCCGCCCTGGCCTGGCTCGTCGGCACCTGGCGCACCGCGCTGACCGCCGTCCTCGCCATGGCCGCGATCGGCGTGCTCGGGGTGTGGGAGCCGTCGCTCGACACCCTCTCCCAGGTGCTCGCCGCCGTCGCCGTCACCCTCGTCCTGGGCTTCGCGACGGGCATCGCGGCCGCCCGCAGCGACCGCGTCGAACGCGCCCTGCGCCCGGTCCTGGACGTCTTCCAGACCATGCCGCAGTTCGTGTACCTGATCCCGGTCGTCGCGCTGTTCGGCGTCGGCCGTGCGCCCGCCGTCGCCGCGGCCGTCGTCTACGCCCTCCCGGCCGTCGTCCGGATCACCACGCAGGGCCTGCGCCAGGTCGACCAGGCCGCGCTGGAGTCCGCGCGCTCGCTCGGCGCGACCGGCCGCCAGCAGCTGTGGCAGGTCCAGCTCCCGCTGGCCAAGCGCTCGCTGCTGCTCGCCGTCAACCAGGGCGTGGTCCTGGTACTGGCCGTGGTCATCATCGGCGGCCTGGTCGGCGGCGGCGCCCTCGGCTACGACGTCGCCTTCGGCCTCGCCCAGGGCGACCTGGCGACCGGCCTGGTCGCCGGTGCCGCCATCGTCTGCCTGGGCCTGATGCTGGACCGGGTGACCCAGCCGACGGAGCGCCGTCCGGGGAAGGGAGCCTGACATGCGCCTTCGTACCACCGTCCCGGCCGCCGTCGCCGTACTGGCCCTGGCCACCGGCTGCGGCGCCGCCGACATGACCAAGCAGGCCAGCCCGTTCGCCAACGCGCAGGGATCGAAGACCGTCACCCTGTCCGTGCAGTCCTGGGTGGGCGCGCAGTCCAACGTGGCCGTCGCCCAGTACATCCTGGAGCACAAGCTCGGCTACCGCGTCGACACCGTCCAGGTCGACGAGGTGCCCGCCTGGGACGCGCTCAGCCAGGGCCGGGTCGACGCCCTCCTGGAGGACTGGGGCCACCCGGACCAGGAGAAGCGGTACGTCACCGACAAGAAGACGATCGCGCGCGCCGGCGACCTCGGGGTGACCGGTCACATCGGCTGGTTCGTGCCGACGTACCTCGCCAAGGAGCACCCGGACATCACGGACTGGCGGAACCTGAACAAGTACGCCTCGCTCTTCCGCACCGCGGAGAGCGGCGGCAAGGGCCAGCTGATGGACGGCTCCCCGTCCTACGTCACCAACGACAAGGCGCTGGTGAAGAACCTGAAGCTGGACTACCAGGTGGTCTTCGCCGGTTCCGAGGCGGCCCAGATCACGCAGATGCAGCAGTTCGCGAAGGAGAAGAAGCCCTTCCTGACCTACTGGTACTCGCCCCAGTGGCTGTTCGAGAAGGTGCCGATGACCGAGGTGAAGCTGCCGCCGTACAAGGAGGGCTGCGACGCGGACCCGGAGAAGGTCGCCTGCTCCTACCCGCACACCCCGCTGCAGAAGTACCTCAACGCCGACTTCGCGAAGTCCGGCGGGAAGGCCGCGGCCTTCCTGAAGAAGTTCCGGTGGACGACGGAGGACCAGAACGAGGTCTCCCTGATGATCGCCGAGCAGAAGCTGGACCCGCAGGAGGCGGCGAAGAAGTGGGTGGACAGCCACCCCGACGTGTGGAAGAAGTGGCTGTCCTGAACCCGTCTACCGGCTGAGCCCGTCGGCGATCTCCCGCAGCGCGGCCGCGGCCCGCCGCTGGAGGCCCGGCCCGAAGGTGATCCGGGTGGCCCCGAGCCCGCCGAGCGCGGCGGGCTCGGGGCCGTCCGCGTCCAGGCGGGCGAGGGCGTTCAGCGGGCCCTGGATCCCGGCCCGCAGCAGGGGCAGTACGGCGGGCGGGGCGAGGATCGGATAGACGCAGTCCGCGCCCGCCGCGACGTACAACGCGGCCCGCTCGACGGCCCGTTCGGGATCGCCGTCGCCGTGCACGAAGGTGTCCACGCGAGCGTTGACGAACAACCGGTCGCCGGCGGCGGCCCGTACCTCGGCGAGGAACTCGGCGTGCGCGTGCGGATCCTTGAGGACACCCCCGTCGGAGTCCTCGAGGTTGCACCCGACGGCCCCCGCCTCCAGCAGCCGCTCGACCAGCTCCTTGGGAGCGAGCCCGTACCCTCCCTCGACGTCCGCCGACACCGGCACGTCCACGGCCCGCGTGATCCGGGCGACCGCCGCGAACATCTCGTCGGCCGGGGTGGCCCCGTCCGCGTACCCGAGCGAGGCGGCCACCCCCGCGCTCGGCGTGGCCAGCGCCGGGAACCCGGCGTCGACGAACACCCGCGCGCTCGCCGCGTCCCAGGGCCCCGGCAGAATCAGCGGATCACCCGGGGCGCGCCCCTGGTGCAGCGTGCGGAACGCCTCGGCCTTGCTCACTTGTGCTGCCCGGGCTGGTAGTGCCCCGGGGTCATCCGGAAGGTCACGCCGAACCGGTTCCAGGCGTTGATCACCGTGATCGCGGCGACCAGCCGGGCCAGCTCCTCCTCCTCGAAGTGCTTGGCGGCCTTGGCATACACCTCGTCCGGCACGAACCCGTCGGTGAGGACGGTGACCGCCTCGGTCAGCTCGATCGCCGCCAGCTCCTTCTCGGTGTAGAAGTGCCGCGACTCCTGCCACGCGCTCAGCTGCACGATCCGCTCGACGCTCTCACCGGCCGCGAGGGCGTCCTTGGTGTGCATGTCGAGGCAGAACGCGCAGTGGTTGAGCTGCGAGGCGCGGATCTTCACCAGCTCGTACAGCGTGGGGTCCAGGCCCTGCCTGGCCGCGCTGTCCAGGCGGATCATCGCCTTGTAGACCTCGGGGGCGTGCTCGGCCCAGCGCAGCCGCGGGGCTTCTTCGGCGGCGTACTCGACGGTTTCCTGTGCAGTGCTCATGCCTCGACCCTAGGAGCCGGGCAGCCCAGGAGTATGGTCCATTTCCATGGCGAGATCCTGGGCCACTTTGGGCGTCGACCTGCACCTGGAACCGAGCGGCTCGGGCGGCCTGCGCCGGGGCCTGACCGACGCCCTGCGCGACGCCGTCCGCACCGGACGCCTGGCCCCCGGCACCCGGCTGCCCTCTTCCCGCTCCCTCGCCGCCGACCTCGGCATCGCCCGCAACACCGTCGCCGAGGCCTACGCCGACCTGGTCGCGGAGGGCTGGCTCACCGCCCGCCAGGGCTCCGGCACCCGGGTGGCGACCGGCGTGCCCACGCCCTCGGGCACCACCCCGGCGACCCCCCGGCGCACCCCCGCCCGCCCCCGCCACGACCTGATCCCCGGCACCCCCGACCTCGCCGCCTTCCCGCGCACCGAGTGGCTCAAGGCCACCCGCCGGGCCCTGGCCACGGCCCCCTTCCACGCCCTCGGCTACGGCGACCCGCGCGGCCGCCCCGAACTGCGCACCGCCCTCGCCGGCTACCTCGCCCGTGCCCGCGGCGTCCGCACCGACCCCGACACGATCGTGATCACCGCCGGCTTCTCGCACGCCCTGACCATCCTCGGCAAGGTGCTGCGGGCCCGCGGGGTGCGGACGGTGGCGGTGGAGTCGTACGGCCTCGACGTCCACTGGGCCCTGCTGCGCGGCGCGGGCCTCGCTACGCCCGCGCTGCCGTACGACGACCTGGGCACGGACCCCCGCGAGCCGGGCGAGGCGGGCGCGGTGCTGCTCACCCCCGCCCACCAGTTCCCCATGGGCACGCCCCTGCACCCCGACCGCCGGGCCGCCGTCGTGGCCTGGGCGCGCCGCACCGGCGGGCTGATCCTGGAGGACGACTACGACGGCGAGTTCCGCTACGACCGCCAGCCCGTCGGCGCGCTGCAGGGCCTCGCCCCGGACCGGGTCGTCTATCTCGGCACCGCCAGCAAGTCGCTCGCACCCGGACTGCGGCTGGGCTGGATGGTGCTGCCCGCGGACCTGGCCGCGCAGGCCGTCTCGGCCAAGGGCCAGGCGGACACCGTCGGCGTCCTCGAACAGCTCACTCTCGCGGAGTTCCTCACCTCCGGCGCGTACGACCGCCACGTCCGCTCCTCCCGCCTCCGCTACCGCCACCGCCGCGACGCCCTCACCACCGCGGTGACCGAGCGCGCACCGGACGTCCGGGTCACCGGCATCGCCGCCGGCCTGCACGCGGTCCTCCGTCTCCCGCCCGGCACGGAGGAGTCGGTGGTCCAGGCGGCGGCCTGGCAGGGCCTGGCCCTCCACGGCCTCTCCTTCCACCGCCACCCGCAGGCCGTCACCGACCCCCTGGACGCCTTGGTCGTCGGCTACGGCACCCCACCGGACAGCGCATGGTCGGCGGCGCTGGAGGCGTTGTGCCGGGTGCTGCCGTAGCGGCCTCACCCTGGGCTGATTTGCCGGTGCACAGCTGCGGACGGAGACTGGGAAAGCGGACGTGGAGCCATGGATCGTCCGCTCTGCGCCGCCCCTGAGCGCACGACCGAGGGGGCTGAGCCGGTGGACAAGCACTTGCTGATCTTCCTGTCCGAGGAGGGGGCGGAAGCCGAACGTGTGGCGGAGCTGACCGGCTATCTGCGCGAAGAACTGCTCGCTCTCGACGTGGACGACGTCACGGCGATGCCCTCCGGGCAGCTCCCGCCCGGAGCACGAGCCGTGGATGTCGGTGAGATCGGCACCCTGCTGGTGGGCCTGGGCAGCTCGGTGGCAGCCCTGGACCAGGTGGTGAGCGTGGTCCGGTCATGGCTGGGCCGGTGCCATGACACGCGGCCGTCTTCCGCCTGCAGATGGGTGACGACATCCTGGAGATGTCCGAGGCGACCGACGAACAGGTCGCGGAGGCGCTCAAGATCTTCAGCCAACGCCATTCCACGGCTGGGGACCGGCCATGACGGATGCCCGACACGCGCTGATCATCGCCAACGACCATTACACCGACCAGGGACTGACGAAGCTCAGGGCGCCTGCCCAGGACGCCGCGGCCCTCGCCGAGGTGCTGCACGACCCGCAGATCGGCGACTTCGAGGTGCAGGTCGTGCGCAACGCGTCGGCCGACCTCATGCGTAGACGCATCCAGGGATTCTTCAACGACCGGCGCCGCGACGACACCCTCCTGCTGCACTTCTCCTGTCACGGCCTCAAGAGCGAGTCCGGTGAGCTGTACTTCGCCGCCAGCGACACCGAGCCACGGCTGTTGGACGCCACGGCCATCCCCGCCCAGTTCGTCCGCGCGTGCATGTCCCGCACCCGGGCCGGACGCACCGTCCTGTTCCTCGACTGCTGCTACGGCGGCGCCTTCTCCCGTGGCTCGTCCGCCGTGCGCGCTTCCGGGGAGGTCAACGTCCTCGACTCCTTCCGGAAGGACAAGCCGGCCGGTGGGCGGGGCTGGGCCGTCATCACGGCGTCGAACTCGATGGAGTACGCCTTCGAGGACGATGAACTCACCGAGAACTCCGCTCCACGGCCCTCCGTCTTCACGCACGCGGTCGTGCAGGGCCTGGGGACCGGTGAGGCCGACCTCGACGGGGACGGCGAGATCTCCCTCGACGATCTGTACGACTACGTCTACGACCACGTACAGGAGCAGAATCCGCACCAGACCCCGAGCAAGACGGTGGAGATGCAGGGGGAGTTGCATCTGGCACACAGCCGACGCGGCTATATAAAGATCGTCGCCGTTCCCTCGCCGCTCGCCCTGCAGGCGGCCCTGAACAGCGACAACGTCCTCACCCGCCTGGGCGCGGTGCTGGAACTGCGCAACCGTCTGCACGACGAGTCCCTGCCCATCGCGGAGGGGGCGCGGCAGACCCTGGAGGAGGTCGCGCGCAACGACATCCGGCAGATCGCCGACGAGGCGTGCCGCGCTCTGCGCGACATCCGTCTGACGCCGTCCGCGGACCGCCTGGACTTCGGGCATGTGCCGAAGGGGTCCACCCCGCAGGCGAAGTCCGTGACCATGAACGGTCCGCCGCTGGCCCGGCACTGCGTGGCCCAGGCCATGCAGCCATGGCTGCGGGTGGATCCGACCGAGAACGGTCTGAAGGTCCGCGTCGACGCGACCGCCGAGGGCCACCTGTCCGGTGACATCGTGCTGAGGGGCGTGGCGCACGAGGAGATGATCCACGTCGAGGCGGTGGTGGTCCCGGCGGACGATTCCACGTCCTCGTCGGATTCCGGCTCCCGGACCTCGCGCGACCCCGCCTCCCGGCAGCAGCAGCCCGAGCGGTCCTCGCACGAGCAGGACATCACGATCATCGACTCCTCGCGTCAAGGCCGGCAGACGACCCTGAGCCCGCCCAGGACCAGGAGCCACCGGGCGCCTGCCCTCGCCGGTGCCGCGCTCGCCCTCGCCGGCACCGCGGCCGTCACCTTCGTTCTGGCCGTCCAGGCGGCGGTGGCGGCAGTCGCGGAACGCAGCGCGGAAGGGATATACGGCAACGTCGAGGACAACATCCACGAGCACGGAGCGCTCACCCCGCTCACCGTGTCCCTGATCACCGCCGCGGTGGCGTTGGTCGTCGGCGCGCTCGCCCGGCACGACCTGGAGGCGCGGAGGGAGCGCTACTCAAGGCAGGCGGCGAGCGGTACGCACACTCTCACCGCGATCGAGAAGGGTCTGGCAGTACCGGCGTTGATCCTTGCCGTCCTCATGGGCATCGCCTACCTCCTGGCCGGCCCCAACTGGTGACTGCTTCGGCAGCCGGGAGGTCTCACACGGAACGCTACTCCGCCGGCGCCTCCCCGAAGCGGGCCAGCGCCAACGCCCCCACCACCGCCACGGCGAACCCGAGCGCCGCGACCCACGCCAGCCCGTCCCTCGTGCGGTCCCCGAGCCAGATGACCCCCACCGCGGCCGGCCCGACCGTCTCACCGAGGACCACCCCGGCCGTGGCGGTCGTCACCGACCCCCGCTGAAGGGCCGAGGTGAGCAGCAGGAACGCGGCCGCGCCGCCGAGCAGCAGCGCGTACGTCGCCGGGTTGGCCAGCAGATCCGCCGGCCGCAGGGAGTCGACCAGCCGTACCGTCACCTCCACCACCCCGAATCCGCACCCGGCGCCGAGCCCCAGCAGCAGCGCCCGCCCCCGGCCGGACAGGCGCCCGCCGACCCCGCCGAGCAGCAGCACGGCCACCGCGGCCGCCACCATCGCGTACCGCAGCCACTCAGGACCGCCCCGGTCGCCCTCGGTGCCCGAGGCCAGCCCCAGCAGGGCGAGTCCCGCGCACACCACCCCCACGGCGGCCCACTCCGGCCCGCTCAGCCGGACCCGCAGCAGCCGCGCCGCCACCACCGCCGTCACCGCGAGGCTCGCGGCAAGGGCCGCGCCCACCGCGTAGATCGGCACCGACCGCAGGGCCGCGACCTGGAGGAGGAAGCCCAGCCCGTCCAGTCCGAGCCCGGCGAGGTACCGCCACTGCCGCAGCGCCCGCAGCAGCAGCGCCGCGTCCCCGCCCCCACCGCTCCCGGTGGCCGCCGTCCGCGCCGCCACCGCCTGCAACACCGTCGCCGTACCGAAGCAGACCGCGGCACCAAGAGCACACACCATTCCAAAGAGCACGAAGCGACTCTAGGGGAGTGGCCGGGACCGGACCCCCTGCCGAGGGCACTCACACCGATCTCTAGGCTGACGGCCGGAACACGACATCTGACGGGGGGAAGAACCATGGAGCGCACACGTCGGCCACGGCGGTCCGGCACGGTGGTCCTCGGCGGCATGGGCCTGCTGGCCGCCGCGCTGACCGCCTGCTCGTCCGAACCGGACGAGCGCTGCGTCGACCGGGACAGCTACAACCTCGCCAAGGGCTACAAGGTCGTCTCGGACAAGGACTGCAAGACGACGACGAGCGGTTCCCTGAAGACGACGGGCAAGACGGCGGGCAAGAAGAAGAGCCTCAAGAAGAAGGTCGACGCCGCCTGGTACTACGACGGCGAGGAGGAGGACGGCTGGGTCGACGGCGGCTCCTTCACCAAGCCGGGCGGGGGCTCGGGCAGCGGCTCGTACGACGATGACGACGACCACCACAGCGGGAGCGGCGGAGTCCACCGCGGTGGCTTCGGCGGCGGCAAGGGCAGCTCCGGCGGCTGACCGGAACACACCCATGGAACGCCGTACCCTCACGCCCCGCCCCGGCTGGCAGCAGACCGTCGAGGCCCAGGGCCTGATCTACCCGCTCACCCGCCACCCCGACGGCTCGCTGCGCCCCTACTGGGACGAGAGCGCCTACTACGTCTTCTCTCTGGAGGAGGTCGAGGCGCTGGAGGAGACCGTCGAGGAACTGCACCGCATGTGCCTCGCGGCGGCCGGACACATCGTGGCCGAGGACCGGCTCGCCGACCTCGGCATCACCGACCCGCGGGTGGCCGCGGCGGTCACCGAGGCCTGGCACCGCCGCGCCGAACTCCCGTCCGTCTACGGCCGTTTCGACCTGCGCTACGACGGGACGGGACCGGCGAAGCTGCTGGAGTACAACGCGGACACCCCCACCTCCCTGGTCGAGGCCGCCTCCCCGCAGTGGTTCTGGATGGAGGATCGTTTCCCCGGCGCGGACCAGTGGAACTCCCTGCACGTACGCCTGGTGGAAGCCTGGCGCGCCCAGTCCGCGCTCCTCCCGCCCGGCAGCCCGCTGCACTTCGCGCACTCCGCCGCCGACGAACTCGGCGAGGACCTGATGACGGTGGCCTACCTCAAGGAGACGGCCGAGCAGGCCGGCCTGACCACCGACTGGCTGGCCATGGAGGAGATCGGCTGGGACACCCTCTCCGGCCGCTTCGTGGACAACCGACTCCGGTTCATCCGGGGCATCTTCAAGCTCTACCCGTGGGAGTGGCTCACCACCGACGCCTTCGGCGGGCACGTCCTGGACACCCTGGACAACGGCGGTGGCACCGGCAGCACCCTGTGGATCGAACCGGCCTGGAAGATGCTCCTGAGCAACAAGGCCCTGCTGCCCATCCTCTGGGAGCTGTACCCGGACCACCCCAACCTCCTCCCCGCCTACCTGGACGGCCCCCGCGAGCTGGCCGGCACCACCGGCTACGTTGCCAAGCCCCTCCTCGGCCGAGAGGGCGAGGGCGTCACCGTCCACCCCCCGGGCACACCCGTCGTCCCGCGTGACGAGCCCTGCTGCTACCAGCAGTTGGCCCCCCTCCCCACCTTCGACGGCAACCACGTGGTCCTCGGCGCCTGGGTCGTCCAGGACGAACCGGCGGGCCTCGGCATCCGCGAATCCACAGGCCTGATCACCGACGAGTACGCCCGCTTCCTGCCCCATGTGATCCTCTAGCCGCCGAGCAGCCTCTCCACCGCCGCCCGAGCCTGCCCCGCCACGGCCGGATCCCCGGTGATGCCCGCCGTGACGATGGCTCCCTCCGTGAGCAGGTACACCGGCTCCGCCACCGGCACGCCCGTGGCACGGACCCAGGTCGCCAACTGGTCGTGGAAGGCCTGCTTGTGGGACCGGACCTCGGCCAGGACGGGCTCGGACGACTCGCCCAGCTCACCGTGGACGTTGATCCAGGCGCAGCCGCGGAAGCCGGGCTCGGCGAACCACTCGGCGAGCCAGTCGAAGACCGCCAGCACCCGCCCGCGGGGGTCCGGGACGTTCTCCACGTGCGCGGCCAGGCTCGCGCGCCAGCGCCGGTCGCGTCGCCGGAGCATGGCGACCACGAGGTCCTCCTTGGTGGCGAAGAGCCGGTAGATCCGCTTCAGGGGCAGGCCGGACGCCTCGCGGACCCGGTCCATCCCGACCGCCTGGATGCCGTGCGCGTAGAAGAGGGCCTCCGCGGCGTCGAGGAGGGTCTCGCGGTCCAGGCGGGTCTGTTCCTCGGTGAGGGGGGCGGGCATCCGGGCTCCTTGACGTCGAGAACGTGCGTTCTCTATTTTAGGCGCACCGCGTCGAGAACGCTCGTTCTCGACCTGAGGCCCGAGGAGGCCGCCGTGCCCGAAGACCACCCGCCCCACCCGCCCTTCACCCTGGAAACCGCCCGCCGGAAGGTGCAGGCCGCCGAGGACGCCTGGAACACCCGCGACCCCCACCGGGTGGCCCTCGCCTACACCCCGGACTCCGTCTGGCGGAACAGGGACCGGTTCGTCACCGGCCGGGACGAGATCGTCGCCTTCCTGACCGAGAAGTGGCAGCGCGAACGGGACTACGCGCTGCGCAAGAGCCTCTGGAGCTTCCACGACCACCGCATCGCCGTCCGCTTCCAGTACGAGTGCCGTGACACCGACGGCCAGTGGTGGCGCTCCTACGGCAACGAACTGTGGGAGTTCGACGAGCACGGCCTGATGCGCCGCCGGGAGGCGAGCATCAACGACGTCGCCATCGACGAGAGCGACCGGCGCATCTTCGGACCCCGGCCCGCGGACCAGCACGGCACCGACATCCCGCTCCGCTGATCATGCCCCGGACAGCACCGCCCGCAGCTGCTCCAGCCCCCAGTCCAGGTCCTCCTCGGCGATCACCAGCGGCGGCGCGATCCGGATCGTCGGCCCGTGGGTGTCCTTGACCAGGACCCCGCGGGCCAGCAGCCGCTCGGAGACCTCCCGCCCGGTGCCGACCGCCCGGGAGACGTCCACCCCGGCCCACAGCCCGCGCCCCCGTACCGCCGTCACCCGGCCCGTACCCGGCAGCTCGCCCAGCACCCCGTGCAGCCGTTCGCCCAGCCGCGCCGCCCGCTCCTGGTACTCCCCGGTCCGCAGCATCGCGATCACCTCCAGCGCCACCGCGCAGGCCAGCGGATTCCCGCCGAACGTCGAGCCGTGCTCACCCGGCCGGAACACGCCGAGCACCGCCGCGCTCGACACCACCGCCGACACCGGCACGATCCCGCCGCCCAGCGCCTTGCCCAGCACGTACACGTCCGGTACGACCCCCTCGTGCTCGCACGCGAAGGTCCGCCCGGTGCGGCCCAGCCCCGACTGGATCTCGTCGGCGATGAAGAGGACGTTCCGCTCGCGGGTCAGCTCGCGCACCCCGGCCAGATAACCGGCGGGCGGCACGATCACCCCGGACTCGCCCTGGATCGGCTCCAGCAGCACCGCCACCGTGTTCTCCGTCAGCGCCGACCGCATCGCCGTCAGATCGCCGTACGGCACGATCTCGAAGCCCGGCGTGTACGGACCGAAGTCCGCCCGCGCCTCCGGATCCGTCGAGAAGCTGATCACCGTGGTCGTACGGCCGTGGAAGTTGCCGGTCGCCACGACGACCTTCGCCATCTCCGCGGGCACCCCCTTCACCCGGTACCCCCACTTCCGGGCCGTCTTCACCGCGCTCTCCACCGCCTCCGCGCCCGTGTTCATGGGCAGCACCATCTCCATCCCGCACAGCTGGGCCAGCTCGGTGCAGAACGCGGCGAACCGGTCGTGGTAGAAGGCGCGGGAGGTCAGCGTGACCCGGTCCAGCTGGCGCCGGGCCGCCTCGGCCAGCCGCCGGTTGCCGTGTCCGAAGTTCAGCGCGGAGTAACCGGCCAGCATGTCCAGGTACCGCCGTCCCGCCACGTCCGTCAGCCACGCCCCCTCACCCGTGGCGATCACCACCGGAAGCGGGTCGTAGGTGGGCGCGCAGTGCGCGTCGGCGGCGGCGATGAGGTCTTCTGCAGCGGTCACGGCCTCTCCCGAGTACGACCGGAAACGACGGTGAACCCCTTCATATCCTCGCTCGCATGGTGGACGCGGGACCTGCGCCGTCCGGCGCGCCCGGTAATCTGACGAGCGGGCCGTGACTGGCGCGCTGGGATGGGACGGACCATCAGGGAGCGGCCCGAGCGGGAAGAGTGCCGTGCGCCTGGGCCGAACGTGAACGCTGTACGCACACCGTCCGGAGGTCCCCCCGATGCCCGAGAATTCCGCCCCCCTCTCCACCGAGTCCACGGCCTTCCGGGCCGCCCTCGACGTCATCCGCGCCGTCGAGCCCCGCGTCGCCGACGCCATCGGTCAGGAGGTCGCCGACCAGCGCGACATGCTCAAGCTGATCGCGTCCGAGAACTACGCCTCCCCGGCGACGCTGCTCGCGATGGGCAACTGGTTCAGCGACAAGTACGCCGAGGGCACCATCGGCCGCCGCTTCTACGCCGGCTGCCGCAACGTCGACACCGTCGAGGCCCTCGCCGCCGAGCACGCCCGCGAACTCTTCGGTGCCCGCCACGCCTACGTCCAGCCGCACTCCGGCATCGACGCCAACCTCGTCGCCTTCTGGGCCGTCCTGGCCGACCGTGTCGAGGCGCCCTTCCTGGAGAAGGCCGGCGCCCGCCAGATCAACGACCTGACCGACGCCGACTGGGCCGAGCTGCGCCAGGCCTTCGGCAACCAGCGCATGCTCGGCATGTCCCTGGACGCCGGCGGCCACCTCACCCACGGCTTCCGCCCCAACATCTCCGGCAAGATGTTCGACCAGCGCTCCTACGGCACCGACCCCGCCACCGGCCTGGTCGACTACGGGGCCCTGCGCGCCCAGGCCCGCGAGTTCAAGCCGCTGATCATCGTCGCCGGCTACTCCGCGTACCCCCGTCTGGTGAACTTCCGGATCATGCGCGAGATCGCCGACGAGGTCGGCGCCACCCTCATGGTCGACATGGCGCACTTCGCCGGCCTGGTCGCGGGCAAGGTCCTCACCGGCGACTTCGACCCGGTCCCGCACGCCCAGATCGTCACCACGACCACCCACAAGTCCCTGCGCGGCCCGCGCGGCGGCATGGTCCTGTGCGACGACTCCCTCAAGGACCAGGTCGACCGCGGCTGCCCGATGGTCCTCGGCGGCCCGCTCCCGCACGTCATGGCCGCCAAGGCCGTCGCCCTCGCCGAGGCCCGCCGGCCCTCCTTCCAGGACTACGCCCAGCGCATCGTCGACAACTCCCGCGCGCTGGCGGAGGGCCTGATGCGCCGCGGCGCCACCCTGGTCACCGGCGGCACCGACAACCACCTCTGCCTGATCGACGTCGCCACCTCCTACGGCCTCACCGGCCGCCAGGCCGAGTCGGCCCTGCTCGACTCGGGCATCGTCACCAACCGCAACGCCATCCCGGCCGACCCGAACGGCGCCTGGTACACCTCCGGCATCCGCGTCGGCACCCCGGCCCTCACCACCCGCGGCCTCGGCACGGCGGAGATGGACGAGGTGGCGTCCCTGATCGACCGCGTCCTGACGACGACGGAGCCGGGCACCACCAAGTCGGGCGCCCCGTCCAAGGCCGCCCACGTCCTGGACGAGAAGGTCGCCCAGGAGATCTCCCAGCGAGCGACTGACCTGGTCGCGGGCTTCCCCCTCTACCCGGAAGTCGACCTCGGCTGACACGCCCCTGAAAGGGGCGCGGGGAACTGCGCGAGCAACCACCGACTACGCGCAGTTCCCCACGCACAGAACCCCCCGAGCTCTCTGAGACAATAAAAAACATGGCGACTGACCGACCCCGCGTGCTCTCCGGCATCCAGCCCACCGCCGGCTCGTTCCACCTCGGCAACTACCTCGGCGCCGTCCGCCAGTGGGTGGCCCTGCAGGAGTCCCACGACGCCTTCTACATGGTGGTCGACCTGCACGCGATCACGGTCCCGCAGGACCCGGAGGAGCTGCGGGCCAACACCCGCCTCGCCGCCGCACAGCTGCTGGCCGCCGGCCTGGACCCGGACCGCTGCACCCTCTTCGTGCAGAGCCACGTCCCCGAGCACGCCCAGCTGGCGTGGGTCATGAACTGCCTCACCGGCTTCGGCGAGGCCAGCCGCATGACCCAGTTCAAGGACAAGTCCGCCAAGCAGGGCGCCGACCGGGCCTCCGTCGGCCTGTTCACCTACCCGATCCTCCAGGTCGCCGACATCCTGCTGTACCAGGCCCACGAGGTGCCGGTCGGCGAGGACCAGCGCCAGCACATCGAGCTGACCCGCGACCTCGCCGAGCGCTTCAACGGCCGCTTCGGCGACACCTTCACGATCCCGAAGCCGTACATCCTCAAGGAGACGGCGAAGATCTACGACCTCCAGGACCCCACGGTCAAGATGAGCAAGTCGGCGTCCACGCCGAAGGGCCTCATCAACCTCCTGGACGAGCCGAAGACCACGGCGAAGAAGGTCAAGAGCGCGGTCACCGACACGGACACGGTGATCCGCTACGACGCCGAGAACAAGCCGGGCGTCTCCAACCTCCTCACCATCTACTCCACCCTCACCGGCAAGACCGTCGCCGAACTGGAGCAGGAGTACGAGGGCAAGATGTACGGCGCGCTCAAGACCGACCTCGCCGAGGTCATGGTCGAGTTCGTGACGCCGTTCCGGGAGCGCACCCAGCAGTACCTGGACGACTCCGAGACCCTCGACGCGATCCTCGCCAAGGGCGCGGAGAAGGCGCGCGCCGTCGCCGCCGAGACCCTCGCGCAGGCGTACGACCGCGTGGGCTTCCTCCCGGCCAAGCACTGAGGCGTACGACCGCACGGGCCCGCGCGGGCAGAGCGCTGCACATCACTTCCGCTGCGCCTGCCCACAGGACACTCAGAGCCGTACAGTCATAGCCGACGGCTGAGCAGAAAACAGACACGACGACAGGAGACGACGTGGGGACCGTAACGATCGGCGTGTCGATCGCGGTCCCGGAGCCTCACGGCAGCCTGCTCCAGGAGCGGCGCGCGGGCTTCGGCGACGCCGCGGCTCACGGCATCCCCACCCACGTCACGCTGCTGCCGCCGACCGAGGTGGACGAGGCCGACCTGCCGGCCGTCGACGCGCACCTCTCCGAGGTCGCCGCGGCGGGCCGGCCGTTCCCGATGCGGCTGTCCGGCACCGGCACCTTCCGGCCCCTGTCGCCGGTGGTCTACGTGCGGGTCGTCCAGGGCGACGAGGCCTGCGCCTGGCTCCAGCAGCGGATCCGGGACACCTCCGGGCCGGTGCCGCGCGAGTTGCAGTTCCCGTACCACCCGCACGTCACCGTCGCGCACGGCATCGAGGACGCGGCCATGGACCGGGCCTTCGAGGAGCTGGCCGACTTCGAGGCCGAGTGGTCGTGCACCGGCTTCGCGCTGTACGAGCAGGGCGCCGACGGGGTGTGGCGCAAGCTGCGCGAGTACACGTTCGGGGGATCCGTCGTACCGACCCAGCCGGGCCACGCGGAGGTCGAACGGGGCACGATCGCCCGCCGTTAGGGGGTTTCGTTTGGATCAGGTCGGATCAGGCGCCGGGCGTCGCGGACCCGGGCTGATCCGAACGAAACCCCCTAGGCCCGTCAGAGCGCCAGCCTCCGGTACACCGCCCGGGGTGCGTGCCGCAGGGCCGCCATCACCAGGCGGAGCGCCCCCGGCACCCACACCGTCTCCGAGCAGCGGCGCAGCCCCAGCTCGATCGCCGTGGCGACCGCCTCCGGCGTCGTCGCGAGCGGGGTGCGCGACCGGCCGGCCGTCCTCCTCGTCCGGACGAAGCCGGGGCGTACGACCATCACGTGCACGCCGGTGCCGTGCAGGGCGTCGCCGAGGCCCTGGGCGAAGGCGTCCAGGCCGGCCTTGCTGGAGCCGTAGATGAAGTCGGCGCGGCGGGCGCGCTCCGCGGCCGCCGCGGACAGGACGACGAGCGAGCCGTAGCCCTGGGCCTGGAGGGCGCGCCCGGCGACCAGTCCCGCCGAGACGGCTCCCGTGTAGTTGGTCTGGGCGACCTGGACCGCGCGGACCGGATCGCGCTCGTCGTGCGCCTGGTCGCCGAGGATGCCGAAGGCCAGCAGCACCATGTCGACGGGACCCTCGGCGAACACCTTGCCGAGGACGGTCTCGTGGGACGCGGGATCGAGCGCGTCGAAGGCGACGGTGTGGACGTCCGCGCCGAGCGCCCGCAGGCTCCCGGCCGCGTTCTCCAACGCGAGGGAGGGACGGCCCGCCAGCCACACCGTGCGCGTGCGGCGGGCGATCAGCCGGCGCGCGGTGGCCAGCGCGATCTCGGACGTGCCGCCGAGGACGAGCAGGGACTGGGGCAGTTCGGTGGCATCCTTCATGACAGTTGACCGTATCGCCCCTATATGACCGTTCGGGCGAAGAAACGCGGTGTTGGCGTTCCCGTACAGCGGGCACAGTCGGATCATGGACTGGCTGAAGAAGCTGCCCGGCATCGGGCCGATCGTCACCCGGCTGACCGTCACCCACGCATGGCGGTCCTACGAGCGGCTGGACCGGGTGAAGTGGGCCCGGCTGGCCGCCGCCATGACGTTCGTCAGCTTCGTCGCGCTGTTCCCGCTGCTGACCGTGGCCGCCGCGATCACCGCAGCCACGCTCAGCCCGGCCCGCCAGAAGACCGTGGAGCAGCGGATCGCCGACCAGTTCCCGGGCCTGTCCGACCAGCTGGACCTCACCTCCCTGGTGGACAACGCGGGCACGGTCGGCGTCATCGCGGGCGCCGTGCTGCTGTTCACCGGCATCGGCTGGGTCGGCCAGGTACGGGACTGCCTGCGCGCGGTGTGGGAGCTGCCGGACCGCGACGAGAACCCGGTCCTCACCAAGGCCAAGGACGCCGGCATCCTGCTCGGCCTCGGCGGCGCCCTGCTGGTCACCCTCGGCGCGTCCACCCTCGCCTCCGCCGCCGTCGGCTGGCTGTCCCGGCGGATCGGCCTGGACGAGCACGGCTGGGGCAGTGTGCTGCTGACCGTCGCCGCGTTCGCCGTCGCCGTCCTCGCCGACTTCCTCGTCCTGCTCTACGCCCTGACCCTGCTGCCCGGCGTCGAGCCGTCGCGCCGCCGCCTGCTGGTCGCCGCACTGCTCGGCGCGATCGGCTTCGAACTGCTGAAACTGCTGCTCAGCGGCTACATCCAGGGCGTCGCGGCGAAGAGCATGTACGGCGCGTTCGGGGTGCCCGTGGCGCTGCTGCTGTGGATCAACTTCACGTGCAAGCTGGTCCTGTTCTGCGCCTCCTGGACGGCGACGGGCAGCAAGGAGGCGGAGGTCAGGGACGCGTCCGACGGCGCATCAGGTCCGGCAGCGGCCACCGGCGGTTGACCAGGAACGCCCCGCCGCCGAGCAGCACCAGCAGCCCGCCCGCCACGGCCAGGGCGATCCCCGCCCCGCTGGAGCCGGACGCCGCGGAGGCGCTCGCCGCCACCTTCCCGCCCGACCCGCCGGCCCCCTTCGCCTGCCCGGCGGAGGCCGAGGCGGTGTCGGAGGGGCCGGGCTGCGCGGTGCTCGGCGCGGCGCTCTTCGGCGGCACCAGCTCACCCACCGGATTGACCTTGCCGGCCGCCTGGAAGCCCCAGTCGAGCAGCTTCGCGGTCTCCTTGTAGACCTCGTTGTGCTCGTGCTTCTCCGGATTCATCACCGTGACCAGCAGCACCTTGCCGCCCCGCTCGGCGACCCCGGTGAAGGTGGCGCCCGCGTTCGTGGTCTTGCCGTTCTTCACGCCCGCGATGCCCTGGTAGACGGGCACGTCGCTGTCGCCGCTCAGCAGCCGGTTGGTGTTCCGGATCTCGGCTGCGCCGAACTTCGCGCTGACGGTCGAGCAGTAGTCCCGGAAGTCCTTCTTCTGCAGCCCGGAGCGGGCGAACAGCGTCAGGTCGTACGCCGACGACACCTGGCCCGGCGCGTCGTAGCCGTCCGGTGAGACCACGTGCGTGTCCATGGCCTGGAGTTCCTCGGCGTGGTCCTGCATGTCCTGGACGGTCTGGCGGACACCGCCGTTCATCGCGGACAGCACGTGCACGGCGTCGTTGCCCGAGCGCAGGAAGACCCCGAGCCACAGGTCGTGGACGGAGTAGGTGCCGCCCTCCTTTATCCCGACCACGCTGGAGCCGACCCCTACGCCCTTGAGGTCCGACGGCACCACCTTGTGCCGGGTGCCCTTCGGGAAGCGGGGCAGCACGGTGTCCGCGAACAGCATCTTCAGCGTGCTCGCCGGAGGAAGCGGCCAGTGCGCGTTGTGCGCCGCGAGGACCTCGCCCGACTCGGCGTCGGACACGATCCAGGAACGGGCGGTGAGGTCCTTGGGCAGCACCGGCACGCCGGGCGCGAGGTTGACCTGGGTGCCCGGCATCCCGAGCCGGGCACCGCCCAGGGTGGACATGCGGGCCGGGGGTGTGGCCGTCGGGCTCGTCGAGGGGCTTGCCGAGGGGGTCGGCGCGGCGAGCGCGGCGGGCGCGGTGACGGACAGGGACAGCAGGACGGCGGAGGTGACCAGCACAGATCGCCGGCCGGTCGTCTTCGGTGCGGGCACGGTCGAGAACGTACCCGCACCGGACCGCGAAGTCCCGTCTGCGGCCCCACCCCCGACACGGACCCGGATCCCGGACGGCGATACTGGACGCATGAAGCTCAGCCGCCCCATCTCCTGGTTCCTGCTCGCCTTCGGGGTGTGGAGCTGGATCATCTGGATCACTTTCATCAAGAACTTGACCAAGGACAGCAGCGGACTCGCCTTCGACGACGGTCACCCGACCGCGTACTTCTGGGTGCACCTGCTGCTGGCCGTCGTTTCCCTCGTATTGGGGACGGTCATCGGGGTCATCGGGTTGCGCGGGCTGCGCGCACTGCGCCGGAAGTCATAGCGGGGGGACCGGTCGGGGTGGTCATCGTCTTCGCGCTCGTCGCCCTGGCCGTCCTGGCAGCCGTGGCGGGCCTGCACTGGTACGTGTGGCGGCGCCTGGTCCGCGACACCACACGCGGCCCCGGCCCGGCCCGCCGCGCCGGCACCGCGCTGTTCGTCACCGCCCCGCTGCTGATGATCGCGGCCCTGGTGGCGGAACGCGCGGGCGCCCCCTTCGAGCTCCAGCGCACCCTCGCCTGGCCGGGTTTCCTGTGGATGGCCCTGGCGCTGTACCTGCTGCTGGGGGTACTGGCGGGCGAGGCGATACGCCCCCTCCTCAGCCGACTGCTCCGAAACCGCGGTACGACCGCCGAAGCCCCGCACCCCCAGCCGGCCGACCCCGCCCGCCGCCTCGTCATCTCCCGCCTCGTCGCCGGCGCAGCCGCCACCGCGGCCGTGGGAACCGTCGGCCACGGCACCTACGGCGTCCTGAGAGGCCCCCGCGTCAAGCGAGTCACCGTCCCCCTGGCCAAACTCCCGCGCGCGGCCCACGGCTTCCGCATCGCCGTGGTCAGCGACATCCACCTCGGCCCGGTCCTGGGCCGCGGCTTCGCGCAGCGGGTCGTCGACACGGTCAACGCCACCCAGCCGGACCTGATCGCGGTCGTCGGCGACCTGGTCGACGGCAGCGTCAAGGACCTGGGCCCGGCCGCGGCCCCCCTCGCCCGCCTCAGCGCCCGCCACGGCGCCTACTTCGTGAGCGGCAATCACGAGTACTTCTCCGGCATCGAACAGTGGATCGAAGAGGTCCGCGACCTCGGCCTGCACCCACTGCAGAACGCCCGCACCGAGCTGCCGTTCTTCGACCTGGCCGGCGTGAACGACGTACAGGGCGAGAGCGAGGGCCAGGGGCCGGACTTCGGCGAGGCGCTCGGCGACCGGGACCCGGCACGCGCGTGCGTGCTGCTCGCCCACCAGCCGGTGCAGATCCACGAGGCCGTCCGGCACGGCGTCGACCTCCAGCTCTCCGGACACACCCACGGCGGCCAGCTCTGGCCCGGCAGCCTCCTCGCCGCCGCCGCCAACCCCACCGTCGCCGGTCTCGAACGCTACGGCGACACCCAGTTGTACGTCAGCCGGGGCGCGGGAGCCTGGGGGCCGCCCACGCGCGTGGGGGCGCCGTCGGACGTGACGGTGATCGAACTGGCCGCCACGCGCGCGTGACCGGAACGGCACCCAGAGTTCTTCCACAACTGGACAGAAAGCCCTTCCGCACGGTGAAACCCGTGTGATTAGGTGAGCCGCGTCACTCAAGGGGAAGTGGCTGGGGAGGGCATCACCATGCGATCTCTTCGCATGCGGATTCTCGTGACACTGCTCGTGCTCGCCGTCGTGGGGATCGGCGGCTGGCAGCTGCTGCCGTCGCAGGAGGACAAGAACCGGACCATCACCGTCGGCACGACGGACGCGGTCACCGCACTCGACCCGGCCGGCGCCTACGACGCCGGCTCCTGGGCACTGTTCAGCAATCTGTTCCAGTCGCTGCTGACCTTCGAGCCGGGCGGGGCCGAGCCGGTCCCGGACGCGGCGAAGAGCTGCACCTTCGAGGGCAGCGGCCTGAAGACGTACCGGTGCATTCTGCGCTCGGGGATCACCTTCCCGAGCGGGCGCGCCATGACCGCCGAGGACGTGAAGTACTCCTTCGACCGGGTCAAGGCGATCAACTCCAAGGTCGGCCCGGCGTCCCTGTTCGGCACGCTCGCCTCGGTGACCGCCGACGACGCGCACACCGTCACCTTCCACCTCTCGTCCGCGGACGCCACCTTCCCGCTGAAGGTGGCCACCGGCGCCGGCTCCGTCGTGGACCGGGAGAAGTACCCGGCCGACGCCCTGCGCACGGACACCGCCGTCGACGGCACCGGGCCGTACACGCTGACGGCGTACACCAAGGGCCAGAAGGCCGAACTGGCCCCGAACAAGCACTACACGGGCTCGCTGAGCGGCACCGGCCGCCCGATCGAGCTGCGGTACTACGCCGACTCGGCCCAGCTCGACCAGGCCTGGCGGGGCCGCCGGATCGACGTCGCCACCCGGACCCTGTCGCCGCACGTGCTCGCCGAGCTGAACCCGAGCGACCCCGGGCAGCGGGTCACCGAGTCCGACAGCGCCGAGACCCGCAACCTGTACCTCAACACCCGCTCCCGCTCCCCGCTGCACGACCCGCGGGTGCGCCGGGCGATGGTCTGGCTGGTCGACCGCGAGCGGCTGGCCGCGACGGTCTACGAGGGCACGGTCGACCCCCTGTACTCGCTGATCCCGACCGGGATCACCGGCCACACCACGTCGTTCTTCGACAACTACCCCACGCGGAGCACCCGGAAGGCCCGCGAGCTGCTCACCGAGGCCGGGGTGAGCCTGCCGGTGCGTTTCACCCTGGGCTACGGCACCGGTCGGGGCGAGGGCGCGCAGGAGGCCGCCGAGCTGAAGAGGCAGCTGGAGGCGAGCGGCCTGTTCCAGTTGGACGTCAAGGGGTACGAGTGGACCGACTTCCAGAAGCGCTGGGCCGCCGGGAAGATGGACGCGTGGGCGGTCGGCTGGGTGGCCGACTATCCGGATCCGGACACCTTCGGCGCCGCGCTCGTCGGCACCGGCTCCACCATGAGCACCGGGTACAGCAACAAGCTGGTCGACCATCTCGTCCTGGACAGCCAGCAGTTCGCCGACCGCAGCCGGGCCGCGAAGGACTTCAAGGACATCCAGGCGGCCGTGACCGAGGACGTCCCGCTGATCCCGCTGTGGCAGCGCAAGGAGTACGTGGTGAGCACGGAGGACGTGGGCGGCGGCCAGTACCTGACGGACGGGACGGGGGTGTTCCGGCTGTGGCGGCTGAACTGGATCTGATCAGTCGGCCTTCTTCTGCCCGGCCTTGACGATCTGCTCGACGTCCAGGGTGACCTTGGCGCCGATGGAGTCGGGCAGCGTGACGGTCTCCCCGGGAGCGTGGACACGGTGGTTCGTGTACTCGCTCCCTTCGGGTTCGGTGAGCACGTGGAGGCGCTGGTGCTTGCGGTCGACCACGAGATAGACGGGCACCTTGGCCTCGGCGTACGCCCCGACCTTGGTCTTCAGGTCGTCCCGCCAGTTGCGGGAGGTGACCTCCAGGACGAGGCGGAAGCAGACCGGGTCGTAGGTGTTGTTCTCGATGAAGTGGTCGTCGATGTCGGCGTCCACGACCGCCAGATCGGGGATGCAGTAGTCCTCGTCGCCGGTGGGGAGCTTGAGCGCGACGTTCTGGACGACCTTGCTCTCCTCGCCGTGGAGTCCGGCTGCGGCGAAGGGGAGCACGAGATCCGTCAGGACGATGGCGTGGGGGGCATCCGGTGAAGGGGTCACGAGGAGATGGCCTCCGATGATCTCGACGCGGTAGCCCGGATGGCGCTCCATGATCTCGTCGGCGATGGCCGTCAGGGAGAACGGCTCGTCGGCGTCGAAGGGCTGCTCGACGGATGCGGCGGACATCGCGTGCCTCCTAGGGGCTGGTGTCGAGAGCATCATCGTAGGCAGCCGGAACCCCAGGTGTCCCGTTGCGGCGCGTTCACCCGAAAGTGATCATTCCTCCCGTTTGCGCCCCGGATCCGGCAGCACCCTCGTCATCCCCGGCAGGAAGTCCGTGAACAGCTCGTGCACCTCCAGCACCAGCGGCCGCAGCACCCGGAACCGGGCCAGGGAGACGCCCCGGGCGGTCAGCCGGGCCCCCCGCCGGGCCAGCCGGTAGCTGCGCTCGCGGCCCTCCGTGCGGTCGAAGATCCAGTACAGGACCAGGCCCATCTGCGAGAGCCACATCAACTCCGGGAGCACGTCCCGCAGTTCGGGGGCCACCTTGGACTTCGAGCCGGCCAGTACCTCGCGGTGGACGCTGATGGCCTGCTCGCGGGCGTGCTCGCTCTCCGGGGAGAAGGGGCTGAGCGGGCTGTCGGGGTCGGCGGCGTTCTTGAAGAACTGGACGGCGAACTCGTGGTACGGCCGGGCGATGTCCAGCCAGGCGGTCAGCACGCCCGCGAGCCGTGCCTCCAGGTCGGTCTCCCGGTCCAGGACCTCCCGGACCGCCGCCTGGTGCTCAGCGGCGATCCGGTCGTAGAAGCCCTGGATCAGGTGTTCCTTGCCCTCGAAGTAGTAGTAGGCGTTGCCGACGGAGACCCCGGCCTCCTTGGCGATGGCCCGCATGGTGGTCTTGTCGTACCCGCGCTCCTGGAACAGCCGCATGGCGGTCTCCAGGATCAGCGCACGGGTCTGCTCGGACTTGCTGCTCTGGGGGCCGGCCTCGGGGCCGTCGTTCTTCGCGGGCACGGTAGAAGAGCCTAACGACTGGCGGGAGCGGCCCCGGAGCAGGAGGGCGTGGAGCAGGGCGGAGGGGAGGAGGTCGGAGGGGAGTAGGACCAGCCTGTCCGGGGGTGGTACGACCAGCCGTCCGCCCGCCGGTACGCCTGCCCTCCCCACTGCCCGCCTCCCCACCGACCGCCCCGCCCCTGCACGTCCCGCCACTTCGACGCGGCGAGGACGGCACCCCGGGCCAGCTTCGCGCCCGCCGGGGTGGCGAGCCGGTGGGCGAGCCCGCGGTGCTCGCGCAGTGCCCACAGGACGACGATCCAGGCGCGCGAGCCCCGGTAGACCTGCCCGGAGTCGCCGACGACGGTGACCTCGTCGAGGGTGGCCGCGTGGTCGAGCCCCGGAAAGCGGGCGCGGGCCTCGGCCGAGCCGGCCGGCAGCAGTGCCAGGGGCACCAGCTGGGACTGCCGGGCCAGCCAGTCGCGCAGATGCCTGCACAGGACGCACCCGGCGTCGTACAGGACGGTCAGTCCCCGGACCGGGGCGCCCGCGGCGCCCCGGCCGGCCGTGGTGGCCACGGTGGTCGTGCCGGTCACGGCCGTCACGCCCCGGCCGTCGGGGCGATCCACTCCTGCGGGCCGACCGGGGGCAGCTGCTCCCGCTCCATGACTCCGCGCCGGCGGATCTTGTTGAGCACGTACACGTTGCCCAGGTGCATCACCCCGAGCACCAGCAGCACCACGCCCAGCTTGGTCGACAGGGCCTCGAAGATGCCGCGGGTGTCCTCGATCGTCTCGTCGTCCCCCAGGTACAGCGCCACGAAGCCGAGGTTGACCAGGTAGAAGCCGACCACCAGGAGGTGGTTGACGGCGTCCGCGAGCTTCTCGTTGCCGCGCAGGACGTCGGCCAGGAAGATCCGGCCGTTGCGGCTGAGCGTGCGGGCCACCCAGACGGTCAGAGCGACGCTGACGACCAGGTAGATGACGTAGGCGATGACGGTGCGGTCCATGCCCCACCCCTTCTTGAACGCGTTCAAAACGCTGACAGGATGACTGTAGCCCTGTTTTTGAACGCGTTCAACCGGAGGTGGTTCAGGCCCGGCGGCCCAGCGCCGGACGCTTGGTGTAGTCCGTGAAGCCGAGGATGTTCCCCCAGGGGTCGGCGATCTCCACGGTCCAGCCCGTGGCCACCTGGAAGATCTCGTCCAGGGGCTCGATCCCCGCGGCGGCCAGCTCCCGCGCCGCCGCCCGCGCGTCCGGCACCTCCAGCCAGATCCGCGGCGAGGGCCAGGGGGGCGTCCGGTGCCGCACCTCCTCCTCGGCCCGCAGCAGGATGCCGGGCGTCTCCCCGCCGACCTTCAGCAGTGCGATCCCGGCCTCGTCGAACCGGAACCCCACGGCGAACCCGGCCCGCTCGTAGAAGGCGAGCGCCTCGCCGAGGTCGCCGACGGGGAGCAGCACGTTGTCGAAACCGAGCAGTTCGTACGACTCTTCGTCTGACATGTCGTCAGATTAGGAGCACTGGTCCCGGGAAGCGAGGAGCCCCACCGGAGCGGACTCCGGTGGGGCTCGTCGGGGGACCCTTCAGCGGTCACCGCGGGAAGCGGCTCACTGCGGGAAGCGGCTCACTGCGGGAAGGCCGGGTCCAGGTCGGACTCCGACGCACCGCTGGTGGTGATGCCCTTGGCGGTCGCGCGCAGCAGTACGCCCGGGCGGTAGAGGTCGCCCGAGACCAGCAGGTCCGCGTCGCCGTCCCGGTCGAAGTCGCGCAGGCGGACGAAGAGCCCGAACATCTCGGAATCGGTGGCGCTGCCCGGGACCCCCGCCGTGGCCCGGGTGAACCACTGGGAGCCGGTGCCGGTCAGGCCGCTCCTGCCGCCCCGCAGGACGTGCACACCGCCCGCGTTCTGGACCGAGCCGGACTCCTCCTCGGGCACGCCGACCGAGAGGTCCGGGTAACCGTCGCGGTTGGTGTCGCCGGCGGAGAGCGCGTACCCGAACCGGTCGTTCCGCGTCGCCGCGGTCGCCACCCCGGAGGTGGACTGGGTCAGCCGGTAGGAGCTGGCCGGGCCGCTCGCACCGCCGCGCAGCACCACCACGGAACCCGCGCCCTTGTTGTACGGCTTGTCGCTGACGGCCAGGTCGCCGTAGCCGTTCTTGTCGAAGTCGGCGATCACCCCGGTCGCCTGGAAGTCCACCTGCGAGGCGTTGTACGTCGTGTACTTCCCGCGCTTGAGGGTGGAGCCGCCCTGTACGAACCACGCGGCCTGGACCATCTTGTCGTTCTCGTAGCCCTGGCCGAGTACGTACAGGTCGGTGGCCTGGTCCTTGGTGACCTTGCCGGCGACGATCATGCTCGGCTCCAGCACGTGGGCGCCGCTGGGGCTCACCTCCATCCGGGTGACGCTGCCCGTCGTACCGGTCTGGGAGAAGCCGCCCCGGTAGACGAAGAGGGTGCCCGTGACGTCGGTGACGGCCAGGTCCGGCTTGCCGTCGCCGTTGAAGTCGCCGGAGGCGAGGGCCGCGCCGAACGAAGCACTGGACTTGGCCGGGATCCGCGTGGCCTTCGCGCCGAGGCCCGCCTTGGCGCCCCACAGGATGGTGACGGCGCCCGCCCCGGCCTTCGTACCGACCTTCTCGGTGCGGTCGGCGACGGCGAGGTCGGCGTACCCGTCCTGGTTGAGGTCGGCGTTCGCGACCTGGTTGCCGAAGGTGTCGGCGTAGCCGCCGGCGTCGCCGGCCTTGCCCGGGATGTTGGGGCTGTCCTGCGTGAACGTGACCGTCTTCGGGCCCGGCCCGGTCGCCGTGCCGTAGGTGACGGTGACCTCGCCGCCCCAGCCGGACGCGTAGTCCCGGTAGCCGTCGCCGTTGAAGTCGTCGGCGTACTTGGCGGGCGTCACCGCGGCGGCCGGGCCGGCCGCGAGGGTGAGCAGTCCGCCGGTGAGCGACAGGGCCGTGGCCGTCGCCACGGCGAGCTTTCTGTGCGTGCGCATGTGTCTCCTTGATCGCGTACACAGGAGACACACGGGGAGGTCGGACAGTTGTACGGCGAGGGCCCCGCCCCCGGTGTGTGACCGGAGACGGGGCCCGAGTGGCCGTAGGCGTACGGCGATCAGTAGCGACGCGTGATCAGCGCGCGCTTGACCTCCTGGATCGCCTTCGTGACCTCGATACCGCGCGGGCAGGCGTCCGTGCAGTTGAAGGTCGTACGGCAGCGCCACACGCCGTCACGGTCGTTGAGGATCTCCAGGCGCTGCTCGCCCGCCTCGTCCCGGCTGTCGAAGATGAAGCGGTGGGCGTTCACGATCGCGGCCGGACCGAAGTACTGGCCGTCGTTCCAGAACACCGGGCAGGAGGAGGTGCAGGCCGCGCAGAGGATGCACTTCGTCGTGTCGTCGAAGCGCTCGCGGTCCTCGGCGGACTGCAGCCGCTCACGGGTCGGCTCGTTCGTCTCCTTGACGACCAGGAACGGCATGACGTCCCGGTACGCCTGGAAGAACGGCTCCATGTCCACGACCAGGTCCTTCAGGACCGTCAGGCCCTTGATGGGCTCGATCGTGATCGGCTTCTCGGGGTTGATGTCCTTGATCAGCGTCTTGCAGGCAAGACGGTTCTTGCCGTTGATCCGCATCGCGTCCGAGCCGCAGATGCCGTGCGCGCACGAGCGGCGGAAGGTGAGGGTGCCGTCGACGTCCCACTTGATCTTGTGGAGGCCGTCGAGGACACGCTCCTTCGGGTCGATCTCCAGCTGGAAGTCTTCCCAGACCGCCTCGGCCGAGACCTCCGGGTTGAACCGGCGGATCCGGAAGGTGACGGTGATGTACGGGGAGTCGGCGAAGCCGGGCTCGGGCTGGCCGGCCGCGTCCGCCTTGTCCAGAACAGGGGTAGCCATCAGTACTTACGCTCCATCGGCTGGTAGCGGGTCTGGACGACCGGCTTGTAGTCGAGACGGACGGTTTCCGAGCCGTCGGCGCCGACCTCGCGGTACGCCATCGTGTGGCGCATGAAGTTGACGTCGTCGCGGTTCGGGTAGTCCTCGCGGTAGTGACCGCCGCGGGACTCCTTGCGGGCCAGCGCCGAGACGGCCATGACCTCGGCCAGGTCCAGCAGGTTGCCCAGCTCGATGGCCTCCAGCAGGTCCGTGTTGAACCGCTTGCCCTTGTCCTGGATCGCCACGTTCTGGTAGCGCTCCTTGAGCTCGGCGATCTTCTCGACGGCCGTCTTGATCGTCTGCTCGGTGCGGAACACCATGACGTTGGCGTCCATGGTCTCCTGCAGCTCACGGCGCAGGGTCGCCACCCGCTCGCTGCCGGTGGAGTTGCGCAGCCGCTCGATCTGCTCGACGACGAACGACTCCGGGTTGTCCGGCAGCTCGACGTAGTCGGCCTTCGCCGAGTACTCGGCGGCGGCGATGCCCGCGCGGCGGCCGAAGACGTTGATGTCCAGCAGCGAGTTGGTGCCGAGACGGTTGGCGCCGTGCACGGAGACACAGGCGACCTCGCCGGCCGCGTACAGGCCCGGGACGACGGTGGTGTTGTCCGCCAGGAC
The DNA here is from genome assembly GCF_055564915.1 of Streptomyces sp. NPDC028928. Classification (NCBI taxonomy): domain Bacteria; kingdom Bacillati; phylum Actinomycetota; class Actinomycetes; order Kitasatosporales; family Streptomycetaceae; genus Streptomyces; species Streptomyces sp. NPDC028928. The sequence continues at coordinate 245,337 of NZ_JBVHVI010000009.1, forward strand.
CTCACCCTCGACGTTCGTCGGGATGCCGCCCATCGCGTAGTGCGCGGTCGGCTGGATCGGGATCGGGTCCGTGTACGGCTCGATCCCGAGGTAGGTGCGCGCGAACTCGGTGATGTCCGGGAGCTTGGCGTCCAGCTGCTCCGGCGGCAGGTGGGTCAGGTCCAGGTACACGTGGTCGCCCTCGGGACCGCAGCCGCGGCCCTCGCGGATCTCCGTGTAGATGGAGCGGGACACGACGTCACGGGACGCCAGGTCCTTCATGACGGGAGCGTACTTCTCCATGAAGCGCTCGCCGTCCTTGTTGCGCAGGATGCCGCCCTCACCGCGGGCGCCCTCGGTGAGCAGGATGCCCATGCGCCAGATGCCGGTCGGGTGGAACTGGAAGAACTCCATGTCCTCCAGCGGCAGGCCCCGGCGGTAGACGGCGGCCTGGCCGTCACCGGTGAGGGTGTGCGCGTTGGAGGTCACCTTGAAGAACTTGCCGCAGCCGCCGGAGGCGTAGATGACGGCCTTCGCCTGGAAGACGTGGATCTCGCCGGTGGCCAGCTCGTACGCGACGACACCGGCCGACTTCTTGACGCCGTCGACCTCGGTGATCAGCTGGTCCAGGACGTAGAACTCGTTGAAGAACTCCACGCCCTCCTTGACGCAGTTCTGGTACAGCGTCTGGAGGATCATGTGGCCGGTGCGGTCCGCGGCGTAGCAGGACCGGCGGACCGGGGCCTCGCCGTGGTTGCGGGAGTGACCGCCGAAGCGCCGCTGGTCGATGGTGCCGTTCGGGGTCCGGTTGAACGGCAGACCCATCTTCTCCAGGTCGAGGACGGCGTCGATGGCCTCCTTCGCCAGGATCTCGGCGGCGTCCTGGTCGACCAGGTAGTCACCGCCCTTGACCGTGTCGAAGGTGTGCCACTCCCAGTTGTCCTCCTCCACGTTGGCCAGCGCGGCGGCCATGCCGCCCTGCGCGGCGCCCGTGTGGGAGCGGGTGGGGTAGAGCTTGGTCAGGACCGCGGTGCGGCTGCGCTTCGTCGCCTCGATGGCGGCGCGCATGCCCGCGCCGCCGGCGCCGACGATGACGGTGTCGTACTTGTGGATCTTCATGATTCTCGCAGCCCCGTGCCTAGCGGATGTTCGGGTCGAAGGTGAAGATCACCAGCGTGCCCAGCAGGATGGTGAACACCGTGGCGGTGTAGAGCAGGCCCTTGAGCCACAGCCGGCTGTTCGGCCGCTCGGCGTAGTCGTTGATGACCGTGCGCAGGCCGTTGGCGCCGTGCAGCATCGCCAGCCACAGCATCAGCAGGTCCCAGACCTGCCAGAACGGGGACGCCCAGCGGCCCGCCACGAAGGCGAAACCGATCTTGGAGACACCGCCGTCCAGCACGAGCTGGATCAGCAGGTGGCCGAGGACGAGGACGACCAGCACGATGCCGGACAGCCGCATGAACAGCCAGGCCGCCATCTCGAAGTTGCCCCGGGTCGACTTCGGGGACTTCTTGGTCCGCTTGCGCGGCGCCTCGATCAGCGGGGCCGGGTTGTCGACGGTGTAGACGGGGGCGCCCTCGACGGGGCCGACACCGGACGCGGTGGTTTCAGTGGTGGACATGGGCCTCAGCTCCCGAACACAACACGGTAGGCGTGGCCGAGGACCGGGTAGATCGCGAAGGCCATCAGGACGACCCAGACACCGACGACGGACCAGAGCATCTGCTTCTGGTAGCGCGGGCCCTTGGACCAGAAGTCGACGGCGATGACGCGCAGGCCGTTGAGCGCGTGGAAGAGGATGGCGGCGACGAGGCCGTACTCCAGCAGCGCGACGATCGGCGTCTTGTACGTGGCTACGACCTTGTCGTAGTCCTCGGGGGAGACACGCACGAGAGCGGTGTCCAGTACATGAACGAACAGGAAGAAGAAAATGAGGACGCCGGTGACTCGGTGAGCCACCCAGGACCACATTCCTTCCCGGCCGCGGTACAGCGTTCCAGCCGGCACGGAAGAACCCTCCGGGAGCGGGGACTAGGGCCGCGCCGGCTTCACTGTCGGTCGGGCCCGGCCGGGTACGGTCCACCGGCCCTCTGCATGGTATCCACGTGCCGCCGTGCTGCTTACGGGGGGCCTACCTTGTGTGATCAATTTGGCACCGGATGGGGGAGCGGGGGCGGCGTCCGGGGCGGTGTGTGCGGTCATCGGCCGGGTGCGGGCGCGTTGTGGCTGGTCGCGCCACGCGGCGGAGCCGCTGGTGGACACGGCCCCGCGCCCCTCAGGTAGGCCGTGAGTCTCCCCTTCGCGAGGCGCCGGAGCTGCTCCGCCGCCACCACCCGTTCCTCCTCCGGATCGTTTGTCAATCGTGATCGGATCGCTTCGAGGATGTGGTCGATGACCTCGTCCGGGGGGACGTCGCCCAGATAGATGACGAACGCGTGTCCGAATCGGGCCTCGTAGGCGGCGTGGGCGGCGCTCAGGGCCATGTGGGCCGCCGAGTAGGTGTCCTCGGGGAGTTCCGGGAGGGACTCGCCGGCCAGGGCCTCGGCCAGGTCGGCGGGGGAGAGGTCGTACGTCGCCTCGTCCGCCGCGGCCAGCAGGGCGTCCAGGTCGGGGTAGGGGCGGTGGTCGGCGATCCGGTCGGACCAGCGCACGCTGTGCAGGCAGTGCAGGAGAAGGGTGCGGGCCTCGTCGGCGCGGGCTGTGTTGAAGGCGTCGAGGGGCGTGGGGAGATACGGCAGACGGTGGGCGGGCAGCGTGGGTCCTCGCGTCACATGTGGTGTGGCAGGGGATGCTGTGAAAGGTGTGTCGTCAGGTTATCGAGAGTGGTCACGCTGTGTCCGAGGGATACCTGAAATTCACCCGGACGGGAGAGTTTGGGACCGCCTGGGTGACGGATGAGCCGCGGAACGGTCGTACGTTGGCAGGGTGACCCAGCACAGGCACAGGCGCCGGGGCTCGGCGCGACAGGTGATACGGAAGCGGGCGGTGGTCGCCGCCGCGTTCGTCGGGACGGTCGCGCTCGGCACGGGCGTCGGCGTGTGGGCCTCGTCGGACGGGGACGGCGGGAAGCCCCAGGGGAGCCAGCGGCAGTCGTCGTCCGGACGGGTGGCCGGCACCGGCGCCGACCCGGGCGAACCGGCCACGCCGTCGGCGAGCCCCAGCCCGAGCAGGTCGTATCCGCTGTCCCGGGCCCCGCGCACGATACCCGCGGTCCGTTCCCACACCCCGGCGCGCGGCCCCGGCTGGAAGCCGCAGCACGGCGAGCGGGTGGTGGTGAGCGACGCCGAGCTGGCCGACGAGGGGCGGCTGATAGCCGGGGAACTGGGGCTGGCGTACGCCGGGGAGAAGGACGACGTGCGGGCGGGCGACGTACGGCTCGCGCTCGGCGGCGGGGGCGGGAACCAGGAGTCGTACACCATGACCGTCCGGGACGGGCGGGTCGACATCAGCGGGCCCGGCGAGGCGGGCGTCTTCTACGGCACCCGCACCCTGAAGCAGGAGGTCCACGGCGGCGGTACGGCACCGGAGGGCGTCGTACGGGACCGGCCGGCCAAGCCGGTGCGCGGGTTCATGCTGGACATCGCGCGCAAACCGTTCTCCGAAGCCTGGATCGAGGACCGGATACGCGAGCTGGGGGACCTGAAGTACAACGAGCTGGGCCTGCACTTCTCCGACGACCAGGCCTTCCGGATCGAGTCCAGCAGCCACCCGGAGATCGTCTCGGCGGACCATCTGACCAAGGCGCAGGTCAGGCGGATCGTGGCGCTGGCGGACAGCCGGCACATCACCGTCGTACCCGAGATCGACTCGCCGGGACACCTGGGGGCCGTCATCGCCGCCCACCCCGATCTGCAGCTGCGCAACGTGAACGGGGTGGCCACCCGGGGTGCCGTCGACATCTCCAAGCCGGCCTCCGCGCAGATCGTCGACGATCTGCTGAACGAGTACGCCGGCCTGTTCACCGGCAACCAGTGGCACCTGGGCGGGGACGAGTACCAGGCGCTCACCGTGCGGGACCCGCAGGCCTCGTACCCGCAGCTGGCCGCCGCCGCCCGGCAGCGGTTCGGCTCCGGCGGGACCGTCGCCGACCTGGCCACCGGCTGGCTCAACGACCGCGCGGCCACCGTCCGCGCCCACGACCGGACCGTCCGGGCCTGGAACGACGGCTTCTTCCGCGGCACCTCCGTGCAGCCCGACAAGGACCTCCGGGTCGCCTACTGGACCGGCAAGGAGATCGGCGCCCGGCCGCCGGCGGAGTACCTGGCCGCGGGGCGGAAGGTCCTCAACTACAACGACGAGTTCCTCTACTACGTCCTCGGGCAGCCGCAGACCTTCGTCTACCCGACCGGACAGCGGATCTACGAGCAGTGGACCCCGCGGGTGCTGCGCGGCACGACCGCCGTTCCGGCCCGCTACGACGGGCAGATCCCCGGCGGTTCGTTCGCGGTCTGGTGCGATTTCCCGAACGCGCAGACGGAGGCACAGGTCGCCGCGGGCATCCGGATGCCGCTGCGGGCCACCGTGCAGAAGCTGTGGGACCCGGGCAAACCGGCGCTCACCTGGGCGGACTTCAGGAAGCTGGCGGATCGGCTGGGCTGAGGACCACTGAGAACCGCTGAGAACCGAGAACCGAGAACCGAGTGGACGCGCGGTGGCGTCCGATCGTATGTTCCGGTGTCCGCGCGTCCGGTTCGGGGAGAGCCGTACGCCGTCTCAGATCTCACTCGGGGGAACTCCGTCATGACCACACCCATGCCCGCGCCGCCGTACGTCCCCCCGCCCGGCGCCTGGCTGCGCTCACCGGCCGCGCTCGGCCGGGCCACCGCCGTGCTGCTCGGGCTCGTCATCGCCACCGACCTGTTCGCCTGCTACGCGGACGTGCTGGAGATCACCGTCGCCGGCGACATCGTCGACGGCGTCACCGGCTCCGACGTGATCGACCGGGCCGACCACGCGGACCGGCTCTACGGCGTCGCCGGCATCGCGCAGGGCGTCGCGCTGCTGGCCACGGCCGTCGTCTACCTGTGCTGGCTGTGGCGGATCCGGGTGAACGCCGAGGTGTTCGACGCCTCCGTGCACCGCATGAAGCGCGGCTGGACGATCGGCGCCTGGTTCTGCCCGATCGTGAACCTGTGGTTCCCGCGCCGGATCGTCGCGGACAGCTGGGACGCCAGCGCGCCCTGGGGCTCGCGGTCCGGGCACACCCCGGTCAACGCCTGGTGGACGCTGTGGCTCATCGGGATCGTCGTGGGCCGGTACGCGGACACCACCTCCCGGCACGCCGAGACGGCGGAGGAGCTGCGCCAGGCCGCGCAGGCGATGCTCTTCTCCGACGCATTCGACATCGTGGCCGCGGTCCTCGCCATCGTGGTGGTCGTCCGGCTGACCCGGATGCAGGAGCGCAAGGTGCTCTCCGGCGAGCTGCTGCCGATCCCCGCGGTTGGCTGAAAACACGTCACTGTGACACTCCCGCTCCGTCGCACGCAGTAAGGGGAAGTGCGGGCTCCGTATCGGTCGGTGCCCTGGCGAGGGAGACATTCATGAGCCTGGTGGAACAGATCGCACAGGCCGACGAACGCGGACTGGCCGCCAGCGGGTTGGCTTGTCTTGACCGGTGTCTGCCGCTGCTCGGCGGCGACGACGAGCTGCTGCGCCCGCTGTGGGCGCGCCTCGCCGACGGCTCCGACTGGGCCGGGGACCTGTCCCGGGTGCACGAGGCGCTCGGCCCCGCGGACCCCGCCGACGACGAGGCCGCCCGGCTCACCCGCCGGATGCTGGAGTCCGCCCCGGCCGAGCGCACCGCCGACGCGGTACGGCCCTGGGCCGACGCCTGCTCGGTCGCCTCGCTGCGCGTCCACGGGCTGCTCGACCCGGCCGCGGACGGCGGCTCGATCGCGGACGGCGGCCCGCTCCTGGACGGTCTGGACGCCGGGCGCGCGGGCGACGCCGTGGACCTGCCGCCGCTCGTCGCCGCCGAGCTGCGCCGCCAGGCAGCGGTGCTGGACCTCCTCGCGGGGCATGGCGCGCAGGGGCTGCGCCGGGCGCTGGAGGTCTCGGTGGAGGGCCGCCGGGTGCTGCGCGCGGTGGTCTCCCGCCGAGCCCGCAGCGCCGCGGAACCGGGGGCCTGAACCCCGGTCCTGTGACCTTCGTGCGGTGGACGTGGGGTGGTCCTGCGGCGGTTGGCGGAACGTTTGGAGGAACGTTCCGAAACCCAGTGACGGAATCCCGTCCCCGCTCGCTCTCCCCTATGTGACAGCCGATCTGACAGCTCACGTGACGGCCCGGTACGGGACAGCACACCAGGAGACCAGGCCGCAGGCCGCCGCGAAACCCGTGCGGTGGGCGGCGGACGCGGTCGCGACCATGCGCGAGGGCGCGCGGGTGCGGCTCGACTACTCGGCGCAGAGCCTGTGGCGGGTGGACCGGATGATCGAGGAGATACGCCGTGAGGACCCGCCGTACCCGGCCGTCGAGAGCGTGCTGCGCGGCTTCGGCGCCTACGCCGGCGAGGTGATCGCCCGGCAGACCGGCGCCGAGTGGTGGGCGACCGGCGGCGAGCACTGGCTGCGCACCCCCGACGGCCGGATGTGGGACCCCATCGACGAGGCCCGCCGCTGCTACGGCGGCCACGGCTCGCTCCGGCTGCTGTGCCGGGACGCGACCGCGAGCGCCTCCGGCTGAGCGGGCCGCCCCGGGCCGCCGCCCGGCTGTGACACTTCCGTCGGGGCCGACGCTGATGATCGTGGAGGGCGGAGACACGGCCGGAGCGTGTCGCACCGTGAGGGAAGCGCCACGCAGTGGCCAGCAACTCGGCACGAACGAGGACGGTCTTGGGCCAGGGAGGGGAGCCCCGCCGCCCGCAGCCGCGGGACGGGGAGCTGGGCGCGGCCGTGGCGCGGGCCCAGGAGGGTGACGAGACCGCCTTCGCGGTGGCGTACCGGATCGTGCAGCCCGGCCTGCTCGGCTATCTGCGGGGCCTGGTCGGCGAGGACGCGGAGGACGTCGCCTCCGACGCCTGGCTGGAGATCGCCCGTGACCTCGGGCGGTTCCGGGGCGACGGCGCCGGGTTCCGCGGCTGGACCGCGACCATCGCCCGGCACCGCGCGCTGGACCACCTGCGCCGGCAGCGGAGCCGGCCCCGGGCGGCCCAGCTCGAAGAGGACGCCCTGGAGCTGCCCGGCCGGCTCAGCACCCACGACCAGGCACTGGAGTCGCTCTCCACGGAACGCGCGCTGGAACTGGTGCGGGCGCTGCCGCGGGACCAGGCCGAGGCGGTGCTGCTCCGGGTGGTCGTCGGCCTCGACGGCCCGGCCGCCGCCCGCGTCCTCGGCAAACGCCCCGGCGCCGTCCGCACCGCCGCGTACCGGGGCCTGCGCCGCCTGGCCCGCCGGCTCGGCCCCGCCGCCGACGGTGTGACGGATACCGATCCCCCGACGCTGGGTGAGTCGAGATGAACACCACGGGGCGCGGCACGTATGCCCCTCCGTACGCCGCGTCGCACCCAGCGCGGCACGGGACCGCGAGACACACCACACCCGGGACGTCGGCTTCACCTTCGGCTTGCCGGGTGCGCGGGGTTGTGGCGGCTGGTGGTCTTCGGCGCGGGGTTGTGGCGGCTGGTGGCTGCGGGCCTGCGGCTGCTGGGGTCGGGGGGCTCGGGTGTGCGGCTGGCGTCGGCGGGGGCCTTGGTCGTGTGGCTGGGGTGGCCGGTGGTTGCGGATCTGGGGCCGTTGCGGGCTGTCGCCCCGGGCGCGGGGCTGCTGCGGTCGGCGAGGTCGGGTGTTGGGGGCTGGTGGTCGGTGGCTTCGGGCGTCGGGTGGTCGTGGCGGCCGGTGGCTTCCGGGACGGGGCTGCTGCGGTCGGTGGTTTCGGGCGCGTGGTCGCCGGGGTCGGCGGTCTCCGGGGTGAGCTGTGGCGGTTGGGCGTCGCGCTGCCGGCTGGTGGGCCAGGGCCGTTGTGGGTGATTGGGCCGGGGGCGTTGGTGCGGCGTGGTGTGGGTGTGTGGAGTGGGTCGGTGTGCGGAGGGCCGGGCGGGTCGGATGAGGACGGGAACGGGCATGGGTGAACGGCACAGCGGCGGCGGGCCGGCCGGCCGTCGGCGCGCGCACCCTGACGGCACCGTCGCCGCGCCGGCCGGTACGTCCCCGGGGGACTCGCAGCTGGAGACCTGGTTCGGTGCCGCGCTGCGCGCCGAGGGCGTCGACCCCGAGGCCGAGCGCAGCGCCGTGGCCGCCTTCCGGGCCGCGCGCGAGGCGGGGGCGCACGACGCCAGGACACGCGCCCGGGACGACTGGCGGCCCCGGCAGCCCCGCCGCGCCCGCCGCTCCCTGCGCACCACCCTCTCGCTGGCCCTGGCGAGTCTCACGCTGGGCGGAGTCGCCGTCGCGGCGATCGGCTCGGCGCGGTCCGGTACGGACGACGACGGCCGGGACGCCGCCCAGTCCGCGCGACCGTCCTCGACGAGCGCCCCCTCCGCTCCCACGGGCTCCCCGCACCCGGCAGCCGGGCGCCGGGACGCCGCTTCCGCCGGCCCCTCCGGGCAGCCCGGGCACCCGGTCGCCGCCGGCGAGACCCTGGCCCGCTGCCGTGCCTACGCACAGGCCGGGGAGCGCGGCGGCGCCCTGGACGCGAGGGCCTGGCAGCGGCTCGTCACGGCGGCGGGCGGCGAGGAGAAGGTCGCGGCCTACTGCGCCGCCCAGTCGGCCCGCGCACAGGGCGGGAACACCGACGGCACCGACAAGGCCGGCGAGTCCGGCAACGGTCAGGGTGAGAGCAAGGGCGGCAGCAGCCGGAACAGGCCGGTCGGCGGCAAGCGCTAGCGCCCTTGGCAACGGCCGGGGCCGCCACCCCCCACAGGAGAGGCCCCGGCCGTCGCGCGGGCGGGCCGCGCGCGGCCCGTACTCTCTTCAGCGCCGTGAGTGCGGTTTCTGTCACACCCCGGCCACCTCCCGACCTCACCCTGCGCACATCCGAACCCGGTCACGAGTTAGTTGCATCTTCTACAGACATGGACGAGCAGCGGTTTAACGCCGTAACGTGCCTTTCGCGCCGACCGAAGACAGGCGTAAAGGGAGTACGGTGCTGGGGGACGACGCGGAGCTGACCGCCGCGGTGCGTGCGGCACAGGACGGTGACGAGACCGCGTTCCGTACGGTGTACCGCGCGGTGCACCCCCGGCTGCTCGGATACGTCCGCACGCTGGTCGGGGAGGCGGACGCCGAGGACGTCGCGTCCGAGGCCTGGCTGCAGATCGCCCGTGACCTGGACCGGTTCAGCGGGGACGCCGACCGGTTCCGCGGCTGGGCCGCCCGGATCGCCCGCAACCGCGCCCTGGACCACATACGGATGCGCGGCCGCCGTCCCGCGATAGGCGGTGACGAGACGGAGCTGACCGGCCGGGCCGCCGAGTCCGACACGGCCGGCGAGGCCATCGAGGCCCTGGCCACCGACAGCACCCTCTCCCTGATCGCCCGGCTCCCGCAGGACCAGGCCGAGGCGGTCGTCCTGCGCGTGGTCGTGGGACTGGACGCCAAGACCGCCGCCGAGACCCTCGGCAAACGCGCGGGCGCCGTCCGCACCGCCGCGCACCGCGGTCTGAAGCGGCTCGCGGAGCTGATCGGGGACGATCCGGAATCCGCGGGCGGACTCGACGCACTCCCGCCTCAGAGAGAACCGCGCCGCCGCGCGGTGACGTCCGCAACTGTGACGCATACGCGTGCGCGGACGCAGAAGGACATGTGATGGCCGACGAGCAGTACAAGTGGCTGAACCGGGAGACGGCGGAACGTCTGCTGCGTGGTGAGCCACTGGAAGCCGTCGACGCCTCCGCCCGTGACCAGGCAGAACGCCTTTCCCAGGCGCTCGGCGCGCTGTCCGCGGAGGCGGCCCCCGCGCCCGGTGAACTCCCCGGTGAGCAGGCCGCCCTGGCCGCGTTCCGCAAGGCCCGCGAGGCCGCCGAGGCGGAGCGCACGGCCGCGGCCCACGCCCCCTCCGCCGGCCGCGCCCCGGCACCCGGAACCGACGCCGGCCTGGTCCGCATCGCGGCCCGGGCCCGTACCGGAATCCGCGCCGGGCGCCCCCGCTGGGCCCGCCCGGTGCGCCTGGCGCTCGCCGCGGCGGCGGCCGTGGGCACGCTCGGCGGCGCCGCCATGGCCGCCGGCACCGGGGTGCTGCCCACGCCGTTCGACGACGAGCCCTCCCGCCCCACCGCCTCCGTCTCCGCCGACACGACCACCGGACAGCCGCTCGGCTCCGGCTCCGCGTCGGCCACACCGGGCGTCGGGACGGGCACCGGCACGCCGGACGGCGGCCGGGACGGTCGCCGCGGCGGCACCGACGACGAGGCCTCCGGCGCGGACCACGGCAAGGGCCGTACCCCCGCCCCCGGCTCAGGAGCCCCCTCGGCGACGTCCGGCACCGGCCGGCTCGGCGCCGCCTCGGCGTGCCGCACCCTGCGGGACGGCAAGGAGCTGGACGCCGGCCGCAAGCGCGCGCTGGAGCAGCTGGCCGGTGGCCCCGCCCGCGTGACCACCTACTGCAAGGCCCTGCTGGCCACCGGCGACTCCACCTCCGGCAAGGGGAACGGCGGCACGGCCGGCGGCACCACCGGCGGCGGTCAGGGCGATGACCAGGGCAAGGACAAGGACAAGGGCGGCGACGACAAGGGCGGGGACCACGACGGGGGCGGGAACGGGCAAGGGGACGGGAAAGGGAACGGGAAACGGGACGGTGGCAAGGGGCGGGGCAGGGGCGGCGACCGCCCCGCCGGCCCCGGCGGCGGCAAGGGCGGCGGCCGGCACCGCGCAGCCCCCGCCCCCGCTCCCTCCGCCTTCGCCCCGGCGCACCCCGGCACCCCGCCAGGCGCCCCCGCGTCCCCGTCACCGACTCCGGCCTCCACCGCGCCCTGATCGGAAGCACCCCGTCTGACCTGCACTTTTAAAGTCGCCGAAAATTTTTCGGTGAGAGGTGTGACGTTTCTGAGGCCCGTGACGCAGTACTGAGTGAGCCGACTGGTCATCGGCCGTAGCACTGAGCCGGGGTTCCCCCCGTACCCGCGGCTCGTGCACCTGGCGGGGGGGGGGGGGGGGGGGGGGGGGGGGGGGGGGGGGGGCGGAGGGGGGGGGGGGGGGGGGGGGGGGGGGGGGGGGGGGGGGGGGGGGGGGGGGGGGGGGGGGAGAAGGGGGGAGCAGAGAAAAA
>NZ_JBVHVI010000009.1:256521-304676 GCF_055564915.1 Streptomyces sp. NPDC028928
GAAATCCGTGGGCAGGTGTGGAGTGGGATTGCGCCCGGCTGCCCCGCCCCCTTCCCCTCGCCCCCCCCCCCCCCCCCCCCCCCCCCCCCCCCCCCACCCCCCCGCCCCCCCCCCCCCCCCCCCCCCCCCCCCCCCCCCCCCGCCCCGCAAGACCTCCCCGCGGTCCCACCGCGGCCTCACCAGTGGACGACGACCTTGTCGCCGACCCTCACCTGAGCGAACAGCCGAGCGATCGCCGTCTCGTCCCGCACGTTCACGCAGCCGTGCGAACCGCCCGCGTAACCGCGCGCCGCGAAGTCGTACGAGTAGTGCACCGCCTGGCCACCGCTGAAGAACATCGCGTACGGCATCGGCGAGTCATAGAGGGTCGACACATGGTGCCGTGACTTCCAGTAGACGCGGAACACACCTTCGCGGGTCGGGGTGTACTGCGCGCCGAAGCGCACCGCCATCGTGGACAGGGTCCGCCCGTCGACCATCCAGCGCAGCGTCCGGCTGGTCTTGCTGATGCACAGCACCCGCCCGGTCAGACAGCGCGGATCCGGGGCGTCGGCCGGCTGACCGCCCATCTGATACAGCTCCCACCTGCCCGGCGCACGCGTCATCGCCACCAGCCGCTGCCAGGTGACGGCGTCGGTCGCGCCGGTCCGCGGCAGCCCGCGCTTGCCCTGGAAGCCCTTGACCGCCCGCTCCGTCAGCTCGCCGTACGACCCCGTCGGGCCGACGGCCAGCCAGGCCAGCTGACGCAGCCGCGCCTGGAGTTCCCGCACGCCGGGCCCGCTGTCCCCACGCGACCACAGCACCCGCGGCGCGGGCGCCGCGGGCGCCGGCGGGGTGGCGGGAGTCGTCCGGGCCGGCTGCGGGGCACGACTGGCCGGCACCTGCACCTGGGCCGGCAGTCCGCGCTTGCCGTCGGCGCCCGCCGGCTGCACGGTGCACCCGCAGAGCGCGGCGAGCGCGGCGGCAGAGGCGAGCAGGACGGCAGATCTCCGCGGGATCCTCATGCCCAGGATGCTTCCCCGCGTGACCGGCGCCGAACTACGGGGCATGGTGAGGAGTGACGCCCCTACCGCGGAGGCACTCATGGCACGTGAGTCGGAGTCGGGCCTGCCCATCGAGCCGGTCTACGGGCCGGCCGACCTCACCGGCTGGGACCCGGACCGGAAGCTCGGCGAACCGGGCGCGTACCCGTTCACGCGCGGGGTGTACCCGAGCATGTACACCGGCCGCCCGTGGACCATGCGCCAGTACGCGGGCTTCGGCACGGCGGCGGAGTCCAACGCCCGCTACCGGCAGCTCATCGCCCACGGCACCACCGGCCTGTCCGTCGCCTTCGACCTGCCCACGCAGATGGGCCACGACTCCGACGCGCCCCTCGCGCACGGCGAGGTCGGCAAGGTGGGCGTGGCGATCGACTCGGTCGAGGACATGCGGGTGCTGTTCGGCGGCATCCCGCTGGACCAGGTTTCCACGTCCATGACGATCAACGCGCCCGCGGCGCTGCTGCTCCTCCTGTACCAGCTGGTGGCGGAGGAACAGGGGGTCCCGGCGGACCGCCTGACCGGCACGATCCAGAACGACGTGCTGAAGGAGTACATCGCCCGGGGCACGTACATCTTCCCGCCCAAGCCCTCCCTGCGGCTGACCGCGGACATCTTCCGGTACTGCACCGCCGAGATCCCGAAGTGGAACACGATCTCGATCTCCGGGTACCACATGGCGGAGGCGGGCGCGTCCCCTGTCCAGGAGATCGCCTTCACCCTCGCCGACGGCATCGAGTACGTCCGTACGGCGGTGGCGGCGGGGATGTCCGTGGACGACTTCGCGCCCCGCCTGTCCTTCTTCTTCGTGGCCCGTACGACCCTGCTGGAGGAGGTCGCCAAGTTCCGCGCCGCCCGCAGGATCTGGGCGCGGGTGATGAGGGAGGAGTTCGGTGCCCGCAACCCCAAGTCGCTGATGCTCCGCTTCCACACCCAGACGGCGGGCGTGCAACTGACGGCCCAGCAGCCGGAGGTGAACCTGGTCCGGGTCGCCGTCCAGGCCCTGGCCGCGGTCCTCGGCGGCACCCAGTCCCTGCACACCAACTCCTTCGACGAGGCCATCGCGCTCCCCACGGACAAGAGCGCGCGGCTGGCGCTGCGGACGCAGCAGGTACTCGTGCACGAGACGGACGTCACGGCGACCGTGGACCCCTTCGCCGGTTCCTACGCGGTCGAGCGGATGACGGACGAGGTGGAGGAGGCCGCGGTCGACCTCATGCGGAGGGTGGAGGACCTGGGCGGGGCGGTCGCGGCGATCGAGCGGGGCTTCCAGAAGGCGGAGATCGAGCGGAACGCGTACCGGATCGCGCAGGAGACGGACGCCGGGCAGCGGGTGGTGGTGGGCGTCAACCGCTTCCGGCTGGACGAGGAGGAGCCGTACGAACCGCTCCGCGTGGACCCGGCGATCGAGGCCCGACAGGCGGAACGCCTGGCCGAGCTGCGGGCCGCGCGGGACCAGGGGGCGGTGACCGCAGCCCTGGACGCGCTGAAGAAGGCGGCGGAGGGCGAGGACAACGTGCTGTACCCGATGAAGGAGGCGCTGCGGGCGCGGGCGACGGTGGGGGAGGTGTGCGGTGCCCTTCGGGGGGTGTGGGGTGCGTACGAGCCGTCGGAGGTGTTCTGAGCCGGTGACCGGGTGTCGTACCCCCGTGCGACACTCCTCCCATGTTCGGCGTCATCGATCTCCCCACCTACCTCGCGGGCCTGATCCTGATCATCCTGCTGCCCGGCCCCAACTCCCTCTACGTCCTCTCCGTGGCCGCCCGCCGTGGCGTGCGCGCCGGTTACACCGCCGCCGCCGGTGTGTGGTGCGGGGACACCGTGCTGATGACGCTGTCCGCCGCCGGTGTCGCCTCGCTGCTCCAGGGGAACGCGCTGCTGTTCGGGATCGTGAAGTACGCCGGTGCCGGATACCTGAGCTGGCTGGCGATCGGGATGCTGCGGAGCGCCTGGCAGATGTGGCGGACCCGGCGGGAGCGGGCCGCCGAGGACGCCGCGCCCACCGAGGGCACCGACGAGCGGCCCTTCCGCCGTGCCTTCGTCGTCAGCCTCTTCAACCCCAAGGCGATTCTGTTCTTCGTCGCCTTCTTCGTGCAGTTCGTGGACCCGGGCTACGCCTACCCGGCCCTCTCCTTCGTCGTCCTCGGCGCCTTGGCCCAGCTCGCCAGCTGTCTGTATCTCAGCGCCCTGATATTCGGCGGCACGCGGCTGGCCGCGGCCTTCCGCCGGCGCAAGCGGCTGTCGGCCACGGCCACGTCGGCGGCGGGGGCGCTGTTCCTGGGGTTCGCGGTCAAGCTGTCGCTCGCCTCGGCCTAGGGCTTCGTGAAAGCGCCCGTGCGTTCCGCGTACTCCCGCAGGCCCTCTGCCGTCCTTCCCGCCCAGCCCACATAGCCGTCCGGGCGGATCAGGAAGACGCCCTCGCCGTACGACTCCGGAGCCGTGGGGAGTGAGCGCAGGCCCGGCAGCACCGCGCCCAGCAGCGTCCAGTGCGGCCCCCGGAACGCGTCGAAGAGGCGTGTGCCGGCCACCGTGCCGTCGGGGGCACGGTCGCCCGCCCGCACCGGGCCGGTGACCGTACGCGTCTCCACGCTCAGGGAGGACTCCGCGTACCCGAGGCCGAGCTGCACCGTCGCCCTGCCCCGCCGCACCTCCCCCCGGTGCACCCCCGTCGACAGCTCCAGCATGGCCGCCGCGTTCGCGCGCCGCTCCTCCTCGTAGGTGTCCAGCAGGGCTTCCGGTGCTCCGGCCCGCAGTACCGCGCCCAGCTTCCAGCCCAGGTTGTAGGCGTCCTGCACGCTGGTGTTCAGGCCCTGCGCGCCGGCCGGCGAGTGCACGTGCGCCGCGTCGCCGGCGAGGAACACCCGGCCCGCCCGGAACCGGTCCGCCAGGGCGGCACGCGGGCGGAAGTCGGACGCCCAGCGCACTTCGGTCACGTCCTCGGGGCGCAGGTGCGTGTAGTGCGCGACCAGCTTGCGGATGCCGTCGGGGGACAGGTCCGGTTCCTCGCCCTCGCCGAGGCGTGCCTGGAGCTGGAAGTCCTCCGTGCCGGCCAGCGGGCACAGCCCGACGGCGCCGCCGTCCTCTCCCGGGAAGGCGTGCCAGTAGTCCCGGTCCAGACCCGTCAGCCGCAGGTCCGCCACCACGAACGGCGCCGGGTCCACCGTCTCGCCCGCCAGGCGGACACCCAGGGCGCGCCGGACCGTCGAGCGTCCGCCGTCGGCGGCGACCACGTACCGCGCGCGGACCGTCGTACCGTCGGCGAATCCCACGGTCACGCCGTCCGCGTCCGGCGACAGGGCCGTCACCTCCCGCCCGAAGGCGACCCGCCCGCCCAGTTCCGCCAGCCGCGCGTACAGCACCTCCTGGGTCCGCCACTGCGGGATCATCCGCGGATCGGGGTACGGCGTGCCCTCGTCCGCCTCCACCTTCTCGAACATCGACTGCTCGCCCTGCCGTACGCCGTCCTTCCAGACCATCCGGTGGGGATAGGTCCCGCTCGCCGCCAGGATCGCGTCCACCACGCCGAGGTCGTCGAAGACCTCCAGGGTGCGCGGCTGGAGGCCCTTGCCGCGCGATCCGGGGAAGAGGCCGTCGGCGCGCTCCACCACCAGGGCGTCCACGCCGCGTCGGGCCAGGTCGACGCCGAGGGTGAGACCGGTCGGACCCGCGCCCACGATCAGAACATCCACGACAATTCTCCTTAACGCCGTTAAGTACCGTCGCTCACGAGCATGTCCTTAACAGCGTTAAGGTGTCAAGCTGTCGGCGTGAGCACGGAACGTAGGGCGCCCCTGGACCGCAAGCGGGTCGCCGACACGGCGCTGCGGCTGCTGAACGAGGTCGGCCTGGAGGGGCTGACCCTGCGCGCCATCGCCAGGGAGCTGGACGTCAAGGCGCCCGCCCTGTACTGGCACTTCAAGGACAAGCAGGCGCTGCTGGACGAGATGGCGACGGAGATGTACCGGCGGATGCTCGCCGGTGCGGCGCTCGACCCCGCCGACACCTGGCAGGAGCGGCTGCTGAAGACCAACCGCGGACTGCGGGCCGCCCTGCTCGGCTACCGGGACGGCGCCAAGGTCTTCAGCGGCTCGCGTTTCACGGGCACGGACCACGCACCCGCCCTGGAGGCGAACCTGCGGCTGCTGACGGCGGCGGGGTTCACGCTCGCCCAGGCCGTCGACGCGGGCCGGACGGCGAACATGTACACCCTCGGCTTCGTCACCGAGGAGCAGGGCGTGCGCCCCCTCGGCGGCGAGCCCCGGGAGGGGTTCGAGGTGGAGGAACGCGCCCGCCGCCTGGCCGGCTTCCCGCTCGCGGCCGAGGTCGGGAAGCTGCTCTTCGACGACTACGACCGGCAGTTCGAGGAGGGACTCGCGGTCGTGGTCGCGGGCATCGGGGCGCGGTACGGGATCAGCTGAGGGCGGGTGGTCCCGGCGTACGGGCCGTCTTCAGGGCCCTCTTCAGACGGGGGCCGAACGGTTTCTCCACGTACCGGTGGACCAGCCAGGCCGACAGCAGCATGGCCGCCACGGTCACGGCGAGCGTGGGCCACGGCGGCAGGCCGAGCCCCCGGTGCAGGACCCGGATGACGAACCAGCCCAGGTGCTCGTGGACCAGGTAGAACGGGTACGTCAGCGCGCCGGCCGTGACCAGCCAGGGCCAGGAGGCCCAGCGGGTCCAGCCCACCGCCACCGCGGCCACGGCGGCGAAGGCCAGGGTCACGACGGCGATGATGACGTACGGGCTGCGGTGGAAGTCGCCCTGGGCGCCGGCGTGCCACAGGCTCTGTGTGGCGGTGCTCTGCCCGAGCAGCCAGGACACCGTGACGATGCCCCACAGCAGCAGGTCGCCGCCGAAGCGGTGGATCAGGTACAGGGCCAGGCCGCCGACGAAGAAGGGCGCGTACTCGGGCATGACCAGCTGGTCGGTGAGGGCGTTGCCGGAGGTGCGGCACACCACCGCCGCCAGGGTCCACACGCAGCAGAAGAGCACGACCCGGCGGTAGGTGACACCCCGTAGGACGACGCACAGGGCGAACAGGGCGTAGAAGCGGACCTCGGCCCAGAGCGTCCAGCACACGCCCAGGACCCGGGGCGCGCCCATCGGCTGCTGCAGCATCGTCAGGTTCACCAGGAACTCGTCCGGGCGGACCGGGTGGACGACCGCGGGCAGGGCGACGGCCGCCGCGGTGACCAGGACCAGGGCGACCCAGTAGGCGGGGTAGAGGCGGGCCACCCGGGAGCGGAAGAAGTCGCCGAGGGTGCGGCCCCAACTGCTCATGCAGATCACGAAACCGCTGATGACGAAGAAGAACTGCACGCCAAGACAGCCGTAGACGGCCGCCTGGGACAGGGTCGGGAAGACCTTGGCCGGGGACTGGTGCCAGGAGGCGGAGACCGGGCCGCCGCGTCCGGCGTAGTGGTAGAGGCAGACCATCAGCGCGGCCACGAGCCGCAGACCGTCCAGGGCGAGCAGGCGGCCCCGGCGCTCGGGGGCCGCTGACCGGGTGGGGGGAGCGGGAACGGCGGCAAGAGTGGGGGAGGAAGCAGACATGGTGGTCGGCGCCTACCCGCAGTCGCGTTGATCATCTCGTTGTTCTGTGTGAAAGTCTCCGGCTCCGAGCGGCCGTTTTCAGCGGCACCTGGGCGAATCACAGAAATGACTTGGTTGACAAGCTGACGATTCGTCCGCCGGCCCACGTTCGTTAACCTGTACGTCGTTTTACCTTCCTAGTTTCTCCATCCACCCCCACGCTTCGTAAAACGCATGGCAATTCGGCTGCAAGCCTGGATATGCCTGGCAAAAAACAGGAGAGCTATGACAAGGGTGCAAGCCCGGCGGACACCGGTGCGTGGCGGGGAGCTGGACGACTGCCTGCGCGCCTGTGCCGTGCACAGCGGCAAACTCGTCGGCAGCCTGGACCGCCGCCGCACCGAACTGGCCGAGCAGCTCCGCAAGTTGCTCGTGGCGGTCAGCACCACCGGCGCCACCGCCCCCGCGCCCGCCCCGGCCGGCGGCCCGACCGCCCTGCTCAAGCGGGCCGTGAAGGGCACCGCCACCCCCTCCGGCGGGATCCCCGGCGAACTGCTGGACGCCCTGCTCGCCGTCGGCAACAAGGCCCTGGAATGCGGCTACGACGACGAACTGCACCTCGCCCTGCGCATCGGCGACACCGTCCTCGCCCAGCGGAAGAACTCCCGGGCCGGCTGGCGGCTGCGCGCCCGCGTCCTGGAGGCCCTCGGGGAGGAACACGAGGCCGTCGCGGCCTACGAGCGCTACCTGGAACTGACCGCCGAGGACGGCTTCGGCGTCGCCGCCCGCGTCACCGGACTGCGCCGGGCCGCGGAGCGCGAACGTGAACTGCTCGACCTGCTGAGCCGCCGGTGCCCGCGCGCCGCCGACTTCGCCGCCGGGCCCGCCACCGACGTCTGGGCCGAGGGGCTCGCCCTGCACGCCCTCGGCGACTGGGCGGCGGCCGAACCCCGCCTGGTCGGCGCGCTGCTCGCGCTCGCCGGCGATCAGGCGCCGGTCGCCGACCGGCAGGAACTCCTCAGCCAGTACCTGGACCTGCGGACCGGCATCCCCGGCACCGACCTCGGCGAGGTCGTCGCCCTCTACGCCGAGCAGCGCCGCGTCCGGATGCGCGGACCCGTCGCCGACCCCACGATCGGCGGGGTCCGCTGGATCAGCCTCGGCGAGTTCCGCAACCAGATCGCCGGCAAGAGCATCTGTCTGGTCGCCAACTCCGGGCGCGTCGGCGAGAGCGCGATGGGCTCCGAGATCGACGCTACGACCTCGTCGTGCGCTGGACGACGAGCGGATCGCCTTCGACCTGCGCCGCGAGCACGGCATCTGTCGGCACGCCCATCATCAGCCTGATCTCCCACCCGAAGATGGCGTACTTCCTGAGCGACATCGAACGCCCCGAGTGGGGTGTGTCGGTGCACGAGCGGAACCTGGGCGCGGTCCTCACCGAGCGGGCCCTGCACATCCTCGACCACCACAGCCGGACCGTCGCCGACGTGCACGACCGGCAGCAGCTGCTGTGGAAGGTCACGGAGAAGAACGCGGCCAGGATCCGGGGGATCCTCGGCCGGTAGGAGCCGGGGGCGGGCCCCCTTCGGGCCCGCCCCCGTCCCAGTGGTCAGCGCCGTACCGCCCTGCGCAGGTTGCGCGCCTTGCGCGCCACCCGGCGGACCGTCGCGTTGCGCGGGATGAACCCCAGCTGGGCCGGCACCCCGCCGGGCAGCGCCAGCGAGGTCAGCCGCTTGCGCTTGAAGTAGCGCCGGGTGCGGTCGTCCAGGTTCCCCGCCAGCCAGGCCTCGGCCTCCGCGCGCAGCCTCGGCAGGATCTTCGGCTGCATCGCGAAGCCCACCGCGCGCACCAGCGCGCCCAGCGTCTCCACGTCCGTGCCCTGCCGCTGCTCGGCGACGGCCGCCCGGTCGGTCAGCTCCGGCAGCAGCGCGTCCACGAGGGTGACCGGGATCCGGTTGCTGTTCTCGTACGGCGTCAGCCGCTCCAGCAGCAGCTCGGTGCCCACCCGGGCGACGGGCAGGCCGTACAGCGTGGACGCGGTGAGCAGGGCGGTGGAGAAGCAGCCGACGACCAGCGCGGGACGCATCCGCTGGTACAGCACCTCCGCGAGCACCGGCGTGTCCAGCACGGTCAGCTCGACCTTCAGCTTCTCCGCCTCCTGCTCCAGCGAGCGGGTGAAGCGGGCCGGCGCGGACGGGTGCGGCTTGAACACCACCTTCGTGTGACCGAGGGCGGCCGCGCCCTTCAGCATCCGCACGTGCAGGTTCTCCTCCTGCTCGGCGGTGAGGATGTCCAGCGCGGACAGGTACTGGCCGAGCAGCAGCGCGGGCTCCTCGACGGCCGGAAGCTCGTCGCCGAGCGGGGCGAGTTCGGCGAGGACCTTGGTGAAGGCGGGCGTCGGCACGATCTCGCCGGCCACCCCGAACTCGCTGAGCAGCAGCGGCTTCAGACCCGGCACCAGGTCCAGGTGGAGGACCCGGTCCACGCGGGTGCCGACCAGCGGGTCGATCTTGTTGCGGGTGGGGCCGTAGCTCATCAGCCCGTCGGCGTAGACGGTGACCGGAGCGCCGGTGAAGATCTGCGCGAGCGCCAGCGACGGGTTCACCTGGATCGACTCGACGGCCAGCTCGACGTCGTCGGTGCCGAGCCCCCACTCGTGGCGCAAGTACCGCTCCCACAGCGGCAGGTCGTCGCCGCGGGGCGCCCAGCCGCCGGGGTGGAACGGGAAGATCGCCTCGTTGTACGACACCACGTCGTCGAACCGGTCGCGCAGCCGCTCGAACCCGGGCATCCCGTCCAGCGCGGGCGTGGTCTCGGGCGTGGCCGCGTTGTTGCAGACCAGCAGGATCCGCCGGTCGGCGGGGCGGAAGCAGCCGGAGTCCAGGGCGGCGGCGAGCGTGGCCGTGCCGTACAGCGTCGACGCCTGGAAGATCTGGGTGGTCACGCGGCGACCCCCGCGGCGGCGGGGCGGCGGCGCAGCCGGCGCAGCCGGGTGGCGCGCTGGAGGTCCATGGAGTCCAGCGCCTCGTCCAGCACGTCCTGCGGCATGCGCCGCAGGGCCGCGGCACTCAGGGATTTCAGTTTCTTCGCCACCGCCGGCTCGAACCTTTCGATGGATCCCAGATGGTGGGAAATGATCGCGCAATAGGTGCGGACGGCCTTCGGCAGCAGGACGCCGGCGTCCCGGTCCGCCGCGGTTTCCGCGATGACCTGGTCGAACGCCCGGATGAAATCCAGCTGCCGCACATCGCCGATCTGGGTGAGCGACGAGGCGACCCCGCGCCGGTAGAACACACCGAGCAGGCTCACCGCGGCGAAGGACTCCGCCTCCCGGTGCAGCTTCCAGATCCACGGCCGGTCCTCGGCCGTGCGCAGCCCGTCGGTGAAGTGCAGCACCCCCTTGTCCAGCAGCCGGCGGTGGTAGACGCCGGCCCACGCGTAGGCGTAGTCCACCGAGGTGGACCGGTCGGCGGGCAGGATCGCCTCGCGCGGGTCCAGCACCGTGTTCCGCCGGCCCACCGGCACCCGGTGCACACTGCGCGAACGGGCCGTGCACTGCACATGGTCGGTGCGCAGGAAGTCGCAGCCCAGCTCCTCGGCGGCGGCGAGCAGCTTCGGGAAGTAGCCGGGGGCGAGCCAGTCGTCGCCGTCCAGAAAAGTCAGGTACTCGCCGCGCGCCCGGTCGATACCGGTGTTGCGCGCGGTCGCCAGCCCTCCGTTCTGCTCGTGCCGGACGAACACCGCACCCGGCAACTCGCGCTCCGCACGCGCGAGAATCTCTGGCGTCCCGTCGCGGGAACAGTCGTCGACGAGAATGAATTCGAAGTCTTCACGCGCGTTCGACTTCAGGCTCCTGAGCGTGTCGGGCGCGTATTGCTGCACGTTGTAGAACGGCACGATGACGGAGAGCTTGACCACGTCAGGGACGTTAGGGCGCGGCCCGTCATTCGTCTTGACGGCCTGCTTGATACCGGGTGAACGACACGTGGCGAAGCTGTGAACCAGGCTGTTTTCCGCCGCGTTCACGGCCCGATTCGCCATTCGGCGGTGTGCTGTTAACCGTTTGTTGGATTCTGGTTGGGCGGAACCTCGGAATCGCTTCCTAGCGTCTCCGGCGTGCCAGCAAGTGCAACGAAGTCCCTGCGGGTCGCCGTCCTCGCGGACTCCGACACCCGGTGGAAGTGGGGCGCGCTCACCGCGCGGCGACTCACTCCCGCGGCTGCCGAGGTCCGGCTCGACGGCTACCTCCTGCGTGGACGCGCCACCCCGACCCCCCGCCAGCTCGAGGAAGTAGGCGTCCGGGCCGACTCCCTGCGCGAGGTCACCGGCGTCGAGTTCCTCCGCGCGATGAGCGGAGCCGCCGAGAACCAGTACGACGTGCTCGTCCTCGCCCTGGTCGGCGGCGGTGTCCAGGCGATGCTGCACGGGCTGCGCGCCGCCTGGGGCTCCGGAAGGCGTCCCGTGGTCGTCACCGGCTACGTCGGCGTCGTCTACGAGAAGCTCGCCGACGGGCTGCTGCTGCGGCACGGCGCTGACCTCGTCCTCGCCAACTCCCGCCACGACGCGGACCGGTTCCGGGCCGTGTACGAGGGGGTCGGCGCGGACGCCTCCTCGGTCACCGAGGTCGCCCTGCCCTTCCTGGGCGGAGCGCCCTACACCGGCGAACACGAGCCCTGCACCGTGGTGTTCGCGGCCCAGCCGTCGGTGCCGGACAACCGCCGGGACCGCACCTACCTGCTGAACCGCCTCATCGAGCACGCCCGGAAGCACCCCGAGCGGGAGGTGCTGCTCAAGCTGCGCTCCAAGCCCGGCGAGCACACCACCCACATCGAGGAGCTGCCGTACCAGAAGCTGGCCCAGGGCACCGACCTGCCGGCCAACTTCCGGCTGGTGTACGGGCACATGGGCGAGGTACTGGACCGCACCGACCTGCTGGTCACGGTCAGCTCCACGGCCGCGCTGGAAGCCCTGCACCGCCGTATCCCGACGGCCGTCCTCACCGACCTCGGGGTCCGTGAGGCGCTCGGCAACCACCACTTCACCGGCTCCGGCTGCCTCGCCTCCTGGGACCAGCTCGACGCCGGGCACCGGCCGGTGCCGGACGAGGAATGGGTGGCCCGGCAGGGCGTGGCCGCCGACGGTTCGTACGCCACCGCGTTCGACGCGGCCCGCGAACGCATCGCCAAGCTGCTGGACCGGCCCGGCGGCCTGCCGCCCCTGACGCCCTACTACACCCCCGAGACCGCGCCCGGCTATCTGCCCGGCATCCTCGCCCGCCACCACCTCGGCCCCGACGGCGTCCCGCTGCCCGGCGCGCCCGCCGCCGACAAGGCGCCCGGCCCCGTCCGGCAGATCGTGCGCCGGGCCGCGCGCGGCGCCTACCGGCACGGCGTCCAGCGCGTCGCCCCCGTGATCCGGCGGATGGGCGAGCTGTGACCTCACTCCAAGGAGTAGACCCCATGTCCCACTCGGAAGCGGGCCCAGGCACTTCGCTCCGCCGGGTGCTCGCGGTGATCCCCGCGCGCGGCGGCTCCAAGGGCGTCCCCGCGAAGAACCTCGCCCCCGTGGGCGGTGTCCCGCTGGTGGCGCGCGCGGTCCGCGAGTGCCGGGCGACCCGGCTGGTGACCGACGTCGTCGTGTCCACCGACGACCAGGCCATCGCCGCCGCCGCCCGGGAGGCCGGCGCCGAGGTCGTGCTGCGGCCCGCCGCCATCGCCGGGGACACCGCCACCTCCGAGGCCGCGGTGCTGCACGCCATGGACACCCACGAGACGCTGCACGGCGCCCCCGTCGACGTCGTCCTGCTCGTGCAGTGCACCAGCCCCTTCCTGGTCCGTGAGGACATCGACGCGGTGGCCGCCGCGGTCGCCGAGAACGGCGCCGACACCGCCGTCACGGTGGCCCCCTTCCACGGCTTCGTCTGGCGGGAAGCCGAGGGCGGGGGCGGGGCGGGCGTCAACCACGACAAGTCCTACCGCCCGCGCCGCCAGGACCGCCCCCAGGACTTCCTGGAGACCGGCGCCGCCTACGCGATGGACGCGGCCGGCTTCCGCGAGCACCTGCACCGCTTCTTCGGCCGCACCGAGCTGGTCCGCACCGACCCGGCCCGGGTGCTGGAGATCGACGACCCGCACGACCTGGCGCGGGCCCGCGCCCTGGCTCCGCTGTTCGACGCGGACCGCCCCGGCTCGCTCCCCTCCTACGACGACATCGACGCCGTAGTACTGGACTTCGACGGCACCCAGACCGACGACCGGGTGCTGATCGACTCCGACGGACGGGAGTTCGTCGCCGTGCACCGCGGCGACGGGCTCGGCATCGCGGCCCTCCGCAGGAGCGGGCTGAAGCTGCTGATCCTGTCCACGGAACAGAACCCTGTGGTCGCCGCCCGCGCCCGGAAGCTGAAGCTTCCCGTGCTGCACGGCATCGACCGCAAGGACCTCGCGCTGAAGCAGTGGTGCGAGGAGCAGGGCATCGCGCCGGAGCGCGTGCTCTACGTCGGCAACGACGTCAACGACCTCCCGTGCTTCGCCCTCGTCGGCTGGCCCGTGGCGGTCGCGAGCGCTCACGACGTCGTACGCGGCGCCGCACGCGCGGTCACCACCGTCCCCGGCGGTGACGGCGCGATCCGAGAGATCGCCAGCTGGATCCTCGGCCCCTCTCTCGATTCCCTCCCCAAGTAAGGACACCCCCTGATGAGCACCAACTCCCGTCTGCGCACCTTCGGTTCGCGCGAGGTCGGCCCCGGCAAGCCCGTCTACATCTGCGGCGAGATCGGCATCAACCACAACGGTGAGCTGGAGAACGCCTTCAAGCTGATCGACGTCGCCGCCGAGGCCGGCTGCGACGCCGTCAAGTTCCAGAAGCGCACCCCCGAGATCTGCACCCCGCGCGACCAGTGGGACATCGAGCGCGACACGCCCTGGGGCCGGATGACCTACATCGACTACCGCCACCGGGTGGAGTTCGGCGAGGACGAGTACCGCCAGATCGACGCGTACTGCAAGGAGAAGGGGATCGACTGGTTCGCCTCCCCGTGGGACACCGAGGCCGTCGCCTTCCTGGAGAAGTTCGACGTGCCCGCCCACAAGGTGGCCTCCGCCTCCCTGACCGACGACGAGCTGCTGCGCGCCCTGCGCGCCACGGGCCGCTCGGTCATCCTGTCCACCGGCATGTCGACGCCGAAGCAGATCCGCCACGCGGTCGAGGTCCTCGGCTCCGACAACATCCTGATGTGCCACGCGACGTCGACGTACCCGGCCAAGGCCGAGGAGCTGAACCTCCGCGTGATCAACACGCTGGAGAAGGAGTACCCGAACGTCCCGATCGGCTACTCCGGCCACGAGACCGGCCTGCAGACGACCTTGGCGGCGGTCGCGCTGGGTGCTGTGTTCGTGGAGCGCCACATCACCCTGGACCGCGCCATGTGGGGCTCCGACCAGGCCGCCTCCGTGGAGCCGCAGGGCCTTCAGCGCCTGGTCCGCGACATCCGCACCATCGAGGCCTCCCTCGGCGACGGCGTCAAGAAGGTCTACGACTCCGAGCTGGGCCCGATGAAGAAGCTGCGCCGGGTCGCGGGCGTCGTCGCCGAGGCGGAGATCGCCGCGGCGGCGGGCGAGCCGGTCTCGGTGTGAATCCAGGTCACTTACGACGGGACGGTCGTACGCCGATGAGCCCCCGCGCCGGTCGGACCGGCCACCCTGCCCGCACGCTCGCCTTCGTGGAGAGCCCGGTACAGCTGCTGAACGTACTGGAGTGGGCCCACCTGCACGGGTTGCGCGGCCCCGCCGAGCCGGGGCGGGGGCCGGGCGTGCCTGGTCCTGCCGTGTCCGGCCCGGCCGGGTCCGGCGCGGCCGGGTCCGACGGGGGCGTGTCGCCGGAGCGGCGCGGGCACGGGGGAGCACCGGCCGTCCCGCCGGGTGAGGGGGAGGACGGGGGCTCGGTCACCGCCTCCGCCTCCGTCTCCCTTCCCGCGCAGGCCCGGCGGACCCCGGGCGGCACGGCGTCGGACGGCTCGGCGTCGGACGGCTCGGCGTTGCACGGCTCGGCGTCGGACGGCTCGGCGTCGGCCGGCACACCGGCGGCCGGTGGGGAGCTGACCCTCGTCGTCCTGTCCCCGACCGACCCCATGACCCGGGGCCAGCTGCGCCGCATGGCCGACCTGGCCCGGGACGAGGGGTACCGGGTGCGCTGGGAGGAGGCGCGGGGCGGCACGACCGCGCCCTTCCACACCATCGGCGGCCTGGCGGGTTCCCTCCGCCGGGCCGACCGCATCGTGATGGGGGACCCGTTCTCCCGCTACGTACAGCTCCTGCTGACCATCACCCGCGCCCGCGACCTCGTGGTCGTCGACGACGGCACGGCGACGATGGAGTTCGTCGCCCAGCTGGCCCGCGGCGAACGCCTGGTCCGCTGGCACCGCAAGGGCGGCCGCCCCGGCGCCCGCGATCTCCTCTTCGCCCCGGTCTCCTCCTCCGCCCGCCGCCGCCTCACCCCGGCGGCGGGACGCAGGGTGGAGGTCTTCTCCTCCATGCCCGTGACCGAGACCCCGGACGGAGTGACGGTCACCGCCAACGACTTCGCCTGGACCCGCGCCCGTTTCGGCCCGCCGCGCATCACCCAGAGCGCCGACCTGGTCGGCACCTCCCTGGTGGAGACCGGGGTCGTGGACGGCGACCGCTACGTGGAGGCCGTCCGCAGCCTGGCCAAGGCCCACGGCGCCACCCGCTACTTCGCGCACCGCCGCGAGAGCACCGACAAACTCCACCGCCTCGCCACGGAGACGGGCCTGGAGATAGTCCGCCCGGACCTCCCCCTGGAACTGATCGCCCGCCGCGGCCCCATCGGCCGGACGATCCTCAGCTTCCCCTCCACGGTCGTCCACACCCTCCCGCTGGCCCTCGTCGGCACGGGCGTCCGCGTGGCGGTCTGCGACATCGACCCGGCCTGGCTCACCGACACCGCCTCCCCGCGCGCCCAGGGCTTCCTGTCCGGAGTGACCGGCACGGCCCGCGACGTCCACCGGCTGGCGGCGGTGAGCCCGGTGTAGCCGTCACCGCCGCAGGCATGAGTACGGATACTCAGGCGCCGTGCGATCACACCCCAGTACGGTTTTTTCACCTGGCGCACGGAACCTGCACGAGACGGCGGAAGACCGCCGGAAACGGGGAACGGGGAGGACATCACGCATGGCGTGGGACGAGTGGGAGCAGTTAAAGGCGGACGCCTCGGCCCGCGGCTCCACCCGGATGCAGCTGAACCACGTCCCGTCGGATCCGGGCGGCCTGAAATCGGACAAGAAGGCCTGGACGAAGGCCGGCGAGGACACCAAGGGCCTCCAGGACGACATCGGCAAGGCCCTGGGCAAGCTGGACAGCGGGCAGGCGGGGCTGGGGGACACCTCGGGTGTGCAGTCCGCGGCGGCGCAGCAGGAGCTGTACGAGTCCTGGAAGAAGTACGTCGGTGACGTCAAGGGCCGGTGCGGGGAGCTGGGCGGCCTCATGGAGCGGTCCGGGCACGACCTCGC
Organism: Streptomyces sp. NPDC028928; assembly: GCF_055564915.1. Lineage (NCBI taxonomy): Bacteria > Bacillati > Actinomycetota > Actinomycetes > Kitasatosporales > Streptomycetaceae > Streptomyces > Streptomyces sp. NPDC028928. The sequence goes on from NZ_JBVHVI010000009.1 coordinate 272,623, forward strand.
GATGTCCGACGGCGATGTGAAGGCGGAGCTGGACAAGATCAAGGGGAAGTACCACGACACCGAGGCCGTCGGCGGCCAGGCGAAGGGCCGGTGACGGGCGTTCATGGACATCGCGACGCTGAAGGCCCTGAAACCCTCCGAGTACGAGGAGGCGGCCGACGGGTACCGGGCCACGAGCGACATGGCGAGCACCGCCAAGGACACGGTGGAGAACCAGATCTCCGCCGGTATCCGCAACCAGCTCAAGGGCGAGGCGGCCGACGCGGCCCTGCGCGAACTGAAGGAGCTGGGCAAGAACTTCCACTACATCCAGACCGAGTGCGCGCTGGCCAGTACGGCGCTGAACGGCTTCGCGTACGACATGGCGGCGGCCAAGCGGAAGCTGGAGGCGGCCCTGGAGGACGCCAAGGCGGCCGGGTGCACGGTCGGCGCCGACGGCTCGGTGTCGTTCCCGGCCGGCGGCAAGGAGGTCGACGGCAAGGTGCCCGAGGGCGGCACGGTGTCCGCCTCGACCAGCTCGACGGATGCGACGGCGAACGCGATCGAGCAGCAGGCCATCCACCAGCACCCGAACCCGAACTTCGGCAAGGCCATCGGGTTCGCCAACCGCATCGGCGACGCCCTGAAGGAGGCCGCGGACGCGGACGCCAAGTGGGCGCCGAAGCTGCGCGCGCTGAAGGCCGACGACGACCTGGTGGTGTCCGACCGGGACTGGTCCGACGCCAAGTCCGACCAGGACGGGGTGAGCGAGGCGGGCAAGAAGTACCTGGACTCCCTGCCGCAGCCGCCCAAGGACGGCAGCCCGAAGGACAACGCGGCCTGGTGGAAGGGGCTCACCGACGAGGAGCGCGCGGCCTGGGTCTCCCTCCGCCCCGACAGCGTCGGCAAGCTCGACGGCCTCCCCTCCACGGTCCGCGACGAGGCCAACCGCATCGTCCTGGACGAAACCCGGGCCCGCTACCAGCTGGAACTCAACTCCATCCCGAAACCGCCGGCCAACGAGTGGACCTACATCGCCAGCAACGGCTGGGCGTCCAAGGTGCACACCGACGAATGGATGGAGTGGAACAGGAAGTACGGCGACCGGTACGACCACCTCACCAAGTCGCTCCACGGCATGAACAAGATCCAGGAGCGCTTCGACAAGACCGGCGAGCATGGGCTTCCCGAGGCCTACCTCCTGGGATTCAGCGCCGATGACGACGGCCGCGCGATCGTGGCCAACGGAAACCCGGACACCGCGGACCACCAGGCCGTCTACGTACCCGGTACGACCTCGGACCTGAACAGTATCGAGGGCAACATCAACCGGATGGTCGATCTCTGGCACCGGGCCGACAACGAGGCCGATGGCAAGACCGTCTCCACGATCACCTGGCTGGGCTACGACGCGCCGGACGAGGTCGTCAAGGACGCGCGGCACGACAGCTACGCATACGGCGGAGCGCCGGCGTTCAACAAGTTCCTTGACGGGCTGGAGACGTCACACTCGGGTGATACGCCAGCCCACCGGACCGTGATCGGCCATTCGTACGGATCGACCGTCATCGGTGCCGCGGCCCAGAAGGGGACCCTCAACGCCGACGACGTCGTCTTCGCGGGCAGCCCCGGCGTCCTGGTGTCCGGCGCCGACGAGATGGACGTCCCCAAGGGACATGTGTGGAACGAGGAGGGCGGCTCGGACCCGGTTCCGGAGCTCGGCCGCTCCTTCCTCGGCGGGGACGGCACCATCATCCCGAGCGACCCGGACTTCGGCGCCAATCAGATGACGACGAACACCCATGGGCACGGCGGGTACTGGAAGCCCGGCTCCCAGAGCCTGTTGAACCAGGCGTTGGTCGTTGTCGGGAGGAGCGACGACGTGGAGCTGAAGCCCTCGTACGGTCCCTTCGGGCCGCCCGGCTCCTGGGACCGTGTGAAGTAGGAGAGACTCCCTGACGTGAAGATCAAGCTGGGCGTCCTTGCGGTCGCCATGCCCCTTGCGCTCACCACTCTGACCGGATGCAGCATGACTGACGAAGAGTCCGACGACGTTACGTACGCCGGCACCAGCACCTCCAGCGACGCCGCCGACGCGTTGGAGAAGATATCCAGCGGTATCTACGACCTGATCGGCGTCAAGGGTGAGGCGTCCGACAGCCGCGCGGGCGTGGAAGAGTGCGAGGGCAAAGACCGGGACACGTACTTCAAGGTCTTTCACCCGTGGAGCTTCTACCCCGCGTCGCCGGGTGATCTCGACGACGCCATGCAGCATCTCAAGGACAGACTGCCGAAGCACGGCTGGAAGATCGTGGAGTACGGCCCGGACACCAGCAAGAACAAGAACATCGTCCTGGTCGCCGACAACGACGAGAAGAAGGCCGGCGTGCGCATCGCGAAGATGCCGAAGAGGGAGCGGCCCAAGCTCAGCCTGACCGTCGTCTCCGGTTGCTACAAGGTGCCCGAGGGTCAGAAGGTCGAGTACTTCTAGCGCTGGTTCCTGGGACCGTGTGAAGCAGGAGAGACATCTCTGACGTGAAGATCAAGCCGGGCGTCCTCGCCGTCGCCGTGGCCCTTGCGCTCACCACCCTCCCCGGATGCGGCTCGACCGACGACGACTCCGGCAGCCCCTCCGTCGGCACGAGTACGTCGAGGCGCGCCACGGTGACGGAGTGTTCCGGTAAGGACCCGGACACGTACTTCCGGGTCCTCCACCCGTGGAGCTTCACCCCGGCGTCCCCCGGTGACCTCGAGCTGGCCAGTGTGCACGTCATCCAGATGGCGAAGGACAACCGCCGATGCTGAGCGTGGACGTCATCTCCGGCTGCTACCAGGTCCCGGACGGCCAGGAGGTCGAGCACTTCTAGCCCCGGGGCGGACAGGACCTGCCGGAACCGGGCCCGTGGTGGTCCGGTTCCTGGACATCGCGCGCGTGATCCCGGCGAGGCATGGTATGCGTGGAGGAGGAAAAGAGAGGTTTTACCCACCAGAGTTCGCCGCCATGCGTCCGCCGGTCAGATTTTCTTCCCCTAACGGGCTGAACTTTTGTTGATCGAGGGGTAGTTGACCACCCGGGCGTCCTACCCTTCAGAGGGTGAAGCAATTGATGTCCCTAGAGTCCGAGGCCGGCCTCCCGGGGGATGTGCTCCCCGGCGTGCTGAGCGAGTCCCTGCACGCCGAACTCGTCGCCTTCCGTCGCGACCTGCACATGCATCCGGAGCTGGGCAACCAGGAGTTCCGTACCACCGCCGCGATCAAGGAGCGGCTGGAGCAGGCCGGGCTCAGGCCCCGCGTGCTCAGCACCGGAACCGGACTCGTCTGTGACATCGGGCTCGCGGAGGGCGAGCACCCCGAGCACCTCTCCGTACCGCTGCTCGCGCTGCGCGCCGACATCGACGCCCTGCCCATCCCGGACGCCAAGACCGACTGCCCGTACCGGTCGACCGTGCCCGACCGGGCGCACGCCTGCGGTCACGACGTGCACACCACCGTCGTGCTCGGCACCGGGCTCGTCCTCGCCGACCTGCACGCCAAGGGCCTGCTGCCCCGCCCGGTGCGGCTGCTCTTCCAGCCCGCCGAGGAGGTGCTGCCCGGCGGCGCCCTGGACGCCATCGAGGACGGCGTGCTGACCGGGGTCGGCCGGATGCTCGCCGTGCACTGCGACCCCAGGGTGGAGGCCGGGAAGATCGGGCTGCGGCACGGGCCGATCACCAGCGCCTGCGACCGTGTGGAGATCGCGCTCGACGGCCCCGGCGGGCACACCGCCCGCCCGCACCTCACCACCGACCTGGTCACCGCCGCCGCCCGGGTCGCGATCGACGTCCCCGCGGTGGTCGCCCGCCGGGTCGACACCCGCGCCGGTCTCGCCGTCACCTGGGGCCGGATCGAGTCGGGCCACGCCCCGAACGTGATCCCGCAGCACGCCGAGCTGTCCGGGACCGTGCGCTGCCTGGACCTGGACGCCTGGCGGCAGGCCCCCGACATCGTGCACGCGGCCATCGACGAGGTCGCCACCCTGCACCGGGCCAAGTCCGAGATCACCTACATGCGCGGGGTGCCGCCGGTCGTCAACGACCGGGAGTCCACCGAGCTGCTGCGCCGGGCCATGGTCGCCCGGCGCGGAATGAAGTCCGTCGAGAGCACCGAGCAGAGCCTCGGCGGCGAGGACTTCTCCTGGTACCTGGAGCAGGTGCCGGGTGCGCTGGCCCGGCTCGGGGTGCGCCGGCCCGGCGAGCGCACGGTGCGCGATCTCCACCAGGGGGATTTCGACGCCGACGAGCACGCGATCACGGTCGGCGTGGAGCTGTTCACGGCCGCCGCGTTCCTGGAGCGCAACGGGGCACAGAGCTGAGCGGACGGCCCCTCGGGGCCGTTCCCCTGTCCGGCGCAACACGGATGCAAGCCATTCGTGCACTGTCCGCAACAGCGGTGTGAGAAGCGTCAGAGTCCGAGTTCAGGCAGTGTTTGCCTCGAATCGATAACGGCTTCGCGAGAGGGTTTTTTGCGACATCTACGCGCGTTACGATGCCGCGAAGCCGACGCCGATGGGGGCGTCTCGGCCGGAGCACTGACATGGTGCTCACATCAAGCGCCTACATGGCGCTCAGGTCAGGTGAAGGAGCCTTCCCGTGCGCCGGGTAGCCAAGCTTTCCGCTGCGTGTATCGCGTCCGCAGCTCTCGCACTGACTGCCACTGCCTGTGGCAGCACCTCCTCCGACAACGACAGCGGCTCGACCTCCACGGGCGGCGGCAAGGGCGTCAAGGTCGGTCTCGCCTTCGACGTCGGCGGCCGTGGTGACCGCTCCTTCAACGACTCCGCCGCGCGCGGTGCCGACAGGGCCAAGAAGGAGTTCGGCGGCGAGATCAAGGAGCTGACCGCGAAGACCTCGGACACCGAGGCCGACCGTGAGCAGCGCCTGTCGGACCTGGCCGAGGCGGGCTACAACCCGATCATCGGTGTCGGCTACGCCTACGCCGCCTCCATGACCAAGGTCGCCGCGAAGTACCCGAAGACCAGCTTCGGCATCGTCGACTCGGTGGTGAACGGCAAGAACGTCGACAGCATCACCTTCACCGAGGAGCAGGGCTCCTACCTGGCCGGTGTCGCCGCCGCCCTGAAGACCAAGTCGAACCACGTCGGCTTCATCGGCGGTGTCGACGTCCCGCTGATCAAGAAGTTCGAGGCGGGCTTCGTCCAGGGTGTCAAGGACACCAACAAGAAGATCAAGGTCGACACGCAGTACCTGTCGCACGGCTCGGACACCTCCGGCTTCGCCAGCCCCGACAAGGGCAAGGAGGCCGCGCAGGGCATGCTCGACAACGGCGCGGACGTCGTCTACACGGCGGCCGGCTCCTCCGGCAACGGCGCGATCGAGGCCGTCAACGGCAAGAAGGGCGCCTGGGCCATCGGCGTCGACTCGGACCAGTACAACATCCCGGGTCTGGCCAAGTACAAGAACTCGATCCTGACCTCCATGGTCAAGAACGTCGACGTCGGTGTGTACGACTTCGTGAAGTCGGTCCACGACGCCAAGCCGCTGACCGGCACCAACACCTACTCGCTCGCCAAGAACGGTGTCTCGCTGTCCACCAGCGGCGGCTTCATCGACGACATCCAGGCCAAGCTGGACGCCGCGAAGAAGAAGATCGTCGACGGCTCGATCAAGGTCAAGACCACCCCGTGACCTGACGGGTCCCGTCGGACCCAGGCTCGGCGCGGGGGCGCCTGTCGGAGCCCCCCGCCGAGCCATAACAATGTGTCAACTCTACGCGTGTAGCGTGGAGTTGCCGCGCTAGCGTCGCCGACGCCCTTGCCCCCTCCCCGCAGCCCCTTTCCCCGAGGAGAGTGCGCCATCAACGCGTCCAGCCCTCCCGCTGCCGTCGAACTGCGCGGCATCACCAAGCGTTTCCCCGGCGTCGTCGCCAACCGCGACATCGACATCACGGTCCGTTCGGGCACCGTCCACGCCCTGTGCGGTGAGAACGGCGCCGGCAAGTCCACCCTGATGAAGATCCTCTACGGCATGCAGCAGCCGGACGAGGGCACCATCACCGTCGGCGGCGAACAGGTCGTCTTCCACAACCCCGGCGACGCCATCGCCCGCGGCATCGGCATGGTGCACCAGCACTTCATGCTCGCCGACAACCTCACCGTGCTGGAGAACGTCGTCCTCGGCGCGGAGAAGCTGTACGGCATCGGGGGCAAGGCCCGCGCCAAGATCAAGGAGATCTCCGACGCCTACGGCCTCGGCGTCCGCCCCGACGCCCTGGTCGAGGAACTCGGTGTCGCCGACCGCCAGCGCGTGGAGATCCTCAAGGTCCTCTACCGCGGCGCCAAGACCCTCATCCTGGACGAGCCCACCGCCGTCCTCGTGCCGCAGGAGGTCGACGCCCTCTTCGACAACCTGCGCGAACTCAAGGCCGAGGGCCTCACCGTCATCTTCATCTCGCACAAGCTGGGCGAGGTGCTCTCCGTCGCCGACGAGATCACCGTCATCCGGCGCGGCACCACCGTCGGCACCGTCGACCCGCGCGGCACCACCCCCAAGCAGCTCGCCGAGCTGATGGTCGGCAGCGAACTGCCCACCCCGGAGACCCAGGAGTCCACGGTCACGGACGTGCCGATGCTGAAGGTGGACGGCCTGCACCTGACGCAGACCGACCTCGACGGCGTCGAGCGGATCATCCTGGACGAGATCTCCTTCACCATCCACAAGGGCGAGGTCCTCGGCATCGCCGGCGTGGAGGGCAACGGCCAGTCCGAACTGGTCGAGGCGATCATGGGCATGCGTCACCCGGACGCCGGCGTCGTCACCCTCGACGGCACCGACATCTCCCACGCCCCAACCCGCCACCGCCGCGAGTCCGGCATCGGCTACATCCCCGAGGACCGCCACCGCCACGGCCTGCTCCTGGAAGCACCGCTGTGGGAGAACCGCATCCTCGGCCACGTCACCGAGAAGCCCAACTCGCGCGGCGGACTGCTCGACCTCAAGGCGGCCCGCGCCGACACCCAGCGGATCGTCGAGGCCTACGACGTCCGCACCCCCGGTATCGACGTCACCGCGGCCTCGCTGTCCGGCGGCAACCAGCAGAAGCTGATCGTCGGCCGCGAGATGAGCCACAACCCCAAGCTGCTCATCGCCGCCCACCCCACCCGCGGTGTGGACGTCGGCGCGCAGGCGGCCATCTGGGACTACATCCGCGAGGCCCGCCGCGAGGGCCTGGCCGTACTGCTGATCTCCGCCGACCTGGACGAGCTGATCGGCCTCTCCGACACCCTGCGGGTGATGTACCGCGGCCGTCTGGTCGCCGACGCCGACCCCGCCACGATCACCCCCGAAGAGCTGGGCTCCGCCATGACGGGTGCGGCCACCGGCCACCTGGAGCACACAGAGGACGACGAGCGATGAACAAGCTGACCCAACGCATCGACAAGGAGCGGATGCTCCTCGGCATCGCCGCGCCGCTGCTCGCGGTCGTCGCCGCGCTCGTCGTCACCACCCTGGTGATCCTCGCAACCGGCAAGAACCCCGGCGACGCCTTCAGCGACATGGTGACCTACGGCTTCGCCAGCGACAGCCAGGTCTACATCCTGAACAAGGCGACGACCTACTACCTCGCGGGTGTCGCGGTGGCCATCGGCTTCCGCATGAACCTGTTCAACATCGGTGTCGACGGCCAGTACCGGCTCGCCGCGTTCATCGCCGCCGTCCTCGGCGGGGCGCTCACCGTGCCCGGCTGGATCGCCATCCCGCTGATCATGATCTGCGCCATGGCGACCGGCGCCCTGTGGGCGGCCATCGCCGGCATCCTCAAGGTGACCCGGGGTGTCAGCGAGGTCATCGCGACCATCATGCTGAACTCGATCGCCACCGCGATCATCGCCTACCTGCTCCAGCCCGGAAAGCTCGGCCAGCTGGACCAGGCCGGCACCCTCGTCTCCACCAAGCCGCTGCCGTCGTCCTCGTACTTCTTCAGCTTCGACACCGGCCCCGCCGGTGAGCTGTGGGGCTTCATCGTCATCGCCGCGGTCGTCGGCGTCGCGTACTGGTTCGTGCTCGGCCGCACCCGGTTCGGCTTCGACCTGCGCACCGTCGGCCAGTCCGAGAGCGCGGCCGGCGCCAGCGGTGTCTCCGTGAAGAAGATGGTCGCCACCAGCATGATCATCTCGGGTGCGGTGGCCGGTCTGATCGGCATGCCGACCCTGCTGAACGACAGCCACCAGTTCAGCAACGACTTCCCGGCCGGTATCGGCTTCACGGGCATCGCCATCGCGCTGCTCGGCCGCAACCACCCGATCGGCATCGCGCTCGGCGCCCTGCTCTGGGGCTTCCTGGAGCGCACCACCAACCACCTGGAATTCCAGGGCTACGACAAGGAAATCCTCGGCGTCATCCAGGGCGTCATCGTGCTGTGCGTCGTCATCGCCTACGAGGTCGTACGCCGCTACGGCATGAAGCGCCAGCAGCAGAAGGTCGGCGCCGAACTCGCCGCGCAGGCCGCCGCCGCGACGAAGAAGCAGGAGGTGGCGTGATGACTGCCACGATGACCGACGCGCCGCCGCCCGCGGCTCCCAAGGCGTCGGGCGCCCCCCAGCGCTCCGGCCGCTCCCTCGGGCTGACCCTCATGATCGTCGCGGGTGCGCTGCTGCTCCTGGCCGCCGTCCGCATGATCACCGGCGCCAACCAGCTCGACTCCGCCGGACAGGTCGCCGCCGCCCTCGGCCTCGCCGTACCGATCGGCCTCGCCGGACTCGCCGGCCTGTGGTCCGAGCGGGCCGGCGTGGTCAACATCGGCCTCGAGGGCATGATGATCCTCGGCACCTTCGGCGCCGGCTGGGTCGGCTGGCAGTCCAGCCCCTGGCTGGGCCTGCTGTGCGGCATCGGCTTCGGTGTCCTCGGCGGCCTGGTGCACGCCGTCGCCACCGTCACCTTCGGCGTCGACCACATCGTCTCCGGTGTCGCCGTCAACCTGCTCGCGCTCGGCGCCACCCAGTACCTGGCCAAGCTGTTCTTCGCCGAGGGCAAGGCCGCGGAGGCGGGCGGCAACCCCAAGCAGTCCCCGCCCGCGGACTCGCTGCCGGACGTCACCATCCCCGGCCTCTCGGACGGCCTCGCCTCCATCGAGAAGCACCACTGGTTCCTGGTCTCCGACCTCGCCGGCATCATCGGCGGTCTGATCACCAACCTGTCCGTGGTCACGATCCTCGCCGTGCTGCTGTTCGTCGGCAGCTGGTGGCTGCTGTGGCGCACCCCGTTCGGGCTGCGGCTGCGCTCCTGCGGTGAGAACCCGGTCGCCGCGGAGTCCCTCGGCGTCAACGTCTACCAGTACAAGTACGCGGCCGTGGCCATCTCCGGCGGCCTCGCCGGCCTCGGCGGCGCCTTCCTGGCGCTGGTCACCTCGCACACCTACCTGGAGGGCCAGACCGGAGGCCGCGGCTACATCGGTCTCGCCGCGATGATCTTCGGCAACTGGCGCCCCGGCGGCCTGGCGATGGGCGCGGGCCTGTTCGGCTACTCCGACGCGCTCCAGCTCCGCAACGGCGGCGTCACCGTCCACGCCCTGCTCCTGCTGCTGGTCGTCCTGCTCGCGCTGCTGGCCGGCTGGAAGCTGTACAAGAAGGCCCTCGTGCAGGGTGTGGTCAGCGCCGTCATGGCCGCGCTGGTCCTGGTCTGGTACCTGCTCACCGACGAGGTCCCGAGCGACTTCGTGGGCGCCACCCCGTACGTCGTCACCCTGCTCGTGCTGTCCCTCTCGGCGCAGCGCCTGCGGATGCCGAAGGCGGACGGCATGCGCTACCGGAAGGGCCAGGGCAAGTGACCCAGGAAGCCGCCGACTTCGACTGGGAGGCGCTGCGGGAGGTGGCGCGGGAGGCGATGTCCCACGCCTACGCCCCGTACTCCGGCTTCCCGGTCGGGGTCGCGGCCCTGGTCGACGACGGCCGCACGGTCACCGGCTGCAACGTGGAGAACGCCTCCTACGGCCTCGGCCTGTGCGCCGAGTGCGGCCTGGTCTCCGACCTCCAGCGCACCGGCGGGGGCCGTCTGACGCACTTCACCTGCGTGGACGGCACCGGCGGCCTGCTGGTCCCGTGCGGCCGCTGCCGCCAGCTGCTCTACGAGTTCGGCGGCCCGGACCTGCTCCTGGACACCCCCGAGGGGGTCCTCCCGCTCTCCGAGATGCTCCCCCAGGCCTTCGGCCCGGGCCATCTCACCCAGTAATGCCGTACGGCCCCCCTGCCCCGCTCGCAGGGGGGCCGCACACTTCGCACCTCCCGGAAGGAACCACACCCGCCATGGCCATGGACGCCATCTCCGTGATCCGCACCAAGCGGGACCGCGGCGAGCTGACCGACGAGCAGATCGACTGGGTCATCGACGCGTACACCCGCGGCGAGGTCGCCGACGAGCAGATGTCCTCGCTCGCCATGGCGATCCTGCTGAACGGCATGAACCGCCGCGAGATCGCCCGCTGGACCGCGGCCATGATCGCCTCCGGCGAGCGCATGGACTTCTCCTCGCTGTCCCGCCCGACCGCCGACAAGCACTCCACGGGCGGCGTCGGCGACAAGATCACCCTCCCGCTGGCACCCCTCGTGGCGGCCTGCGGCGCGGCCGTCCCGCAGCTCTCCGGCCGGGGCCTCGGCCACACCGGCGGCACCCTCGACAAGCTGGAGTCGATCCCCGGCTGGCGCGCGCTGCTCTCCAACGAGGAGATGCTGCACGTCCTGGACACCACCGGCGCGGTGATCTGCGCGGCGGGCGACGGCCTGGCCCCCGCGGACAAGAAGCTGTACGCCCTGCGTGACGTCACCGGCACGGTCGAGGCGATCCCGCTGATCGCCTCGTCCATCATGTCCAAGAAGATCGCGGAGGGCACCGGCTCCCTGGTGCTGGACGTGAAGGTCGGCTCGGGCGCCTTCATGAAGACGATCGAGGACGCCCGCGAGCTGGCCTCCACGATGGTGGGCCTGGGCACCGACCACGGCGTGAAGACGGTCGCGCTGCTGACCGACATGTCCACCCCGCTGGGCCTCACCGCGGGCAACGCCCTGGAGGTCCGCGAGTCGGTGGAGGTCCTGGCGGGCGGCGGCCCGGCGGACGTGGTCGAGCTGACGATCGCCCTGGCCCGCGAGATGCTCGACGCGGCGGGCATCAAGGACGCCGACCCCGCCAAGGCCCTGGCCGACGGCTCGGCGATGGACGTCTGGCGCCGGATGATCGCGGCGCAGGGCGGCGACCCGGACGCCGAGCTGCCCACGGCGAAGGAACAGCACGTCGTCAAGGCCCCGTCGTCCGGTGTCCTGACCCGCCTCGACGCGTACGACATCGGGGTCGGCGCCTGGCGTCTGGGCGCCGGCCGCGCTCGCAAGGAGGACCCGGTGCAGGCGGGCGCGGGCATCGAGATGCACGCCAAGCCGGGCGACACGGTGACCGAGGGCCAGCCCCTGCTGACCCTGCACACGGACACCCCCGAGCGCTTCGAGTACGCGCTCCAGGCGGTGGAGGGCTCGTACGACATCGCGGCCCCGGGCACGGCCTTCCAGGCCACGCCGGTGGTGCTGGAACGTATCGCCTGACCAGGGGATTTCCCTTTCGAGTGAACGGGACCGGTGGACCGCCGCCGGTCCCGTTCGGCATGCTGGGATCGGTGACGCACCGATAGGAGACCGCCGTGAGCGCACTCACCGTCAGCCAGGACCCCGACCAGAACTGGGACGACCTCGTCCGGTACTGGGAGGAGATGGAATGGCCCGAGGGCAGCAAGGTGGAGATCATCGAGGGGATCATCACCGTGTCACCCACTCCCGCGTTCCGCCACAACGTGATCGCGGCCCGCATCCAGCGTCGCCTCTACTCCGTGATCCCTGAGGACTGGGAGATCTTCCAGACCCAGTCGATCGCCGTGCCGTCACGGCTGGGCATGTTCATCCCGGACCTGCTGGTGACCCCGGTGCAGGAGCCTCCGGAGACGGACTCCTACATCCCCGCGGCCCTCGCCGAACTCGTCGTCGAGGTGACCTCCAGGTCCAACGCGCGCCACGACCGTGTCAGCAAGGCCGCCGCGTACGCCACCGCGGGGATCCCGCTTTACTTCCTTGTCGACCGCTGGGCTCCCGGAGGCCCCACCGCGACCCTCTACGGGGAGCCCAAGGGCGACGTCTACCGGGTCCTCAAAGCGGTCAAGTTCGGCGATCCCATCGAGCTGCCGGAACCGCTCGACCTCACCATCGACACCGGCGAGTTCCCCGTCGACTGACCGGCGTCACCCCAACACCGCCGCCACCCCCACCAGCACCGGCACCGACACCACCGTCGACAAGAGCACCGACTCGCGGGCCAGGGACTCGGCCACGCGGTAGCGGCTGGCGTAGGTGAAGAGGTTCTGGGCGCCGGGGAGGGCCGCGGTCACCACCACGCCCAGCAGGGCGGCGTCGTGCAGGCCGAAGACGGCGCGCGCCAGCGCCCACGCCACCAGCGGCTGGACCAGCGACTTCAGCACGACGGACAGCAGGACCAGGCGGCTGTCCCGCCCCCGGCCGGGTGCCGGGTTGCCGTGCAGGGACATGCCGAAGGCCAGCAGGGCCGCCGGGACGGACATGTCGCCGAGCACGGTGAGGGGGTTCAGGAGCGGGCCGGGCAGCTGCCAGCCCACCGCCGACACCACCACCCCGGACACGGATCCGACGGCTATCGGATTCCGCAACGGTGTCAGCAGGCGCCGCCACACCGTCCCCTTCGCGCCCGTGCCGGACAGGTCCAGCACCGTGAGGGCGACCGGCGTCACCAGCACGACCTGGAAGAGCAGCACCGGCGCGACCAGGGACGCGTCGCCCAGCACATACGCGGCGATCGGGATGCCGAGGTTGCCCGAGTTGACGTAACCGGAGCACAGCGCACCGATCGTCGTACGGCCCACCCCCCAGCGCCGTACGACACCCGCCGCGACGAACACCCCGGCGGCCGCGGCCGTACTGAGGGCCGTCACCAGCAGGCGGGCGGAGAAGAGGACCGAGAGGTCGGCACGCGCGAGGGTCGTGAAGAGGAGCGCGGGACCGGCCAGGCTGAAGGCGAGGCGCGTCAGCACCTCGCCGCCCTGTGCGCCGAGCGTCCCGCGCCGCCCGAGCACATAGCCCACCCCGATGACGACCGCGATCACCGCGAACCCGCTCAGCACCCCCGCCACAGGGCCAACCCTGCGGGGCGGGCGGTGAACCGGTCAATGTGATCCCCGAGACGCCCGGACGTACTCCGATGAGTTCCGCCCGCCCCCTCGGTCTACCGGACGTGGATGCCGAGACCCCCGCCGTGCTGGTGCTGCCCGGGCCCGTTCGCCGTGACGCGGTGCCCGGGCTCTGTGCCGAGGTCCGGGCGTTGCTGGAGGGCGGTGGGGCCCGGGTGGTCGTGTGTGATGTGGGCGGTCTCGGGCCGCCGGGGCTCGCGGCCGTCGATCTGCTCGCCCGGCTGGAGCTGGCCGCCCGCCGGGCCGGCGGGCGGATCCGGCTGCGGGACGCCGATCCCGCGCTACACGCCCTTCTCGACCTCGTCGGGCTCCGCTTCCAGGTGGAGGGGCAGACCGAAGAGCGGGAACCAGCGCTGGGTGTCGAGGAAGCAGTGGAATCCGGTGATCCGGCCCTCTGAGATCTCCAGCACCTGCACCGCCCACGGGGTGAACCCGCCGTTCTCCGGGTCCGGCTTGTAGTGCGCGAAGCCCGGCAGGCCGTTGGCCTGGACCGGCAGCAGGCGGGAACCGGCACAGGACGCGCCGAGGGTGGTCATGAAACCGGTGATGTCGGCGGTGCCGCGCAGCCACAGGTCGAACGGCGGCATCGTCATGATGGCGTCCTCGTGCAGCAGCGCCGTCAGCGCCGTCATGTCATAGCCCTCGAAGGCCTTGACGTACCGCTCCAGGAGCTTCTGCTGCTCCTCGTCCAGCGGGTCGGACACCGCGCCATCGGCGCCCGCGTCCCCCCGCTCCGCGAGCGTGGCCCGGGCCCGCTGCAACGCGCTGTTCACCGAGGCGACCGAGGTGCCCAGCAGCTCGGCCACCTCGCTCGCCTTCCACGCGAGCACCTCCCGCAGGATCAGCACCGCCCGCTGCTTGGGCGGCAGCTGCTGCAGGGCCGCCATGAAGGCGAGCCGGACCGACTCCTTGGCGACCGCGGCCTCCGCCGGGTCCTCCACGGTCGGCAGCACGCGCGCGTCCGGCATCGGCTCCAGCCAGGTGTTGTCCGGGCGCGGGGAGAGCGCCGCCCGGGCGAGGGGCGTCGAGTCCGTCAGGTCCATCGGCCGCGCCCGCTTGTTGCCCGCCGCCAGCATGTCCAGGCACACGTTCGTCGCGATCCGGTACAGCCACGAGCGCAGGCTGGAACGGCCCTCGAACTTGTCGTAGCTCCGCCAGGCCCGCACCAGGGTGTCCTGCACCGCGTCCTCGGCCTCGAAGGAGGAGCCGAGCATCCGGTAGCAGTACCCGGTCAGCTCGGTCCGGTGCTTCTCCAGTGCGACGTCGAGATCCGCCGTCGCCGTGCTGTTGCCCATCGTCCACCCACCCCTGTGGCCGTTCCCTGTAGCGCCCCTTCGCGCCCCAGCACTTGGGAAGCTACCGCAGCCCACTGACAATGGCCCCCGGAGTCGGAGAAAGCCCAGCTCAGAGTGGTTGCTTTCGGCAGACGAGCGGCGTGTGCCGGCTCAGTGCGCGCCCACCGGCTCCCGCCGGGCCGCCACCCGGGCCGCCCGCGAGCCCAGGACGGTGATCGTGACGACACCGAGGACCGCGAGGAGACCGACGCCGACCGTGCCGCTCCAGCCGTCCGCGTGGAAGGCCAGCGCGCCGACCGTGCTGCCGACGCTGGAGCCGATGTAGTACGCGGACTGGTACAGCGCCGACGCCTGGGCGCGGCCGTGCGTGGCCGTCTTGCTGACCGCCGACGACGCCACCGCGTGCCCGGCGAAGAAGCCCGCCGTGATCAGCACCAGGCCCAGCAGGACCAGGACGAGGGAGGCGGTCAGGGACAGCAGCAGACCCGCCGCCGTCGTACCGCCCGCCAGGTACAGCGCGCCCCGGCGGCCGAACCGGCCCACCAGCCGGCCCGCCGTGGACGCGGACACCGTACCCACCAGGTAGACCAGGAAGATCGAGCCCACGATGCCCTGCGGCAGCCCGAACGGCGCCGCCGTCAACCGGTAGCCGATCACCGTGTAGACCCCGCCGAACACCGTCATGAACAGCGCGCCGATCGCGTACAGGCGGCGCAGCAGCGGGTCGGAGAGGTGACCGCGGACCGTGCCGAGCAGCACCCGCGGGCGCAGCGAGCCCGCCGTGAAGTGCTTCGGGGCCGGAAGCAGCAGCCGGAACGCCACCGCGCACGCGACCGCCAGCGCGCCGATCACACCGACCGAGATCCGCCAGCCCCACTCCTGCGCGACCCAGCCGGTGATGACCCGGCCGCTCATACCGCCGACGCTGTTGCCGGCCACGAACAGCCCGATCGCCGTGACCAGTGCCTTCGGCCGCACCTCCTCGGCCAGGTACGCGGTCGCCGAGGCCGGCAACCCGGCCAGCGCCGCGCCCTGCACCCCGCGCAGCACCACCAGCGCGCCGAGCGAGGGGGCGAAGGGCACCAGCATGCCGACGGTGACGGCGACGGCCAGCGAGGCCGTCATCACCGTACGGCGCCCGAAGCGCTCCGACAGGGCGCTCATGGGCAGGACGAACAGGGCCAGTCCGCCGGTCGCGGCCGCCACGGTCCAGCTCGCCTCGCTCGCCGCGACCCCGAACTCCCCGGAGATCAACGGCAGCAGCGCCTGCGTGGAGTACAGGAGGGCGAAGGTCGCGACGCCGGCGAGGAAGAGGGCGAGGCTCATCCGGCGGTAGCCGGGACCGCCCGGGGTCATACGGGAGTCGGAGTCGACGTCGGAGGAGGACACGGACGGGACGGCGCCCACGCTGGTGGACGCCCCGGTACTGGCGGGAGACATGCCTCGACCGTACGTACGACCTCTCTCATGCGTCCAATGCATGGAATGGCGATAATCGTTCCCATGGCGCATCAGCAAAGCTCACAGGCTCGACTGTCACCGTCCGGTGACACAGAAGACACGGCTGAGATGTCGAGGTTGCTCGCGCCCCGCCTCGCCTACTTCGCCGGCGTGGCCCGCACCGAGCACGTCACCCGGGCCGCGCACGAGATGAACGTCCCCCAGTCCACGCTGTCCCGGGCGATGGTCCGCCTGGAGCAGGACCTGGGCGTCGACCTGTTCGCCCGGCACGGCCGCACGGTCTCGCTGACCACCGCCGGCCGCACCTTCCTCGCCTCCGTCGAACGGGCCCTCGCCGAGGTCGAGCGAGCCGTCGAGGAGGTCCGCGCGGACGCCGACCCGGCCACCGGCAAGGTCGCCTTCGGCTTCCTGCACACCATGGGCGCCGAGACCGTACCCGGACTGCTGCACGCCTTCCGCGCCGACCACCCGCGCGTCCGCTTCAGCCTGGTCCAGAACTACGGCGAGGCGATGCTGGAGCGGCTGCGCGCCGGCGAACTGGACCTCTGCCTCACCTCACCGGTCCCCGACGCCCCCGACCTGGTCGCCCGCCGCCTGGACGAGCAGAAGCTCCGCCTGGTCGTCCCCGCCGACCACCGCCTGGCGGCCCGCCGCCGCATCCGCCTGGCCGAGGCCGCCGAGGAAACCTTCGTCACCCTCGAACCCGGCTACGGCCTCCGCCGCATCACCGACGACCTGTGCCGCCAGGCGGGCTTCCGCCCGAGGGTCGCCTTCGAGGGCGAGGAGGCGGAAACCCTGCGGGGCCTGGTGGCGGCGGGCCTGGGCGTGGCCCTCCTGCCCCCGCCGACCGTCCCCCGCCCGGGAGTGGTGGAACTGACGGTCACGGCCCCGAGAGCGGCCCGCGAGATCGGCGTGGCCTGGCTGGCGGACCGCCCGGACACCCCGCCGGTGGCCGCCTTCAAGAAGTTCCTGCTCTCGAGAAGGGGCAACCTGCTTCCCGCCTAGGGGCAGCCGACCCAGGGACGCGATGGAACTGGGCGACACGCCACGACGCACCCGCGCCCCGAACACCGCGGCACCCGCCGCCCCCTACCGCTTCAACGACTTCCCGAACCCCGCGGCCAACGGCATCCGGAGCCCGATCGGCGGCGGCGCGGCCAACGCGTCCTCGACAGGGCGGGACACGCGGTGTCCGAACAACGCGCCCATCACGAAATCCACCGCCAGACACAGCACCTCGTCCCGGTGCCCGTGCAACCCGTGTCCGTCGGAGTGCACTTCGAACCGGCACACCTCCCGGTTCACCTTCTTCGCCCGCGCCGCGAACCGGAACGACAGCTCGGGATCGGTCCGTTCGTCGTTCGTGCCGTGCGCGATCAGCACTCGGCGCCCGACCAGCTGTTTCACCGGCTCGGCCGGCGCGGCGACGTCCTCCTCCGGCAGCCAGGGAGCCAGTGCCACCACGGAGTTGACGGCCTCGTGACCGCCGGTCCGGAGCGCCGCGCGTCCGCCCATGTCGACGCCGGCCAGGCACACGGGCACGTCCCCGTACCGTCGTACGACCTCGTCGGCGGCCCACTCGGCGTCCGCCGCCAGATGGGCCTCGCTGCCGTTCCAGCCGCGGTAGCGGTAGTGGACGGGATGGACGACCAGCCCCTCGGTCCGGCCCGCGCGGGCGAGCGCGCGGCCCAGGGAGCGGATGAGGGTCATCGCCCGGACGGGGGACGGCCGGCGGACGGAGACCTCCTCCCCGCCGGGGAGCAGCAGCACCGCTCCGCTCACCGACGTCGGCTCCCGGCCGACTGCCCTTCCCAGCCTGGCCGTTCGGACCGGCGTCGCTTGCTGTCCCATGACAGAACAGTGTCAGAAGGCGCGGTGTACCAAACCCGTCCGTGGGGTCACCGTTGCGTATCGACGGAAAAGCGCCGGGAAACAGCTGCCGCGCGCACCGGGCCCTCTACGCGCGTAGGCGTTAGAGTGCGGAAATGACGAGCCAGACCGCACCGACCGGGAACGCCCCCACAGAGGACCAGATCCGCCGGGCGCCCAAGGTACTGCTGCACGATCATCTCGACGGCGGGCTCCGCCCGGGCACCGTTGTCGACCTCGCCCGCGAGACCGGCTACTCCGAGTTGCCCGAGACCGACCCGGACAAGCTCGGGATCTGGTTCCAGGAGGCCGCCGACTCCGGCTCGCTGGAGCGGTATCTGGAGACCTTCCGGCACACCGTCGGCGTGATGCAGACCAGGGAGTCGCTGGTCCGGGTCGCCCGGGAGTGCGCCGAGGACCTCGCCGAGGACGGCGTCGTCTACGCCGAGGTGCGGTACGCGCCCGAACAGCACCTCGACGCGGGCCTGACCCTGGAAGAGGTGGTCGAGGCCGTCAACGAGGGGTTCCGGCAGGGCGAGCGGCTGGCCCGGGAGAACGGGCACCGGATCCGGGTCGGCGCCCTGCTGACCGCCATGCGGCACGCGGCCCGCTCCCTGGAGATCGCCGAACTCGCCAACCGCTACCGGGACGCGGGCGTGGTCGGCTTCGACATCGCGGGCGCCGAGGCCGGCTACCCGCCCACCCGGCACCTGGACGCCTTCGAGTACCTCAAGCGGGAGAACAACCACTTCACCATCCACGCCGGCGAGGCCTTCGGGCTGCCGTCGATCTGGCAGGCGCTGCAGTGGTGCGGCGCCGACCGGCTCGGCCACGGGGTGCGGATCATCGACGACATCGAGGTCCGCGAGGACGGCTCGGTCAAGCTCGGCCGGCTCGCCTCCTACGTCCGCGACAAGCGGATCCCGCTGGAGCTGTGCCCCAGCTCCAACCTGCAGACCGGAGCCGCGCCCTCCTACGCCGAGCACCCCATCGGGCTGCTGCGCCGGCTGCACTTCCGGGCCACCGTGAACACCGACAACCGGCTGATGTCGCACACCACCATGAGCCGGGAATTCGAGCACCTGGTCAAGGCGTTCGGTTACACGCTGGACGACCTTCAGTGGTTCTCCGTCAATGCGATGAAATCAGCGTTCATTCCTTTCGATGAACGACTCGCGATGATCAATGACGTCATCAAGCCCGGATATGCCGAGCTGAAATCCGAATGGCTGTTCCGGCAGACCGCGTCTACCAGCGGTTCTGTCGGTTCGGAGGCGTAGTCATCGGTGTTTACCGGCTCGGAATGCGGACGTACTTTCACAAGGCGTCCGCATTTCGGTGTTTGCGGCGGGCGGCCCGGGATGTTTACGGTCGTGGACCGCTCAGATCGTTTGTGATCTCCCGTCTCCGCATGCAAGGACGCATTCACCATGAAGCAGTCTGCTGCCAAGACCCTCGGTGTCGCCGCCCTCGGCGCCGCTTTCGCCGCCGCCGGCGCGGGCGCGGCGACCGCGGCCCCGGCCAGCCCGGACGCCGGCCAGACGCTGGACACCGTCACCAGGACGCTGCCGCCCGAGCAGGTCATCGAGGCGCTGCCGGACAGCGGCGCGGTGAAGACGCTGAAGCCCGTCGCCAAGCGCGGTGTCGCCGCGGCGCTGCCGGCCGCCAAGACGGGGGCGCGCGCCGCGCAGCCCGTCGCCGAGAGCGTCGTCGCCGAGGGCCCGACCAAGCCGGTCGCCGGCCTGCTCGGCGGACTGCCGCTGAAGGGCCTGCCCACGCACGGCGTGCCGATCAACGGGGTCCCGGTCGGCTGAGCCCGGCTTCCGTACGACGCGCGGGGCGCTCCGGCATGTCCGGACGCGCCCCCGTGGCGTACCCGCGCCCGGACTCACCAGGCCGTACGGGCCTTGTCCTCGGACGGCAGCAACAGCCACAGCGCTATGTAGAGCAGGAACTGCGGGCCCGGCAGCAGGCAGGACACCAGGAAGATCACCCGCATGGTCGTGGCCGAGGTGCCGAAGCGCCGGGCCAGTGCGGCGCAGACTCCGCCGATCACGCGGCCGTGGGTGGGGCGGGCAAGGGCGGTCATGTCGGCTCCTCCGTGGTCGTCGGCCCGCTGACGATGCGAGCCGGTGGCGGGCCCCTGTGCGGGACCTCGACTGCCTTCAACGGTACGGAGACGAACGGGACGAAGCGTCACTCTAAGGGGCGATCCCGACCCTGGGAATCGTCGGGGTACGGCCCTGAGACAGCTCCTCCTGGACGGTGACCGCCGTCCCGGCCGCGCCGGGTTCCCGCGCGTCCCGCCGCCGCAGCCAGGCCCGGCCCGCCGGTACGACGGCCAGGTGGGCCAGGACGACGCCCGCCGTGTTCAGCAGCAGCGAGTCGACGTCCACGACGCGGCCCGGCACACCCGTCTGCAACAGGGCGATGCCCAGGGAGATCAGCGCGCCGGCCGCGGCCGTACGGAGCAGGGACGCGAGCGGTGAGACGGTGAGCCTGCCGTGGGCCATCGGCAGCAGCACGCCCAGCGGCGCGAGCAGCGCGAGACCCTCGCCGAGGGGTCTGGCGGCCCCGGGCCAGCCGAGCGCCAGGTCGGCCCTGATGCCGGCCAGTGGTCGCAGGTTCGGGGGCATCACCCAGGGGACGTCCAGGGGACGCAGCATCAGCCAGGCGACGAGGGCGAGGTGTGCGACGAGGAGGACACCCCCTGTCACACGGACGCGGATCGCGGCGCTGCCGCCGATGGAGCCTTGACGCTGCACGAACCCCTAGACGCGGGGGTCGGCATGATTGGTTCCGCCATGGAAACATTCGGCCGGCCGCAGCGCGCGGCGCGCCTCCGCTAGGCGCCCGCCACCTCGCCGGAAGGCGGCTGCGTGCTGCCCGGGTGGTCGCGGAGGTCGTCCGTGCACTCGTAGCGGCGGAGGGGGCCGTCGGGGCCGCCCAGGATGACCGAGCCGTCGTCCTCCGTGGCCGCCGAGTCGGACAGCGTGCACACCAGCTGGGCCAGGGCGTAGGAGGTGAGCCGCGAGGGTGCCGTGCTGAGGCGGAGGGTGTCCTCGGGGTCCTTCGGGCGGGGCCCGCTCACCCCGAGGCCGCCCGGCACATACGTCGTGTACCCCGCGGAGCGCTCCGCGGGGGACGGCGACTTCGCGAGCTGGTCCAGCAGCCCCTGCGCCACTATCACCCGGCGCTTGGCGTCCGGGGTGCCCTCCGGGACCCGCACGGCCCGGTCGACGGCCACCAGGGACGCCCCGCACAGCAGGAAGACCTGGACCGGCACCCCCCGGCCGGCCTCCGTGGACAGGTCGGGCCCGGCCAGCGTGCACGGCACCCGGGACGGCGCCGGCCCGAAGTCGGTCGGTACCTCCGTGGCCCGGATGCCGCAGCCGGTGAGCAGCGCGCCCAGGAGGGGCAGCGCCAGCAGCCGTCGTACGGTCATGACCCCTCCTCTCCTGAGCTGTCTCTGTCTCTGTCGGTGCTGGTGTCCTTGGGTCCTTCGTCGCCCTCCTCGGTCAGCCGCGAGGCGTCGCGTGGCAGCCGCAGGGTGAACACCGCGCCGCCCTCCGGGGAGTTGGCCGCGGTGATCTCACCGCCGTGGATGTGGGCGTTCTCCAGGGCGATGGACAGGCCGAGGCCGCTGCCCTCGGAGCGCGGGCGGGAGGCGCTCGCCTTGTAGAAGCGGTCGAAGACGTGCGGCAGGACGTCCTCGGGGATGCCGGGCCCGTGGTCGCGGACCTGGATCTCGACCGAATCGTCCGCCTCCCGGACCGACACCCGCACCGGCGAGCCGCCGTGCTTGAGCGCGTTGCCGATCAGGTTGGCGAGGATGACGTCCAGGCGGCGCGGGTCCAGCTGGGCGTGGATGCCGCGCTCGGCGTCCAGCTCGACCGCGTCCAGCCAGGCCCGGGCGTCGATGCAGGCGGTGATCTGGTCGGCGACGTCGACGTCGTCCAGGACCAGCCGGGCGGTGCCCGCGTCGAAGCGGGTGACCTCCATCAGGTTCTCGACCAGGTCGTTCAGCCGCCGGGTCTCGCTGACCACCAGCCGTACGGCCGGCTCGATCATCGGGTCCATGCTCCCGGTCTCCGCCTCCAGCTCCTCCTCCAGCACCTCCGTGACGGCGGTGATGGCGGTGAGCGGGGTACGCAGCTCATGGCTCATGTCGGCCACGAAGCGGCGGGACGCCTCGTCCCGCGCGGCCATCTCCGCGACCCGCTGCTCCAGTGCCTCGGCCGCGTTGTTGAACGTCCGGGACAGATCGGCGAGTTCATCGGTGCCGGAGACCCGCAGCCGGGTGTCCAGCTTGCCCTCGCCGAGGCTCCGGGCGGCCACGCCGAGCCGGTGCACCGGCTTCAGCACGGTCGTGGCGGCGGCCTGCGCGAGCAGCGCGGCACCGATCAGCGCGAGCCCGGTGGCGATGCCCAGCGACCAGGCCAGCGAGTTGAGGTCCTTGGCCTCCGGCTCCAGCGACTTCGCCATGTAGCCGGTCGGACCGCCGCCGATGACGCGCGTACCGGCGACCAGGTACGGCGTGCCGTGGTCCACGACCCGCTGCCAGTACAGGTGGTACGGCTCCTTGTTGGAGTCGGTCACCTTCTGCCGCTTGGTCACGGCGGTGCGCAGCGACTCGGGCACGTCCTCCAGCGCGAAGCCGTTGATGCCGCCCGAGTTGCCGTACACCGTCTTGCCGTCGGCGTCCTCGGCGACCAGCAGCACGCTGAAGCGCTGGCTGCTGGCGGCCATCTGGCCTGCCGCGCGCTGCAACTGGTCCTGCGTCGGATGCTCCGGCAGCGCGCCCGCGCGGTTCTGCATCTCCTGCCGGAAGTCGCGCAGCACCGCGTCCTGGGCGCGGGTGAGCACCGCCTCCCGGTTGAGCCAGTAGGCGATGCCCGACGCCGACACCGCGGCGGTGAGCGCGACCAGACCGAAGACCAGTACCAGACGCAGCCTCAGGCTGGTGAACCTGAGCCGTGACAGACTTCCCTTGCGCCCCGCGGCCCAGCCGCGCAGCCCCCCTTGCTCGTCGGTCACTGAGGCGCGTCCAGGCGGTAGCCGACACCACGGACGGTACGGATCAGCGTCGGGGACGAGGGGACGTCCTCGACCTTGGCGCGCAGCCGCTGCACACACGCGTCGACCAGGCGCGAGTCACCGAGGTAGTCGTGCTCCCACACCAGCCGCAGCAGCTGCTGCCGGGACAGCGCCTGACCGGGCCGCCGGCTCAGCTCCAGCAGCAGCCGCAGCTCGGTCGGGGTCAGCTGGAGGTCCTCGCCGTTCTTCGTCACGGTCATCGCCGAGCGGTCGATGACGAGGCTGCCGAAGGTCGCCGAGTCGCTGGACTCGCGCTCACCGCGCCGCAGCACGGCCCGGATCCGGGCGTCCAGCACCCGCCCCTGGACGGGCTTGACGACGTAGTCGTCGGCGCCGGACTCCAGCCCGACCACCACATCGATGTCGTCGCTGCGCGCGGTCAGCAGGATGATCGGCAGCTGGTCGGTGCGCCGGATGCGCCGGCACACCTCGAACCCGTCGATGCCGGGCAGCATCACATCCAGCACGATCAGGTCCGGCCGCTGCTCGCGCAGCAGCTTCAGACCGTCCTCGCCGCTGGCAGCGGTGGCCACCCGGTGTCCCTGGCGCGTCAGGGAGAGCTCCAGGGCCGTACGGATGGCGTCGTCGTCCTCGATCAGCAACAGGGAAGGCACGGGCTCATTCTGGCCCATGGAGGGGGTGCCGTACGACCTCCCGGCCATCTCCTGTCGGCGGGGTTGCCCTGGCGCCGTCACCTGTGCGCCGTGTGTGACCGGCCTGGGCGGGACCCCTGTGACAGGTCTGTGACAGTCGGCGGACACGGCCATGAAGTGATCCCGGCAGTCTTTTGGTCACGGGCCGGACGGGCAGCCGGAACCGGCCCGGCAAGACCGATTCACCGGAAGTCCACGACGGGGAGCGCGAGATGAACACGCTGCACAGCATCAGCACCAGCGCAGTGGTCACGCGTCTGCACGACGTGCACCGGGGATCCGAGAAGTCCGGTGCCGTGAGCGGGCGGGGGTGCGCTCGCGGCACCGGGCGTCAGCACACCGCCTATATGACGGTGGTCGACGGCCGGGGGGATGCTCACGGGGGAGCCGCGTACAGGGAGGACTCGGGGGAGCGCCGCTCGCTGACGGAGGCGGAGTTCACCGCCTACGTCCAGGAGCGCCGCGCCTCCCTGTACGCCACCGCCTACCACCTGACCGGCGACCGTTTCGAGGCCGAGGACCTGCTGCAGAGCGCGCTGTTCTCGACGTACAAGGCCTGGGAGCGGATCAGCGACAAGGCGGCGGTCGGCGGATACCTCCGCCGCACCATGACCAACCTGCACATCAGCGCCTGGCGGCGCCGCAAGCTCAACGAGTACCCGACCGAGGAACTGCCGGAGACGCCCGGCGAGACGGACGCGATGCGCGGCACCGAGCTGCGCGCGGTCCTGTGGCAGGCGCTGGCCCGGCTGCCCGAACTCCAGCGCACCATGCTGGTCCTGCGCTACTACGAGGGCCGCACGGACCCGGAGATCGCGGAGATCCTCGGCATCAGTGTCGGCACGGTGAAGTCCAGCATCTGGCGCTCGCTGCGCCGGCTGCGCGAGGACGAGGTCCTCAGCTTCGGCCGTGACCAGGAGGACGCCTTCGGCGAACTGGTCGCCTGAAGGTCCGGGGGGACGGGGGAAAACGGGGGATCAGGGGGGGACCACGGGGGACCGCTGGGGGGCGGGCCTTCGGGGGAAAACGGGGGAGCGGTACGGGGGAAAACGGGGGAGCAACAGGAACGGGACTGGTAGGCCGGGGGGCCCTGCCAGTCCCGCTTTCGTGTTCCCCGCTTCCCTGCCTACGGACGCTACGCCGCCGCCTCCTGGCGCACCTGCCGGTCCGCCGCTGCCGCCAGCCGGCCCAGCGCCTCGTCCCGGTCGCACGGGTGCGCGCCGAGGGACACCTGGCGGGCGACGATCGACCGCTCCGCCCGCATCAGCCGCCAGCCGCGGCGCAGCAGGAACGGCACCGACTTACGGCCCTCCCTCAGATCGCGCACGAAGCGCCGCCGGAAGGTGGTGACCGGGCCGCGCGACAGGCACAGCGCGTCCGCGAGCACACCCAGCTCCCGGCAGCGCTCGACGATCTCCGCGGCGAAGATGCCCTCCGCGATGAACAGCGGGGTACGCCCGATGTGCAACGTCTCCTCGCCGGTGCGGGCGCTCAGCGCGAGGTCGTACACCGGCACCGGGGTCGACCCCGTCGCGCACAGCCGGAGGATGGCCTCGACCGCGACGTCCGCGTCCCACGACTCCGGGTGGTCCCAGTCGATGTCCGAACTCCCCTCCACCAGGGGCAGAGTCGGGTCGTCACCCTCCTTGTAGAAGTCGTCCAGGCGCAGCACGGGGAGCCCGGAACGGGCGGCGACAAGTGACTTGCCCGAGCCCGAGGGGCCGCACAGCAGCACGACACGGGCGGGGGGCGGGGGATGAATGCTCACGGAACACCAGTTTGACGCATGGGGGGCGCCCTGCCGACCCCGCGGGTCGGCTTTTGAGCGTGAGTCTCACCTCAACTACCCTACGTGTCGACCGCATTACCCTGCGCACCAGAAGGTGGCACCAGCGATGGCCCGACACACCTCTTCCGAGCACCCGACCGCGCAGCGCGCCCTGATCGCCCTCGTGACCGCCGGAGCGGCCCTGGGCGCGGGCGCGGGCACGGCGTCCGCCGACTCGATCCCCGGCGTGGGCGTCAACTACCGCCCCGTCGACATGGGCAACATCGACCCGCAGGCCGGCATGCGCGCCGCGACGGGCATCGTCGGCTACGTCACCGGCCCGGTCGCCGGCCTCAAGCCCAACCCGCTGGCCGGCACGGGCGTCGACCCGCTGGACAACGGGGTGGGCACCCAGCTGGCCGACTTCCAGCCGGTCGGCTCCCAGACCCTGACCCGCCCCCTGGCCCAGGCCCCGTCCCTGGGTAGCGTCCCGGTGCTGGGGCAGGCCTTGGGAGCGCTGGGTCACTGAAAGCGCCCGAAGGGGCGCGGGGAACTGCGCGCTCAGCCGAGGCGAACCCGCACCCGGCAGACGACAGCAGCTCCCCGCCCGGATCCCGTCAGTAAGAAGACCCCGACGCGCCGAGCGACCCCGTCGGATGCCACACCGTCTTCGTCTCCAGGAACGCCGTCATCCGCTCGGTCCCGGGCGTCTCGAAGTAATCCACAGCCTGTGGACGCAGGACGCGCTTCAGATTGTCGGCCGCCGCGATCTCCAGCTCCTTCGCCAGCACCTCGTCCGCGCCCGCGAGGTCGATCGCGTTGACGTCCTGGTGCGCGGCGAGCGGCGCCGCGAGTTCCGCCGTACGGCCGGACAGGACGTTGACCACGCCGCCCGGGACGTCGGAGGTGGCCAGCACCTCGCCCAGCGACAGGGCCGGCAGCGGGGCCTTCTCGGAGGCGATCACGACCGCGGTGTTGCCGGTGGCGATCACCGGGGCCACGACCGAGACCAGGCCGAGGAAGGACGACTCCTGCGGGGCCAGGACGGCGACCACGCCGGTCGGCTCCGGGGAGGAGAGGTTGAAGTACGGGCCCGCGACCGGGTTGGCGCCGCCGATCACCTGGGCGATCTTGTCGGTCCAGCCCGCGTACCAGACCCAGCGGTCGATCGTCGCGTCCACGACGGCCGCCGCCTTGGACTTCGACAGGCCCTCCGCGTCGGCGACCTCCCGGACGAACTGCTCCTTGCGGCCCTCCAGCATCTCCGCGACGCGGTAGAGGACCTGGCCCCGGTTGTAGGCGGTCGCGCCGGACCAGCCGCCGAACGCCTTGCGCGCGGCGACCACCGCGTCACGGGCGTCCTTGCGGGAGGAGAGGGGTGCGTTCGCCAGCCAGTTGCCCTTGGAGTCGCTCACCTCGTACACCCGGCCGCTCTCGGAACGCGGGAACTTCCCGCCGACGTACAGCTTGTAGGTCTTGAAGACGCTCAGACGGTCAGACATCGAGGTATGCCTCCAGGCCGTGGCGGCCGCCCTCGCGGCCGAAGCCCGACTCCTTGTAGCCGCCGAACGGCGAGGTCGGGTCGAACTTGTTGAACGTGTTGGACCAGACGACACCCGCGCGCAGCTTGTTCGCCACGGCCAGGATCCGGGAGCCCTTCTCGGTCCAGATGCCGGCCGAGAGGCCGTACTGGGTGTTGTTCGCCTTGGCGACCGCCTCGTCCGGCGTGCGGAAGGTGAGGACCGACAGCACCGGGCCGAAGATCTCGTCGCGGGCGATGGTGTGGGCCTGGGTGACGTTCGTGAAGAGCGTCGGCGCGAACCAGTAGCCGGAGGCCGGCAGCTCGCAGGCCGGGGACCAGCGCTCGGCGCCCTCCGCCTCGCCCTGCTCGGCCAGCGCGGTGATCCGGGCGAGCTGCTCGGCGGAGTTGATCGCGCCGATGTCGGTGTTCTTGTCCAGCGGGTCGCCGAGGCGGAGCGTGGACAGGCGGCGCTTGAGGGAGTCCAGCAGCTCGTCCTGGACCGACTCCTGGACCAGGAGACGGGAGCCCGCGCAGCAGACCTGGCCCTGGTTGAAGAAGATGCCGGTGACGATGCCCTCGACGGCCTGGTCGATGGGGGCGTCGTCGAAGACGATGTTGGCGCCCTTGCCGCCCAGTTCGAGGGTGAGCTTCTTCCGCGTACCGGCGACCGTGCGGGCGATCTCCTTGCCGACGGCCGTGGAGCCGGTGAAGGCGACCTTGTTGACGTCCGGGTGCGCGACCAGCGCGGCGCCCGCCTCGCCGTAGCCCGGGAGGATGTTGACGACACCCTTGGGCAGGCCGGCCTGGCGGCAGATGTCCGCGAAGAACAGGGCGCTCAGCGGGGTGGTCTCCGCCGGCTTCAGCACGACCGTGTTGCCGGTCGCCAGCGCCGGGGCGATCTTCCAGGCCAGCATCAGCAGCGGGAAGTTCCAGGGGATGACCTGGCCGGCGACGCCGAGGGGCTGCGGGTTCGCGCCGAAGCCGGCGTGGTCGAGCTTGTCGGCCCAGCCCGCGTAGTAGAAGAAGTGCGCGGCCACCAGCGGGAGGTCCGCGTCGCGGGTCTCCTTGATGGGCTTGCCGTTGTCCAGCGTCTCCAAAACCGCCAGCTCGCGGCTGCGCTCCTGGATGATCCGCGCGATGCGGAACAGGTACTTGGCGCGCTCGGAGCCGGGCAGCGCCGACCACTTCTCGAAGGCCTTGCGGGCGGCCTTCACCGCGCGGTCGACGTCCTCGGTGCCGGCCTGGGCGACCTCGGAGAGGACCTCCTCCGTCGACGGGGAGACCGTCTTGAAGACCTTGCCGTCGGCGGCCTCGGTGAACTCGCCGTCGATGAACAGGCCGTACGAGGGGGCGATGTCGACGACCGAGCGGGACTCGGGCGCGGGTGCGTACTCGAATGCGGATGCCATGGGGATCAGTCCACCGTCACGTAGTCGGGGCCGGAGTAGCGGCCGGTGGCCAGCTTCTGACGCTGCATCAGCAGGTCGTTCAGGAGCGAGGAGGCGCCGAAGCGGAACCAGTGGTTGTCCAGCCAGTCCTCGCCCGCGGTCTCGTTGACCAGGACCAGGAACTTGATGGCGTCCTTGCTGGTGCGGATGCCGCCGGCCGGCTTCACACCGACCTGGACACCGGTCTGCGCGCGGAAGTCGCGGACCGCCTCCAGCATCAGCAGGGTGTTGGCGGGCGTGGCGTTCACCGCCACCTTGCCCGTCGAGGTCTTGATGAAGTCGGCGCCGGCCAGCATGCCGAGCCAGGAGGCACGGCGGATGTTGTCGTACGTCGACAGCTCGCCGGTCTCGAAGATGACCTTCAGACGGGCGCTGTCCCCGCAGGCCTGCTTCACGGCGACGATCTCGTCGTACACCTTCAGGTACTTGCCGGCGAGGAACGCGCCCCGGTCGATGACCATGTCGATCTCGTCGGCGCCGGCGGCGACGGCGTCACGGACGTCGGCCAGCTTCACATCGAGGGCGGCACGGCCGGCCGGGAAGGCGGTGGCCACCGAGGCGACCTTCACGCCGGAACCGGCGACGGCCTCCTTGGCGACGGCCACCATGTCGGGGTAGACGCAGACCGCGGCCGTCGTGGGGGTCGTACGGTCCGTGGGGTCGGGATGGACCGCCTTGGCGCCGAGCGCCCGGACCTTGCCCGGGGTGTCCGCGCCTTCCAGCGTCGTCAGGTCGACCATCGAGATGGCGAGGTCGATGGCGTACGCCTTCGCGGTGGTCTTGATGGAACGGGTGCCGAGAGACGCGGCGCGCGCCTCCAGGCCGACCGCGTCGACGCCGGGCAGCCCGTGGAGGAAGCGGCGCAGCGTGCTGTCGGACGCGGTGACGTCCCCGAGAGCGTGAGCTGTGGGTGCGGTAGTGGGCATGGTCACCAGACGAGCATATCTACGCGCGTAGCGGCTGTACACCCCCGCTGCTCACAACGGGGTGGGAGATCACGGATGAGCGCCGGTTCCCGGGCGCGGGGCCGCGCCGTCGGCGGTGTCGTGCAGAATCGGGGCCATGACCACCCCGGATCACCCGTCACCCGCGTCACCGCCTCCGGCGTCCGCCGCCAAGGACCGGATCTACCGCTCGCCCCTGGGCCTCGCGGGCGGCGTGCTGCTGCTCCTGGTC
Source organism: Streptomyces sp. NPDC028928 (assembly GCF_055564915.1). NCBI lineage: Bacteria > Bacillati > Actinomycetota > Actinomycetes > Kitasatosporales > Streptomycetaceae > Streptomyces > Streptomyces sp. NPDC028928. Next base: position 302,136 of record NZ_JBVHVI010000009.1, read on the forward strand.
GTCCTCTGGCTGGGCTTCGACGCACTGGTCAAGGGACACGGCCGGACCCCGTGGCTGGCGCTGGCCGGGCTGATCCTGATCGTGCCGGTGGTCATCGCCTTCACGCTCCGCCCGGCGGTCTTCGCGAACGAGGACCGGCTGCGCGTCCGCAACCCGCTGCGGGTGATCACCCTGCCCTGGGGCGAGGTCGCCTCCCTGCGCTCCGGCTACTCCAACGAGGTCGTCGCCAAGTCCGGCACCAAGTACCAGATGTGGGCCGTCCCCGTCTCGCTGCGCGCCCGCAAGAAGGCGGCCCGCCGGCAGCAGCGGGCGGCGGCGGACGCGGCCCGGGGCGTGACACCGGGCACCCGGGGCGGAGCCCTCGGACCCGGCGTCCTCGGCCTCGGTAGCTTCAGCCTGCGCGGCCCCGACACCGGGCCGACCCGCGCGGAGACCGACCAGATCGTCGACGACCTGCGGGAACTCCTGGAACACCGCGGGGAGGCCGAGTCGGCACAGGGCGAGGTCACCGTGCGGTGGGCCTACGAGGTGGTGGCGCCGGCGGTCGCGGGGGCCGTGCTGCTGGCGATTCTGCTGGCTGTGGGCTGAGGGGCGCGGCCCCTGCGGCGGACGGCCGGCGTGCGGTGCCGTCGTTCGCCGCTGTCGAGTGTCTGGAATGTGATGAGTACGACCCCCGGGCCACTGCCGCGGCCGCCGCTGCCGCTGCCCGCCGCAGCCCTGCCCGACGGCTGCCCCTCCTGGAGCGGTGAGCACGCCCGCCGCTGGCTCGACGCGCTGCCGCCCCGCTGGGTGCCCCTGCCCTCCCGGAACCGGCACCTGCTGACCGCGCTGTCCGCCGCCGTGGCGGCCACCGGGCTGCTGGTGCTGCCCGCCGGATGGCACCCGTGGACCGCCGCGCTGCTCGCGCTGCACGCGCTGTGGCTGTCCGCGCGCCCGGAGATCGTCCCGGTGTCCGCGCCCGTGCTCGCGGTGCTGCTCCTGCTCCTGCGGCCCGGCATGACCTGGCCGGAGACCACGGCCGCCGTGACCGTCCTGGCCTCGGTGTGGGCGGCGGCCGTACCGCGGCTGCTGGCCCGGCGCCGGCAACGGGAACGGGCCCTGGACGCGGCCGGCGGCATGACCGCGCCGCTGCCGGACGCCGGCCGGCCCCTGCCCCGCGGCCGGTTCCTCATCGTGTGCGGAGGCGTCCTGCTCGCGCTCGGGCTCGGTGCCGTCGCCGTCACCCCGGGTCACCCGTCCGACCCGTCCGAGGCGGCGCTGCCGGCGTTCGCCTGGCTGGTCGCGGGCCAGGGCCTGACCACGCTGCTCTCCGGGCTGCTGAGCCGCCGCCGGGCCACCGCCCTGCGCGCGGCGCCGGCGCCCGTACTGCGGGTGCTCGTGCGGGAGGGCGCCGACGGCGACACGGAGGTGTTCGCCGCCGACGACACGGCCGCGCTGCGCCCCCTGTTCCGGGTCGCCGTCACGGAGGCCGAGGACGCCGCCGGGGAGGACGCCGAGGAGGAGCTGGACGAGTTCCTGGCGCGGATGGACCGGGAGGGGCCGGGGCCGCTGCGGGAGGCCCTGCTGTACGGCGTGCCCTGCGACGGCGCCGAGATCCTGCTGGTCACGGCCGCCGAGGCGGCGGACGCGCCGCCGGTGGCGGAACGGTCGTCGGGACCCGTGCGGCCGCTGTCCGAGGTGTCGGTACGGCGGCTGCCGGCCGGAGAGAAGCGCCGGGCGGCCCGGGAGGCGTCGTACGCCGAGCTGCGGCGAGCCGCAGGGGAGGCCGTCACCCGGGAGACGGAGACGGGCGGCACGGCCCCGGCGGGCGTACGGCAGTGGCGGGCGGGGCTGCTGGACCGGCTCCGTGCGCTGCTGCTGGTGGTGTGGGCCGGCGTCGTCCTCTGGGGCGAGACCGGCGGCTGGCGTCACACGCTCTGCGCCCTCGCCGGATTCGCCGGGGCGCTGTGGCTGCCCCAGTGGCTCGCCTGGCGGATCACCGCGGACCGGGAGGGGCTGTGGCTCAACGGGCTGCGCGGCCCCCGGCAGCTGCGCTGGGACGACATCAGGACCGTCGCGTGCACCGGCACCGAGCTGAAGCTGGACAGCCGGCGGGCCTCCTTCACCAGCTGGTCGGCGCACGCGCCCCGCTGGCCGTGGCTGGAGCGCAGGTTCGGGCTCGTGCACCCGTACGAGCGGACCGCCGCCGAGATCACCGCCCTGTGGCGTGACCCCTCCCTGCGCCCGTCCGTGTCGGCCGACGGCCGGCAGCGGGGCCGGTCGCTGTGGCCCCTGGGGCTGGTGCTGGCGGCCGGTTGGGCGGGGGTCCTGCTGTTCGTGTCCTGAGGCCGGGTGTGCCGTATGCGTACGAGCGGGCCGCCGGGGGGATCGTCGCTCTGTGGCGCGATCCCTGCCTGCGGCCGTCCGTGTCGGCCGACGGCCGGCAGCGGGGCCGGTCGCTGTGGGCCCTGGGGCTGGTGCTGGCGGCCGGTTGGGCGGGGGTCCTGCTGTTCGTGTCCTGAGGCCGGGTGTGCCGTATGCGTACGAGCGGGCCGCCGGGGG
>NZ_JBVHVI010000009.1:304774-323066 GCF_055564915.1 Streptomyces sp. NPDC028928
GGGATCGTCGCTCTGTGGCGCGATCCCTGCCTGCGGCCGGCTGGGCGGTGGCCCTGCTGCTCCTGCCCGAGGAAGGGCAGCAGGGCCCCGGGGGTCAGATACCCGCAGCCGCCGACAGGTCGTGCTTGACGGCCGTCAGCAGTTCGGTCGCGCGGGCACGGGCGGCCGGGAGGGCGTCGTGCGCGGAGACCGGTACGACGACCTCCAGGTAGCACTTCAGCTTCGGCTCGGTGCCGCTGGGGCGGACGATGACCCGGGCGCCGTCGAGCGTGTAGCGCAGGCCGTCCGTGGGCGGCAGCGTGTCCGTGCCCCGGGTCAGGTCCTCGGCCCGGACGATGGGCAGACCGGCCAGCTCGGTCGGCGGCTGCTCGCGCAGCCGGCGCATCGCGTCCGCGATCAGGGAGAGGTCCTTCACGCGCACCGACAGCTGGTCGGTGGCGTGCAGACCGTGTTCCACGGCGAGGTCGTCGAGCAGGTCGAGGAGGGTACGGCCCTCCTCCTTCAGCACGGACGCCAGCTCGGTGATCAGCAGCGCGGCGGTGATGCCGTCCTTGTCGCGCACGCCCTCGGGGTCCACGCAGTAGCCGAGGGCCTCCTCGTAGCCGTAGCGCAGGCCGTCGACGCGGGCGATCCACTTGAAGCCGGTCAGGGTCTCCTCGTACGGCAGGCCCGCCTTCTCGGCGATCCGGCCGAGCAGGGATGAGGAGACGATCGACTCGGCGAAGGTGCCCTGGGCGCCACGGCGGACCAGGTGGGCGGCGAGCAGGGCGCCGACCTCGTCACCGCGGAGCATGCGCCAGTCGCCGCCGTCCTTCACGGCCACGGCGCAGCGGTCGGCGTCGGGGTCGTTGGCGATGACCAGGTCCGGGTCGGTGGTGCGGGCCCGCGCGAACGCCAGGTCCATAGCGCCCGGTTCCTCCGGGTTCGGGAAGGCGACCGTCGGGAAGTCCGGGTCCGGCTCGGCCTGCTCGGCGACCAGCACCGGCTCGGGGAAGCCGGCGCGGGCGAACGCGGCCAGCAGGACGTCCTTGCCGACGCCGTGCATCGCCGTGTAGACCGTGCGCGCGGTGCGCGGGGAGGCGGGGTCCAGGACGGCGTCCGTGCGGGCGAGGTAGGCGTCCAGGACCGACTCGTCCAGGATCTCCCAGCCGCTCTCCGGGCGGGGTACGTCGTGCAGGGAGGCGATCGCGTCGATCTCGGCGGCGATCTCCGCGTCGGCGGGCGGCACGATCTGGGAGCCGTCGCCGAGGTAGACCTTGTAGCCGTTGTCGCGGGGCGGGTTGTGGCTGGCGGTGACCTCCACGCCCGCGACCGCGCCGAGGTGCCGTATGGCGAAGGCCAGGACGGGCGTGGGCAGCGGGCGGGGGAGTACGGCCGCGCGCAGTCCGGCGCCGGTCATCACGGCGGCGGTGTCCCGGGCGAAGTCGGCGGACTTGTGGCGGGCGTCGTAGCCAATGACGACGAGGCCGGCGGTGTCGTCCCCGTGGGGGGTCCCGTTCTTCTTCAGGTACGCGGCGAGGCCGGCCGCGGCGCGGATGACGACGCTGCGGTTCATGCGCATCGGGCCCGCGCCCAGCTCGCCGCGCAGGCCGGCCGTGCCGAACTGGAGCGTGCCGCTGAAACGGGCCGACAGTTCGTTCGTGTCGCCCGCCTCGATCAGCTTGGCGAGTTCGTCACGGGTCTCCGTGTCCGGGTCCTCGGCGAGCCATTCCTCGGCCCGGGCGATGAGATCGTCGTGCACCTTGGGATCAACCTCTCCGTGTTTGCCTGGTCCCCCGGGGGCGCCGCCCCCAGGGGTCCCGTCACCGGCGCGGCAGCGCCTGAGTCGCTTACAGCTTCTCCAGCACCTGCGCCAGCAGCTGCCCCATCCGCGCCGCCGAGTCGCGGCCTGCCTGGAGGACCTCCTCGTGGTTGAGGGGTTCACCGGTCATGCCCGCGGCGAGGTTGGTGACCAGGGAGATGCCCAGGACCTCGGCGCCGGCCTCGCGGGCGGCGATGGCTTCGAGGACCGTGGACATGCCGACGAGGTCCGCGCCGATGACGCGGGCCATGCGGATCTCGGCCGGGGTCTCGTAGTGCGGGCCGGGGAACTGGGCGTAGACGCCCTCCTCCAGCGTGGGGTCGATCTCCTTGCACAGGGCGCGCAGACGCGGGGAGTACAGGTCCGTCAGGTCGACGAAGTTGGCGCCGACGATGGGGGAGGTCGCCGTCAGGTTGATGTGGTCGCTGATGAGGACCGGCTGGCCGGGGCGCATGCCCTCGCGCAGGCCGCCGCAGCCGTTGGTCAGCACGATCGTCTTGCAGCCCGCGGCCACGGCCGTACGCACGCCGTGGGCGACGGCGGCCACGCCGCGGCCCTCGTAGTAGTGCGTGCGGCCCAGGAAGACCAGGGCGCGCTTGTCACCGAAGGCGTACGAGCGGATCTTGCCGCCGTGCCCCTCGACGGCCGGCGGCGGGAAGCCGGGCAGCTCGGTGACCTGGAACTCGGCGTCGGGTGCGCCCAGGGCGTCCACGGCCGGAGCCCAGCCGGAGCCCATCACGAGGGCGACGTCGTGGGTCTCGGCGCCGGTGAGGGCGCGCAGGCGCGCGGCGGCGGCGTCGGCGGCGGCGTAGGGGTCGCCCTGGATGTCGTCCGGAAGAAGAGATGCGTTCACGCCGATGAGGGTAACCGGTCTTCGCCTACGCGCGTAGATGACAGAGCCCACGGGTTTGGATCCGTCATCTTGTCGGTTTCCACAAACGGCGGCGAAGAGCGAGGTGAGGCGGGGGGCGCCGGCTCAGCAGGGGCGCTTGCGGAGTTCCATCACATAGTCGTGCGGGGCCCCGGCCGACTCCGCCGCGTCGGCGATCTCGCCCAGGTAGCGCGCCGACGGCAGACCGCCCTCGTAGCCGTCGAGGACGTACGCCCAGGCCGACTCCTCACCGTCCAGCGTGTGCACGCGCACGCGTACCCGGCGGTAGATGCCGAGGCCCACGCCCTCCCACCGGTCGAGCGACTCCTCGTCCATGGGCGCGATGTCGTACAGGCCGACGAAGACCTCGGCCAGCGGGTCCTCGACGATCGTCGCCAGCGCGCCCTCCCAGCCCAGCTGCTCGCCGCCGAAGGTCAGCCGCCAGCCGTTCAGCCAGCCGGTGGCGCGCAGCGGGGAGTGCGGGGCGCGGCGGGACATCAGGCGCGCGTCGAGGTTGCCGGCGTACGCGGCATAGAGCGACATGGGGAGAGGGTACGGCAGGCGCCCCGCAGGCCTCGGGCGCCCCAGGAGTGACCCGGTGGCGCCCCCGGGCAGTAGCACCTTGAGGCGTGCGGGACAATGGAGTACGTGACTCGGATCGTGATCATCGGTGGCGGACCCGGCGGATACGAGGCGGCCCTGGTGGCCGCCCAGCTCGGCGCGGAGGTGACCGTCGTCGACTGCGACGGTCTGGGCGGAGCGTCGGTGCTGACCGACTGCGTGCCGTCGAAGACCCTTATCGCTACGGCCGAGGTGATGACCACCTTCGACTCCTCCTACGAGGAGCTGGGGATCATCGTCGCCGACGACACCCCGCCGCTGGAGCAGGCGGCCCGGGTCGTCGGTGTGGACCTCGGCAAGGTCAACCGCCGGGTGAAGCGCCTCGCGCTCGCCCAGTCGCACGACATCACCGCCTCCGTGACGCGCGCCGGCGCCCGGGTCATGCGCGGACGCGGCCGGCTGGACGGCATGCAGGCCCTGGACGGCTCCCGCAAGGTCGTCGTCACCGCCGCCGACGGCACCGAGGAGACCCTCACCGCCGACGCCGTCCTCATCGCCACCGGCGGCCACCCGCGCGAGCTGCCCGACGCCCAGCCCGACGGCGAGCGCATCCTGAACTGGACCCAGGTCTACGACCTCACCGAGCTGCCCGAAGAGCTGATCGTGGTCGGCTCCGGTGTGACCGGTGCCGAGTTCGCCGGTGCCTACCAGGCGCTCGGTTCGAAGGTGACCCTCGTGTCCTCCCGCGACCGGGTGCTGCCCGGCGAGGACCCGGACGCCGCCGTCGTGCTGGAGGACGTCTTCCGGCGCCGTGGCATGAACGTCATGGCCCGCTCCCGCGCGCAGTCCGCCAAGCGCGTCGGCGACCGGGTCGAGGTCACGCTGGCCGACGGCCGGGTCATCACCGGCTCCCACTGCCTGATGGCCGTCGGCGCCATCCCGAACAGCGCGGGCCTCGGCCTGGAGGAGGCCGGCGTCAAGCTGCGCGAGTCGGGCCACATCTGGACCGACAAGGTGTCCCGGACGACCGCGCCCGGCGTCTACGCCGCCGGTGACGTGACCGGCGTCTTCGCCCTCGCGTCCGTCGCCGCCATGCAGGGGCGCATCGCCATGTACCACTTCCTCGGCGACGCGGTGGCCCCGCTGAACCTCAAGACGGTCTCCTCCAACGTCTTCACCGACCCCGAGATCGCCACCGTCGGCTACACGCAGGCCGACGTGGACGCGGGCAAGATCGACGCCCGGGTCGTCAAGCTCCCGCTGCTGCGCAACCCGCGCGCCAAGATGCAGGGCATCCGGGACGGCTTCGTGAAGATCTTCTGCCGGCCGGGCACCGGGATCGTCGTCGGCGGTGTGGTGGTGGCCCCCCGCGCCTCGGAACTGATCCACCCCATCTCGATCGCCGTCGACAACAATCTGACGGTCGAACAGATCGCGAACGCCTTCACGGTGTACCCCTCCCTTTCGGGGTCGATCGCGGAGGTCGCCCGGCAGCTGCACACGCGCAAGGCGAGCGCGGAGGGCTGACGGGCCCGGCCGACTTCCCGCTGGTCACGGGGAGTTGTGGCGTGTGCGGGCGGCATAGTCGGGGCGGGCGGGGCTTATATCACTTCCCGCCCCACCATGCGAACAACTTCTGTTATTCGGCGCAAACTGCTGAAAGCAGACGGTCGCTGGGGTTACTGTCAGTTTCGTGTTCGCTGCTGAACGTCGCCAATTGATCCTCGAAATGGTGCGAGCGAACGGTGCCGTGTCGCTCCGTGAGCTCGCCCGCGTCGTCCAGACCTCCGAAGTGACCGTACGGCGGGACGTGCGCGCGCTGGAGGCAGAAGGACTCCTCGACCGCCGGCACGGCGGTGCGGTACTGCCGGGCGGGTTCACGCGGGAGTCCGGCTTTCCGCAGAAGTCTCATCTCGCGACCGCCGAGAAGACGGCCATCGCCGACCTCGCCGCGGGCCTCGTCGAAGAAGGCGAGGCGATCGTGGTGGGGGCCGGTACGACCACGCAGGAGCTGGCCCGCCGCCTCGCGCGCGTGCCGGGTCTCACGGTCGTCACCAACTCCCTCCTGGTGGCCCAGGCGCTCGCCCACGCCAACCGGGTGGAGGTCGTGATGACCGGAGGCACCCTGCGCGGCTCCAACTACGCCCTCGTCGGCTCCGGCGCCGAACAGTCCCTCCAGGGCCTGCGCGTGTCGAAGGCCTTCCTCTCCGGAAGCGGCCTGACGGCCGAACGGGGCCTGTCCACCTCCAACATGCTCTCGGCATCCGTCGACCGGGCCCTCGTCCAGGCCGCCGCGGAGGTCGTGGTCCTCGCCGACCACACCAAGCTCGGCACGGACACGATGTTCCAGACCGTGCCGACGGACCTCATCACCCGTCTGGTCACCGACGAGCCGCCCGCCCACGACGACCGCGCCGCCACGGAGTTGCAGGCGCTCGCCGACCAAGGGGTGCAGATCGCCGTGACGGGGGCGAACGGAGCCTCTCCGGGGGGTGAGCAGGCCCCGGCGCGTCGCGCTCCGCTCCCGGGGCCGAGGAGGGGCATGGCGCTCCGGTCGGGGGCGTTGGGGGAGCCGACGGGGGCCGAGCGGGGGCGGGTCGCTGATCTGCGGCGCCGCTGAGGGGGCGGGGGCCTGATCGGACTCGAGTCGCCCCCCGAGCCTCCGACAAAGGGCGACGCCCGGCAGGCCAACCGAGGTTGGTCCACCGGGCGTCACGGTCCAGCGTGCCGTCAGTCCTTGATCTCGCAGATCGCGGCGCCCGAGGTGATGGACGCGCCGACCTCGGCGGTCAGGCCCTTGATGGTGCCCGCCTTGTGGGCGTTGAGGGGCTGTTCCATCTTCATGGCTTCCAGGACGACGATCAGGTCGCCCTCCTGGACCTCCTGGCCCTCCTCGACGGCGATCTTCACGATCGTGCCCTGCATCGGCGAGGCGAGGGTGTCGCCGGAGGCGACCGGGCCGGACTTCTTCGCCGCACGGCGCTTCGGCTTGGCGCCGGCCGCGAGGCCCGTGCGGGCCAGGCTCATGCCCAGGGACGCCGGGAGGGAGACCTCCAGGCGCTTGCCGCCGACCTCGACGACGACCGTCTCGCGGCCCAGCTCCTCCTCCGCCTCGGCGTCGGCCGGGGCGGCGAAGGGCTTGATGTCGTTGACGAACTCGGTCTCGATCCAGCGGGTGTGGACCGTGAAGGGGTCGCTGGAGCCGGTCAGTTCGGGGGCGAACGCCGGGTCCTTCACCACCGCGCGGTGGAACGGGATCGCGGTGGCCATGCCCTCGACCTGGAACTCCTCCAGCGCACGGGCGGCCCGCTCCAGGGCCTCCTTGCGGGTACGGCCGGTCACGATCAGCTTGGCCAGCAGCGAGTCCCAGGCCGGACCGATGACGCTGCCGGACTCCACGCCCGCGTCCAGGCGGACACCGGGACCGGACGGCGCGTCGAACTTCGTGACCGTGCCGGGCGCGGGGAGGAAGTTACGGCCCGGATCCTCGCCGTTGATACGGAACTCGAAGGAGTGACCGCGCAGCACGGGGTCGCCGTAGCCCAGCTCCTCGCCGTCGGCGATACGGAACATCTCGCGGACCAGGTCGATGCCGGCGACCTCCTCGGTCACCGGGTGCTCGACCTGCAGGCGGGTGTTGACCTCCAGGAAGGAGATCGTGCCGTCCTGGCCGACGAGGAACTCACAGGTGCCGGCGCCCTCGTAGCCGGCCTCCTTCAGGATGGCCTTCGAGGCCCGGTACAGCTCGGCGACCTGCTCCTCGGACAGGAACGGCGCCGGGGCCTCCTCCACCAGCTTCTGGTGGCGGCGCTGCAGCGAGCAGTCACGCGTGGAGACGACGACCACGTTGCCGTGCTTGTCGGCCAGGCACTGGGTCTCCACGTGCCGGGGGCGGTCCAGGTAGCGCTCCACGAAGCACTCACCGCGGCCGAACGCGGCCACCGCCTCACGCACCGCCGACTCGTACAGCTCGGGGACCTCGTCGAGGGTCCGGGCGACCTTCAGACCGCGCCCGCCACCACCGAAGGCGGCCTTGATCGCGATCGGCAGGCCGTGCTCCTGGGCGAAGGCCACGACCTCCTCCGCACCGCTCACGGGGTCGGGGGTGCCGGCCACCAGCGGGGCGCCGGCGCGCTGGGCGATGTGCCGGGCGGCGACCTTGTCACCCAGGTCGCGGATGGCCTGCGGGGGCGGGCCGATCCAGATCAGGCCCGCGTCCAGGACCGCCTGGGCGAAGTCGGCGTTCTCCGAGAGGAAGCCGTACCCCGGATGGACGGCGTCCGCACCGGACTCACGGGCGGCGTTGAGGATCTTGTCGATGACCAGGTAGCTGGTCGCCGGGGTGTCACCGCCCAGGGCGAACGCCTCATCCGCGGCGCGGACATGCAGAGCGTCCCGGTCCGGGTCGGCGTAGACGGCCACGCTCGCGATCCCGGCGTCCCGGCAGGCCCGGGCCACGCGGACAGCGATTTCGCCACGGTTGGCGATGAGCACCTTGCGCACGATTGAGGCTCCCTCCTTGAAACAAGCCGAGTTTAGGGACTGCCGACACGGCACTTCGACCCGTCCCCAGTGGTGAGCTTGCCCACACGGAGCGTGATGCGAGGCTCGCTCGACCCGCGAAAGCCCATGTCGCACCTCGGTACGCAGGACTCCTTCGGAAAACCCTAGCCCTGCCATGTGGCCAAGGTCTCTGTGAGGGCGTGCTGCGGCCCACTCTGTTTCTTTGTCGAGTCCCTACGAATGGCCCAATGATTCTTTGCTCCGGCCCGAACCCTTGTCCCCCGGTTTACCCGTTAGTAGCGTTCGCGCTGTCTCGAACGTACCTGAGGTAACAGGCTGTCGGTGTGAGAGTGGGTGGGGCCCGGTGGTGCGCAGACCGGTGGCATGGGTCGTGGCGGTCGTCCTCCTGGCGGAGGCCGTCTTCATCGCCGCGGTGAACTGGTTCCTCGGAGTGGTCGTGGACCGGCAGGACATGTCCCTGGCCGGCCTCGACCCGGACGTCATGGCGACGTCCTCGAAGATCGGCGGAGTGGTCTTCGGCCTCTACTTCGCGCTGTGCGCGCTGGTGGCCGTGCTCGTCGCGGTACGCGACCGCGCCCCGGCCGGCCTCGGCCGCGTCCTGCTGATCAGCGCCGCCGTGGTGCACGGCCTGCTCGGCGCGTTCGCCTGGGGCCTGGTCGGCTGGACGGCGTTCCTGTTCATGGTGGTCGTCCTCGGGCTGATCGTGCTGCTCCTGATGACGTACGACCGTGTGGGTGGTGCGGAAGGAACGGCACCCGGCGGCGGTGTGCCGGGGCAGGGAGGCGACCCGGCCGCGAAGCCGGAGCCGGGCGCGGCGCCCGCCGGCGCGGGGGTGCCGGCGAGCCGTACGGACGAGCCGCAGGACGGGGACGAGGAGCCGCAGGACTCCGTCCCCGCCCAGATCACCGTTCCGGTGCCCACAACTCCGTGATGCCGACGCCCAGTTCGGCGAGGAGCTTGCGGATCAGGGGCAGGCTGATGCCGATCACATTGCCGTGGTCGCCGTCGATGCCCTCGATGAACGGCGCCGAACGGCCGTCCAGGGTGAACGCGCCGGCGACGTGCAGCGGCTCACCGGAGGCCACGTAGGCGGCGATCTCCTCGTCGCTGGGCTCGCCGAACCGGACGACGGTGGAGGCGGTCCCCGACACGTACCGCTTCGCCTCCGTGTCCCACACACAGTGACCCGTCTGGAGTACACCGGCCCGCCCGCGCATGCTCTTCCAGCGGGCGGTGGCCTCCTCGGCGTCGGCCGGCTTGCCGAGCGCCTGGCCGTCCAGCTCCAGCACCGAGTCGCAGCCGATCACCAGGGCGCCCTGCACCTCCGGCTTGGCCGCCACGACGCTCGCCTTGGCCTCGGCCAGGGCGAGTGCCAGCTCCGCCGGGGTGGGGGCGGTGACGGCGTCCTCGTCGACGCCGCTCACGATCACCTCGGGGGTGAGACCGGCCTGCCGGAGCAGGGCCAGCCGGGCGGGGGACTGGGAGGCGAGCACGAGTCGCCTGCGGCGTTTGGCAGTCATGCCGTCAGGTTAGTCAGGGTGCGCCGTGCGGCTCACCTCAGACCGCTGACGATCATGAACAGCACCATGGCCAGAGCCATGAGGAAGCCGAGCCGCCGAAGCATGTTCTGCGCGTCGCGCAGTTCTTTCGGCGGCTCGTTTTCCGGGTCTGACCACAACACTCGTCCAGCGTGCGGCTTTGTGGGGGCGGGCGCCTGAGTACTGCTACTCAAGTTGGCGCCCGGTGTCGTGCCACCGGGCGCGGTTGCCCGCGCCCCTTCAGGCAGTCGTCCCTAGCTCGGCCAGTAGGTGCGGGTCCAGGACGACGGGCCCGGCTTCGGGACCCGGGCCGTCGCGATCCTCGACGGGTCGGACCACGCGTCCCTCGGGGGCTCCGCGCCGGACGGCGTTGCCGCTGCCGCCGCGGCGCGGGCGCGGACCACCGCCAGGGCGGCGGCCAGCTCCTCCGGAGTCGGGTTGCCTCGTACGACCTTGATGTTCATGACCGCTCCCAGGGTCCGCGGGGCCTAGAGGGGGATGTTGCCGTGCTTCTTCGGAGGCAGGGATTCCCGCTTGGTGCGCAGCTGACGCAGGCCGCGGACGATGTGTGCGCGGGTGTCGGACGGCATGATCACCGCGTCGATGTAGCCGCGCTCGGCCGCGACGTAGGGGTTGAGGAGGGTGTCCTCGTACTCCTGGATCAGCCGGGCGCGCACCGCCTCGACGTCCTCGCCGCTCGCCTCGGCCTCCGCGAGGGTGCGGCGGTGCAGGATGTTCACCGCGCCCTGGGCGCCCATCACGGCGATCTGGGCGGTGGGCCAGGCGAGGTTGAGGTCGGCGCCCAGGTGCTTGGAGCCCATGACGTCGTAGGCGCCGCCGAAGGCCTTGCGGGTGATGACGGTGATCAGCGGGACGGTGGCCTCGGCGTAGGCGTAGATCAGCTTGGCGCCGCGCCGGATGATGCCGTCGTGCTCCTGGTCGACGCCCGGCAGGAAGCCCGGCACGTCCACGAAGGTGAGGACCGGGATGTTGAAGGCGTCGCAGGTCCGCACGAAACGGGCCGCCTTCTCGCTCGCCGTGATGTCGAGGCAGCCGGCGAACTGCATCGGCTGGTTGGCGACGACACCGACCGGGTGGCCCTCGACCCGGCCGAAGCCGGTGACGATGTTCGGCGCGAACAGCGCCTGCGTCTCGAAGAACTCGGCGTCGTCCAGGACGTGCTCGACCACCGTGCGGATGTCGTACGGCTGGTTGGCGCTGTCCGGGACGAGCGTGTCCAGCTCGCGGTCCTCGTCGCTGACGGCGAGGTCCGCCTCCTCCGGGAAGACCGGGGGCTCGGAGAGGTTGTTGGACGGCAGGTACGACAGCAGCTGCTTGACGTATTCGATGGCGTCCTTCTCGTCCCCGGCCATGTGGTGCGCCACGCCGGAGGTGGCGTTGTGGGTGCGGGCGCCGCCCAGCTCCTCGAAACCGACGTCCTCGCCGGTGACGGTCTTGATGACGTCCGGTCCGGTGATGAACATGTGCGAGGTCTGGTCCACCATGACCGTGAAGTCGGTGATGGCCGGGGAGTAGACCGCGCCGCCCGCGCAGGGGCCGACGACCAGGCTGATCTGCGGGATCACACCGGAGGCGTGGGTGTTGCGGCGGAAGATCTCGCCGTAGGCGCCGAGGGAGGCCACGCCCTCCTGGATGCGGGCGCCGCCGGAGTCGTTGATGCCGATGACCGGGCAGCCGGTCTTCAGCGCGAAGTCCATGACCTTGACGATCTTCTGGCCGTAGACCTCGCCGAGGGCCCCGCCGAAGACGGTGAAGTCCTGCGAGAAGACGGCGACGGGCCGGCCGTCCACCGTGCCGTACCCGGTGACGACGCCGTCCCCGTACGGGCGGTTCTTGTCCAGCCCGAAGTGGGTGGACCGGTGCCGGGCGAACTCGTCCAGCTCGACGAACGACCCCTCGTCGAGGAGGAGTTCGATGCGCTCACGGGCCGTCAGCTTGCCCTTGGCGTGCTGCTTCTCGACGGCGCGCTCCGAGCCGGCGTGCGTCGCCTCGTGGATGCGGCGCTGGAGATCCGCGAGCTTTCCCGCGGTCGTGTGGATGTCGGTCTCGTGGATCTCGTGACGCTCTTCCGGCTCGGACATCGGGATGCGGCTCCCTGCCTGCTCAAAAGGGGGGACGGTTACTCATCCGTAGCGTAGTGGCGGGCCTACGGATCAGCAGTGCGTCGTTTACCACACCTAGGGTGGCTTGCATGACGCCGCAGAATCCATCAGACGACAGCCGCTGGTCCGACCTGGACCGTCCGCCCCTGAATGCCATGGCGCTGCGGCGCGGGCTGGTCCGGGAGGGGGGCCTCTACAGCGACATCCAGCTCGTGCAGCGGACCGGTTCCACCAACTCCGACCTCGCCGCGCTGGCCGGTGCCGGGAAGGCCGGCGAGGGTGCGGTGCTGGTGGCGGAGGAGCAGACGGCCGGCCGGGGCCGCCTGGACCGCCGCTGGACGGCACCGCCGCGCTCGGGTCTCTTCTTCTCCGTGCTGCTGAAGCCCACCGAGGTGCCGGTGGCCCGCTGGGGGTGGCTGCCGCTGCTGACGGGCGTGGCGGTGGCGACCGGGCTGGCGCGGGCGGCGGGGGTCGACACGGCGCTCAAGTGGCCGAACGACCTGCTGGTGACCGTGGGCGGGGAGGAGCGCAAGGCCGGGGGCATCCTCGCCGAGCGGGCCGGGGACGACGGGGTCGTCATCGGTGTGGGGGTCAACGTCACCCTACGGGCTGACGAACTGCCCGTCCCGCAGGCGGGTTCGCTCGCGCTGGCCGGGGCGCGGGGCACGGACCGGGATCCGCTGCTGCGGGCCGTGCTGCGGTCGCTGGAGGACTGGTACGGGCGCTGGCGCGCGGCGGGCGGCGACCCCTCGGTGAGCGGCCTGCAGGAGACGTACACCGCGGGCTGCGCGACCCTCGGACGCGTGGTGCGGGCCGAGCTGCCGGGGGACCGGGTGGTGGTGGGGGAGGCCGTGGCGCTGGACGGGGACGGCCGGTTGATCATCGCCACGGAGGCGGGGGTCCAGGAGCCGGTGGGGGCGGGCGACATCGTCCATCTGCGGCCGGCGTAGGGAGACGGCGGTGTGGGCGCTGCCACGAGCGCCCCGAAAGGGCGCGGGGAACCGCGCGAGCGGCCACGATGGACCCGCGGGTGCGTACGGCGACGCACGCCCCCGGACCCCGACGCGGGGGCCCGGGGGCTGCGAGCGGCAGGCGTGCTGTCGGCCGAACCCGACGGAGTGAGCTGGCGCACACCTGCCGTAGAGTTGAGGCCGGTCGATACCTGACCGCGGCAGATCGGAAGGGCAGCAGGCGTGACCGTCGACGACACGGGCTCCGGCGCTGGCGGGGACGGCCGGGTGGACCCCCACGCCCCCGACACCGGCGAGGACCCGCTGGCCCTGCGGCTCGAACAGCTCATCCTGGGCGCCGAGCGCCGCTACACCCCGTTCCAGGCCGCCCGCAGCGCCGGTGTCTCCATGGAGCTGGCGTCCCGGTTCTGGCGGGCCATGGGCTTCGCGGACATCGGGCAGGCGAAGGCCCTCACCGAGGCCGACGTGCTGGCGCTGCGCCGCCTGGCCGGTCTGGTGGAGGCGGGACTGCTCAGCGAGGCCATGGCGGTGCAGGTGGCCCGGTCCACCGGGCAGACCACCGCCCGTTTGGCGGAGTGGCAGATCGATTCCTTCCTGGAGGGGCTGACCGAGCCGCCGGAGCCGGGCATGACCCGGACCGAGGTGACGTACCCGATC
Organism: Streptomyces sp. NPDC028928; assembly: GCF_055564915.1. Lineage (NCBI taxonomy): Bacteria > Bacillati > Actinomycetota > Actinomycetes > Kitasatosporales > Streptomycetaceae > Streptomyces > Streptomyces sp. NPDC028928. The sequence continues at coordinate 317,821 of NZ_JBVHVI010000009.1, forward strand.
GTGGAACTGCTCCTGCCCGAGCTGGAGGAGTTCCTGGTCTACGTCTGGCGCCGCCAGCTCGCGGCCTCCGCCGGCCGGGTCGTGCAGACCGGTGACGACGAGGAGATGGTCGACCGCCGGCTCGCCGTCGGCTTCGCCGACCTCGTCGGTTTCACCCGCCTCACCCGCCGTATGGAGGAGGAGGAGCTGGGCGAGCTGGTCGAGGCGTTCGAGACCACCGCGGCCGACCTGGTGGCCGCGCGCGGCGGCCGGCTCATCAAGACCCTCGGCGACGAGGTGCTGTACGCGGCGGACGACGCGGGTACGGCCGCGGACATCGCGCTGCGGCTGGTGGAGACGCTGGCGAACGACGAGACGATGCCCGAGCTGCGGGTCGGCATGGCGTTCGGCACGGTGACCACCCGCATGGGCGATGTGTTCGGTACGACGGTGAACCTGGCCTCCCGGCTGACCTCGATAGCGCCGCGCGACGCCGTCCTCGTGGACACCGCGTTCGCCGAGGAGCTGATCCGCACCGGCGAGGCGCCCGCCTCGGAGGCGGAGGCGGCGGAGGCCGCCGCGGCCGCCGAGAAGGAGGGCGAGGAGCCGCCGGTGTACCGCTTCGCGCTCCAGCCGATGTGGCAGCGCCCGGTGCGTGGGCTCGGCGTGGTCGAGCCGTGGCTGCTCACGCGCCGCGACGGCCAGTCATAGACGGTCCGTCCTGGTCGCCGTCGAGGACGTCCACGCACAGGCCGATCACCGGCACGCACACCCCGCCCGGTTCCGGCTCGGCCGTGCCGCGGCCGGGGGTCGGCGTGGGGGCGGGTGCCGGCGGGGCCGGACGCGGGGCGGATGCCGTGGGGGTGGGCCGTGGCGTGCCGCGGGTGTCCGGGGTGCCGGCCGGTACGGGGGTCGGTACGGCGGTGTGGCCGGGCGCTGCCGTGGCCGTGCCCGGTGCCGCCGTGCGGGCCGGGGATCCGGTGGGCGTCGGCGCGAGACTCCGGCCGCCCATGACCGAGGTCGCCGAGGGCAGCGCGGTGGGGACGGCGGCGAGGGTGGCCGAGGCGTTCCCGGAGCGGTCCGGGGTCTTGCCGCCCGCGTCGAGGCGGGGCTCGGCCTCCGCGGTGCCGGACGCGCCGACCCCCGACTCCGGGGTGACCCGGATCAGGCTGAGCACACCGGCGGCCAGGGCGAGACCGCCGGCCGCGAGCAGCACCTTGCGGGGACGGGGCTTGCGGTGCCGCCCGCGCCGCACTCCCGGCGTACGCCCCGGCGCGGGGTCCTGCTCCGCGCCGGACTGTGCAGGTATCGGTGTCATGGGTTCCCTCCCCGCCGCGCGCCCGGGGCGCCGCGGCGGAGCGCACGCTATGCGCTCCTGTGGGCGATGTGCGGGGAGACGGCCGGGATGTCACTCGAACGGGCGAACGGGCGTAGGTCCCCGGACTTCACGCGACGGGGTGCGGCTGCGATGATCGGGTCGACGGTCAGTTAACCCGCGTTAACCGGAGGGGTGTCATGAGCGAGGAGCGGTTCGGGGAGTTCGTGCTGGTGCGGCGGCACGGGTACGTCGCGGAGCTGGTGCTGGACCGGCCCAAGGCGATGAACGCCGTCTCCACGGAGATGGCCCGCTCCCTCGCGGGCGCGTGTGCCGCGCTGGCCGCCGACCGGGACGCCCGGGTGGTCGTCCTGACCTCGTCGCACGAGCGGGCGTTCTGCGTGGGTGCGGACCTGAAGGAGCGGAACTCCTTCACCGACGCCGACCTCGTACGGCAGCGGCCGGTGGCGCGGGCCGCGTACACCGGGGTGCTGGAGCTGCCGATGCCGACGATCGCGGCCGTGCACGGCTTCGCGCTGGGCGGCGGGTTCGAGCTGGCGCTGTCCTGCGACCTGATCGTGGCGGACGGTACGGCCGTGGTGGGGCTGCCGGAGGTGTCCGTGGGCGTCATCCCGGGCGGCGGCGGCACCCAGTTGCTGCCCCGGCGGGTCGGCGCGGCGCGCGCGGCCGAGCTGGTCTTCTCGGCGCGGCGGGTGGAGGCCGCGGAGGCGGCCGAGCTGGGGCTGGTGGACCGGGTGGTGGAGGCGGGTCGCGACCGTGAGGAGGCGCTCGCGCTCGCGGAGCGGATCGCCGCGAACTCGCCCGTGGGGCTGCGCGCCGCCAAGCGGGCCCTGCGGCTGGGGCACGGGCTCGACCTCCGGGCCGGCCTCGAGGTCGAGGACGCGGCCTGGCGCTCGGTGGCGTTCTCGGGGGACCGGGCGGAGGGCGTGGCGGCGTTCAACGAGAAGCGCAGGCCGCAGTGGCCGGGGGAGTGAGACGGCGCCCCGGAGGGACCCGGAGCCGGCAGCCGTACATTCCACCTGATCGCCGCACCAATGCCCCGAACACCCCCATTCCTCCCTAACCTGGAGTAATGGCTGAGGACAAGCGGCTAGCCGCAGTCGTGGCGCTGGCGCAGGGCATGGCGGCGGCGCACACCCCGCGGGAGTGCTGGCAGGCCGCCGCCCTCGGCGCCTGTCACGCGCTGGACGGCAGCTTCGCCGCGCTGTCGGTGTGGGAGCGGGAGCTGGGCCGGCTGCGCGTCCTGGTGAACGTCGGGGACCGCGCGCCGGACGAGGAGGAGTTCCCCGAGACGGAGACCTACCCGGTGCACCAGTTCCCGGAGATCACCGAGTTCCTGCACGAGCGGTGGGCCGGCGGCGGCGGGCCCAACGCCTGGGTGGAGACGGCCGAGGGGACGGCGAAGGGCATCCCGGGTTACTTCCACCAGCGCGTCGCCGCCCTGCGCCGCCGGGGCCGCGGCTGCTGCGTCGTCGCCCCCGTCGTCCTGCACGGCCGGGCCTGGGGCGAGCTGTATGTGGCGCGCGCGGTCGGCGAGCCCCTCTTCGCGCGGGCCGACGCCGACTTCGCCACCGTGCTCGCCGCCGTCGTCGCCGCGGGCATCGCGCAGACCGAGCGGCTGGAGGAGGCCCGCCGGCTCGCGTACACCGACGCCCTGACCGGGCTCGCCAACCGCCGTGCCGTGGACGTGCACCTGGGCGAGGCGGTGGAGCGGCACCGTGCGGAGGGTGTGGTCGTCAGTCTCGTCGTGTGCGATCTCAACGGGCTCAAGCGGGTCAACGACACCCTCGGGCACGCCGTCGGCGACCGCCTCCTCGAACGGTTCGGCTCGGTGCTGTCGCTGTGCGGCGCGATGGTGCCGAACGCGCTGGCCGCCCGGCTCGGCGGGGACGAGTTCTGTCTGCTGGCGGTCGGGCCGCCCGCCGACGACGTGGTGAAGGCGGCGGACGAACTGTGCCGGCGGGCCGGTGAGCTGGAGCTGGGGGAGGGTGTCGCGTGCGGGGTCGCCTCGACCGAGGACCCGATCGGTGAGGTGCGGGACGCCCGCCGGCTGTTCCGGCTCGCGGACGCCGCCCAGTACCGGGCCAAGGCCCTGCGCCTGGACCGGCCGGTGGTGGCCGGCCGGGAGGGTCCGGACGATCCGGTCGTACGGCTGGCGGACGAGCCGCCGCCCTCGCGGGCCGAGCGGCGCCGGTTCCGCGGGCGCCGGCCGTGAGGCGAAGCCCACACCGTTCGGTAAGGGTCGCCCCCGGTTCCCAGTAGTGACATCGCCGCATTCAATGCGTACGCTCCTGAATATGGATATGCACACTGTGGTGGTGGGGACGTCCGGTGTCACGGCGTCCGACGTTCTCGCCGTGGCGCGCGGCGGTGCCCGCATCGAGCTGTCGGCAGAGGCGGTGGCGGCCCTCGCGGCGGCCCGGGAGATCGTGGACGCGCTGGCGGCCAAGCCGGACCCGGTCTACGGCGTCTCCACCGGCTTCGGCGCCCTGGCGACCCGGCACATCAGCCAGGAGCTCCGCGCCCAGCTACAGCGCAACATCGTCCGCTCGCACGCCGCCGGCATGGGCCCGCGGGTGGAGCGCGAGGTCGTACGGGCCCTGATGTTCCTGCGACTGAAGACCGTCTGCTCCGGGCACACCGGTGTGCGGCCCGAGGTCGCGCAGACCATGGCCGACGTGCTGAACGCCGGGATCACCCCGGTCGTGCACGAGTACGGCTCCCTCGGCTGCTCCGGCGACCTGGCCCCGCTCTCCCACTGCGCGCTCACCCTCATGGGGGAAGGGGAGGCGGAGGGTCCCGACGGCCGCGTCCGGCCCGCCGGTGAACTGCTCGCCGAGCACGGGATCCAGCCCGTCGAGCTGCGGGAGAAGGAGGGCCTCGCCCTCCTCAACGGCACCGACGGCATGCTCGGCATGCTGGTCATGGCCCTCGCCGACCTGGACACGCTGTACAAGTCCGCCGACGTCACCGCCGCCCTCACCCTGGAGGCGCTGCTCGGCACGGACAAGGTCCTCGCGCCCGAGCTGCACGCCATCCGGCCCCACCCGGGCCAGGGTGCCTCCGCCGCCAACATGCTCGCCGTGCTGAAGGGTTCGCAGCTCACCGGGCACCACCAGGACGACGCGCCCCGCGTCCAGGACGCCTACTCCGTGCGCTGCGCCCCGCAGGTCGCCGGCGCCGGACGGGACACCCTCGCGCACGCCCGCCTGGTCGCCGAGCGGGAGCTGGCCTCCGCCGTCGACAACCCCGTCGTGCTGCCCGACGGCCGGGTCGAGTCCAACGGCAACTTCCACGGCGCGCCCGTGGCCTACGTCCTGGACTTCCTCGCCATCGCCGCCGCCGACCTCGGCTCCATCGCCGAGCGCCGCACCGACCGGCTGCTGGACAAGAACCGCAGCCACGGGCTCCCGCCGTTCCTCGCGGACGACGCCGGCGTGGACTCCGGCCTGATGATCGCCCAGTACACGCAGGCCGCGCTGGTCAGCGAGATGAAGCGGCTCGCCGTACCGGCCTCCGCGGACTCCATCCCGTCCTCCGCCATGCAGGAGGACCACGTCTCCATGGGCTGGTCGGCCGCGCGCAAGCTGCGCACCGCCGTCGACAACCTCACCCGGATCATCGCCGTCGAGCTGTACGCGGCCACCCGCGCGATCGAACTGCGCGAGGGCCTCACCCCGGCGCCCGCCAGCCAGGCGGTCATCGAGGCCGTACGGGCCGCGGGCGTGCAGGGCCCGGGCCCGGACCGGTTCCTGGCGCCCGACCTGGCCGCCGCCGACGCGTTCGTGCGCGGCGGTGACCTCGTGGCGGCCGTGGAGAAGGTCACCGGCCCGCTCCAGTGAACGTCCGGTGACAGCGGAGGGGGGGGGGGAGGGGGGGGGGGGGAGGGGGGGGTGGGGGTGGGGGAGGGGGGGTGGGTTGGGGGGGGTGT
>NZ_JBVHVI010000009.1:323076-388068 GCF_055564915.1 Streptomyces sp. NPDC028928
GACCACCCTCGACGCGTTGGTGGTGAGTGATACCCTCTGGGCGCCCGGAAGAAGGTCCCCCGCCCTATCCCGGGGACGTTCGGGGGAAGAGGGGGGGGCCCCGGCAGCTGCCGGGGCCCCTCGACGCTTACGGCCGAAACGTCACTTCAGCTTGGCGGCCTGCGCCTTCACGACCGGAGCGGAGACCGTGTAGGCCTTCTTGCTCATCATCGCGCCGATGTTGATCGTGGTGTACACGGCGAGGGTGTTGCCGTGCCGCACGACCTCGGCGTGCAGCGGCAGGGAGCCGTCCTTGCCCGCGTCGTTGACCGCGGTGAAGGCGACCGACGCGTCACCGGTGCCGGAGGACTTCTCCTCGGCGACCTTGGTGAACTTGCCCTTCTCGCCGTCCTGCTCGCCGGAGAAGCCGCCCGCGCACGCCTTGACCGCGTCGGAGACCGACTTCAGGCCCTGCTCGGCGCCGTCCCCGTCGTACGAGGCCAGCGTGACCACGGTGACGTCCAGGTTCATGGACTCGTTGATCGCGTCCTCGAACTTGCCGCTCTCCAGGTCGTCCATGGAGGTGGCGTCGTCCGTGGGGTCCTTCTTGTCCTCGGTGGCCATCTTGCTGGTGTTGGCCGCCGGGGAGCCGGGCGCGATGCCGGTGAACGCCTGGAGCACCGGGTCGCACTTGGCGTCGTCGGCCTTGACCTTGCTCTCGTCGGGGACGCCGCCCTCGACTTCGCCGACCTTCTGCCCGGGCACGTCGCCCTGGGTAATGATCCGCTTCTTCAACTCCGTGGCGCTCAGCGCCTTCGCGGCAGGATTCGCCGCGTCCTTGCCCGAGGTGCCAGAGTCCTTCGACCCGTCGGCACAGCCCGTGATGAGGGCGAGCGACAGCGCGCTCACAGCTGCGGTGGCGCACAGCCGCACGCCCGATGATCTCTTCATGAGCGAACTATGTGGGCGCTGTCAAGGATTCGTCAAGACAGATTAAAACCCCATGCGTTCCCGACGTACGGAATACACCACGAATCCGGCACCCACGGCGAGGAAAAGGCTGCCGCCGATGACGTACGGGGTGGTGTCGAAGGCTCCCGTGTCGGCCAGCTCGGTCTCCTCCGCCGCCCGGTCCGCGGACTCGGTGGTCGCCGCCGTCACCGCTCTGGCCTGCGTGACGTGTGTGACCCGCGTCGAGACGGAGGTGGTCGCCGTCTCTCTCGCCGGGGCGTCCTGCGAGGCGTTCGCGGACGGGACGAACCACAGCGCGCAGAGCAGGGTGCCCGCGGCGGTGGCGGTCAGCAGCGGACGGCGAGCGGATGACACGGAATATCGATCCCCTTGTGCAGCTGGCGAATTGGCCGTGTGGGGCGATGTTAGTGAAAGGCGCGGGTCACAGGAAAGTCACGGGAGGTTTCCGCCGTACGCTCACGCCATGACTGCTGAAGACACATCACGTTTTGTACGGCTTCGCGTGGAGCTGGTGCTGGAGGTGCAGGACGACGACGAGGTGACCAAGGCCGCGCTGCGCCGGGTCGCCGAGGACTCCGAGCTGCCCGAGGCGGAGCGGACCCACGCCGAGAGCGCTGTGACGGAGGACACCGCGGAGGCCCTGGCCTATCTCGTGGACCCGTTCGACCTGGTCGCCGAGGTACCCGGGGTGGAGCTCCAGCAGGCCTCCTGGTCCAGCGAGCGGATCGACTTCGACCCCGATTCGCCCGACTGGGACCTGGACGAGGATGATGGGGCGGACGACGAGGAAGAGGACGGCATCGGCTGAGCGTCCTGGGGCACCCAAGACCCCGGACGGCAACCGCCGTCCGGGGTTTCGTCGTCCCAGGGGGGTGCACGGACCGGATCCCGTACCGCCCGCGACCGCGCCCCGCGGACGTGGGATGCCCCACAGATCCGCGGTCTGTGGAACGGGGGGAACCGGCCGTAGCGTTGAAGGTTCTCGACGGGGACTCTCGGGGTTATCGCGACTCGGCAACGATGGAGAAGCTTGTGATGACGGACAGTAAGCGGCGCAAGGGCCTGGCGGCCGCGTCCGCTCTGCTCGGCGGTGTGCTGGTGCTCACGGCGTGTTCCGGCGGCGACGATGCCTCCGGCGGCGGCAGCGGCGACACCTCGCAGGCCAAGGTGGACGAGGCGGCGGCCGAGAAGTCGTCCGAGGCGCAGATCACGATCACGCCCAAGGACGGCTCCAACAACGCCTCGATCAACAACTCCGCCGCCGTCACGGTGAGCAAGGGCACCCTCACGGGTGTCACGATGACCACCCAGGACGGCAAGGCCGTCGCCGGCCGGCTGTCCGCCGACAAGAAGAGCTGGAAGCCCAGCGTCCAGCTGGAGCGCTCCACCACCTACAAGCTCGCCGCCGAGGCCAAGGACTCCGAGGGCCGGATAGCCCACGAGAACGCCTCCTTCACCACGGTCTCCCCGGCCAACAGCTTCATCGGCACCTTCACCCCGGACGACGGCTCCACGGTCGGCGTCGGCATGCCGGTGTCCATCAACTTCGACAAGGCGATCACCGACAAGGCCGCCGTGCAGAAGGGCATCACGGTCAGCTCCAGCAGCGGCCAGGAGGTCGCCTGCCACTGGTTCAACGCCAACCGCATGGACTGCCGTCCGGAGGAGTACTGGAAGGAAGGCTCCACCGTCACCCTGAAGCTCGCGCTCGACGGCGTCCAGGGCGCGAGCGGCGTCTACGGCGTCCAGCAGAAGACGGTCACCTTCCACATCGGCCGCAACCAGGTCTCCTACGTCGACGCGCAGACCAAGCAGATGAAGATCACGCAGGACGGCAAGGTCGTCAAGACCATACCGATCTCCGCCGGCTCGCCCGACAACAAGACGTACGAAGGCCAGATGGTGATCTCCGAGAAGTTCAAGGAGACCCGGATGAACGGCGCGACGGTCGGCTTCACCGACGACGACGGCAAGGGCGAGTACGACATCAAGGACGTGCCGCACGCCATGCGCCTGACCACCTCCGGCACCTTCATCCACGGCAACTACTGGGGCGCCCCCTCGGTGTTCGGCAACGTCAACACCAGCCACGGCTGCGTGGGCCTGCAGGACAAGAAGGGCGCGAACGACCCCAGCACCCCGGCGGCCTGGTTGTACAACCACACGCTGATCGGTGACGTCGTCGTCGTCCAGAACACCGGCGACAAGACCGTCTCCCCGGACAACGGCCTCAACGGCTGGAACATGGACTGGGCGCAGTGGAAGGCCGGCTCGGCCGTCTGACGCACGCTCACCCGCAGCTCCGGTGCCGCCCCCAGGGGCGGCACCGGCGTTTTCGGGCCCGGGCCCAGCCTTCTCATGCTCCTCTTATGCCCGCCTTATGGTGTCATCACGGTCCGTCCCTAGCTTGCGGCCATGTTCTTCACCTACCTGAGGCGCGAACTGCGCCGCCGTAGAAAGGCGGCCCTCGTCGTCGCCTCCGGGCTCGCGCTGGGCATCGCGCTGGTCATCGTGGTCAACTCCGTGTCCAACGGCATGGGCAAGGCCCAGGACAAGGTCCTCCAGTCGCTGTACGGGCTGGGTACGGACATGACGGTCACCAAGGCGGCGTCGGCCACCGCCGGCTCCGAGCGTCCGCGCTTCCGGTTCGACGCGGGGGACGACGACTCCACGACGCAGAGCAGCGACCGCGTGACGGTGCAGGGCTTCCAGACACTGCCGGCCTCCACGGTGACCGAGGTCGGCGCGCAGGCCGGTGTCTTTGACGCGGTCGGCGGACTGAGCCTGCAGGTCCTCAAGGTCAGCGGCCAGTTCACACGCGGTCAGTTCCAGCAGAACGGCGACGGAGGCGCCGGCGGATTCCAGCGCGGCGGCGGAGACGGCCAGCCGCAGGGCGAGGTGAAGGGCGGCGGCGCCGACTTCGACGTCAACAACTACTCCGTCTACGGCACCGACGTCACCAAGCCCGCACTCGGCCCGCTGACCTCCTCCAAGATCACCAGCGGCCGCACCTTCAAGGCGACGGAGACCGATGCCAGGGTCGTCGTGGCGGACTCCGCCTACGCCAAGGAGAAGAAGTACAAGGTCGGCTCCAGCGTCACCGTCAAGGGCGTCACGTTCAAGGTGATCGGCATCGCCACCGCCGACAGCGGTGACCCGGCCGCCGACCTGTACATCCCGCTGAAGCAGGCGCAGACCCTCAGCGACTCGAAGAACAAGGTCACCACGATCTACGTCAAGGCGGCCGACTCGCAGAAGATCGACAGCGTCAAGTCGGCGATCCAGAAGAACGTCTCCGGTACGACGGTCACCACCTCCGCCGACCTCGCGGACACCGTCTCCGGCTCCCTGTCCACCGCCTCCTCCCTCGCCGCCAACGTCGGCAAGTGGCTGTCCCTCGCCGTGCTGGTGGCCGCCTTCCTGGTCGCCGGCCTGCTCACCTCCTCGGCGGTCTCCCGCCGGGTCCGCGAGTTCGGCACGCTCAAGGCACTGGGCTGGAAGTCGGGCCGGGTGACCCGGCAGGTGGTCGGCGAGGCCGTCGTCAACGGCCTGGTCGGCGGGGCCCTCGGCATCGCCCTCGGTCTGGCGGGCGCCTACGCCGTCACGGCCGTCAGCCCGAGCCTCCAGGCCCAGTTGGGCGGCGGCACGGGTGGCGGCTTCGGCGGCGGTGGCGGCGGCTTGCCGGGCGGCCCCGGCCGTGGGACGGCGAAGACCCTGGAGGTGGCCCTCACGGCCCCGGTGAGCGTGACGACGATCGTCCTGGCGGTGGGCCTCGCGGTGGCGGGCGGCCTGATCGCGGGCGCGTTCGGCGGCTGGCGGGCGTCCCGGCTCCGCCCGGCGGACGCGCTGAGGCGGGTGGAGTGACGAGCAACCCCCACCCGCCCGCAACCGAAGACGATCCCGGGAGCCACCCATGTACGAACTGAGAAACGTCACCAAGCGCTACACCCGGGGCAAGGACACCGTCCACGCCCTCGACGGAATCGACCTCACCATCGCCGACGGGGACAGGCTCGTCATCCAGGGCCCCACCGGCGGCGGCAAATCCACCCTCCTCCAGATGCTCGGCGCCCTCGACCGCCCCACCTCCGGCGAAGTCGTCCTCGACGGCACGGACCTGGCCGAGCTGACCGAAGCGCGGCTCACCAGAGTCCGCAGCGAGAACATCGGCTTCGTCTTCCAGTCGTTCAACCTCATCCCCACCCTCACCGCCCAGGAGAACGTGGAAACCGCCCTCGTCCCCCTCGGTATCAAGGTGAGGGAACGGCGGGAACTGGCCGCCGAGGCACTGGAATCGGTCGGCCTCGGCGAACGCCTCGGTCATCTCCCCGGCGAGATGTCCGGCGGACAGCAGCAGCGCGTCACCATCGCCCGGGCCGTGGTGAAGAAGCCCAAGGTGCTGCTGGCCGACGAGCCGACCGGCAACCTGGACGAGGGCATGCGGGACGAGATCATGGACGTACTCGAACGCCTGTGGAAGGAGCACGGGCTGACCTTCGTCATGGTCACCCACGACTCCACGCTGGCGAAGAAGGCCCCGCGTCTGGCCACCCTGCGCAAGGGCAGGATCACCGTGAAGGAGAACGCGGGAACCTGACGGCGTATAACACCGGCGGAACGCAACGCACTTCGCGGTTCTGTAACGGTGTTCCGGCCGCCGCGTAACAGTTCCCGTACGCGCTTTCTCACCTCCCTCTCCGCTATTGAGGCCTCTGATCACCCCCCGGCATACTTCGTGACCCGGGGGGTTGACGTTCATCCATGCGAGTCCACCCCCGGCCGGGTGAACGGGGAATTCACCCGGTACTCCATCTCCAGGGGGAGAACTTGCGCAGACAAGTGAAAAGAGCAGCTGCGGCCACCGTGGCGACGGCCGCAGCGGTCGCCCTCGCAGCGGGAATGACCAGCCCCGCGTCGGCGAAGCCCGCAGGCGCCGCGGCGACCGTCGCCGCCGCCTCGAAGGTCACCGCCCAGCATCACGTCACCCTGATCACCGGTGACCGGGTCGCCCTCGACGCCAAGGGCCGCATCGTCGGCCTGGAACGGGCCAAGGGGCGCGAGCACATACCCTTCCAGGTCCGCAAGGCCGCCGGCCACACCCTGGTCATCCCGGCCGACGCGGCCCACCTGGTCGCCTCCGGCACGCTCGACCAGCGCCTGTTCGACGTCACCGAGCTGAACAAGGCCGCCACCCGCAAGGCCCAGAAGAACGGCCTGAAGGTCATCGTCGGCTACCGCGGCGCCGCCACCGGCGCCAAGGCCGACGTCCGGGACGCGGGCACCCTGCGCCGCAGCCTGAAGGCGCTCAACGCGGACGCCGTGCAGACCCCGGTCAAGGCCACCGCCGAGCTGTGGGACGCCGTCACCAACGGCGACCGGACCGCCTCCGGCATCGCGCACGTCTGGCTCGACGGCGTCCGCAAGGCCAGCCTGGACACGTCCGTGCCGCAGATCGGCGCCCCCACCGCCTGGCAGGCCGGCTACACCGGCAAGGGCGTCAAGGTCGCCGTCCTCGACACCGGCGTCGACACCAGCCACCCGGACCTCAAGAACCAGGTGCTGGAGTCCAAGAACTTCACCGCCGCCGCCGACGCCACCGACCACTTCGGACACGGCACGCACGTCGCCTCCATCGTGGCGGGCACCGGCGCCAAGTCGGGCGGCACGTACAAGGGCGTGGCCCCCGACGCCAAGCTCCTCAACGGCAAGGTCCTGGACGACTCCGGCTTTGGTGACGACTCCGGCATCCTCGCCGGCATGGAGTGGGCGGCCGCGCAGGGCGCCAATGTCATCAACCTGAGCCTCGGCGGCTACGACACGCCCGAGGTCGACCCGCTCGAAGCCGAGGTCAACAAGCTCTCCGCCGAGAAGGGCGTCCTGTTCGCGATCGCCGCGGGCAACGACGGACCCCAGTCGATCGGCTCGCCGGGCAGCGCGGACGCCGCGCTCACCGTCGGCGCCGTCGACAAGAAGGACAAGCTGGCGGACTTCTCCTCCACCGGCCCGCGCGTCGGCGACGGCGCCATCAAGCCGGACGTCACCGCGCCCGGCGTCGACATCACCGCCGCCGCGGCCAAGGGCAGCGTCATCGACCAGGAGGTCGGCGAGAAGCCCGAGGGCTACCTGACCATCTCCGGCACCTCGATGGCCACCCCGCACGTCGCGGGCGCCGCCGCCATCCTCAAGCAGGAGCACCCCGACTGGGGCTACTCCGAGCTGAAGGGCGCCCTGACCGGCTCCACCAAGGGCGGCAAGTACACCCCGTTCCAGCAGGGTTCGGGCCGCATCCAGGTCGACAAGGCCATCAAGCAGTCGATCGTCGCCGACCCGGTGTCGGTGAGCTTCGGCGTGCAGCAGTGGCCGCACACCGACGACAAGCCGGTCACCAAGAAGCTGACGTACCGCAACCTCGGCGACAAGGACGTCACGCTCACCCTGAGCAGCACCGCCACCAACCCCAAGGGCGCGGCGGCCCCGGCGGGCTTCTTCAAGCTCGGCGCGACGAAGGTGACCGTCCCGGCGCACGGCAAGGCCGCGGTCGACCTCACCGTCGACACCAAGCTGGGCGGCACCGTCGACGGCGCCTACTCCGCGTACGTGACGGCGACGGGCGGCGGCCAGACCGTCCGCACGGCCGCCGCGGTGCAGCGCGAGGTGGAGTCGTACGACATCACACTGAAGTTCATCGGCCGTGACGGCAAGCCCACCCCGAACTACGGCGCCGACCTCAGCGGCGTGGCGGGCCTGGCCGGCGGCGTCTGGCTGAACCCGTACGACAAGTCCGGCACGGTGAAGGTGCGCGCGCCCAAGGGCACGTACATCCTCAACACCTCCGTCTACGCGGACCCGCAGGACGCCACCAAGGGCATCGACTGGATCGCGCAGCCGAAGCTGACCGTCGGCAAGAAGCAGACGATCACCATCGACGCGCGCAAGGCCAAGCCGGTGGACATCACCATTCCGGCCTCGGGCGCGAAGTCCCTGTTCGCCTCGCCGGGCTTCGACGTCTCGATCGGCGACAACCAGTACGGCTACGGCTGGTTCCTGGACACGTACAAGAACTTCCGCACCGCCCACCTGGGCCCGCAGCTGCCCGCCGGTTCACTGCGCCAGCAGTGGGACGGCCACTGGAGCAAGGGCGCGACCGAGCAGTACGACGTCACCTCCGGCGGCGCGGTCAAGCAGCTCGCCACCGGCTACACCAAGCACTACAAGGCGAGCGAGCTGGCCACGGTGAAGGCCCGGCTCGGCGCCGCGGCCAAGGGCAAGAAGGGCTCGATCGACGCGGTGGGCTGGCTGCCCGGCAGCTCCGGCGCGTCCTCCGTCAGCGTCCCGCAGAACCTGCCCGGCACCCGTACCCTGCACCTGTCCGCCACCGGCGGCGTGAAGTGGCAGCTGGAGTTCCAGCAGAACGGCGGCGTCGACCAGGACGGCTTCCCGGTCAACGAGGCCGGCTACGGCCTCGGCCAGTTCAGCTTCAAGGCCGGCCGGACCTACACCAAGACGGTCAACACCGCGGTCTTCGGCCCGCACGTGGGCACCGGCTTCGGCATCTTCCGGGACGGCAACGAGATCTTCGGTTCGCTGCCGCTGTTCGCCGACTCCGGCAAGCACGCCGGGTACTCGCAGTACACCTCGGTGAACACCACCCTGTACCGCAACGGCACCAAGGTCGGCTCCAACAACGACCCGCTGTTCGGTGAGAAGCCCTTCAAGGTCCCCGCCGGTGACGCGGCGTACAAGCTGACCACCTCGGTCAAGCGGTCCTCGAAGGTGGCGGAGGCCTCGACGCGCATCGACGCGGCCTGGACCTTCCGCTCCAAGAAGGCGGACTTCACCCAGCTGCCCGCCTCCGCGCTGCACTTCGGCGCCACGACCGGCCTCGACAGCCGGGTCACGGCCGGCAAGACGGTCACCTTCCCGGTCACCGTCGAGGGCTCGGCCGCGGGCCGCAACCTGAAGTCCCTCGCCGTCTACGTCTCCTACGACGGCAAGAACTTCAAGAAGGTCACCGTCAAGAACGGCAAGATCACCGTCAAGAACCCGGCGAAGAACAAGGCGATCTCGTTCCGCGCCAAGATCACCGACAAGAAGGGCAACACGTCGGAGATCACGATCTACAACGCGTACTTCGGCAAGTAGGCCGTAGCGCTCCCTGGGTGAGGGGCACACCGGAGGTCAGCCTCCGGTGTGCCCCTCATCGCGTCGCCGCGCGGGTCGCGTCCGCGCCCCAGCTGGCCAGCAGACGCAGGGACTCGGCGGAGGGGGAGCCGGGCTCCGCGTGGTAGGTGACCAGGGACTGGTCCGAGCCGTCCGTCAGGCGGAAGCTCTCGAAGTTCAGGGCCAGGTCGCCGACCAGCGGATGGTGCAGGTGCTTGAGGCCGTGGCTCTTCTCCCTGACGTCGTGCGTGGCCCACAGCCGGCGGAACTCCTCGCTCTTCACGGACAGCTCGCCCACCAGCGCCGACAGCCGGGGATCGTCCGGATGGCAGCCCGCGTCCATCCGCAGCGCGCACACGATGTCGATCGCCTTCTGCTCCCAGTCGACGAACAGGTCCCGGTAGTCCGGGTGCAGGAACACCAGCCGCGCCCAGTTCCGCTCGGCCGCCGGCAGCTGCGCCCAGTCACCGAAGACGGCCGCCGCCATCCGGTTCCAGGCGAGGATCTCCGCCCGTCGGCCCACCACGTACGCCGGTACGCCGTCCATCGTGTCCAGCAGCTGCCGCAGCGCCCCCCGCACCTGCTGCTGCCGCGCCGCCGGCTTCTTCTTGTGCGCCTTCGGCTTCGCCAGGTGGGTGAGGTGCGCGTGCTCGGCCTCCGTCAGCCGCAGCGCCCGCGCGATCGAGGCCAGCACCTCCGCCGACACGTTCCGCCCGTTGCCCTGTTCCAGCCGGGTGTAGTACGCCACCGACACCCCGGCCAGCTGCGCCAGCTCCTCCCGGCGCAGCCCCGGCACCCTGCGGTGCCGCCCGAAGCCGGTCAGACCGACGTCCTCCGGCTTCAGCCGGGCCCGCCGGCTGCGCAGGAACTCGCTCAGCTCCGCCCGCCGGTCCAGGGTCCGGCCGGTGGCGACCACTGCGTCCGGCTGCTCGTCCCTGCTCTCCATACGTCCAGTATTCCTGGTCGTACGCACACGAGCCTGACCCCGCCAGTGGTACGCACAGCGGTCGTACGCAAAGCCGTGGTCTGGGTGGCCGGCCCGCCGCGCGGCAGGCTGGAGGCCGTGCCCGGCAGGAAGGCAGCCGGGCGCGAGACCCCTCGCTAGGAGATCCACGGCATGACCACTGTTGCCGCATACGCCGCGCCCGCCGCGAAGGCACCGCTGGAGCGGACGACCATCGCGCGACGCGCGGTCGGCGAGTTCGACGTCCTGATCGACATCAAGTTCGCCGGTATCTGTCACTCCGACATCCACCAGGCCCGGGAGGGCTGGGGCGAGGCGATCTTCCCGATGGTCCCCGGCCACGAGATCGCCGGCGTCGTCGCCGAGGTCGGCCCCGGCGTCACGAAGTTCCAGGTCGGCGACCGGGTGGGCGTCGGCTGCATGGTCGACTCCTGCCGCGAGTGCGAGAACTGCCTGCGCGGCGAGGAGCAGTACTGCTCGAACGGCAGCTTCGGCCCCACGTACAACGCCATCGGCCGGGACGGCACCCCCAACTACGGTGGCTACTCGCAGAAGATCGTCGTGGACGAGAACTACGTCGTCCGCATCCCCGACGGTCTGTCCCTCGATGTGGCCGCGCCGCTGCTGTGCGCCGGCATCACCCTCTACTCCCCGCTGAAGCGCTGGAACGCCGGCCCCGGCAAGAAGGTCGCGATCCTCGGCATGGGGGGCCTCGGCCACATGGGCGTGAAGATCGCGCACGCTCTCGGCGCCGAGGTGACGGTCCTGTCGCAGTCCCTGCGCAAGCAGGAGGACGGCCTCAAGCTGGGTGCCGACCACTACTACGCCACCAGCGACCCGAAGACCTTCGAGGAACTGCGCGGCACGTTCGACCTGATCGTGTCCACGGTGTCGGCCCCGCTGGACTTCAACGCCTACCTGGCGCTGCTGAAGACGGAGGGCGCGCTGGTGAACGTGGGCGCCCCCGAGGAGCCGATCTCCCTCAACCTCTTCTCGGTGATCGGCGGCGGCAAGACCCTCGCGGGCTCCATGATCGGCGGCATCGCGCAGACCCAGGAGATGCTGGACTTCTGCGCGGAGCACGGCTTCGGCGCCGAGATCGAGCTGATCAGCGCGGACCAGATCAACGAGGCGTACGAGCGGGTGCTGGCGAGCGACGTCCGCTACCGCTTCGTCATCGACACCGCCACGATCTGACCCGCGGTCCTGCTGGGCCGTAGTCCTGCCGGGTCGTGGTCCCGCTGGGCTACGGCCTGCGGCGGACCGTCTGCCTGCTGCGGGCCGTCCGCCGGGTGCGGGTGCGTCGTGGGCGCTCGCGCAGTTGCCCGGGCCCCTGCGGGGCGCTCACCCGCTACCTCGGACCGAAGCCCTCTCCGGCGCCGTACGCCCGGACCACCGCGCCCCCGTCCGCCGCGGGCCGCACCACATGCACCCGCCCGGCCCCGGACACCCGGGCCTCGTCGTCCCCGACCGCGAGCAGCGTGTTCTCGTCCACGGCGACCCCGTACGGCACCTCCCCTCGCGCGACCGCCGACACCAGCCGCGGCAGCGTGCCCCACTGGGCGGCGTGCACATCCACCGCGAACGGCACCAGCCCGAGCCCCGGCCGCACCTCGACCTCCGCCAGATCCTCCCCGGTCTCCTCCGGGCACACCGGCACCCCGTCCACCAGCCACCCGCCGACCACGGCCCGCCGCGCGGCCACGGCGGCACCGGCGGAGAAACCGGCGTACGGCAGACCGCGCGCCGCCAGCAGCTCCGGCAGCCGCTCCAGGCAGTCCGCGAGCGCCTCCTGGTACGCCGGCGTCAGCCCGCCGCACACCAGCAGCCCGTCGATCCCGTCCAGCGCGGCCTCCGGCTCGAACCGGCCGCCGAGCGGCACCAGCAACGGCACCGGCACGCACGCCGGGTCCGCCTTCCCCAGCGCCACCGCGTACCGCTCGAACTGCGCAGCCCCGTCCCCCTCGTCGAGAACCAGACACCCGACGCGCCGCTCCCCGCGCACCCGGCGCAGGAACGGCTCGTACACCTCGGCGCGGGCCCAGCCACCACCGATCAGAAACACAGGACTGCCCATGCCCTCCCCTTCGACCTCGTCGATCTCTGCGGCTCCGCAGACGTAAGGGGCGAATCTACGGGGCGGAAGCCGAAGCCGTCGCCCGATTTACGTGCTCACGGGCTCACACGTGTTCACGGGCTGGCGGGGCACGCGGAACAGTTCGGCCGCGGTGCCGCCGAGCACCCGGTCGCGGACCTCGCCGGAGGCCGTGGCCCGCTCCACCATCACGCGGGCCACGACGGGGTCGCCGTAGGGCGCGTCGGAGCCGAAGAGGGTGCGCTCGGGGAGTTCGCGGACGGCCAGCCGTACGGCGATGACCAGGAACGCCGTCGACAGCTCCAGGTACATGCCGGGCGTGTCCCGCACCAGTTCCACGGCCTCCATCCAGTGCAGGCCGCCGAGCTGGCTGACGACCAGCGGGACGCCGGGGTGGCGGCGCGAGAGAGCGGCGAGCGTGCGCAGGTCGTCCGCGGTGGTGGGTGCGAAGCCGTGCACGACCACGGGCAGCCCGCCGTGGTCGGCGGCGGCCCTCAGCACGGGCTCCAGCCGCCCGGCCCGCCCCGGCGCCGGCGTCAGCTCCCCGATCCCGGCGAGCCCCCGCCCGACGACGTCCTCGGCGACGGCCCGCTCGACCTCCTCCGCCGGCAGCTCCAGCGGCACGGACCCGAACCCGACGAACCGGTCCGGATGCGCGGCGACCGCGGCGGTCACCTCGTCCAGCGCACCGGCGAAGGCCGCCCGTGACCCGCCGCGCCCGCCGAGCGCACCGTCCAGCACCGCGAACTCCCGCCGCAGCGACGGCAGATCGCCGGCCCGCTCGGGATGCGGCCGGGTCGGGAACAGGACGGCCCGGTCGACACCGGCGGCGTCCAGGGCGTCCAGGTGGAGGCCTACGGGGTCGTGGACATGCCCGTGCGCATCGATGATCACTGTCTCTCCCCAGGGTTCGCGGAATCCCGTTCTCCGGGGGAGAGTTGCAGCCTCACACAGTGACAAGGTCAAGCGAGACGGAAAAGAGGACCACACCGTGCTGATCGGCGAACTGGCGGCCCGCACCGGCACCAGCCCCCGCCTCCTGCGCCACTACGAGAGCGCCGGCCTCCTCACCCCGCACCGCCGTGCCAACGGCTACCGCACGTACGAGGAGTCGGACGTCCAGCGCGTCCACCGCATCCGCACCCTCCTCGCCGCAGGCCTGCCGACCCGCGTGGTCGCCACCCTGCTGCCGTGCACGACGGACACCGGGACAGGTCCGTCCCTCACCGCCTGCCCGGGCGTCGGCCGGACCCTGACCGAACGCCTCCGCGAACTCGACGCCCGAGCCGCCCGCCTGGAGCAGGAGCGAGCGGAACTACGGCACCTGCTGCGCGCCGTGCACGCAGACCGTCACGCCCCGGCCTCCGCCACGCCGACCGGGCAGGACACCGCGGTCCCGCCCAGGCCGCACTAGCCCGCCGGCGGCCGCTGCACCGTCCGGGCGATCCCGCGCGTCCCGTCAGGCGGTCGTCGGCGCGGTCTGGGCCACCTCGCGCACCACGGTGTTGCGGACCTGGCAGTAGTACCCGGCCTTGTCGTTCCGGTAGCGCCACGGCAGGGCGTTCACATGCCCGTCGACCAGCTTGAACTGCTCCAGCGCCGCCTCGTTGCGGTCCTGCAGGTGCAGGTAGAACGCCAGCAGGTGACGCAGTTCCGGCAGCCGCGGGTGGGACGGGTCGGCCGCCGCCGCGTCCGCGAGGGCCGCCTCGACCCGGGCCAGCATCTCCGGGGTGTTGTCGGCCGCGGTGTCCTCCGAGTCGTCGTGCTCGAAGTGCGCGATGAGCGGCAGCGCCGTCAGCAGGCTGCCCAGCGGTGCGTCGGCCGCGGCCCGCTCGGCGAACTCCATGGCCTGCCGCTCGGAGCCGCGCCACTTCTGGCACCAGTACTGCAACGCCGAGAAGTGGGCCTCGTAGTGGTGCGGGGCGCGGGTGGTGATCTCCGCCCACAGCTTGTCCATCTCGGCGTTCGGGTAGCCGAGGCCCAGCGCCACCCAGATCTCCGCGACGTACGGCGTCGGGTCGTCCGGGTTCAGCGCCGCGGCCCTGGCGATCTCCTCGCGGGCACCGGTCAGCGTGCGGTGGAAGGCCTCGGCCTGCTCCCTGGTCGTGTACTGGGCCGTCTTGGCGCCCCGCAGCTTCCAGGCGAGGATCACCGTGCTGCGCGCCCGGACCACGGCCGCGTCCGGATCGTCGCGCCGCACGGCCTCCCACGCCAGCAGCCAGGCGTCCTCCTCGGCCGCGCACTCGGCCAGCAGATAGGCGACCGCCGACCGGCGCTCCCAGTCCCGGCCCAGCGACGCGAGCAGGTCGGCGGCCGGCAGCCAGTCGCCGCCGCGCACCGCGGCGAGCACACCGGCCCACTCGGCGGGCAGGGGCGCGGCGAGGTCCGTGTTCTGCCGCTCGGCGGGCAGCAGCCCGAGCTTCTCCGCGGCCTGCGCGGCCTCGGCGGCCTCCGTCGCCTCCGCGTCGTCGTCGGGGCTCGGGTTGAACAGTTCCTTGAGGAACACCCAGGCCAGCCACAGCACGAAGATGAGCGTGGGGACGGCCAGGACGCCCAGGATCCAGAAGAGGACGGTCATCGGGGGTCGGTCCGTTTCGTTCTTGGGGGCAGCGGGGGGCGGGGTTTTACGGGGAGGGGGGAGGCGGGTTGCTGGAGGCCGCGGTCCGTCAGGCGTTCTGGGTGGCCGGCGGCAGCAGCGCCCGCAGCCGAGTGGTGTCGGGGTGGTCGGCGAGGGCCGCCTCCACCGCCGCCTCCAGCTCGGCCTCGGGACCGTCCTGCTCCGTCTGTGAGCCCCAGCCCGGCAGCCGTACCGACGCCGGCTGGGTCCAGGAGAACTCCCAGTGCAGCAGCGAACGGGAGCTGAACTCGGCCAGCACCATCGTGCGCAGCGAGCGGCGCAGCACCGGCCGTACGAACTCGCGGAAGGCCCGCCCCTTCGCGGCGGCCGCCTCCTCCGACAGCGGCAGCTTCTCCGCCACCCGCCACAGCCGGCCGTCGTCGATGACGTCCAGCAGCGCGGACAGCGTCGCCGGCCGGCCGGTGTACCCGCTCAGCGCCCGGTGCAGCGGGGTCTGCGCGGCCGACAGGCCCGCGGCCATCGAGGCGTCCAGCAGCTCCTCCCAGCCGGCCGCGCGCGGGTAGCGCAGCAGTTCGTCGGCGAGGACGGCGTCCTCCAGCGCGGCCATCGTGCGTGCCGGGTCGGTCAGCAGGGCCAGCGCCGCGCCCTTGGCCTCCTCGGTGCGGCCGTCGGCGGGCAGCGCCTCGATGCGGCGGACGCGCTCGGCGATCGGCGGGTGGGAGTCGTACGGCCCCGCCGGCTCCTCCGGCAGCTCCGAACGGAGGTCCACCAGCTCCAGTTCACGGGCCGTCAGCAGCCGGCCGAAGCCGCCGAAGAACTCACCGCGCGGCGGCAGCAGCCGGGCCTGGAGACCGAGGGTGGCGTACGACTCCAGGTAGAAGTCGTGGGAGGCGGACAGGACCGGGATCTCCCGCAGCGCCGACGAGGTCGCGTCGCGGCCGGCGATCCGGGCGGCGGTCAGATCGGCGGCGAACTCCTGGCCGCGCGCCGTGGAGAGGGAGGCGCGCAGGTAGAACTTGCCGTACGCGGTGTAGATCCGCGCCATCGTCCGGTACGTCGCTCCGACACCGGTCGTGTCGACCTGCTTGGCCTTCTTGCCCTTGGCGACCCGCTTGGCGGACGCCCGCTCCTGCCGGGCCCGGTCGGCGGCCACCTTGCCGTCCGCCTTCTCGTGGAACTGGCCGATGACCCGGCCGATCTGCACGCGCCCGCGCACGACGAGCGCGGACAGCCGGGTGTCACCGCCGGTGAAGTGCCCGAACTCGTGGGCGAGTACGGAGCGCAGCTGGGCCTCGGTCAGGCCGGTCAGCAGCGGGACGCCGAGGTAGAGGCGGCGCGGGCCGGAAAGCAGGCCGAGCAGCCGCGGATCCTCGCTGACGGCCGCGTTGACCTCGCCGGTGAGCACGATCCGGTCGGGGGCGCGGGTGCCGGCCGCCGCGGCGATCTCCCGGACCAGCGCCCACAGCCGGGGCTCGTCGGCCTCGGTGACCGGGATGCCGGGGCCGTCCTCGCCCTTGGGCGTGCGCAGCATCAGCATGCCGCGGACGACCGGGATGGCGAGCAGCACGGTGACGAAGCCGACCTTCGCCGTGAGCGGGCCGTGTCCCCAGCTGAACACGAGGACATCGAGGCCGATCAGCGCGGCGAGCAGGACGAGGCTCAGCAGATAGAAGCCGAGCAGCAGGACGAGAGCGCGCAGCGCGCGCAGAGTTGCGCCCATCGGGCAGATCCCCCCACAGGACCTCAGAAAAGGGACATGACAACGCCGACGGGCGACAGGCCCGGTCGGTCGGGTGGTGGTGCTTGTGGTGCCGGTGGTGCTTGCGGTGCGGTGTGGGGGGATGCGGAGTATGCCCTACCGCAGGTCAGAAGGGCAATGTCGGTCAGCCGGGGAGGCCGGCCGGGCTGCCGCCGTTGGCCTCGTAACCGGCCACCGCCAGCGCGCGGGCCACGGCGAACTCGGCGGCCGGGTCGGTGGACAGGGTCCACGGCAGCGCCCCCACATGACCGTCGATGTGTATCAGCTGCTGCATGGCCTCCGCCCAGCGCTCGGCGCGGACCAGGAAGAACAGCAGCAGATGCCGGACGTGCGGGAGCGTCGGGTCGTCGGGGCGGGCCGCGTGGACCGCGTGCAGCGCGCCGTGGATCGCCTTGGTGATGACCTCGCTCTGGAAGAAGCTCCTGACCATCGTCACCTCCGGCAGGTGCTCGAACACCGCGAACAGCGGCAGCGCGGCGAGCAGCGAGCCCTCCGGGGCGCGGGCCGCGGCGGCCTCGGCGAAGGAGTACGCCTGCTCGCGCGAGCCGTGCCACTTCTCGCACCAGTAGTGCAGCGCGGCGAGGTGTGCGCCCATGTGCTGCGGGGCACGGTCGAGGATCTTCAGCCACAGCTGGTCGAACTCGGCCTGCGGGTAGGCCAGCCCGCGCGCGATGGACAGCTCGATGACGTACGGCACCGGATCGCCGGGGGCCAGCAGCGCCGCCTGGGCGCAGGCCTCCCGCGCCTCCTCCATGATGATCCGGAACTCGTCCGTGCCCGGTGTCGCCGTCCGCCAGGCCTGCTGCACCAGGAACTCCGCGTGCACGGCGGCACCGCCCGCGTCCTTGGGCTGCTCGGCCCGCCACACCCGCAGCCACTGGCCGCCCGGCGTCTCGTGTATCCCGCCGGGCCGCTGCTGCAGCTCCAGCGCGGCGGCGCCGGCGAACGCCTGCACCCGCTGCCAGCGCAGCTCGCCCTCGGCCTCGGTGCCGGCCAGCAGCTGGGCCGCGGCCCGGTAGTCCCGGGTGCGCTGCACCAGCTCCAGGACCGCCAGCAGGTCCTGGTCCGGGCCGGGCAGGCGCACGTCCAGCTCCTCCTGGCGCACGAAGCCGTAGTCCGCCGGGTCGGCGGCGTCCGGGTGTCCCGGGGGAACCTGCTCGATCATCCCGCGCCTGCGCCGCATGACCGGGAGCAGCACCAGGCTCAGCATGAGCAGCGCCATCAGCAGCCAGAGAATCGCCATGCCTCAAGCGAACCAGACACGGCCGACCCTTGGCGAACCCCACCCCGGCCCTGTGGAAAACTCCCGACCTGCGCATGACAGCCCCGGCGCGGGCCGCCGAGGCCGTCTTCCGGCCGGGCAGGGCTCGGTGGGCATCGGGAGCGGGTCGGGCGGACTACGCTCGGTGGACATGAGCGACAGGCACATCAGTCAGCACTTCGAGACTCTCGCGATCCACGCGGGCAACACCGCGGATCCCCTCACCGGCGCGGTCGTCCCGCCGATCTACCAGGTGTCGACCTACAAGCAGGACGGCGTCGGCGGGCTGCGCGGCGGCTACGAGTACAGCCGCAGCGCCAACCCGACCCGGACCGCCCTGGAGGAGAACCTCGCCGCGCTGGAGGGCGGTCGCCGCGGCCTGGCCTTCGCGTCCGGCCTGGCGGCCGAGGACACCCTGCTGCGTACGCTGCTCACCCCCGGCGACCACGTGGTGATCCCCAACGACGCCTACGGCGGCACCTTCCGGCTGTTCGCCAAGGTCGCCACCCGCTGGGGCGTGGAGTGGTCGGTCGCCGACACCAGCGACCCGGCCGCCGTCCGCGCCGCGATCACCCCGAAGACCAAGGCGGTCTGGGTGGAGACCCCCTCCAACCCGCTGCTCGGCATCACCGACATCGCCGCCGTCGCGTCTGTCGCCCACGACGCGGGCGCCAAGCTCGTCGTGGACAACACCTTCGCCACCCCCTACCTCCAGCAGCCGCTCTCGCTCGGCGCCGACGTCGTCGTGCACTCCCTGACGAAGTACATGGGCGGCCACTCGGACGTGGTCGGCGGTGCGCTGATCGTCTCCGACCCGGCCCTCGGCGAGGAGCTGGCCTACCACCAGAACGCGATGGGCGCCGTCGCCGGCCCCTTCGACTCGTGGCTGGTGCTGCGCGGCACCAAGACCCTCGCGGTGCGCATGGACCGGCACAGCGAGAACGCCACGAAGATCGCCGACATGCTGACCCGGCACGCGCGTGTGACGAGCGTCCTCTACCCGGGGCTGCCCGACCACCCCGGCCACGACATCGCCGTCAAGCAGATGAAGGCGTTCGGCGGCATGGTCTCGTTCCGCGTCGAGGGCGGCGAGCAGGCCGCGGTCGAGGTGTGCAACCGCGCCCAGGTGTTCACCCTCGGGGAGTCCCTCGGCGGCGTCGAGTCCCTCATCGAGCACCCCGGCCGGATGACGCACGCCTCCGCGGCCGGCTCCGCGCTGGAGGTCCCGGCCGACCTGGTCCGCCTGTCCGTCGGCATCGAGAACGTCGACGACCTGCTGGAGGACCTGCAGCAGGCCCTCGGCTGACAGCCCGGCGTCACCAGCCGGTGAGCGGTGGAGTCGTCTGCGAGGGCGGCTCCGCCCACGGCTGGGCCTCGGCCGCCCACACCGCGAACGCGACGGCCGCGGCGAACGCCAGCAGCCACAGCACACGGCGGACGAGCTGCCGCTGCCGCAGCAGACGGTCCCCGCGGCGTACCGCGTCCCCGTACAGATCCGGCGGCAGGGGCGCCCCGCCCCGCTCCATGATCCGCCGCACAGCGGCCTCCCGCTCGCCCCGGTTCACCCCGGCCTCCCCCCGCCGTCGGCGGCGCTCATGACGGCGCCACCCTCGTGTTCGCCGTGCGCGGGGCCGGGCGGCCCGGATGCAGCACCGTGGCCGTCGCCCGGTCGCAGAGCGTGTGGACGCGTTCCGCGGGCAGGCCGAGCAGCGCCGCCGTCTGTTCCTCGGCCACACCCTCGTACAACCGCAGGACCAGGACGAGCCGTTCCTGCGGTGTGAGCGCGGCGAGCGGACTGCGCGGATCCGGGCGGGCGCGGCCGAAGACGACGTACCGGTGCCAGGTGGTGCGCGCGAAGCGCGTGGCGAGGTACTGGCGGGCGCAGTCGTACGGATCCTCGCCGCGCAGCCGGTCCCAGCGGGCGTAGGTGTGCGCGAGCGCGAGCGTCAGCAGGCGCCGCGCGCGCGAGTTGGCCTCCGGCGCCTCCGCGGTGAGCAGCATGGCGGCGTGCAGCAGGCGCCCGGCCGCGCCCGCGACGAACGCCTCGAACTCCCGGGCCCGGCGGGCATCACGGGCCACTTGCCGATCACGCACCACGCCTCCCCCTGACGGGGTCCTGGTCGGGACCCGGTCTCATATGAGGCCAGCGGCGGCCCGGGGTCAAGAGGTGCGGACCCCCGCGGTGCGCTGCGCGCTCAGGAAGCCGGCGGCTGCTCCGCCGCCGCGACGCCCTGCACCGACATCCGGGCGGAGAGCGCGACGTTGAAGCGGGTGAGGAGCGTGCAGAACTGCTCGCGCTCCTCCGGCGCCCAGTCGTGTGTCAGCTCGGCCATGAGCTGACGCCGGGACGAGCGCACCTCCTCCAGCCGGGCGGCGCCGCGCGGCGACAGCTGGAGCACCACGGCGCGCCCGTCCTCCGGGTGCGAGGTGCGCTTGACGAGCCCGGTGTCGACCAGCGGCGCCACCTGCCGGGTGACCGTGGAGGAGTCGATGCCCATGCTCGCGGCGAGCGCCTTGACGCCCATCGGGCCTTCTTTGTCGAGGCGGTTGAGCAGCAGGTACGCAGCGCGGTCCATGGAGTTGCGCACCTGGCCGACGCCGCCGAGCCGCGTCTGTTCGGCGCGGCGGGCGAACACCGCCACCTCGTGCTGGAGGGTGTCGAGGAGACCGGTGTCACCGACGGTCGTCATGTCCATCGACATTTCAGGTGTTGTGGGCATGGCCGGAGGCTCGCTTCATGAAGGGCTGCTGGGTTGGGGGACAGGGTACGCGGCCCGGCGCCAGGCCGTACCGGCGCTGCACAAACCGGTCTCGCTGCTTGGTCACACCCGTCGTGCGCAAACGTGAACTGCGATGCTGGAGTCATGAGCTACCGCACGGCCGACTCCTTGCGCTCCGTCACCCTGGACGACGTGCGCGGCGCCCAGAAGATGCTCTCCGGCGTCGCCCGCGTGACCGCGATGGAGGGCAGCCGGCACCTGACCCAGCTGGTCGGCGCGCCGGTGCACCTGAAGTGCGAGAACCTGCAGCGGACCGGCTCGTTCAAGCTGCGCGGCGCCTACGTGCGGATCGCCGGGCTGCTGCCGGAGGAGCGGGCGGCCGGTGTGGTGGCCGCGAGCGCCGGCAACCACGCGCAGGGCGTGGCGCTGGCCTCCTCGCTGCTCGGCGTGCACGCCACGGTGTTCATGCCGAAGGGCGCCCCGCTGCCGAAGATCAGCGCGACCCGGGACTACGGCGCCGAGGTGCGCCTGCACGGCCAGGTGGTCGACGAGACGCTGCACGCCGCCCAGGAGTACGCCGCCGAGACCGGCGCGGTGTTCATCCACCCCTTCGACCACCCCGACGTGATCGCCGGCCAGGGCACGGTCGGCCTGGAGATCCTGGAGCAGTGCCCGGAGGTGCGGACGATCGTCGTCGGCATGGGCGGCGGCGGACTCGCGGCCGGTATCGCGGTGGCGGTGAAGGCGCTCAGGCCGGACGTCCGGATCGTCGGCGTACAGGCGGAGGGCGCCGCCTGCTACCCGCCCTCGCTGGCCGCCGGGCGCCCGGTGTCGCTCCGGAACCCGGCGACGATGGCCGACGGCATCAAGGTGGGGCGGCCCGGCGTGGTGCCGTTCGGGATCGTCGGCGAGCTGGTGGACGAGGTGCGCACGGTCAGCGAGGACCAGCTGTCCGCGGCGCTGCTGCTCTGCCTGGAGCGGGCGAAGCTGGTCGTGGAGCCGGCCGGGGCCAGCCCGGTCGCCGCGCTGCTGGCCGCGCCGGACGCCTTCGAGGGCCCGGTCGTCGCGGTGCTCTCCGGCGGCAACGTCGACCCGGTGCTGATGCAGCGGGTCCTGCGGCACGGCATGGCGGCGCAGGGCCGCTACCTGGCCGTACGGCTGCGGCTGACGGACCGGCCGGGTGCGCTCGCCACGCTCCTCGGGGTGCTGTCGGCGGTCGACGCCAACGTCCTCGACGTGAGCCACGTCCGCACCGATCCCCGGCTCGGGCTCACCGAGGCCGAGGTCGAGCTGCACCTGGAGACGAAGGGCCCGGCCCACTGCGCCGAGGTCGGCCAGGCCCTGCGCGACGCCGGCTACACCGTCATCGACTGATCCACGGCACACCCCACGCGCTCGCCGGTCATGACGAAGCCCCCGGCCGCCCTGAGGGCGGCCGGGGGCCGGAAGCGGACCGGGGGCCGGGTCAGCCCGTGTACGGCTCGGCCTTCAGGATGCGCACCGAGGCCTTCTTGCCGTTCGGCAGCTCGTACTCCGCGTCCTCGCCGACCTTGTGGCCGATGACACCCGAGCCGAGCGGGGACTGCGGGGAGTACGTCTCGATGTCGGCGCTCGCGTACTCGCGGGAGGCGAGCAGGAACGTCAGCGTGTCGTCCTCGTCACCGTCGAAGGCGATCGTGACGACCATGCCGGGCGCGACGGCACCGTCCG
The DNA here is from genome assembly GCF_055564915.1 of Streptomyces sp. NPDC028928. Taxonomy (NCBI): domain Bacteria; kingdom Bacillati; phylum Actinomycetota; class Actinomycetes; order Kitasatosporales; family Streptomycetaceae; genus Streptomyces; species Streptomyces sp. NPDC028928. The sequence goes on from NZ_JBVHVI010000009.1 coordinate 345,275, forward strand.
CGGCGGGCGGCTCGCCGACCTTGGCGTTCTCGAGGAGCTGGGTCAGCTGGCGCACACGCAGCTCCTGCTTGCCCTGCTCCTCCTTGGCCGCGTGGTACCCGCCGTTCTCGCGCAGGTCGCCCTCCTCGCGCGCGGCCGCGATCTTGGCGGCGATCTCCGTGCGCGCAGGACCAGTAAGGTACTCAAGCTCGTCCTTGAGCTTGTTGTACGCCTCCTGGGTCAGCCAGGTGACGTTCTCGCTGGTCTGGGTCACAGGGTGCTCCTCGTCGGTACTGGGAATACAAAGCATCGCCCTACCCAGAAGCATGTTCCCTCTCGGATGGGCGAAACCACGAGCCTAACAATTCAATGGCGGAAGGGGGAGGACATAAGCCACCAGAATTGCATCGACGCAGGTCAGCGCCTACGCATTCCGGGTGAACCCGGGAGGTGTCACACCGGACCGCACGGTCCTCAGCCGGCGTGGCAGCCCAGCAGCTCGGCCGTCGTCCCCTCGGCCGTCGTACGGAGCGTGACCACCTTGTCGATCCGCGTGGCCGATCCGGAGAAGCGGAAGTCGGCCCGGCCCACCTCGGCGCCGTCGGCCGCCTGGGAGCGCACGGTGCAGTAACCCGAGGCGCCCGCGTCCTTGTGCACCTCCAGATGCACCCGGACCGCGTCGTCGGACGCCTTGAAGGAGATGACCGCGGCGCTGATCTCGCTCTTGGTGACGTAGTGGTAGAAGAAGAAGCCGACCAGTGCGATCAGGGCCGCGCCCAGTACCGAGCCGGCGATCCTGAGTCTGCGGTCGGCGCGCCGGTCCGAGGAACGGCCGTAGCGGCCCTCGGGCAGCCGCGTGCTCGCGGTACTCATGATCGTCCTCTCCGCGGAATTATTCGCCCCCCGATTCGGTCACTATAGAAGCCGCCCGCCCGCCACCCGACCACCGCCCCTCAACGACGTCCCTTCGGGACGACACCAGTTTCATCGCACCCGGAGCCACGGGGGCGCCGACTTACCGAGGATTGAGTCTTGACTGACCAGTTGCGACTGATGGCCGTTCACGCGCACCCCGACGACGAGTCGAGCAAGGGCGCGGCCACCATGGCGAAGTACGTGTCCGAGGGGGTGGACGTGCTGGTGGTGACCTGCACCGGCGGAGAGCGCGGGTCCATCCTCAATCCGAAGCTGCAGGGCGACACCTACATCGAGGAGCACATCCACGAGGTCCGCCGCAAGGAGATGGACGAGGCGCGGGAGATCCTCGGCGTCAAGCAGGAGTGGCTCGGCTTCGTGGACTCCGGCCTGCCGGAGGGCGACCCGCTGCCCCCGCTGCCCGAGGGCTGCTTCGCCCTGGAGGACGTCGACAAGGCGGCCGGCGAGCTGGTGAAGCAGATCCGCTCCTTCCGCCCGCAGGTGATCACCACCTACGACGAGAACGGCGGCTACCCGCACCCCGACCACATCATGACCCACAAGATCTCCATGGTGGCGTTCGAGGGCGCGGCGGACACCGAGAAGTACCCCGAGGCCGAGTTCGGCCCCGCCTACCAGCCGCTGAAGCTCTACTACAACCAGGGCTTCAACCGTCCCCGCACCGAGGCGCTGCACCAGGCCATGCTCGACCGCGGCCTGGAGTCGCCGTACGGCGAATGGCTCAAGCGGTGGAACGAGATCGAGCGCACCGAGCGCACCCTGACCACGCACATCCCGTGCGCGGACTTCTTCGAGATCCGCGACAAGGCGCTGATCGCTCACGCCACGCAGATCGACCCGGACGGCGGCTGGTTCAAGGTGCCGCTGGAGCTCCAGAAGGAGGTCTGGCCCACCGAGGAGTACGAGCTGGCGAAGTCTCTCGTCGATACCTCCATCCCCGAGGACGACCTCTTCGCGGGCATCCGGGACAATGCCTGACATGAGCGCAAGCGTGAGCCTGGCAGTGACGCACCTGGTCCCCCTCGCCAAGGAGGTGGACCAGAACAAGGTCACCCCCGGAGTCCTCGGCTTCATCGTCTTCGCGGTGATGGCCCTGGCCGTGTGGGGCCTGATGAAGTCGATGAGCAAGCACATGCAGAAGGTCGACTTCAAGGAGGCCCCGGACGCCGAGGCGGGGGACGCCGGGCAGAAGGCCGGCCCCTCGGCGCAGCGGGGCTGACCCGCGCGGGTCAGTGCCCCGCCGGTACCGCCACCCCCATCACCTCCCGGGCGTGGCGGTCCGGAGTCATGCGCAGACGCCAGGCCTGCCAGCCGGCCTCCAGCTGGACGCCCCGCTCCAGCAGCAGGGCGTACGCCGGGACGTAGTCGTCCAGCTTCTCGTCCCGCAGCGGATGCGTGGCGCGGGCCAGCTGGGCCAGCTCCTCCTGGGCGACCGCCGTGCCCACCTCCACCCCGCCCGGCGCCGCGTACGGCAGCAGGGTGCAGCGCAGGAAGCGGGCCCAGTCCTCGCCGCGCCGGTCGCCGTAGGACGAGAACAGGGTGAGCGCCTCGTCGCACAGCGTCAGCGCCTGCTGCGTGCGCGCGTTGCCCGCGTCCACCACCGCCAGCTCCAGACAGGTCCAGGCCTCGCCGTGGGCCACACCGATCCGCTGGAAGTCGGCGCGCGCGTCCACCAGGAGCTGACGGGCGAACCCGGAGTTGCGCAGCGAGCCGGTCTGCGCGGCCCGCTGGTCCCGGGTCGCCCGCGCCGAGTGGTGCCGGGCACAGGCCAGGCCGTAGACGTCCCGTATCCGGGAGAACATCGTCCGGGACCGCTCCAGGTCGCGCACCGCCTGGTCCAGTTCGCCGGTCTCCTCCAGCGCCTGCCCCAGGTAGTACAGCGTCCACGCCTCCCCGCGCGCGTCCTCGTTGTCCCGGTGCCGGGTCACCGCCCGGCGCAGGCCCTCCACGGCGGCGGAGGCGTCTCCGGCCACCAGCCGGGCCCGGGCCAGCTGGGTCAGCGCCCACGCCTCGCCGCGGGCGTCCCGCGTCCTGCCGTACCGCTCCAGGGCCGCCCGCAACTCCGTCTCCGCGCGCGGTACGTCCCCCAGCCGCAGCGCCAGCTGCCCCAGCTGGAAGTGCGCCCAGGCCTCGCCGTGCACCGAGCCGCCCTCGCGGTGCAGGACCAGGGAGCGGGTGAGCAGGTCCAGCGCCTCCGCCAGCCGGGCCCGGTCCCGCTGCACGGCCGCCAGCGCGTGCATCGTCCACGCCCGGTCCGTCGCCAGCTCCGGCGCCTGCTGAAGGTCCAGCGACTCCTGGAGCTTCGCGGCGGCCTCGGTGAGGTTGCCCTGGTGGTGCAGCGTGATCCCGAGCGAGGTCAGCGCGCGGGCCGCCCCCGCCTCGTGATGGGCCTCCCGGTACAGGTCCACCACCGAGGCCAGCGTGGTACGCGCCTTGTCCAGCTCGCCCAGCTGCCGGGCCGCGATGCCGGTGCGCCACTGCACCGAGCGGACCAGCAGCCCCTGGTCCACCGACTGCGCCAGCTCGCTGATCTCACCGAGCCGGTACAGGTCCCCGCGCAGCAGGCAGTAGTCGCACAGCGCGCCCAGCAGGTTCAGTACCGCCGCCTGGTCCACACCCTCGGCGTGCCGCAGGGCCGCGGTGATGAAGCTGGACTCGTCGTCCAGCCAGCGCAGCGCCTCGTCGAGCGAGGGGAAGCCGTGCGAGCCGAACTGGTTCGACCGCGTCGACATGTTCCCGTCGACCAGGCGCAGCACCGAGTCGGCCAGCTCGGCGTAGTTCACGATCAGCCGTTCCTGCGCCGCCGCCCGCTCGGCCGGGTCCTCCTCGTCCAGCAGCCGGGCGTGCGCGAACGCCCGCACCAGGTCGTGCAGCCGGAACCGGCTGCCGCGCACATGGTCGATCAGCCCGGCCCGGGCGAGCGCCACCAGGTGCCGGGTGGCCTCCGCCTCGTCGGTGGCGAGCAGCGATGCCGCCGCCGCCGCGCCCAGCGAGGCCCGGCCCGCCAGCGCGAGCCTTCTCAGCAGCCGCCGGGTGGGCTCCGGCTGGTCGGTGTAGCGCAGCCACAGCGCCCGCTCCACCGGCTCCACCGGGCCGTACGCGCCCAGGTCCGCCGCCAGCTGCCGGGGTGAGCGCGGGCCCAGCGCGGAGCCCGCGACCCGCAGCGCCAGCGGCAGCCCCCCGCACAGCTCGCGGACCCGGTCGGCGGACTCGGCGTCGTACGGCCCCGAGGCGTCCTCCGCCGCCGCGCTCAGCAGCTCCTCGGCGCCCGCCGCGTCCAGCGCCGGCACCGGCAGCTCGTGCACCCAGGCCGGCAGGTCGGCGGGCAGGTCGAGCGGGGTCCGGGCGGTGACCAGGACCAGGCTGTCGGACCGCTCGGGCACCAGGGCGCGCACCTGCTCCGGATCCGAGGCGTCGTCCAGCACGATCGTGACCGGCAGCCCGGTCAGATGCCGGTGGTACAGCTCGCCGAGCCGCTTGAGCTGCTGATCGGGGGAGGACCGCTCCCGGAACAGCAGCTGCTCGCGGGGCGCGCCCAGCCGGTTGAGCAGGTGCAGCAGCGCGTCCCGGGTGGACAGCGGCGCCTCGTCCCGGCTGCCGCCGCGCAGATCGACCACCACCGCGCCCCGGAAGTGGTCCCGCAGCTCGTGCGCCGCGCGCACCGCGAGCGTGGTCCGGCCGGAGCCGGGCTCGCCGTGCAGCACGACCACCGTCGGCCGGGTCTCCGTGGCCGCGCGGGCCGCCTGCGCCCACTGTCTGATCCGCCCCAGCTCCGCCCGGCGCCCCGCGAACGGCCCGTCGGCCTCCGGGAGTTGACCGAACGACTGCTCCAGCACCGAACGCCTGCGGGCCGCCGCGCTCTTGTCCGCGCCGCGCAACGCCGGGCCGCCGCCGGTCTTCTTCGCGCCCGTGGAGGCGCTGAGCACCCGCTGCTGGTCGAGGAACGGGCGGATGCCCCGCACCTCCAGCGCGGTCAGCCACTGAAGCCGCAGTTGCTCCGGGCCGCCGGGCTGGCCGGCCGCGCCCGCGCGGTGGTGGGCGGCGGGCAGATGCGCACCGGCCACCTTCACCACCGTGGCCGCGGCGCCCACCACGGCGGCGGTGGCACCCGCCCCGAGGGCCGTACCGGTGCCGGTCCCCAGGGACAGGTCGGCCACGGCGGCGGCGACGGCGGCAACGGCCGCCACCAGCAGGGCCGTTCCGGCGCCCGCACGCGCGTACCGCTGGCCGAAGGTCAGCCGGCCGGCCTCCGCCTCGTCCAGCGCGCGGGTGTAGGCCTCGTACTCCTCGCCGGCCGCCCCCGCCATCGCGTCCAGCGCACCGCGCGCCCGCGACAGCAGAACCTGGCCGTCGACCCGCCCGCCCGACCGCCGTACCTCCTCCTCGACGGCCCGCACCAGCAACCGCTCGGCCTCCGCCCGATGACCGTCCCGCATGTCCCGTCCCCCTCCGGCGGCAACTCCTTCGGCTACGAGTGTCCTTCGGGGGAGGCGGGAGCGGGAGGGGGTGACGATCGGAGGGATGTGGGGGAAGTGTGCCGGGACCGCGCTCACGGGGACTCCACGCGCCCGACCCCCTTCGCCAGCGCCAGCGCCACGCACACCCCCGCCACCGCTCCCTCCGCCACCGCGCAGGCGAGGGCCTGGAGCAGGGCGGTGCCCGTGTGAGCGGTGGTTATGTCGAACCAGGCGTCCAGGACCGCCACGCTGGCCGTCGCCGAGGCCGTGAGGCGGGAGCGGGGGTCGCCGCGCAGGCCCAGGAGAGCCGTGGCGGCGCAGCCGGTCGCCAGGAGGACGTCCAGGCCAATCCAGGCCAGGGACCAGTGGTGCACCCGGGTGCTGCCGGGCAGGGTCACCGCCAGCACCGCCATCCACGGCACCAGCAGCACCGCTGCCGTCCCCAGCAGGATCAGCGTCCACTTCCTCGTCCTCTTCACCCCGGGCCCCCTCATCGCCGTGACGAACCGCTGCGTACCGAACCGACTGCCTCCACCGTAGACCGCAGAGAAAACTCTGCAAAGAAAATTCGGCAGACCTCAGGGATCTCTCAGGGTGGCTCAGGGACCGGTCAGGGACGCCCGCGTTACCGTGAGCCCATGACCGACGGCCTGCCCGAGATGACCAGCCTGGAGCGCACCGCCCTCTACAAGTCCCTCGGCAACCCGCTGCGCCGCCGGATCCTCGACTACCTCGGCCGGCACGGCGAGGCGAACTCGACCGTGCTCGCCCGCGAACTCGGCGAGAGTTCCGGCACCACCAGCTACCACCTGCGCAAACTCGCCGAGCAGCGGCTCATCGAGGAGATCCCGGAGAAGTCCGGCGGGCGGGAGCGGTGGTGGCGGGTGCTGCCCTTCCGGCACACCACGCCCGACCCGGCCGCCATGGGCCCGGAGGAGTACGCGGCAGCCGCCGAGCTGGCCCATCTGAAGATCGAGTTCGACACCGCGCTGTACCGCCGGGCCCACCAGGAGTACCGGGGCCCCGAGGGCTGGGCACAGGTCCAGCGCCACGGCACCTGGATGACCAGGGCGGAACTGCTCGCCTTCATGCGGGAGTACCACGCTCTGCTGGAGCGGTACAGCCGTTCCCGGGAGGAGGCCCCGGACGGGGCGCGTCCGGTGCTGATGCGGTTCTACGCCGTTCCGGAGCCGCTGGAAGAGCCGCTGGAGGAGCGGACGGAGGAGCGGGTCGACGGGGGGAACGCCGGCTCGGCGGGTTGACGGGCCGGACATTCGACGCCGGTCAGGCCTGATGTCCGACGTCAGTCAGGCCTGGTGTCCGATGTCAGCCCGGTCTGACGTCCGATGCGGGCCGGGCCTGATGTCCGACGCGGCCCAGCCCTGACCTCCCGCACGCAGGGTGCTGCGGCAGGATGGGGGTATGCCGAATCGACTGGCCCATGAGACGTCCCCGTACCTGCTCCAGCACGCGGACAATCCCGTCGACTGGTGGCCGTGGTCCGGCGAGGCCTTCGAGGAGGCCCGCAGGACCGGGCGGCCCGTGCTGCTGAGCGTCGGGTACAGCAGCTGTCACTGGTGCCATGTCATGGCGCACGAGTCCTTCGAGGACCAGGCCACGGCCGACTACCTCAACGAGCACTTCGTCAGCGTCAAGGTCGACCGCGAGGAGCGGCCGGACGTGGACGCCGTCTACATGGAGGCCGTACAGGCCGCCACCGGCCAGGGCGGCTGGCCCATGACCGTCTTCCTGACCCCGGACGCCGAGCCGTTCTATTTCGGCACCTACTTCCCGCCCGCCCCGCGGCACGGCATGCCGTCCTTCCGGCAGGTGCTGGAGGGGGTGCAGCAGGCCTGGACCACCCGCCAGGACGAGGTCGCCGACGTCGCCGGGAAGATCGTCCGGGACCTCTCCCAGCGGGAGATCGTCCGGCACGCCGCCGAGGCGCCCGGCGAGGCGGAACTCGCGCAGGCGCTGCTCGGGCTCACCCGCGAGTACGACCCGCAGCGCGGAGGATTCGGCGGTGCGCCGAAGTTCCCGCCGTCCATGGTGCTGGAGTTCCTGCTGCGGCACCACGCGCGGACGGGTGCCGAGGGCGCGCTGCAGATGGCCCAGGACACGTGTGAGCGAATGGCCCGGGGCGGGATCTACGACCAGCTCGGCGGCGGGTTCGCCCGGTACTCCGTCGACCGTGACTGGATCGTGCCCCATTTTGAAAAGATGCTTTACGATAATGCCCTTTTGTGCCGGGTGTACGCCCACCTGTGGCGGGCCACCGGCTCGGATCTCGCCCGGCGGGTCGCGCTGGAGACCGCCGACTTCCTCGTGCGGGAACTCCGTACGGAGGAGGGCGGGTTCGCCTCCGCGCTCGACGCCGACAGCGACGACGGCAGCGGGCGGCACGTGGAAGGGGCGTACTACGTCTGGACGCCCGAGCAGCTGCGTGCGGTGCTCGGCGACGACGCCGAACTCGCCGCCCCGTACTTCGGCGTGACCGAGGAGGGCACCTTCGAGCACGGGCAGTCCGTGCTCCAGCTCCCGCAGACCGAGGGCGTGTTCGACGCCGAGAAGGTCGCGTCCATCAGGCAGAGGCTTCTCGACGCGCGCACGCGGCGGCCCGCGCCCGGCCGGGACGACAAGGTCGTCGCCGCCTGGAACGGGCTCGCCGTCGCCGCGCTCGCCGAGACCGGTGCCTACTTCGACCGGCCCGACCTGACCGAGGCCGCCCTCGGCGCCGCCGACCTGCTCGTCCGCGTCCACCTGGACGAACACGCCCGGCTCGCCCGCACCAGCAAGGACGGCCGGGTCGGCCCCAACGCGGGCGTGCTGGAGGACTACGCCGACGTCGCCGAGGGCTTCCTCGCGCTCGCCTCGGTGACCGGCGAGGGTGTCTGGCTCGACTTCGCCGGACTGCTCCTCGACCATGTCCTCGCCCGGTTCACCGACCCCGGGACCGGCGCCCTGTACGACACCGCCTCCGACGCCGAGCCGCTCATCCGCCGGCCCCAGGACCCCACCGACAACGCCGCCCCCTCCGGCTGGACCGCCGCCGCCGGAGCGCTGCTGAGCTACGCCGCCCACACCGGCTCCGAGGCCCACCGGACCGCCGCCGAGCGGGCGTTGGGGATCGTGAAGACGCTCGGGCCGCGCGTGCCCCGGTTCATCGGATGGGGGCTGGCCGTCGCCGAGGCGCTGCTCGACGGGCCGCGCGAGGTGGCGGTCGTCGGACCCTCCCCGGACGACGAGCGGACGGCCGCCCTGCACCGTACGGCGCTGCTGGGCACCGCCCCGGGCGCCGTCACCGCCTGCGGCACCCCGGACAGCGACGAGTTCCCCCTGCTCGCCGGCCGCACCCTCATCGACGGCGCCCCGGCCGCGTACGTCTGCCGGGGCTTCGTCTGCGACCTGCCGACCACGGACCCGGCGGCCCTGAAGGCACGGCTGGCCAGGTCCTGACCGGGGAAGTCAGCCCAGCGGGTCCGGCACCGCCTCCGCCGCCTCCGGCACCGGTGCGGCGGCCGGGGCGACGCGTACCCGGAGGCGGCGGTACAGCCAGCGGTCCACCACCAGGAAGCGGGCCGTGAAGACAACGGTCATGGCGAGCGCGGTCGCCGGAAGCGGTGACATCCCCCCGGCCGCGATGAGCAGCGCGGCGAGCGGGATGCGGGCGACGAGGTCGGCGTTGCCGACGGCCGCGAAGGTGAGGAGCCGTACCGCGCGCCGGTGGTGGCGGCGCTGGTTGCGGTAGACGAAGGAATCGATCAGGGCGAAGTTCCACAGCAGCCCGGCCTGGTTGGCGATGATCTCGGCGGGGGCGTAGGGGAGTTCGGGGGCCGCCCTCGTCAGCAGCCAGAGCAGGACCAGGTTGGGGACGAAGCCGGACAGGCCGATCAGGCCGAAGACGACCGCGCGGGCCCGCGGGTCGGCGGTGCGCAGGGTGATCAGGTGGCGCAGGAAGCGCATGCCCTCCCGCGCCGTGGACTTGGACGCGCCCGCGTGCCGCTCCCCGAAGGCGTACGGCACCTCGGCGATCCCGCGCGGCCGGCACCGTACGGCCAGTTCCAGCAGGATCTTGTAGCCGAGCGGCTGCAGGCCCTCGCCCTCGGCGGCGGCCCGGTCCACCGCCGTACGGCGGATGGCGAAGAAGCCGCTCATCGGGTCGGTGAGCCCGCTGAGGGCGCGCGGGAACAGGGACTTGGCCAGCAGGGTGGAGGAGCTGGAGACCAGCCTGCGGTAGCCGCCGGCCAGGCCGCCGCGGTCGCCGCCGGCGGCGTACCGGCTGGCCACGACCAGTTCCGCGCCGGTCGCCTCGCCCCGCGCGATCAGCTCGAAGACCAGCTCCGGCGGGTGCTGGAGGTCGGCGTCGATGACGACGATCCAGGGGGCCGTGGCGCGGGTGAAGCCCTCCACCACCGCTCCGCCCAGGCCGCCGGTCGGTTCCGGGCGGTGGTGCAGGACGACCGGGAAGGGGACGTGCGCCGCCTCCCTCTCGATCACCGCGCAGGTGTGGTCCGTGGAGTCGTCGGCGAAGACCACCTCCGCGCGGACACCGTCCGGGACGGCGGCGGTGATGCGGGTGAGCAGGGCGTGGATGTTGTCCGCTTCGTTGAAGGTCGGGACGACGATCGAGACATGGGCGGGCAGCGCCGTCACCGGGACTCCTGGGGTTGCGGGGTCTGCACGGGCAGGTGGGCGCCGACGTGGGAGGTCAGCTCCCAGTCGTGCCGGCCTGTGTACTCGCGCCAGACGGCTCGCAGCGCGGCGGCGGCCAGGACGACCGCGTACACCGGACCGCCGGCGATGAGCTTGACGTAGTGCCGGACACCGATGCGGAAGCCGTACTCCTTGCCGAAGTCGTGCAGTGCGACGGCCTCGAAGACCACCATCGCGGCCATCGGGAGCATGGGCAGCCAGGCGAACAGGGAGAACGGCAGCGGTACGCCGCCGATCAGCGCCGCGAGGATGCCGAGCGGGATCATCACGCCGGTCGCGGCCTGCACGAACGGCGTGCTCAGCGTGTAGCGGGCGAGCAGCCGCTGGCCGACGCCGGGCAGCCGGCGCCACTCGCCCTTGCGCAGCACCTGGAGGAAGCCCTGGTTCCAGCGGGTGCGCTGCTTGTAGAGGCCCGTGAGGGAGTCGGGTGTCTCCTCCCGGGTGACGAGCGCGGAGTGGTAGGCGACGACGACCTTGGCGCCGCCGCTGGACAGCCGTACGCCCAGGTCGCAGTCCTCGGCGAGGCAGTTGCCGTCCCAGCCGCCGGTGGCCCGCAGCAGGTCGGAGCGGACGAAGACGGTGTTGCCGCCGAGCGGGATGAAACCCTTGCGGGCGTGCAGGTGCAGCCGGCTGCGGAACCAGAAGAAGTACTCCAGGCAGTTGCGCAGGCTGTACCAGCTGCTCTCGTAGTTGATCAGCTGGACACCGCCCTGGACGACGTCGGCGTTCTCGCGCCGGAAGGCGAAGTCGACGTGGTCGAGCAGCTCGGGGTGGACGACGTCCTCGGCGTCGAAGACCCCGATGACCTGGCCGCGGGCGTGCGGCAGCGCGGTGTTGAGGGCGCGCGGCTTGTTCTTCACCTCGTGGGTGTCAACGACCGTGCGGACCTTCTCCGGGTGCTCCTCGGCGAGTTGTCCGGCGATGGCGGCGGTGCCCGGGTCGTCGTGGCCGACGATCACCAGGATCTCGTAGGACGGATGGTCGATGCGGAGCATCTGCTCGACGGTGTGCCGCAGGACGGCCTCCTCGTGCCGGGCCGGGACCAGCAGCGAGAAGGACAGGCCGGGCTTGCCGTCGGGCTCGGCGAACGCCGTGGACTCGAGCGTCTCCGGGGTGCGCCAGGCATGGAGCATCCACCACAGCGTGACGCCTGCGGCCACCATCAGGACGACGGAATCGATGAACAGGACAGCGGAGACCACGAATTCCCCCCTTGGTTCCCTGGTCTTCCTCGTGCTCGCGCAGCGGAACGCGATCGTCGGGCCCATCTCAACCCCCCGGTTCCCCCCGGGCCCACTTCCCCCGGCCTTCCGGGGGTGATTCGCCGCGTGATCCGCATGATCGGAAACGCGGGATCGCAAACGCGTGATCGAAAAACGATCGCGGCGAGCTTTCCAGCGAAGCTAGCAGGTTCACCAATTCTCCGGCAATGCGGTCTCCGTGCACGACCGGAATTCAACATTCCGTACGTGGAGTGGGTCGACCTGTGCCATGATGCTGCGGCCTGCCCGATTTCCAGGGGGTTCGAGGGGGAGGTCCCTGGGGTGAGTCGGGCCATAAATGGGGGTGGGGGATTCCGCATGGGGACTGCTGTTGTTCTCCGGCCGGAGGCGGAGAATTCGCAAGAGAACCGGGCCGCGACACGTCGCACATTGTTTCGGCAGGATTATTTCTGGGTTGCGCCGGTAATCATCATCGCGCTCTTGGTGCGCGCGCGGGGAATAGGTGAATACCCGTTTCCCAATGACGACGAAGGCACCTATCTCGCGCAGGCCTGGGCCGTCCGGCACGGGGAACTCGCGCACTACACCTACTGGTACGACCACCCGCCGCTCGGCTGGATACAGCTTTCCTCGGTCTCCTGGCTGACCGACCTGCTCCTGCCCGACCTGCCCACCTTCGTCCAGGGGCGCATCGCCATGCTGCCGGTGGCCGCCGTGACCTGCGTCCTGGTCCACGTCGTCGGCCGCCGCCTCGGCCTGGCCCGGCCCACCGCCGCGGGCGCCGTCCTGCTGTACGCGCTGTCGCCGCTCGCGGTCGTCCTGCAGCGGCAGATCTACCTGGACAACTTCGCCGTCCTGTGGGCGCTGGCCGCGTTCGCCTTCGCCCTCTCGCCGCGCCGCCACCTGTGGCACCACGTCGCGGCCGGCATGTCCTTCGCGCTCGCCGTGCTCTCCAAGGAGACCATCGGCGTGCTGCTGCCGGTTCTGCTGGTGGCGATGTGGCAGGGCAGCCACTCCAGCACCCGCAAGTTCTCCCTGGCCGGCTTCTTCTCCGGCTTCGTGCTGACCGGTCTGTTCTACCCGCTGTACGCCCTGCTCAAGGGCGAGCTGCTGCCCGGCGCCGGCCATGTCTCGCTGCTCGGCACGCTCAGGTTCCAGCTCGGCGGGCGGGAGGGCAGCGGCTCCGCCTTCCAGGCCGGCACCGACGCCCACCAGCTGTTCGCCGACTGGCTCACCCGCGACCCGTACCTGCTGATCGGCGGGGCCGTCGCCGCACTCGCCGCGCTTCCGGTACGGCGGCTGCGGCCCGCCGCCCTCGGCGTCCTGGTGCTCGCCCTGGTCGCGCTCCGGCCCGGCGGATACCTGCCGCAGATGTACATCGTGCAGGTGCTGCCCTTCCTCGCGCTGACCCTCGCCGGGCTCGCCCAGGAGCTGATCGGGCGGCTGCCCGGCCGGCCCCGGCTGCGGTCCGCCGCCGCCCTCGCCGCGGTCCTCGCCGCCGCGGTGGCCGTCGGCCCCAGCTGGTACCACCAGGACCGGCTGGCCACGACCGCCGACGACAACCGCACCTACCGGGACGCCGCCCGATGGCTGCGCGAGACCAACACCGGCGACCGCGACCAGGTCCGCCTGGTCACCGACGGCGTGCTCTGGCTGGACGCCGTCGACGCCGGATACCGGCCCGGCACCGGCGTCATCTGGCACTACAAGCTGGACCAGGACCCGGCGGTCACCAAGACCCTGCCGCACGGCTGGAAGGACATCGACTACGTGGTGTCCACGCCCGCCCTGCGCGGCGAGCGGCAGCACCTGCCCACGCTGCGCGCCCTGTTCGCGCACGGCACGCCGGTCGCCACCTTCGGGGAGGGCGGCGGCCGGATCGACATCCTCCGCATCGGCCGCGCCGGCTGAATCCGGGGGGAGAGTCCCGGGTCGGTCGCGTGGGCTGGGCCTGGGGGGATTTTCCGGGTCGGCCTGTGGGCTGAGTCCGGGGAGCTTCTCCGGGTCGGTCGCGTCGGCTGGGCCCGGGGGGATTTTCCGGGTCGGCCGCGTGAGCCGGTCCCGGAGGGACATGCTCCGGGTCGGCTGTGTGGGCTGGTCCCGGAGGGACATGCTTCGGGTCGGCCGTATGGGCCGGGCCCGGAGGGACATCCTCCGCACCGGCCGCCCCGGCCGGCTGGAGGGCCCGCACCAGAAAGAGGGGGGACCTCTTGCCGTACACCGTCATGCCGTATCGCTCGCGCAGACCCTCCGGAGCCCGGCCCACCCGGACCCGCCTGCTGCTGACCGCGCTGCTGCTCTTCACCGCGGCGCTCGGCCTCGGCCCGCTCGGCGCGCAGAGCGCCACCGCCGCGAGCAACCTGGTGAGGAACCCGGGTCTGGAGGTCCTCGACGGACCGTCCCGGTTCCCGCAGTGCTTCGAGAAGTCGGGCTGGGGGGACAACGACTTCTCCTTCGCCGTCACCGACGACGCCCACAGCGGCAGCCGCGCCGTCCGCGTCCAGCTGACCCGGCGCGCCGACGGCGACCGCAAGACGATGATGCTGGAGAACTCCTGCGCACCGCAGGTCACTTCGGACCACCAGTACGACCTGTCGTTCTGGTACAGGTCGAGCACCCCGGACGTGGCGTTCACCCTGTTCCGGCACGACACCGCCCAGGGCTGGGTCTACTGGACCGACCTCAAGACGCTGCCCCAGTCGGCCGGCTGGGCCCGCACCGAGGTGCGCACCCCGGTCATCCCGCCGAACACCGACCAGATCACCTGGGGCGGCGCCCTGTACGGCGTCGGCACCCTCACCACCGACGACTACGCGATGACCGACGCCACCGTCCCCGCCGCACCCGATCCCTGTACGACGGGCGGCACCGGACCGGAGTGCCGGGGCAAGTGGACCGTGCAGTCCGTCAACTCCCCGGTCCGCGCCATCCACTCGGTGCTGCTGCACACCGGCAAGGTGCTGCTGATCGCCGGCTCCGGAAACGACCGGGACGCGTTCGCCGCCGGCACCTTCAAGACCAGCCTGTTCGACCCGGCGACCGGCACCTACACCGACATCCCCACCCCCGAGGACTTCTTCTGCGCGGGGCACGTCCAGCTCCCGGACGGCCGGGTGCTGGTGGTCGGCGGCAACAAGGACTACGCCTCCCCGGACGGCAGCGTCGGCTACAAGGGCCTGAGGAGCAGCTACGTCTTCGACCCGGCGCAGAACACGTACGTCAAGGCCAACGACATGCTGGCCGGGCACTGGTACCCGTCCGCGACCGCGATGGGCAACGGTGACGTCATCGCGCTCGGCGGGCTCGGCGAGGACTCCGCCGGCACCGTCGTCAACGAGCACTTCTCCTACGCCCGGAACAAGTGGCTGCCGATGGGCGAGGCCAAGCAGGCCTGGTCCTTCTGGGGCCTGTACCCGTCGATGATCCTGCTCCAGGACGGCCGCCTCTTCTACACCGGCAGCCACGTCTTCGGAGGCGGCCTGCCCGGCACCGGCGCCTCCGTCTACGACTACGACGCCGGGACCATCGGCGAGGTGCCCGGACTGCGCAAGAAGGACGAGCGCGACCAGTCCATGTCGGTGCTGCTGCCACCCGCCCAGGACCAGAAGGTGCTCACCATGGGCGGCGGCAACCACACCGTCTCCCCGGACGCCCACCGGCTGACCGACCTGATCGACCTGAAGGCCGGCGCACCGGGTTACGTGCCGGGACCCGACCTGCCGCAGGGCCGTTACGCCGACGGCAGCCCGCAGACCGGCACCCAGGGCAAGGTGTACGTCTCCGCGGTGATCCTGCCCGACGGCACGGTCCTGGAGACCGGCGGCGCCCTGCACACCTACCGCGAGGACCCCGTCTTCGAGGCCTCCCTGTACGACCCGGCGACCAACACCTTCCAGGCGGGCCTGGCCACCGACCCGGTCCCGCGGACCTACCACTCCTCCTCCACGCTGCTGCCGGACGGCCGGGTGCTCAGCATCGGCAACAACCCCGGTGACGGCTCCTTCGACCAACGCGTGTCGATCTACCAGCCGCCGTACCTGTTCAAGGGCGACCGGCCGCAGATCACCTCGCTCGCCGGCACCCGCTGGACGTACGGCACCACACAGCGGATCACCGTCGACAAGCCCGTGGTGAAGGCCTCCCTGATCCGCCCGGCCGCCGTCACCCACTCCTCCGACCCCAACCAGCGCTACGTCGACCTGCCGATGACCGTCGACGGCACCACCCTCGACCTCAGCCTGACCAGCAATCCGAACCTGGCACCGCCCGGCTGGTACATGCTGTCGGTGGTCGACGCGAACGGTGTCCCGTCGGTGTCCAAGTGGGTCCGCGTCGGCTCCGAGGGCCAGGTCGCCGCGGCCCGCGTGCAGTCCTTCGCCGACGAACTCCGGCCGAGCGCCACCCAGGAGACCACGCACGAGCACCACCGGGGCGTGCGGATGGCCGAGGGCTACGACGGCTGCGACCACGCCTACGGCCGCATCGACCAGTGCGTGCCCTGGACGTTCCCGAAGATGCCGCGGGCCGAGCGCTGCGCCTGGCTGCTCGGCAAGGGCTACGGCCGTCTCGAGGTCCACGGCCGCGACCGGCACCACCTGGACCGCGACAAGGACGGCATCGCCTGCGGGAAGGGGGACCTGAGGAAGCGTTAGCGCGCCTTCAGGGCGCGCTCCACGATGGCTTCGAGCTGGTCGTGGTGCGCGCCCTTCCAGTAGGCGCGGCCACAGGCCGCGCACTGGGCGAAGACGTCGTACGAGCGCTGGGTGCCGCCCTTGAGCTGGCCGGCGACCTCCGCCTTGGTGGCCTCCTTCAGCAGGCCGTTGCAGGCGGTGCAGCGGGTCCAGGGGCGCAGGTCGGGGGCGAAGCGGTCGAGGACGTCCTGGAGCTGGTCGTCGGGGCGGGTGCTGTAGACGAAGGCGCCGGCCCACAGCTCCCGGCGGCGCAGCAGGCCCCGGTCGCGGCTGAGCATGACCCGCTTCTCGGCCGCGGAGCGGGCGGCGAGCGCCGGGTCGCCGATGTCCGTCGACTCGTACGCCGTGTCCACGCCGAGCAGCCGCAGCCGGCGGGCCAGTGTGCCGAGGTGGACGTCGAGGAGGAAGCGGAGCGGCGCGCCGGGCACCCGCTGGGGCCGCTCCACCGGCCGGACGACGACGCGCTCGGCCGCCGCCGGGATGTGCGAGGGCGGGACCGAGCGGCCGTCCACGACCAGCGCGCCGACCTCGGTGAGGGGGACCCCGGCGGATTCGATGACATGGCCGAGGCTGGAGACGCCGTCGGTGACGAGCGTCCGGTGCGGCTCACGCTGGACGAACAGGGCCAGTTCGGGGGCGAACTCGACGTGGATCTCGGGACCGTTCACCCGGCCAGGATGTCATGGGATCGGGCCGTGGCCTCAGGGTTTTCCGGTGGGGAGGCCGTGCTCCAGGACGTCGAGGGCGCGGTCCAGCATGGTGCGCAGGTCGTCCTTGAAGTCGTTCTCCGCCCAGGCCATGTTGGCCTCCATCAGGCCGCCGACGAGGGCCATCGCGTAGACGCGCACTTCCAGGCTGTCCGGGGCCAGGCCGAAGCGTTCGGCGAGGGCCGTCCGGAGCAGGCGTCCGGTCTCCGACATGCTCTCGACCATGCGGGAGCGGACGGCGGGGACCTGGACCGCGAGGTGCGCCCGCAGCCGGACCACCTCGGGGTCCTCCGCCATCATCGCGTCGAAGGCCTTGTGCAGCACGTACCGCACCGAGTCCGTCCACGACTCCCCCGCGGGCCGGGCGCGCAGCTCCGCCAGCATCAGGGGGTCGTACTCGTCCGTGAGGACGATGTCCTCCTTGGTCGGGAAGTAGCGGAAGACGGTCGACGGCGACACCTCGGCGCGGTCGGCGATCTGCTCGATCGTCGTGGCGTCGTAGCCCTGTTCCTTGATCAGCGCGTAGGTCGCGGCGCGGATCGCCTCGCGGGTCTTGATCTTCTTGCGTTCACGCAGTCCCAGCTGCGGGCGGTCGGCGGGGGAGAGGGGGGAGCGTGCGGCCGTCATGCCGGTCATTGTCCGGCATCCGCCGTGGTGGGGGCCACGGCCGGGGTCTCCTCCCGTTCCGTGCGCCGGGCGGCGGGTGCGTTCGGCAGCAGCAGCGCCGCGAGCAGGGCGGCCACCAGGGAGGCCGCCGCGCACACCAGCAGCACCAGGGTCATGCCGTGCACGTACGAGGCGTTCGCGGAGGCCGCGAGGTGCGCGGAGCCGGTCCTCTCGGCGACCAGGTGGGCGGCCACCACGGACTCCCCGGCGGTGTCCGCGGCGGCGGAGGGCAGCCCGGTGACGTCGAGCCGGTCCCGGAAGGCGTCCGCGAGGAGGCTGCCGAGCAGCGCGATGCCGATGGCACCGCCGACCTGGCGGAGGGTCATGAGCAGCCCGGAGCCGCTGCCGGCCCGGTCGGCGGGCAGCGTGCCGAGGGCGCCGTCCATGGCCGGGACCACCGAGAAGCCGAAGCCGATGCCCGTGATCGACAGCCACAGCGCGGTGAAGCCGTAGCCGGAGTCCACCGTCGTACGACTGCCCAGCAGGGCGGCGAAGGCGAGCACCACCAGACCCGCGCTGACCACGGCCCGGGCACCGAACCGGGCGACCACCGGCTGGGCGCCCCGCGCGGCGACCAGCAGCCCGCCCATCATCGGCAGCAGCCTCAGGCCGGTGCCGAAGGCGTCGTTGCCGAGGACGGCCTGGAGGTACGGCGGCAGCACGAACATCAGGCCGGACAGCACGAACATCACCAGCGTGGCGGCGACGGTGTTGAGCAGGAAGCCCCGCCGGCCGAGCAGGGTCATGTCGAGCATGGGCCGGACCGCCCGGCGTTCGCGCAGCACCAGGCCGCTCAGGAGCGCGGCGGACGCGGCGAACACCGCCAGCACCAGGGGGTCGCCCCAGCCCCGGTCGGGGGCCTCGATGATCGCGTAGATGAGGGCGCCCAGGCCGGTCGCGGTGAGCGCGGTGGAGAGGACGTCGACCTTCGGGGAGGCCGGGTCCCTGGTCTCGGGGAGCAGGAACACGCAGGCGACGATGGAGAGGGCCGCCATCGGCAGGTTGATCAGGAAGACCGAGCCCCACCAGAAGTGGTTGAGGAGCCAACCGCCGACGATCGGGCCCAGCGGCATGCCGAGCGCGGAGGCGGCGGAGATCAGTCCGACCGCCTTGGTGCGCTCGTCCGCACCGAACAGCGAGGGCAGCACGGACAGGGCGAGCGGCATGATCAGCGCCGCGCCGACGCCCATGACCGCGCGGGCGGCGATCACGGCGTTGACGTCGCCGGCCAGTGAGCCGAATACCGAGCCCGCGAGGAAGACGCCGAGCCCGGCGAGGAGCATCCGGCGGCGCCCGAACCGGTCGCCGAGCAGGCCGGCGGGGAGCATCAGCGCGGCGAAGACGACGACGTACGCGTCCGCCATCCACTGCTGCTGGCCCGTCGTGGCGCCGAGCTGCTCGGCCATGGTCGGCAGGGCCACGTTGAGGATCGTCGTGTCGAAGCCGAGCACCAGCATGCTCGCGACCAGGGCGCCGAGCGCCCACCAGCGGCGAGGATGGGGAGAAGTGATAGCTGCCATGAAATGAGAGTAACTCTCAAAATCATGGAGGTGTCAATAAGTAAGGGCCACGGCTCGGCGGCCGTGGCCCTGGAGGGAGTGGGGAGGGGGAGCTACGCGTGCTGGTACGCCACCAGCGAGATCCCGACGTAGTGGACGACGAACGCGGCGAGGGTGAGGGTGTGGAAGACCTCGTGGAAGCCGAACCAGCGCGGTGACGGGTTCGGGCGCTTGATGCCGTAGATCACGCCGCCGGCGCTGTAGAGCAGCCCGCCGACGACCACCAGCACCAGCACGGCGATGCCGCCCGTGCGCAGGAAGTCGGGCAGGAAGAAGACCGCCGCCCAGCCCATCGCGATGTAGCAGGGGGTGTACAGCCAGCGCGGGGCGCCGACCCAGAAGACGCGGAAGGCGATGCCCGCCGCCGCGGCGCCCCAGATCCCCCACAGCAGCCACTGGCCCTTCCCGTCCGGCAGGAGCAGCAGGGTCAGCGGGGTGTAGGTGCCCGCGATGATCAGGAAGATGTTGGCATGGTCCAGGCGGCGCAGCACGCCGTCCATGCGCGGGCTCCAGTTGCCCCGGTGGTACAGCGCGCTGACGCCGAACAGCAGGCAGGCCGTCAGGGCGTAGATCCCGCAGGCGATGCGGCCTCTGGTGGAGTCGGCGAGGGCGGTGAGCACCAGGCCCGCGATGAG
This sequence comes from Streptomyces sp. NPDC028928, assembly GCF_055564915.1. NCBI lineage: Bacteria > Bacillati > Actinomycetota > Actinomycetes > Kitasatosporales > Streptomycetaceae > Streptomyces > Streptomyces sp. NPDC028928. Next base: position 364,841 of record NZ_JBVHVI010000009.1, read on the forward strand.
TACGGCCGGAAACATGCCGAGGTGCAGCCAGCCGCGGAGCCTCGGCTTGACCGGATGCGGCAGGGAGAGCGCGACGGGACCGCGGCCGGCGGCCGGCGTGTCCGTGGGCGCGTCGGGAACGGGCGCAGTCATGCGCCGCATGGTACCTACGCCGCCGTAAGTCATTCATCAACGCACGGTCATTCGCCTCGTCCCGGGCCGGTCGGGCAAAAAGTCCTTCAGCTGAATCCAACGTGGACGCAAAGAGTCATGGAAATCGTGTGATTCCTCACGCCGCTCACCTGTGATGCCCTCTGGACAGATGGGCACTAGACTCGGATGATCAAATGAGTGCGGTCGGCACCGGATGAGCGGGCTACGAAGCATCCGGGTCGCGGCCCCCACGGGGCGGACAAACACAAAAACCCTCACTTAGGAGCAATCGTGGCGCGCGACATCGCGGCTCCCACCGTCGTCCCCACCAACCACCAGGAACTGATCTCGTGGGTCAACGAGATCGCTGAACTGACGCAGCCGGACAGCGTGGTCTGGTGTGACGGCTCCGAGGCCGAGTACGAGCGGCTGTGCGAGGAACTGGTCGCCAAGGGAACGTTCAAGAAGCTCGACCCCGTCAAGCGCCCCCACTCCTACTACGCCGCCTCCGACCCGACCGACGTCGCGCGCGTCGAGGACCGGACCTTCATCTGCTCCGAGAAGGAGGAGGACGCCGGCCCGACCAACCACTGGAAGGCCCCCGCCGAGATGCGGGAGATCTTCTCCGGTGAGAAGGGCCTGTTCCGGGGCTCCATGCGGGGACGCACCATGTACGTCGTCCCGTTCTGCATGGGCCCGCTCGGCTCCCCGCTGTCCGCGCTGGGCGTGGAGATCACCGACTCCGCGTACGTCGCCGTCTCCATGCGCACGATGACGCGCATGGGCCAGGCCGTCCTGGACGAGCTGGGCGACGAGGGCTTCTTCGTCAAGGCCGTCCACACCCTCGGCGCCCCGCTGGAGGAGGGCCAGGAGGACGTTCCGTGGCCCTGCAACTCCACCAAGTACATCTCGCACTTCCCCGAGTCGCGCGAGATCTGGTCCTACGGCTCCGGCTACGGCGGCAACGCCCTGCTCGGCAAGAAGTGCTACGCGCTGCGCATCGCCTCGGTCATGGCGCGTGACGAGGGCTGGCTGGCCGAGCACATGCTCATCCTGAAGCTGACCCCGCCGCAGGGCGAGTCCAAGTACGTCGCCGCCGCCTTCCCGAGCGCCTGCGGCAAGACCAACCTCGCCATGCTGGAGCCCACGATCTCCGGCTGGACGGTGGAGACCATCGGCGACGACATCGCCTGGATGCGGTTCGGCGAGGACGGCCGCCTCTACGCGATCAACCCCGAGGCCGGCTTCTTCGGCGTCGCGCCCGGCACCGGTGAGCACACCAACGCCAACGCGATGAAGACCCTGTGGGGCAACGCGGTCTTCACCAACGTCGCGCTCACCGACGACGGCGACGTGTGGTGGGAGGGCATGACCGAGGAGCCCCCGGCCCACCTGACCGACTGGAAGGGCAACGACTGGACGCCGGACTCGAAGACCCCGGCCGCCCACCCCAACGCCCGCTTCACCGTGCCGGCCTCGCAGTGCCCGATCATCGCGCCCGAGTGGGAGGACCCCAAGGGCGTGCCGATCTCGGCGATCCTCTTCGGCGGCCGCCGCGCCACCGCCGTGCCGCTGGTGACGGAGTCCTTCGACTGGAACCACGGCGTCTTCCTCGGCGCCAACGTCGCCTCCGAGAAGACCGCCGCCGCCGAGGGCAAGGTCGGCGAGCTGCGCCGCGACCCGTTCGCGATGCTGCCGTTCTGCGGCTACAACATGGGCGACTACATGGCCCACTGGATCGACGTCGCCAAGGACAAGGACCAGTCCAAGCTGCCGAAGATCTACTACGTCAACTGGTTCCGCAAGAACGACGAGGGCACGTTCGTCTGGCCCGGCTTCGGCGAGAACTCCCGCGTGCTGAAGTGGATCGTGGAGCGGCTGGAGGGCAAGGCCGAGGGCGTCGAGACCCCGATCGGCATCCTGCCGACGAAGGACGCGCTGGACACGAACGGCCTCGAACTGGCCGACTCCGACCTGGACTTCCTCCTCACCGTCGACAAGGAGATCTGGCGCGAGGAGGCCGCCCTGATCCCCGACCACCTCAACACCTTCGGTGACCACACCCCGAAGGAGCTGTGGGACCAGTACCGCGCGCTGGTGGAGCGCCTGGGCTGACCGGTCCCGCCGAAGACCCCACGGCCGGCCAGGATGTGCCCTGACCAGCGATCGTCACGACCGGCCGTGGAACAACCCCGGGAAGGGCCCCGCACAACGGCGTGCGGGGCCCTTCCCGTGCGCGCCCCCTTGCTCACGGGATCTTCACACCTGTTTCATGGGTGCACAGGCGCCTCACCGACGGCGGTGGAGCGCCCGAATTCAGCCTGTGGGGGGCACAGTTGAATACAGCACAGCGACCCAGACGTCTCGCGGCCACGCTGCTCGCCGCCGCACTCGCCGGGACCGGACTGACCGTCGCGGTCGCGCCCGCGGCCCACGCGGCGGCGTCCGACGCCGTGGCCAAGCTGCCGATCTCGTCATACTCGGGCCTGGCCGTCGACTCGGTGCACCAGCGCGTCTACGTCGCCGACCAGCGCGAGACCAACTCCGGCGGCACCGTGGTGGTCTACGACTTCCAGGGCCAGAAGGTCACCACGCTCCAGCACGAGCCCGCGGTCTCGGGCGTGGCGCTCAGCGAGGACGCGGCGACGCTGTACGTGGGCGAGCGCGGCCGTGTCATCGGCTACGACACCACCACGCTCCAGCAGAACGGCGCGTACGCCGCGCCCTACGACACCTGCGGCCGGCAGCTCGCCTTCGCCGGCGGCACGGTGTGGAGCACGGACGCCTACGTCTACCAGAGCTACCAGTGCGACACGGCCTCCACGGCCCTGGACATGCTCACCGGCGGCGCGGTCGACCGCACCGGCTGGAACGACGTCGGCCGGCTCCAGCTGGCCGCGGGAGCCCGCGGGCAGAACCGTCTCCTCATGGGGCAGCCCAAGGAGAGCGGTGCCGCGAACCCGTTCCTCGCCTCCTTCGACGTCAGCGGCGCGACCCCGGTGCGGGACGCCTCCCGCCGGTTCGCGGACGGCGACGGCAAGGGCGCTCTCGACCTGAAGGACATGGCGGTGAGCCCGGACGGCGGCAAGGTCGCCGTGGCCGACGCCGGTGCGGGCACCCGGCTGCTGAACGCCGACCTGTCGGACGCGTCCGGCCAGTACCAGGCGCTGCCCGCCGGAGCGGCGTCCACCGCGGTCGCCTTCAGCGGCGACGGCAGGTACATCGCCCGCGGCGCCCAGGCCTTCGGCAGCACGCCCGACCTGCTGGTGCAGAGCGCCGACCCCACCGACGGCACACCGCCGCTGGAGTTCGCCTTCGAGGGCAGCCTCGACGGCAACGGCGTCGCCCCGCGGGGCCTCGCCTGGTCCCAGGACGGCGCCCGGCTCTTCGCGGTCACCCGGGGCGGCACCGGCCAGGAGTACTGGCTGCACGTCATCCAGCCGCCCGCCGTCCAGTACGACACCCGCTTCGCCGGCGACCTCACCCACAGCCCCGCCGGGGCCGTTGCGGGCGAGCCGCTGGCCGTGCGCGGCCGGCTGGAGTGGGACGGCCCCGCGCCCGCCCAGCCGCTGAAGGTGACCGCCGTACGCAAGGACGCGACCGGTACCCACCAGCTCGGCACGGCGACCGTCAAGGACGACGGCACCTTCACCGTCCTGGACGAGCCCGACCTGGTCGGCGAGGCCACCTACAGCGTGTCCTTCCTCGGCGACCTGACCCACCGCCCCGCCACCGACATCACCCACACCGTGACCGTCGGCAAGGCGCTCAGCGCGATCGCGCTGACCGCGCCGGAGGAGGCCACGATGAGCGGCGGCGTCCACATCACCGGCACGTTCACCGCCCAGGGCAAGTCCCTGCCCGAGCGGGCCGTGCTGACCGTGAAGCGCACGGACCGGCTCGGCACCGGCACCCTGTCGCCGGTGACCGTCGCCGCCGACGGCACGTTCACCGTCGACGACCTGCCGCGCACCCGGCGCGAGGTGACCTACACGGTCAGCTGGCCCGGCGACGACCTGCACACCGGCTCGACGGCGTCGGCCACGGTGTACGTCAGGCGCTGAGCCCGCCGCCCTCCGGTTTCCCGCACCCGGTCCTCCCGGCACCGGGTGCGGGACTCCTCGGCCGGTCGTGCGCGCACTCAGGGGCGCGGGGAACTACGCGAGAACCCACGACGGGCCGGCAGCCGCGGGACGGCACACGCCCCTACGGCGATCAGGCACCCGGGCCCGAGCCGAGCGCGGTGTAGGGCGCCCGGTCCGCGCGTCGCTGCGGTGCACGCGGACCGGGGCCGTTCGAGGGAACCCCCGGAGGGGGTCAGCGGGCGGTGCTGAAAGCCTTCGGCTCGGAAGCCTCCGGTCCGGACAGTGCGGCGGTGTGCGCGTCCATCCGCTGTGCCGCCAGGATCGCCGCCGCGGTGTCGGCGCGCGACGCGGCGACCACCAGGGCGCGGCCGGCGAGGGTGTGCGCGCGCCGGTGCAGGGCGGCGGGGTCACCGGCCGCGGCCGGTGCCGCCCGCAGCGGCGTACGTCCTCCCCGCAGCCGGGCCACCTGCGTCGCAAGGCGCTCCGCCGCCGTGTCCAGCTCGGGGGACGGGGTCAGGGCGCGCAGTTCGTCGGTGACCGCGAGGAGCGCGGCGAGGTGTCCGGCGAGCTGGATGTCCAGCTCCTCCTCGCGCGAGCGGTGCGGGAAGTCGGAGGGGGTGCCGGCCATCGTGCTGTGGACCGACTTGGTGCGGATCGGTTCGTACATGAGTGATGGCCTCCTGTGCTCTGACAGGAAGCCATCCTAGCTTGGATTTCGTCTAAAGTTGAGTCGGGTCACGGAATGAAGTCCGTCGACTACCGCTGGCTGTATCCGTCCAGGAAGTTCCCGATCCGGGTCACCGCGTCCCGGAGATCGCCGACGGACGGCAGCGTCACCACCCGGAAGTGATCCTGCTCGGGCCAGTTGAAGCCCGTGCCCTGGACGACCATGATCTTCTCCTGCCGGAGCAGGTCCAGGACCAGCTGCCGGTCGTCCTTGATCTTGAAGACCTCGGGGTCCAGCCGCGGGAACAGGTACAGCGCGCCCTTCGGCCGTACGCAGCTCACGCCCGGGATCTGCGTCAGCAGCTCGTACGCCGTGTCCATCTGCTCCTTCAGCCGCCCGCCCGGCAGCACCAGGTCCTTGATCGACTGGCGTCCGCTGAGCGCGGCGACCACCCCGTGCTGCCCCGGCATGTTGGCGCACAGCCGCATGTTGGCCAGGATCGTCAGGCCCTCGATGTAGGAGTCGGCGTGCGCGCGCGGGCCGGAGACCGACATCCAGCCGACGCGGTAGCCGGCCACCCGGTAGGCCTTCGACATGCCGTTGAACGTCAGCGTCAGCAGGTCCGGCGCGATCGCGGCCGTCGGGGTGTGTGTGGCGCCGTCGTAGAGGATCTTGTCGTAGATCTCGTCGGAGCAGACCAGCAGGTTGTGCCGGCGGGCGATGTCGGTCAGTCCCCTCAGCACCGCCTCGTCGTACACCGCGCCCGTGGGGTTGTTCGGGTTGATGATGACGATCGCCTTGGTGCGGTCGGTGACCTTGCGCTCGATGTCGGCGAGGTCGGGCATCCAGTCCGACTGCTCGTCGCAGCGGTAGTGCACCGCCGTACCGCCGGAGAGGGAGACGGCGGCCGTCCACAGGGGGTAGTCGGGGCTCGGTACGAGCACCTCGTCGCCGTCGTCCAGCAGGCCCTGCATCGCCATCACGATCAGCTCGGAGACACCGTTGCCGATGAAGACGTGCTCGACGTCCGTCTCGATCCCGATGGTCTGGTTGTGCATCACGACCGCGCGGCGCGCGGCGAGCAGTCCCTTGGCGTCGCCGTAGCCGTGCGCGGTGGAGACGTTGCGGAGGATGTCCTCCAGGATCTCCGGGGGGCACTCGAAGCCGAAGGCGGCCGGGTTGCCGGTGTTGAGCTTGAGGATGCGGTGGCCCGCCGCCTCAAGCCGCATGGCCTCTTCGAGAACCGGGCCCCGGATCTCGTAACAGACATTGGCGAGCTTGGTCGACTGGATCACCTGCATGTCCGTGAGCTTACGGCCCGGTAACGCCTCATGGCCCGTGTTTTCCGCCACGTGAGACACAGAGATTTGCCCGGATATCGACTCTGGCTGTCTCAGGAGTCTCTTGCTTCCCTACAATCCGCTGGCATGTCCACGGAACGGGAGTACGAGGCGGGGGCGTACGGCATGCAGGCGGCGGGCGGCGCGCCCGGCGTCCAGCCGAACGTGTACCACCCGCAGCCGGCTCCGGCCCCCGCGTACGAGCAGTACGCCGACCCCGCCGCCGCGCACGGCTGGCAGAACACCTACGACGACACGCGCGAACTCCCCCCGCTCGCCGAGCCCTCGGAGCAGACCGGGGTGCCGGCTCCGTCCGCCCCGGCCGGGCCGCGCGAGCCCGGCGAGGGCAGGGCCGGCCGGCGGCGTGCCGCACGGCGCTCGGGCGGCCGGCGCCGGGTGGCGGTCGTCGCCGGCGTCCTCGGCGTGGCCGGTGCCGTCGCGGCGTTCGCCGCGCTGGGCGGTTCGGACTCCCCGGACGGCGCGCGTCCCGGGTCCGGCCGGAGCGCGGGCGCCGACTCCGCGCCCACGAGCCCCGACGGGGACACCCCCTCTCCGGGCGCGACCTCCCCGGCCGCCTCCGGCCCCGGCGGCTCCGCCCCGCCCGGCGTCACCTCCCCGGACGCCGGCGCCGACACCGACACGGCGAGCGACGGAACGGACGACACCCCAGGGCCCACGGCCTCGACGTCGGCCTCGTCGGCGTCCGACGCCCCGACCCCGACGGCGACGACCACCACGCCGACGCTGTCGCCGTCCGGCACCTCCGACGTCCCGGGCCGCGGCCGCGGCCACGGCACCACGAAACACCCGTAGCGGCCGAACACCGGCGCCGCCTGGGTCAGGGGTGCCGGCACCGGCGCGGCGAGCGACGGAACGGACGACACCCCCGGGCCCACGGCCTCGACACCGTCTGGAGCGCGGACGCGCGCCCTGAACCCCGGCGGGAACACCGCCTCGCCAGGCACGGCGTCCCGGCTGGTGTCGGCTTCTCGCTGCTTCCTCCCCGGGTGCCGCCCCCGCCGGGGATGCGGGGGTGGGGCGGGTGACGGCCCCGGCGTCGGCTCCGACGGCGAGCACGATTACGCCGACGGTGTCGCCGCCCGGCACCTCCGACGTCCCGGGCCGCGGCGCGGGCACGGCGCCACGAACTACCCGTGGCGCCGAGCGCCGGCGCCGGCTGGAGCGCGGGTGCGCGTCCCCGGGCCCGGCGGGAAGGCGTGTTCCCGGCGGCGTCGGCTCCTCGCAGCCTCCTTCCCGGGCGCCGCCACCGCCGGGTATGCGAGCGGCGGGTCGGGTGACGGCCCCGGCGTCGGCTCCGACGGCGACGGTCAGCGCCAAGGTCCGCGGTTGTCACGAAACACCCGTAGGGTCCGAGCGCCGGGCGGCTTGCCGTCCGGCGCTCCCCATGGCCCGGGTCGCGGGCGCGGGCGCGGTGCCTCTCAACTCCTCTAGGGCAGCACGCCGGTGACGGATTGTTCCGGGCCGCGGGTGGTCGCGCCGTCGGGCGTGCGCACAGGGAAACCCCTATGACCTGACGCGGTGTCTTGTCCCCGCGCCTCTCCGGTGCTGAGAATGCGCATGACAACCGAGTGGGCGACCGGAAGGAACTCCGGTCGCCCCAGTCGTAAGAGGGGACCCCCACGTGAACAAGCCTCTCCTTGCCGCGCTCTCCGCCCTGGCGATAGCCGGACTGGGCGCGACCCCGGCGGTCGCCGCACCGCACACGGCCGCCGAGACCACCGCCCCGCACACCACCAAGGCCGTCAAAGCGACCGTCAGCTTCGCCGGCACCGTCTCGCTCAGCAACTGCTCCGGCTCGGTCATCCGCTTCCCCAACTCCGCGGACACCGACCCGGCGCTCGTGCTGACCAACGGCCACTGCCTGGAGACCGGCATGCCGGGGCCCGGCGAGGTCATCACCGGCCAGTCCTCCAGCCGTAGCTTCGGCCTGCTGAACTCCGCCGGTACCAGGATCGGCACGCTCCGCGCCAACCAGGTCGTCTACTCGACCATGACGGACACGGACGTCACGATCTACCGCACCACCACCACGTACGCGGCGATCAAGAGCACGTACGGCATCAGCCCGCTCACCGTGCAGGACACGCACCCGGTCGCCGGCACCTCCATCAAGGTGGTCTCCGGCTACTGGAAGCGCATCTACAGCTGCAACATCGACGGGTTCGTGTACCAACTGAAGGAGGGTGACTGGACCTTCAAGGACTCGGTCCGCTACACCTCCTCCTGCAACACCATCGGCGGCACCTCCGGCTCCCCTGTCATCGACACCACCACCGGCAAGGTCGTCGCCGTGAACAACACCGGCAACGAGGACGGCGAGCGGTGCACGGTGAACAACCCGTGCGAGGTCGACGCGAACGGCAACGTCACCGTCCGCCAGGGCATCAACTACGCCCAGGAGACCTACAACATCCCGGCCTGCTTCACCACCGGCAACAAGCTCAACCTGAGCGCGGCCGGCTGCACCCTGCCCAAGCCGTAAACACGGTTCACAGCGGCGTACGGCGGACGGACCTTCCCGCGAGGACGTCCGTCCGCCGGCCGTCCTCGACGGCGAACCGGCCGTCGACCAGTACGTACGGGATCCCGGTCGGCAGTGTGCGCGGCTCGGCGAAGGTGGCGCCGGGCGCGACCGTCTCCGGGTCGAACAGCACCAGGTCGGCCCGGTAGCCCTCGCGCACCAGCCCGCGGTCCGGCAGCCGCAGCCGCGCCGCGGGCCGGGAGGTGAGGTGGGCGACGCACTCCTCCAGCGTCAGCACCCCCAACTCCCGCACGTAGTGGCCGAGATAGCGCGGGAAGGTGCCGTACGCCCGCGGATGCGGCTTGCTGCCCCGCAGGATGCCGTCGGACCCGCCCGTGTGCGCGCGGTGCCGCATGATCGCCCGGACGTTCTCCTCATGGCCGACGTGCTGGAGGATCGTCGTACCCAACCGGTCGCCGACCAGCAGCCGACGCGCTGTCACCCACGGCTCCTCGCCGCGCGTCCGCGCCGCCTCCCGCACGGTACGGCCCACGTGGTCGGCCAGCGCCGGATCCGTCACCCCGGAGATCTCGATCGTCTCCCACTCCACCGGCACACCGTGGCAGCCGTCCGAGCCGGTGACCTCCAGGCCGTACCGGATCCGCTCGGCCGTCTCCGGGTCGGCGAGCCGGGCCAGGATCTCCTCCGGCCCGCCCTCGCTCGCCCAGCTCGGCAGCAGTGCGGCCAGGGTGGTGCAGCCGGGGGTGTAGGGATAGGTGTCCAGCGTGATGTCCGCGCCCGCGTCCAGGGCCCGGTCGAGCAGGGCGAGCAGCTCCGGCGCCCGGCCCCGGTTCACGCCGAAGTTCATCGTCGCGTGCGCGAGGTGCAGCGGACAGCCCGCCTCCCGGGCCAGCTCCACCATCTCGGCGTAGGCCTCCAGGGCGCCGGCGCCGTAGGAGCGGTGGTGCGGGCAGTAGTAGCCGCCGTAGGACGCCACCACCCGGCACAGCTCGGTCAGTTCGCCGTCCCCGGCGTACATCCCGGGCGTGTACGTCAGCCCGGAGGACAGCCCGACCGCGCCCTGCTCCAGTCCCTCCGCCACCAGCCGCCGCATCCGGGCCAGCTCCTCGGGGGTGGCCGGGCGGTCCTCCCAGCCGACGGCGAGCGCCCGGACCGTACCCTGCGGGACCAGATAGGCCGCGTTCACGGCGATGCCCCGGTCCAGCCGGTCGAGGTACTCGCCGACGCTGCGCCAGTCGAAGTCGATGTCGTCGCCGTACCCGTTCCAGCCGGTGATGGCCCGCCGCACCTCCTCCAGTGTGCGGTCGTCCACGGGGGCGTACGACAGCCCGTCCTGCCCGAGGACCTCCAGCGTGACCCCCTGAGCGACCTTGGCGCTGTGGTCCGGGTCGCGCAGCAGGGCCAGGTCGGAGTGGGCGTGCATGTCGATGAAGCCGGGGGAGAGGACCAGGCCCTCGGCGTCGATCTCCCGCATGGCGCTGGGGCGTTGGCAGCCCGCCGCCGCGGCCTCCTTGACGATCGAGACGATCCGGCCGGCGTCGATCACGACATCGGCGCGGTACGACGGTGCGCCGCTGCCGTCGACCACGTCGGCGTCCCGGATGACCAGGTCCTCCACACGGGCCTCCTAGAAGAAGGTACGGATGTAGTCGACCACCGTGCCGTCCGCCTCGGCCACCGGGATCAGCTGCCACTTGTCGAAGGACGTGCACGGGTGGGAGAGGCCGAAGCCGATCCAGTCGCCGACCTCGACATCCGCGCCGGGCCCGGTGCGCAGCCACAGGTGCTGGTCGGACAGGGCGGTCACCTCGATCCCGGTCGCCGCACGCTCGGTACCGTCCCGGCGTACCACCTGCGCCACCGGGAGGTCGAGGTCGTAGGCGGCGTCCCGCTTGCCCGCGTTGACGAACGCCTCGGCCGGGGACGGCCGCGACACCACCTGCGCCCACAGCCGGAAAGCGGGCTCCAGCGCGCCCTCCTCGGGCACCCGGTTGAACGGGGTCAGCCGGCGGTAGTGCACGTCGTCGTGCGAGACGTAGGCCCCCGAGCGCAGCAGCTTCAGCACCGGCAGGGAGAGTTCCGGAATGCCGGCGAAGACATCGGCGACGGCGTCGAACCACTCGCTGCCGCCCGCGCTCACCACGATCTCGCCCGCCTCGCCCCCCTCGCCGCCCGCCTTGGCGAAGCGCCCGGCCCGGTCGAACTCCACGGCGAGCGCGACCAGCCGCTCCAGCCACGCCCGCACCCGCTCCGGGGAGGCGTCCGGCACCTGCGCCTCGTACCCCGCCACGCCGACGAGCCGCAGCGTCCCGGTGCCGGCCACCGCGTCGGCGACGGCGCGGGCGTCCGCCTCCGACCGCACCCCGGTCCGGGCCCCCTCCCCGGCGCCCAGCTCGATGACGACGTCCACCGGGCGGGCGGTGCCGCCGAGGGCCGCGTCCATCAGCTCCACCCCGCGCACCGAGTCGACGTAGCAGACGAACCGGAACTCCGGGTCGGCGGCCAGCTCGCCGGCGATCCAGCGCAGGGCGGAGGCGTCCACCAGCTCGTTGGCGAGGAACACGCGCTGGACCCCGAACGCCCGGGCCACCCGCACCTGGTGGGGCAGGGCCAGCGTGATCCCCCAGGCGCCGTGCTCGATCTGGCGGTGGAAGAGCTGCGGGGCCATGGAGGTCTTGCCGTGCGGGGCGAAGGCCAGACCGTGCCGGGCGGTGTACGTCTCCATCAGCGCGAGGTTGTGCTCCAGGCGCTCGGCGGAGAGGGCGAGCACGGGCGTGGTGAAGCCGTCGCCGTCCCGGAAGAGGTTGCGCCGCTGGGCGGTCAGCTCGGCGACGGTGAGGCCGTCGGCATCCGGCGGGAGGCCCTTGAAGCGGTGGTCGACACGTTCCTCGGCAAGGCGGGTGAGCGCTTCGGTGCCCATGGAGCCCCTCTCTCGACCGTTGCACTATCTGCAACGGTCATTGCATGTACTGCTACTGGTGTCTAGCATCTCGCCGAACACCGGGTCAACGGAGCCGTCACCCGGACCTCGACAGGAGTTCTCGACAGGAGTCATCATCGACGACGCTGCTTACGCCCCGGCCGTTGCACAGGCGTGGAAGATCGCGGACGTGGCGACGCTCGGCGAGACCATGGTCACCTTCCTGCCCAGCCGCCCCGGCCGCCTCGCCGACGTCCCCTCCTTCGACCGGGCCATCGGCGGCGCCGAGTCCAACGTCGCCTGCGCCCTGGCCGCCTTCGGGCACACGGCACGCTGGGTCGGCCGGGTCGGCGCGGACGGCTTCGGCGACCATCTCGTGGAGCGGATCGCCGGGTACGGCGTCGACGTCTCCGCCGTCCGCCGGGACCCGCACCGGCCCACCGGGGTGTACTTCCGCACCGCCGGGGACCGGGGCACGGGCGCGCACGAGGTGGCGTACTACCGGGCGGGCTCGGCGGCGTCGGCGATGTCCGTGACCACCGTGGACCTGGCGGCGCTACGGGCCGCACGCGTCCTGCACCTGTCCGGCATCACGGCGGCACTGTCGGAGGACTGCCTGGACCTGCTGCACGCGCTGACGGCCCCCGCCCCGGGCCGCCCCCTGGTGTCCTTCGACGTCAATCACCGGCCGGGGCTGTGGCGGGACGGCGAGGGCGGCCGGGTGCTGCTGGAACTGGCGCGGCGCGCGGACCTCGTGTTCGTGGGGGAGGACGAGGCGGAGCAGGCGTGGGGTGTCACGGGCGGCCCCGACGCGATCCGGAGGGAGCTGCCGGAGCCGGGGACGCTGGTGGTGAAGCAGGGCGAGAAGGGGGCGACGGCGTTCGCACGACGGTGTACGGGCGAGCGCGGAGCCGGCACCTTCGAACCGGCCCTGCGCACAGCCGTCGTGGCGACCACCGGCGCCGGAGACGCCTTCGCCGCCGGATTCCTCTCCGCGACCCTGCGCGGCCTCCCCGTGCGGGACCGCCTCCACCACGGCCACCTCTTCGCCGCCGCCGCCCTCACCACCCCCGGAGACCTCGCCCCACCCCCCGCCCGCGCCCACGCCGACCGCCTCGCCGCCCTGGACGACGACGCATGGGGGAGACTTCGTCTCGGCCCCGGCTGGACGCAGGCCGATCGGGCCCCGGAGGAGGCGAACATCCCATGAGTCAGACCGTCGACCGCGCCCTGAGCATCCTGCCGCTGCTCGCCGAGGGCCCCGCCGACCTCGGCCAGGTCGCCGACCGCCTCGGCGTCCACAAGTCCACGGCCCTCCGCCTCCTGCGCACCCTGCACGAACACGGCCTGGTCTACCGCCAGTCCGACCAGCGCTACCGCCTCGGCGCCCGCCTCTTCGCCCTCGCCCAGGAGGCGATGGAGAACCTCGACGTCCGCGAGATCGCCCACCCCCACCTCGTACGGCTCAACGAGCAGTGCGGACACACCGTCCACCTCGCCGTCCACGAGGAGAACGAGGTCCTCTACATCGACAAGGTGGAGAGCCGCTACCCGGTCCGCATGTACTCCCGGATCGGCAAGCCCGTCGCGATCACCGTCGCCGCCGTGGCCAAGCTGCTCCTCGCCGACCTGCCCGAACCCGAGCGCCGCGCTCTCGCCGAGCGGCTCGACTACCCCCTCTACACCCCCCGTTCGACCCCGAACGCCGACGCCTTCCTGAAGGAACTGGCCACGGTGCGCGAACAGGGCTGGGCCACCGACCTCGGTGGCCACGAGGAGTCCATCAACTGCGTCGCCGCCCCCATCCGCGGCGCCGACGGCCGGGTGGTCGCCGCCATGTCGGTGTCCGCGCCGAACGTGGTCGTCACCGCCGAGGAACTCCTCACCCTGCTCCCGCTGGTACGCCGTAAGGCGGACGCGATCAGCGGCGAGTACTCCGGACGAACCCCAGTGAAGGACCCCACCGTATGACCGACAAGATCGCGCTCACCCCGAAGACCCACACCACTCCGCCCGCGAAGTTCTCGCACGGCGTGAAGAAGGGCAACATCCTCCAGGTGGCCGGCCAGGTCGGCTTCCTGCCCGCCGAGGAGGGCAAGCCCCCGACGCCCGCCGGCCCCACCCTGCGCGAGCAGACCCTCCAGACCCTCGCCAACGTCAAGGCGATCCTGGAGGAGGGCGGCGCCACCTGGGACGACGTGATGATGATCCGCGTCTACCTCACCGACACGGCCCACTTCGCCGAGATGAACGACATCTACAACGCCTACTTCGAGGAGCAGGGCCTCACCCAGCCGCCCGCCGCCCGCACGACGGTCTACGTCGGCCTGCCGGCCGGCCTCCTCATCGAGATCGACGCGCTCGCCGTACTGGGCTGACGTCCCCCCACTCAACTCCCGCACGCACGCGATAGCCGGCACGGCGCGCTCCCGGGCGCCGTGCCGCGATCCCCCCTGCCCGAAAGCAGCATGCATTTACGTAGAGGACCCCCGTATGTCCTACTTCCTCGCCGCCCCCGCTCCAGCCACCCCACCCCACACCGGAGGCCTGCTCCTCCTCCTCGACGGCACCCCCGGCCTCCTCACGGTCGCCGGCCTAGGCATAGCCCTGCTCCTCTTCCTGATCATCCGGGTCAGGCTCCAGCCGTTCGTCGCCCTGCTCGCCGTCTCCGTGGCCGTCGGCCTGCTGGCCGGCCTCTCGGTGACCGAACTCTTCGGCACGGTCCAGCGCTCGGACGCGGTGTCCACCATCGAGTCCGGCATGGGCGGCATCCTCGGCCACGTAGCGATCATCATCGGCCTGGGGACGATGCTCGGCGCGATCCTCGAAGTCAGCGGCGGCGCCGAGGTACTGGCCTCACGCCTGCTGACCCTGTTCGGCGAGCGCCGGGCCCCACTCGCGATGGGCCTGACCGGCCTGGTCTTCGGCATCCCGGTCTTCTTCGACGTCGGCATCTTCGTCCTGGCCCCGATCGTCTACGCGGCGGCGAAGCTCCCCCAAGAACCTCCGACAAGCTCCGGTTCAGGGGGTACCCCCACCGGCAAGTCGATCCTCCTGTACTGCCTGCCCCTCCTGGCGGGCCTGTCCATGACCCACGCCTTCCTGCCGCCGCACCCGGGCCCGGTCGCCGCCGCCGCACTGCTGCACGTGCATCTCGGCTGGGTGATCCTCATGGGCATCGTCTGCGGCGTCCCGGCCGTCCTGGCCGCCTGGGCGTACTCCGCCTGGGTGGGGAAGCGGATCTTCGTCGCCGTACCGCACGACATGGTGGAGGCGGCGGCGGAGGCGAAGCGAGCGGTGCGGGCCGAGCAGACCGGGCGGACCGGGCCTGGGGAACAGCCGGTCGCCCTCGGCGCGGTCCTCGCCATCATCGGTACGCCGCTGATCCTGATCCTCGCTGCCACCTTCTCCTCGATCACCCTGGACCGGTCCCCCGCCCGCTCGGTGATCGAGTTCTTCGGCCACCCCTTCGTGGCCCTGACGATCGCCCTGCTCCTCGCCTACTACGTCCTCGGCATCCGGCGCGGCTGGTCCCGCAAGTCCCTGGAAACGGTGTCGACGGCGTCCCTGAAGCCGGTCGGCAACATCCTGCTGGTCGTCGGCGCGGGCGGGGTCTTCGGCGCCGTGCTGAAGGCGAGCGGGGTGGCCCAGGCCCTGTCGGACACGTTCCACGACGTGGGCCTGCCCGTGATCGTCCTCTCCTACCTGATCTCGGTGGTCCTGCGCGTCGCCCAGGGCTCGGCGACGGTCGCGATCGTGACGATGGCGGGCATCGTGGCCCCCCTGCTGACGCAGGATCACCACTCCCAGGCCTTCACCGCCCTAGTCATCATGGCCATCTCGGCCGGCTCCATCTTCGCCTCGCACGTCAACGACGGAGGCTTCTGGATGGTGGCCAAGTACTTCGGCATCAGCGAGCGCGACACGCTGCGGACCTGGACGGTCCTGGAGTCGGTGCTGTCACTGGCGGGGTTCGCGGTGGCGTCGGTGGTCAGCGTGTTGGTGAGCTGACTGGTTCCGGCACAGGGAAGTCGTCCATACTGCCGCCGTGGAGCAGCGCATAGGATCGAGCAGCGAGCCGTCGAAGGCCGAGCCGTTGAAGGCGGAGCCGTCGAAGGTCGAGTTGTTGAAGACGGAGCCTGTCACGGGCGCCGGTTTCGACCCGGCCTTCATCCCAGGGATCACGGGCCCGAGGCCGGGGCAGCCGGTGTCGAAGGAGCCGGATCCCGAGGAGGCGACGGCTGAGGAGCTGGAGTCCGGGACGGCGACGGCCGAGAAGCCGGCACGGCCCGCCGAGGACCGGGTGACGGACGCCGAGGAACCGGCGGTCGAGGACGACCCGGTCGACGGTGCGACCGACGACCCGGCGACCGACGGCCCGGTCTTCGAGGCCTCCGACCGCCGGGCGCGGATAGTGGCCGACCGCAAGGGCGTACGCCTCAGCCTGGACGAGGAGGCCTGCGAGTTCCGCTGGGACGAGATCGCCGCCGTCGAGACCGAGACGCCCCGCTTCGGCAAGCGCTACACGATCACCGTGTACACGCCTGACCGCCGCTGGTACCCGATCGAGATCGAGGCGGCGGCCAGGGCGCGCTTCAAGGAGTGGGACGAGCAGCTGGACGCGGTGCTCGACGCCTACTTCGAGGAGGCGTAACCCCTAGCTGCAGTACTGGGCGGCCTTGCCGATCGACCGGTACATACAGTCGGCGTTCTCCAGCAGCTGCAACACGGCGTCCTTGTTCCGGGAGGTCTCCCGCTCGATGACTTCGTCGGGCGGGTAGAACCCGCCTCCCGAACTGGACGTCGGATACATCTCGAAGGTGTAGTCGAAGATCTTGTGCACACCCCAGAGGTAGTCGTCGATGGACCCGTCAGTGATGTAGAGATCGCTGGCCTGCTCCGCGGTGTACCCGTTGCTGGCGGCCATCTTCCGCCCGACGGCCTTGAAGGCGGCGGCGTCGTCGGCCGTCATCCCGGTCGCCGTGTCGTTGTAGGTGTAGCCGAACGGCCACAGCACCAGCTCGCTGTAGGTGTGGAAGTCGATGCCGGCCTTGATCTGCTGCTTGCCCCCGACGACCCGGCCGCGCACGAAGTCGGAGACGACCTTCACCTCGGGCGCGGACTCGGCGGCGGACCCACGGTAGGTCTCGGAGGACGTCGACCCCGACGACCCGCCGCAGCAGCCCCACTTGTAGTTCCAGTTCCGGTTGAGGTCCGTCCCGACGTACGAGGACCCGGAGTTGGGCTGCCGGTTCTTCCGCCACGACCGGTACGACCCGCTGGCGATGTCGTACTCACCGCCGTCCGGGTTCAGATCGGGGACGATCCAGATCTCCCGGCTGTTGACGACGTTGGTGACCCGGGAGTCGCTCCCGTACCCCGCGCCGAGTTCGCGCAGCAGGTAGAGCGCCATCTCCACGGTCAGGTGCTCCCGAGCGTGCTGGTGAGCGGTGAACAGCACCTCCGGCTCGTCCTCGTCGCTGCCGACGTTGTCACTGACCTTGATGGCGACGATGTCCCGCCCCTGGTACGACTTCCCGATCACCCGCTTGCTCATGATGCCCGGGTAGGCGGCGAGCCGCTGGTCGATCTCGGCGTTCATCTCGGCGTAGTTGTGGTACTTCGAGTCGGCGCTGGGAAAGTCGTACAGCCGCGCTTCCGACCGCTGCGGCGCGGCCCCCAACGGCTGCACGTCGTACCCGAGTCGTCGGAGCTTCCGGATCTGCTCGGCCCGCCCGGAGACGACGACACTCTCCTCGTCGGCCTCGTCGACGGTGACCCCGGTCGCCTGAATGGCCGTACGGGTGACGGCGTTCGTGCCCTGATGAATCTCGTACTGCCGAACCTCATCGTCGGCGGCCCCGACCCTGCGCACGCCGTCGGCACTGGCGCGGTCGAGGCCGGCCGAGACCGGAGCGGCGAGGGCGAGCGCCAGCAGCGCACCGAGAGCGGCGGTACGTCTGCCGCCACGCGCGCCGGAGCCGCGGATGCGAAGTCGCATGAACTCTCCTTGTGGGGTGGAGGTGGGGATGTTCCCGTGCGACGTGCGGATGCGAACCTGCGGGGGGCCTTTCGTGGGGCTCCCTATGGGTCCGCTGTGCGGGTTGGCGCTCATGGTGAGGCGTTGACGTGATCAGGTCAATAACGGAGGGGGTGGCCGTCCGAAAACGACCGGAGCGGCCGGCCGTCCGATTCCCGCCGCCTCGTCACCGCCGCCCGCCCCTACCGGCCGACGACAGCGGTGACGACCGAACCCGGCGCCACCCCGGCGACCGCGTCACCGGCCAGCCGGACCTCGGCACTGTGCGGCGGATCCACGAAGTCCACCGGCCGCCCGTACCGAAGAATCCCCTCAAGCGTCACGAGCGGCGCATCATCTCCCGTACCCGCGTCCACCCCGACCCCGAACCGCTCCCCGACCCGCACGACGCCGCCCACGCAACGCACGATGCAGGTCGCGGTCGTCGCATCTCTGTCCCCCACCGAGTGGATCTGCATTCTGGCGTCGGCGCGCGTGACGATGAGCCTTTCTTCGTGGTCCAGGACGACGACCCGTTCGCCGCCGTCGACGATCACCAAATCGTCCTGGCTCGGGCACCAGAGGTCGTCGAGCCGCGCGAGTACGGCCCGGTAGGCGGCCCGCGCCGCCGTACGAGCGACAGGCCAGCCCAGCCAGACGTCCTGTCCCACGTCCTCGACCTCGGCGAGCAGGGCGCCTCTCAGCTCGTCCACGCCGAAGTCCGAAACGTCGACGTGCTTCTCAGCCCGCTGGACCAACGCGGCGAGCCTGTCCGGCGATCCGCCCAACGCGTCAAGAAAGCCGTCGTACATGCTCTCGAACGCCTCCATGGCGCCCAGTACCTCACTCAGCCGGGGAGGCACCCGACCGCTCCGGCGGAGGGAGTCGCCTTCACGGCTTCGAGGAAGGTGGCGAAGGCGGGGGCGGGGAAGGTGAGGGTGGCCCGGGCGGGGGCTTTGGAGTCGCGGATGGATATGTGGGTGTCGAGGTGGGCGACTTCGACGCAGGTGTTGCCGTCACCTCCGCCGGAGTAGGACGACTTCTGCCAGCGAACGGCCTGGGTCATCGGGCGCCTCACAGTTCCTTGATCAAGCGGTGGACGAAGTCCCGTGACTCCACGGGCGTCAATGCTGCCTTCGCCACCTTATTGAGCAGGTCCCGGAAGCGCGCCAGCTGGGATTCGGCATCGATGAAGGCGGTACCGTGAGGGGCGTCGCGCAGCACCGTGTCCAGCCGGGGAAGCGGGCCGCCCACGTACATCATCTCGATGCCGGCTCCGGCGAACCCCTCCTTGGAGAATGGGATGACCCGCACGATGGCGCGCCCGTGCTCGATCGCTCGCAGCACCTCCTGGAGCTGGGTCCGAGCGGCTCGGCGGTCCGACACCAGGATGCGCAGCGCCGCCTCGTGGATGATGGTCTCGTAGGGCGTCGGAACGTCACGTTCTAGTACGTCCCTGCGCCTCATCCGATGCTCTACCCGAGGTTCCAGCTCGCTCTCCGGAAGCTCCGGGACCATGTAGCCGAAGACGGCGCGAGCGTAATCCGGAGTCTGGAGCAGCCCGGGGATGTGGCTGGTGACGACCTCCTGCAGGAACGTGCCGTGGTGCTCGGTCTCGGCGACGTCCAGAAAGACGGGTGGGAGTACTCCGCGGTACTCCTCCCACCAGCCGTGGGTGCGATCGGTGGCCATCGCGACCAGTGCCTCGATCAACGCCTGGTCCGCGCAGGCGTAATGGGCGGCGAGACGCCGTACCCGCTCCTCGCTGACGCCCGCGAGACCCGCTTCTACCTGGCTCATCTGAGCCGAGGTCGAACTGAGCAGCGCCGCCACTTCCCGGGCCTTCAAGCCGGCCGACTCCCGCAGCCTGCGCAACTCGGCACCCAGGCGTACCTGCCGCGCCGTGGGTTGGCTTCTCGGCGCCACGTGTCCTCCCGACCCCTCAACCACCCTGTCTCAGTGCCCCGTTAGAGCACCAGATTACGCGACGGCTTGCGCGAGGAAAAATTTTTGCTCTACCGTCGGTGACGTAACGCACACGCCGCGGAAGCGCACCGTGCCGTCCTGCCATGACGGCTGCGGCAATGCCACCGCGCGTCAATCCCTCCCAAGCTGACCGGAGTTGATGACGCATGCCCGAAAACGAGTCCATCGAGTCCTGGGACTACACGCTCTACATCCCCAACGACCTGAGAGCGGTGACGGTGTGCCGTCAGACGCTGCGGGTGATCCTGACGATGCACGGCCTGACGGGGCTGGCAGACACGGCGGAGCTGCTGGCGGCGGAGTTGGTGTCGAACGCGGTGCGGCACACCAAGGGGCCGGCGGCGCTGCGGGTGCGGCGGTCGGCGCAGGGGCTGGTGTGGATCGGGGCGTGGGACACGGACCCGGAGCCGCCCGAGCCGCCGGTGCCGTTGGAGCAGGTGCTGGAGTCGGAGGAGGGGCGGGGGCTGGGGCTGGTGACGGCTTGCGCGGAGTACTGGGGGTGGCAGCCGTCGGCGCGGTTCGGGGACCGGGGGAAGTACGTGTGGTGTGAGCTGGGGGTGGCGTGAGAGCGGGCCCTGCACGCCACCGGGAGTGATCAGGTGGCCGTCATCGGAACGGGATGGTGAGCCAGGGGCTGCCGGGGTCGGACATCAGGATGCGATGAGCCTCGACCATGTTCTGGTACCAGCTGCCGAACTCTTCTTCGTCGAAATGAAGAGAGCGCCCGAGGATGAAGCCGGTGGAGAAGTCCTGCCACGACTTGTAGGTCAGGGCGGCGGCCCGTCCGGCTTGGATAACGGCGGACTCGGCCTCCTTCAGGGTCCCGAAACGGGCCCCGAGTCCCCACCGGGCCATGTTCGAGGCGCGCCCGAGATCCCAGGCGTCGACGGAAGAGACGTACTGGTTCTCACTGAGGACACCGTCGGCGCGCATGCGGGCCTCGTAGCGGGTGATCCGTCCGATGAGTCGTTGCACCCCCTCGATACGGGCCTCGACTTCGGACTCGGGTCGGGGTTCGGTCTTGGTGACGCCGTCCTCGGTGACCACGACGGAGCCTTCGGAGTTCGCGCGGATGACGTTGGCCACGGCTTGCTTCCAGTACCCCACGTCGACGTGCCCGCCGAAGTCCCGGGCGATGGTGCGACGCAGACTGAGGGCGAAATCCCATACGGCACTGTGTGATTCCGCGGCGAGCAGGCCGTTGAGAGCGGACAGCCACTCCTCACGGCTGGTAATGCCCCACCACTCCCGTAGCTGCTTCCGCTCCCTGGGATAGCCCGAGCCGTGCCAGGCCATGCAGTTCCAGAAGAAGTCGTTGTTCACAGGCAGAAGGGCCCCACAGGCGAGGCCGTGGGCGACGGGGCCGTGCAGGGGACCGCCGATGCGGAGAGTGCGCAGACGCGGCGACTGTTCCTGAGCGGGTGCCTGCTCCCCGTACCGGGCCCAGGCCGCCGAGTGCGGGGGTGCCGAGGGGAGGAACGCCTCGCAAGGACTTCCGGGATTGATAACGATCGTGGGTGGATCGGTCGGCTCCCATGCTTTGGCGAACCACTCAAGGTAGTTCCAGTCGAACACTCGGTGGGGCTCCGGCGCGGGCAATATGCCCTCGGTGTATACGGCCCAGATCCGCCCGCCGGTGACGCGCGGGTCGTACCCGAAGACGGCATACGTCGCACTGGGTGTGGCATCCGCCTTGTCCTTCTGTATCTCGAAGAACAGCCTGCTCTGCGCGAGCGTTCCGAAGTACGCCGCCCAGTCATCACGCCGCCTGGCCTCGAACAACGCCCGTTCGATCTCCGACGGTGGCGTCCAGGTGGAGGGCGCGGGAGGAGGAAAACCGCCAGGCGGCGGACTGAACGACATGTTAGCACTTACCCCCATTTTCTTGGTCCGGAAGGGCCATCATTGATCACCGTACTCTTTGGATAGGCGCTCACGTAGACGCTTCACCTCTGCGACGAGCAGCGGCACTACTTCTCTTGCCATTGCGATGAAGGCGGCATTTTCTTCCCAGCGACCGTCAAGGCAATCGACATAGCGGGGATGCTGCACCAAGGTCGCTGCAACCAGTTCGCGGTGATCGAAAGCCGGCCATCTCTCGCCTTTCCCTGTGTCTGGCGCTGTACTGATGCCGACAAGACTCATGGCTTGATCGTCGTCAAGATTTCGGACAAACCATGGCCCCGGCGTAGCCGCGGAACATAGTTCCTCGATTTCTTCCAGGTCGACGTCTTTGGCGCCTTCCGTTGACGCCTCGTGATCCTCGCTCATCCTCTTTCACTCTTTCATTGCGTGACAAATTGCCGCGAGTCACCTAGTAGCGCTCAGTCGAGTAGCCGAGTCGCTCGGCATTCTTGAAGAATCTGCTGTCATTCGTAATGATCGGCAATCCTTCCTGTATTGCGGAATGTAGGACCATGGCGTCGTGCTCGTGGATCATGGGATTAAAAGACTTCCCCTTCCACATGGATCTAAGTCTTGCTTGGATATCTGCGACCCCTTCCGCTGTCGCTTCAGGGCCCATTCGACCATCTCTCTCTGAGAGCCACTTGGTGATTGCCTCCGAAGCGTGTCCGCCCTCTAGAAGTTCGCGGTACGCCTGAGGTGAGAGAACAGGTGACCTTCCAGCCAAGGCGATATCTACTTCGGCGCTCCGGATTCCCTTGAGTGCATCGGTAACGGGGTTCGTGTCGACGGCGACGTATTCAGGAGCGAGGCCGAGTGAGTCAGTCCATCGATGCGGGTTCTTGATGTACGTGGCCGGGTTCGGAGCCGCGTCCAGACCAAGGGGGTCGGGACTCAGGTAGCGGGCTGTCTCGGGATCGTAGTGGCGGAAGTAGTTGTAGTGGAGCCCGGTTTCCGGGTCGTAGTACTGGCCTGGGAAGCGTAGGGGTGTGTAGGTCGTGCTGTCCGTTGCCCATGTCGTTGTTCCCCACAGGGCGCTTCGAGTGCGCCACGCGATCTCCCCCTGCTCGTCCACCAGCTCGCTGGGGGTGCCGACGAGGTCGGTGACGATGGCGAAGAAGCGGGAGTCGATTTCCTGCTGGGGAGCTTCCGCTGCGGTGATGCGTTCTGTCTGGGTGAGGGGGCGTAGGCCTTGGTGGTCCCAGGTGAGGGTGACCGGGTGGGGGAGGGCGGCGGATGTCGTCGTTTGTTCGCAGAGGGTGGTGCCGTCCCAGGTGAAGTCCACCCGCTCCACGACCGTTTCGCTGTCCCCCGCAAGGCGGAGTTTTGCTGTGCGGCGGCCCAGGGGGTCGTAGGTGTAGCGCCAGCGGGTGCCGTCGGGGGTGACCACCGAGGTCAGGCGGTCTTCCGCGTCCCATTCGTAGCGCCAGGTGTCCGGTTTGCGGGACAGGCGGGATTTCTGGCGGAGGGTGATGCGGCCGAGGGCGTCGTGTTCGTAGCGGACGTTGCCGGCTCGGGTGATGCGGGTGCCCGTGTAGGTGCGGGGGCCGGTCGCCTCCGCGCCCGGGTGGGTCGCGGGCCAGGTTGCCTGGGTTTGGTTGCCTGCCTCGTCGTAGGCGTACTGTTCCGTCCATCCGGCCGCGTGGACCGCCGTGACCCTGCCCGTCGCGT